>PAYP01000102.1 GCA_002714785.1 Candidatus Poribacteria bacterium | reverse complement strand
TCGCTGTTACTGACGGATGGCTGACCAAGTAGTGGTTAATTTACCAATTCTATCGACTGGTAATTTTTCATCGGTCAAGTGAACAAGACCTGTCTTTTCAGAATTTTTCCCATGGACAACAGCATGACAATACCAACCGCTCCAGCCCTTCTGACCTTTTTCGTTAGGAGGGTCGCCGTCATTGACACAAATGCCTATCCCGAATTCCAAGCCTTTCTCAAATTTGCCTTTCTTTAAGATTTCTTCTGCGGACAATTTAATTTCATAATAGGTTTTTTTTGTAGCTTCATCTCGTACAATCATGAAGTCTTTTTCAGTCAGTCCGTTTTTTCCGGCTTTCTCGTTATGAATCACGAGTTTTCCCTTAGAAACACCCATATTATAAAGAATCATAGGTATACCGGCTTTCCGTTTTCCACTCATCTCTAAAGCCATTTGGAGAGTGTCGCCATTCCATCCATTAGGTGGATCATCGTGTTTGTCGTCGGTCACCACTAACCCAACGTAGAAAGCATCTGGCTGCCAGACCATCATAATTCCGGTTCGATGGTCATCTTTTCCGTTCCACTTTCCACCATCATGTTCTTGGAAGGCTTTTTTCCCACCGTCTCCTGCGGGTAAATCAATAAATGGTTTGCCATCTGTGCCAACTACGGCATCAAAGACACCATCCCAGTCAGATATTTTTCCATCGATCTTGATATCCACACCTGTCAATGCATTGTACACATCGTGGGTTTTACTACGATTCTGAGCTGAAGCCAGATGAATAAATAATATATTCATTAGAAGTGTAAATAATATTATGTAGCTAGTTAGTCGTATAGTTTTAAACATTCTGCTTCTCCTTCACCGAGATAATTATCGTTTGCTTTTGTTTGTTTAATTACAATCTGACTCGTACGCCCGTAATTGTGTATCGGGCAGCCGAGAAGTACTATAACTTAACATTATTGATCAAGACAATTGAATTGTTATTTCTATAGTCTTACTAGTGAGACGTCTTCTTGACAGTTACATAAGATAAGCATAAAATGGAATAACCTTTCAGAAAGGAGAATTATAGGGGAAAAATGAATTTTTTGGCGATTGACTTAGGTGCGGAGAGTGGCCGTGGAATTACTGGTTCTTTTGACGGAAAGCGTATTAGCTTAAGCATCACACACCGGTTTCCTAATGGTGGGGTACGAATACTTGATAGCCTTCATTGGGATTTACTATTTTTATGGAAAGAAATCAAGCAAGTGCTTGGGATGTCTGCCAATAGTGATCTGAAATCCATTGGAATTGATACTTGGGGCGTTGATTTCGGCTTGTTGGATGCTGATGGACAGCTAATTGGCCAACCATATCACTACCGAGATGAACGCACAAATGGAATGATGGAATTGGCTTTTGAGCTTCTCACTAAAAAAGAAATATTTGCACAAACTGGGACACAGTTTATGCAGATCAACACTCTGTATCAACTACTGTCTATGGTGAACTCTAAATCGCCGATTTTTGAAATAGCAGATACTTTTCTAACTATTCCCGATTTGCTTAATTTTTGGCTTACAGGCCGAAAAGTAAGTGAATTTTCNAATGCTACTACGACTCAAATTCTTGANCCACGAACTGCCACTTGGTCAGAGTTNATTTGCAAAAAGTTTCAAATCCCTTATGATATATTTCCTGATACGATTTTTCCNGGAGANGAAATTGGTTTGCTCAGGCCATCTNTCGGTAANGAAACAGGGCTGAGTAGAGTGCCCGTGGTAGCACCAGCTTGTCATGACACAGGTTCNGCGATAGTNGCTGTTCCTGCTNACGGCAATAATTGGGCATACATTAGNTCCGGNACNTGGTCATTGATGGGAGTNGAATTAGATCAACCCTTGATTACTGATCAAGCACTAGCTTTAAATTTCACTAATGAAGGTGGTTTTAATCGGACTTCTAGATTTCTCAAAAATATCATGGGATTATGGTTAGTTCAAGAATGTCGTAGGACTTGGGCTCAAANTACAGGAACAGAAATGGAATATTCTGAATTAACACAATTAGCTAAAGGCTCAACTGCTTTTGTGAGTGTAATTGATCCAGACGATAGCACCTTCCTACCAGCTGGGGACATGCCCAAGCGGATTGTCGATTANTGCCACAGAACGGGGCAANCTGCACCAGATACACCAGGAGCTTTNGTCCGATGTGCTTTGGAGAGCNTAGCTTTCAAATATAGGTGGACACTGGAACAGATTGAATCTGTAACTGGTCGTCATATTGACACTTTACATATCGTTGGNGGTGGAGTACAAAACCAACTCNTGTGNCAGTTTACTGCTGATGCTACTGGGAAGCAGGTAGTCGCGGGCCCTGTTGAGGCCACAGCAATTGGTAATATAGCTGTACAAGCTATCGCAATTAACGCACTTAGTACATTAGATGAAGCTCGTCAAGTAATCAAAAATTCTTTTTCACTTCAGATTTACGATCCAAATAACAATCAAGAGTGGCANGATGCTTATCANTCATTTTTGCAAATCACCAGAATTGGAGAGTGCTAATCACAATGGGTAAAAAAATTCGGGTCACAATATGGAATGAGAATTTACATGAACAGAACAATGAGTTTATAGCCAAGCTTTATCCAAAAGGTATACACGGCGCTATTTCTGATGGTCTCAAAGAGCACCTAGATATCGATGTTTTTTTTGCTACTCTGGATGAGCCTGAGCACGGTCTGACAGAATCAGTTCTTAACCAAACGGATGTATTAATATGGTGGAGCCACTTAGCTCATAACAAAGTGAGTGATGAAATAGCAATTAGGGTGCAAGAAAAAGTCCTTGATGGGATGGGTTTGATTATGTTGCATTCTACACAGGGAGCCAAAATTTTTAAGTTGTTACTAGGAACTAGTGGAGCTTTAAAATGGAGAGAGTCGGGTGAAAAAGAACGAGTTTGGGTCATAGAGCATGGCCACCCGATTGCCGATGGTCTCGGGGAATATTTTGAACTAGAAGAAACCGAAATGTACGGTGAGCCATTTGATATTCCAGCCCCTGACAACTTAGTTTTTATCAGTTGGTTTCCTGGGGGCGAGGTCTTTCGCAGCGGTTGCTGCTACTACAGAGGGAAAGGTAAGGTGTTTTATTTCCGCCCAGGACACGAAACTCACCCGATTTACTATGATCCAAACATCAGAAGAGTAATGGCTAATGCTGTTCTGTGGGCCAAGCCAACNAGGACAGTTGAAGGATTACGCATCAGGCAATTGACTAACTCACCACCTCTGGAACGTATCTGATCGGCAGAAAATGTAACGGAAGGGAAACCAATCTTCGAATCGGTTTTCCTTCTTTTAATCATTTTTATAACTGCTAGTTTAGTAGNTGAGCTGAGTGAGAATTCAATGATGCTTCACCTCGAAAACCAGTTTCTTGGAAAGCAATAACACCTTCCCTATCGATAAAGAAGGTCGCTGGGATACCACTTACATTGTACTGATTAGCTACTCCCCCAGCATTGGTTAAAACCGGATAGCTGATATTATTTCGGACGAACTCTTGTAGCTTTTCTACGTCTTCATCCACACTAACACCCAAGACCATCAATCCACTCTCGTGATTTTTTTTATATAATGCTTCTAAGTACGGAACCTCCGTACGGCAGCTACCTCACCATGTCGCCCAAAAGTTTAGGACTATAGCTTTACCTCTAAGGTCTGATAGATTAACAATATTTCCTTCGGTAGTACGTAAAGTGAAGTCTGGGGCTGTTTTACCAATTAACGCAGCAGGAGAATCGGGTGAAGGTGCAGTGTCCGCAGGCCGACTTTTCACTGACTTTTGAAGGTTGGTCATTAANCGTTCATTGCGCTTTTCTTGAGCTTTCTGTACTGCCTCGCAGCCGAGTAGTAGACTGACCNCTAATGTAATGAAGGNTAAGAGATTTAGATATGGCGTCAAAAGACGTTGCTTTTTCATTAAAAACCTTTTAGAATCTTACTTTCAAGCAAATTCTAACCAAATCGAAGAGAGGATGTCAATTGAAAGAAAAAGAGATCGCTATCGCTGCAGCTAAAACCGCCGGGGACGTGATAATGAAGTATTACCGAAGTAAGTACGAAATCACAAACAAAAGCCCAAATAATCCCGTTACTGAAGCGGATTTGGCCGCTAACTATCATATTCAAGAAACTATNATGAGCGCCTTTCCTGAAGATGGTTGGTTGTCAGAAGAAAGTAAGGACTCACCAGATCGAATTGGTAAAGACCGGGTTTGGGTCATCGATCCAATCGATGGTACACTAGAGTTTATCGAAGGGCTTTCGCAATTTGCAGTTTCCATTGCTTTGGTCGAAAACAGCCGACCTATTGTTGGTGTTTTAAACAATCCTGCGACGGAAGAACTTTTTGTGGCTGTCGAAGGCGAAGGTGCTTATTTGAATGGCGAACGTTTGAGTTGCTTGNCTACCACAAAAACTGAACAAGCAACAATCTTAGCAAGTCGTACTGAACATCAGCGAGGCCAGTTAAGGGCTTTCGAAAACAAAGTAGGAAAATTAAAGTACATTGGAAGTGTCGCCTACAAATTAGGAAGGCTAGCTGCTGGATCTGCTCACGGATACCTGACAGTACAACCAAAAAACGAGTGGGACATTTGTGCTGGGGATTTAGTNGTTAGAGAAGCCGGGGGTGTATTTTGGAGTCGAGGAGGTGAACCAATTCAATATAATCAACCGGACCCAAAGCAGAAAGCGGGAATGTTCGCAGGCAGGACAGGCCTGGTGGAGGATTTGATCAGTTTATACGAAGAAGTACCTAATATGTAGCTGTTACGACACGCTGTCTACAATAATTCCACCACCGACTAACCCACCAGATGAATCGCGCGCCACAGATGCCCCACCAATTCCGGACAATCCGATTGTGAGCGACTTTCCCTTTATGCTACTGGATGAGTGAGGAGAACGACTTGATTGAGAGCTCTTGTTTCTCGCCTCTAGGAACTCGGTTTTTCCAAGTCCGAGAGTGGGTCTCTGGAAAGCTTGGCTCGTGTTGATCAACGGACGGACCTGAGCAAGTCCCTGAGGGGATGCNGCTGACGTTGATGCTGACGTTAATACCGGCATGCTGTACGACTCCTTTTTACTATATTTTGCACCTTTGCAGTTGCACGGCTATAATTTAGCACAAAATAAGTCTAGAATCAACTCTTTTTTAGGNGTGTAACTAACCATTATGACAAAACTGACACACTTTGACGAAAAGGGGCATGCACAAATGGTAGATGTAAGTCCAAAACCTGAAACAGAACGAACAGCTATAGCAAAAGGAGTAGTATACACAAAACGTGAAACCGTTTTACAAATTAACCAACATAAGTTTGAGAAAGGTAATGTTCTGGAGGTTGCACGTTTAGCAGGCATAATGTCTACCAAACGTACTCCTGATATTATTCCATTGTGCCATGCAATTCCAATCACAGGTGTCTCTCTTCATCTGTTAACTCATTTGGAACANTCTCGTGTAGAAATTGAAGCCCATGTTAAAAGTATGGGGCGGACAGGAGTCGAGATGGAAGCTCTGACAGCTGTTTCCGTAGCAGCTTTGACAATTTACGATATGTGTAAGAGTGTTGATCAGACGATGAGAATTTCCGAAATTCGATTAGTTCAAAAAACCGGAGGTCAACGCGGCGATTTTCGGGCCGAGTAAATTTCATCTGTCATTTGTATTCGGATGTAGTACAGCAATTTTCCCACTGCGTCGTATAGACCGGCCAGAGTTGGTTGCCGTTAAATCAAAAATATAGATACCTGTTGTGACAGGCTGTTGATTTTGGTTACAACAATTCCACTTCAAACTGGTGTTTGAACCACTAACATTCGAAAGAGTAGTCGAATAAACTTTCTCACCCGATACACTATAGATGATTAGTTCAATATCCGCNACCCTAGTCAGTTGGAAATTTATTTGGGCTTGTCGAGTCGCAGGATTAGGGTATGCGAAAACTGGGTCAACAAAGTCGAAAATATCTCGACTAAAGAAAACATTTTCAAATTGTGCCATATTTCCAGCACGGTCAAAAGCCTCAACGTTCANNGTATGCCGGCCAGGAAACANGTTACCTGGTAAATATGTCAATTTACCAGAAAATGAGTCCATCATCTGAAACCGCATCTCCCTATTAGTATTCTGATCGGTTTGTGAAGAAGTTAAAATAACAGCTGGCTCTTCATCTATCTTTACGGATAAGCGATCAATACCTGACCCATTATCCGTAATTGTTAGCTCAATTAATTGCTCATTCTTCCGAAAAGACCCAATCATCGGTATCTTTTGATCTACCAAAAGGCCATAACTACCCAATTTTTCAACAATTGCCACAAAATATACTTGATCATCAATCCTTATTTTCCTTGCTTTGGGCACTGGCAGCCAAGTTTTTTGCCAATAGAATAAGGCCGTTGACTCGAGCATTTCCTCTGATTTCTTTGATGGAATACGTAACTCGAAACTTGAATTCTGAAAAACCTCTGAAGTTACATCTAATTTAATTTCATGGACAGGATAAATAATTTCAAGCTGTCGACTTTCTGCATTCTGTAATTGACTTAAAACTCGATTTGAGTCGAAACCACTTTGGCTAGAAAGTTGTGGTTTCAAATTCGTTTGTGGATTCAAAAAAGTCAGACTAGCACCCCTTGGATGATAGATTTGATAAGGGAGCAAGATGGAATGATATCCTTGTTTTTTCTGTGGGAAAGGTAATACAGGCGATGACTGAAACTGATTTTGGTCAGTGTAATAGCCAAGTCTACGATGCATCACTGATTGGTCATCAGTTAAACTGAAGTCTGCAGAGATATCAAAGCTATCAGCCTGTGAATTTAGTCGGAATTTGCCTTGATAGATAAACAAACTTTCTAATTCAGGATCTGTCCCTTCTTCTTGGGCGCGACGTTTTACCATCTGACGAGTTGCTTTCGGTTCTAGTTTTTCTAATGTAACCAGTTGGAGGTCAATACTATAGATTCGGTGAAAACTCTCACGATTTCCTAATGGGGTAACTGTAACTTTTGAATTTCCAATCGTTTTTAGAATTTTATTAGAGACTAGATGTACGCACAAATCGTTTCCATCACGAATTGCGGAAAGCGAAGCATAAAAAGGTTGACGATCAATAGTAAAATTTGATGTAACCGGGGCTGATAGATTCCCTTCTAGGTCCCTAACTTGTAATTTAAGTGTATGTTTACCCGGACTTAATTCTTGGACTGGCCGATATGTAAACTTACTAGTCTCAGGATCAAAAGTAAATGTATTCCCATCAAAACTGGCAATTTGGACCTCCTTTTCTCCGCCTTCTAGTGTATCTGGGTCAAAATAGAATGTTTGGTTATCAAAATCGAAGATCAGTGACAATGGATCTATTTGTACATTGTCCAATAAATAGCAAGAAATAGCGATTTTTCCCTTCGGATATGTCAAAATTTGACCATTAGAAGGGTACAAATCAATAATCCCTGGAGGGTAGATATCAATTGGAGCTAACTGTCCAACCNGATTTTTAGTTTCAGTAATATTATATACGACGCGACGAAGTAATCTGGAATGTCGACCGAATTCNTCTTTAGCTAAAAGTACAATTGTGTTAGTACCAATTTGTAATCCTAGATTTTGACTAAAAACTCCATCAGATTCAACAGAAATAGTAATTGTCTTTTCCTCTTTTGTTGATTGCTGCTGAATTTGGAGTTCTGGACTGTCCGTGGTTCCCGAAACTAATATATATGGAACTGGGGAGATTGTGAAATCACTGGGCTGACTCAATTCTATAAAAGGTGCCTGAACATCTCGAACGATTGTTCGATACATTTCGGTCGTTCCTAAAACTGGTGAGATCGCCCGAATATGTAGTAGATTGCTACCTTCACTTAGCAAAATTCTTGCAGAAAATAGACCACTGGTTTCAGTTGCTATCAGATCATTGTTAACATAGAGTTGAGCATCGTTGCTAGTTTTTCCTGTTAAATTGATCATTTGTTGATCTGTAATTTTTCCTTCATAAGGCGAAAAAATCTCTAAGGTTGGTTTATGATTTTCTACTAAAACTGTTTGTTCATCTATTACTATCTGGTTTCCATCAGGATGACTAGAGATAACTGTCAAACGCAGGATATATTCTCCTCTTAATCGTCTGGTATCCCATTGACCAAGGAAACCAGTAGTAGANACTGGCTGAGTTGAACGGCCACCAATCGGAATCCAAGTTCGTACAGGAGCAGAAACCTCGGCATAGTGCAAAGAAAACTCTAGAAATTTCGGTCCTCTTGCTAGACCTATTAATTCTACTTTCCCAGATACTATATCTCGGTTGTAGGGTGTAACAATCTGAGCTTCCACATACACCATAGGGAAGACAATAGGNACGANGTGCAGCTGGTCTTTAGACTGATATGCTAACTGTTTGATGCTTGGCGACCAACAGGCTGAATCAACTGGGGTGCCGATTGGGGTCAGCTGTGCTGGTAATTTAGCCTGGCGGGCCAAAGGATCTAATAAAGTAGACACGGCAGTCTTTGATTGGCCGAAACGGTCAGTCAGAAATAGTAAGTATTTACCATTTGGTGCCCAGCGAGGTTGGGTTTCATTTGCAAAACTTTGTCTCAATAATTGCTCTGTAGTCTCGTCAGATTGACCCACGTCGAGCAGCAAAACATCCCAGTTTCCTGCTCGATTTGACTGAAAGGCTATTCTAACCATATCAGGAGACCACGACGGAAACGTATCTTGATAATTATTTCGAGTTAGCTGTTGATAAGTTACCGGTGAGGACGTCACTTGAGCAAGGAAAATTTCATCGTTACCATTATGCGTGATAGTAACAGCTAGTTGGTCTCCTGTTGGAGACCAACTAGCTGTACGTGCGGGCCGATCTAATTGACGGTGTAAGCCTGAGCCATTGATATTGACAGACCAAATTTCCCAATCTAACTGAGTCGAGTCTGGCTGGGGTCGCTTAGATTGAAATGTAACCACTTCTCCATTGGGATGCCAAGATGGGTACAAATCAATCCACTGGTCTTTGGTTAGTCGTGATCTTTGACCGGAATCTAACGCTAGAATCCAAATATCTACTGAGCCTGCCGCATTACTTGAGAACGCAATAAATTTCCCATCTGGAGACCACGCAGGAGTATAATCAGACACATCAGTTTGGTTTGATATTACTTGATAATCCAATCCGCCCGAAATAGGTAAAGGTTNATGGTTATCAATNATTACCAAAGACTGAATANTAGTTTGGTTTTGAANNGCATCAACCGCTGTTANAGANAAAGTATAAATTCCATCCAAGCCCGTTGTATCCCAGACGTAAATTTGTTCGCGTTCAAATGANGTTCGGATAGGTGGTCCCAAATTTTTCCAATTATCTGACAAACTTGGCAGACGCCCATTTCCCAAGCTCAGTTGGAAATTGACTAAATTATCATCCAAGCAGGTGGCCGTTACTACAACCTTTTGTGAAACAATAACTGGGATTTGGTCATCTTTCGTNTTATTGNCCGAAATNGATNTTGGTGTATGAAGTTGTAACTTAGGTGGNTGATAATCGACATAAATAGGCTCCGATGGAGGTGAAAATTGGCTTCGATTACCTACAGAATCAGCGGCTTGAATTTGAATTCGATAAGATTTGTTATTTACTAATGGTTGATAATCATAACGTGGTAAATCTATTTGGCTAATTTCCTCAAACTTAGCCTGATCAATAGAAACCCAAATNTNGTACATAACAGATTCTGCCACCTTATCCCAAATGAAAGTTAAATTCTGATCGTTGTCGAAACCCGATGGGGCGTCAAGGTCAACATGAATGGGACGAGATGGCTTTTGTGGGGGGGTTTTATCTATACGCTGATAGAACAAGTGGTTCGGTGTTTCGAATTTTGATTCTAACCAAACTAGTTGCAATTCGTGTTTATATGCCGACACTGCTATCCATGCAGGATTTATTTCAGGTCCAAATCGATTAGATGGAAGAAACGATTTGTTAGCTGACCATTTGAAGTCATAATCTGAGAAATAGAGTTGCCAGTCCCCCGAACGCCCATCTCGCCAGAATAACCATGTACGATCACTTGCCAGTGAGATTTGCGGTGAAATTGACTCAGCAGAGTTATTAGTAATCTGTTCTATTTGGTAAATGTTGGGTTGTCGAGAATCAAAATTTTGAGCTACCCAAATATCTGCAGGGTCTAATGGTTGCAGTCGCGATTCCCAAGCCACAGAGATAAACGCTTCACCAAAACGATGTTGTTGATAGTTACTCATGACTACCATTGGCCGACGAGCGTGCCCAGATAATGACAATCTCCAATGAGTACTACCAACTAAACCTTGGTATTGTTGAGCATAAATTTGCCCGGTGGCTTCTCGGTGGTCTCGCCAAACAACAGTCGATGTCTGAAAACCAGCTGCGACATCCGGTTCTGCAGATTGCCATTGACCAGTTAAAGGTCTAGGTTTCCGCCAAGTGTTACCTTTGTCGTCGCTAATAGAAATTGTAGCCTGAATTCCGACCAATGGATCTGAATTTTGGGTTGGGATTTGTTCCCAAACAACGTAGATAAAATTGTTTGGGGATGTCTTAGTTGCAGAAATTCGAGGTCGTCGCCCACTTGTCGATAGTGTTGACTGATTTTTCCATATTTCGCCATCATATAAGGCAAACTTAATGGCTTGATCTTCTTGCCAAACTAAATAAAGATAACGATTATCAAGTTCTATATCTGGCTCAACACTATCAGCGGAAGTTCGGGTTACTCGTTGATCAATGGACCAGTTTTCCCCAGCGTTTGTACTATGACGAAAAAAAATCTCCTTTGATGCTAAACGATCATCAGACCAAACAATATATACATCATTTTCCCAAGCCTTTATAGCCGGTTGTGTAGCTGATAAGTCGGTTAACTCTAAGATTTCCGTCCACGGTTGGTCGGACCAAACCACACTAGAAACGAACAAGAAGATTAATTCTAGCAAACGGTTTTTGTTATTAGTACATCCTGAGAGTATAGGTAGTTGACACATAGGTCAGCGTTTAGCCAAAAATAGAATGTAAAATTCAGGGAGTGGATTCTGTGGTTGGGTTAACCGGAATTGCTTGGTCTAATTTAACTTGACTAGATTTTTGTATATTCACTGGTTGATCTATGTAGGTTAAGATTCGGTCAAGATCAAGAAGAACATGAGGTAAGTCCTTGACAATAATCGAGTTGGTATTAGTATCTACAACAATTGGTGTTTCATTAGTACTCAGAAACGGTGTTANGATTGGAATAACTGATGTGGCTGAGATATGATGAATTTTAAAAAACTCTAACTCTCTTAAATCGAGGGTTTCGNCCAAATGATGATTAAGCGAGTCAGTTTCAGATTTAGGACTTACTTTAGGTTCAGGGTTGTCTGAGTTGCCAGATGTATCGGNCTGTAAATTTGATTTATTTTCTATTGATGAAGCAACTAATTNTAGCCGTTGTTTTTGGCCAAGCAACCAATTTAAAGTGCGCTTCTTATGCCTCATTTGTCTTTGCAAGATACGGACTTCATCGGAGGATGGGTTAGATTTTGTTAGTTCTTCAATCCCCTTACTAGAACCTTCAATTTCAGACTGTANAACTTGAATTCGTTCTTCGANTTGTTTTTTCGACAGTGGAAATGGGCGCCGGGTTTGNGTGGGAAAAGATTGCTGAATTTCTCGCATCCTGTTCTGAATTGACTGCACACGGCTAATAGTTTCGGTCGTTGATTGTTGGTCAGTTTTCCCCGAATCGAATAGGTTCATACTGGGCAAAGAAATGCTAGTTCCAAACTGCTGNCCTAACNTCTTCAATTCTCCGGACAGACGGTTGAATTCAGATTGCAGGTCAGCACGCTCTTTCTCTGACATTTCCGAACGTTGAGAGGAAATTCNTGATCTGTTTTTCTCTGANGNTTTAGNCTCAGTTGTTTCGGAACNGACCACTGNACTATCCAACAGCNAGAAAAACAAAGATAGAATATATAGGACTAAACTCAGTCGCTTATCAATCATTTTGTCGAGGCNCAATCAGAAATAGTGTTAAAGTTAAGTATATCACCGACTCAACCGATCATCAATAATAGAAAGCATAAGTGCATTACAATTAAAGTGAACTCTTTTCAAGTTCTATAATAAAGTGCTAATTGTGGATGATGTTGTATTTACAATATAGTGAGATTCACACAATAATGAGGTTTGATTAAACAAAGCTAATCAATAAGAGATTTNCATAGGNAATTGACGACTCCGATTAGATACTGAAAANTATTAGATAATGTAAATGAGAATATATTTGGATGCTGNCGTAGCCTNACAGTAGACATTTTNACTACCCGTCTCATCCTATTTTTTGGATTACGGGATTAACAAGGATCGTATTTGGGAGACAACCTACTGAAAGCTACTAAAGAATTACATCGTGCTAATTTATGTTCGTCCCCAGACGCGTGCTTCAGATAATTCCATAAATTATGAATGTACACATTACCTGTTGTTTTCAGGGTATTTCACTGAATCTTATAATACTGNAGGTNCCACCAACATANTAGGTTCCACTTGACTTGAGACACTCTGTACGAATAATCAGATCAGCAACTGTATCNCTAACTGACAATCGGNATTATCAAAGTAAGTGGCTAAGAGTGGGATAGTAGNTNGACCAATACTAGCCAATGCATGAGTCAATTATAAATTAAAGAAATTGTAACCTTTCGNTTTGCCAATTTTAGNTGGTGGGTGATTAGTCTGATTTTACTTAAACTTATTCTTCAGGGCGTCAATAAATCTATAAACTANATTTAGTTCTANCTAAGATTTTGACAATACCAATCACGTTAGAATTAGCATTTTTTTGAATTTCATAGGGTTAGGATAAGATTTGTCTTAGGATTTCTAGCATATTGAAAAACGGACTAGATCCTATCCTAGATTTTCTTATGAAGATCATCAGATTCCAGTCTAAATATATCTGTAGCTAGTGAATAATCCATGGGTTTGTTCATCAATCNGTAAGTTGCTTTTCCATCAAGGCTAAAGTTTATTTTTTCTAGTCCAGAATACTTGGCTCCTTTAAATTGATGACCTTACCGGTTTCAAATGAGAGGCTAGCTGCTAATGTTAACTCTAAGGTCTTCAATGAGTCCGCATAGGTTGATCTGATCTGAGACGTGTTTCCTGTTTTTACNGCATCAATGAAAACTCGGTCTTCTGTGACATATCCGCTCATATAATGTANGTGTTCTTCAATTTGTCCACTTCGATTAATACGTAAGTTTCCCCCCTTGGTTCCTTCATCTGTAGAGCTAGTATCGATAAAACTGAGTTCTAAAGACGGTTCAATTTCAACAACTAATCCATCACAAAATAACTCCAACCGTATCCGACTCCATTTTTTTAGCATACAAGCTGAAGTGATATTAACTATCACACCATTGGCAAATCGGATATTAATGATGCTCATATCATCTACGTTATGATTTTTAATTACTTTCGTACTATCTTGAGCTGAGAAACCATGAACCGAAACTACATCACTATTAACTAAATAACGGCACAAATCAAAAACATGTGTCGTCTGCTCTACGTGTTGGCCTCCAGATCGTTCTCGTATGGACCACCAAGGTGTTCCTGGAAACCCACTCATCCAATATCCCAAAGCGCCAACAATTTTTTGTTCCGACAGAAGCGATTTAGCCAGATTGGTATTATGCTGATATCGCCAATGATAGCCAATACTGGTAATGATATTGTACTCTTGAATAGCTTGATAAATATTTTGTGCTACTTTCATTTGAGTAGAAAGTGGTTTTTCAATAAATAGAGGAATCTGGCGTTGGCAAACAGCTAACTCTGGCTCACCATGAGCAAATGGTGGTATACAAATATAGACCGCGTCAATATGTTCTTTATCTAGCATCATCTCGTAATTAGTATATGGNTTTCCACCGTATTTTTTACACTGTCTGATAGCTTGTGCCTCAGAGATATCGCAGATGGCTACCAATTCAACATCTTCAAAATCAGACAAGTTACGAAAATGGCCACTTGCCATACCTCCAGCCCCAATAGCCGCAACTCTCAGATGTTCCACTTATAATAAAATCCTTTTGAGTATGATATGAAAAAATAAGAGACTAGCTCAAATCTTGCCGAGTTCGTTAATTAAACAACTAGATCTAAATCAACAGATACTTTTTGTTGACGGAGTCTTTATAAGAGTTCGAACTAATCCTCTAGCATTAAACAAATTAACTATACCAGTATTCCGACTTAAATTAATCAAAAAATGTAAGATATTACTAACATGTGTACCGGATAACATAAATATTACTTCNATAAACCTACATCAGTTTAATCTGACTTCCACCGATTGACGCTGTTTGAAATACCTCAAATATTTATTTGCTTTTTCATGATTAACATTAATCTCAAGGGTTTGCGATAATGTTTCTATTGCTTCGTTTATTTTTCCCTGCTTGTAATAGACCAAACCAAGATTGGTTAATGCCGCTGTATGAGATGGATTAATTTTGATTTCTCTCCGATAAGCAGCAACTGCCTGCTCGTAATTTTCTCGTTTTGTATACGCATTCCCCAGATTAAAATTTGCATCGTCGAAGTCAGGTTCAATTTGTATNGCTTGTTTATACCATTCAATAGCTATAGACGGCTCGTTCTGTTNGGCATATAAAAAGCCTANATTATAATATGTACTAGCGTCGTTGGGNTTCAGTTTCACNGCTTTCTGGTATGCNGTGATAGCNAAGGCTCTTTTTTTCTGTTTAGCATATATAAAACCCATATTGTAATGAGCGCTCACAAAATTGGGATCAATCTGGATTGTTTTTTGGAATGCAAAAATAGCTTCTGTGAATTTGCCAAGCCTTGCTAAGGTATTACCGAGATTATAATGTGGGTTTTTGTCATTAGGAGCTCTATTAACTGCTTCCTGATACATGAAAAGGGCATTTTCCAAATGTCCTTGTTGTTCTAAGATAGAACCAATGTTGAAGTAGGCATTGGCGTTTTTTGGGTCAAGTTCAATTACTCGTTCAAATTCAGAAATTGCCTCTTCCATACTACCATGAGTCTGATAGGCGCAACCTAAATTATGATGTAAACTAGAGTCGTTTGGATTAGTACGGATACCTTTCTGAAAAGCCTTTATTGCTGGTGAAGGTTGCCCCTGCTGTAAATACACCAAGCCTAAATTATTATGGGCGATAGAAAAGTCTGGGGCGATTTGAATAGCTTTTAAATATGATTGAACTGCTTTGAATAAATTACCTTTTTGAGCATACAAGAGACCAAGGTTATTATATACAGAGGCTTGTTCTGAATCTATTAAAATTGCACTGTGATATGCTTCTATCGCTTGATCTAACTTTGTTTGTTTAGTATATTCGATTGCCAAACGAAAATATTGGTTTGCTATGTTAAGTTCGGTTTTATCTGTCATGAATTACTTAGTCGTATAAAAAATATTATATCAGCCGTGCCTGATTCCAAGTTGATGCAGAACTTTTGTTATTCACTTTTCCTATTATTTTCTCTCCAAGTAATGGTTAATTCTGAAATAGTACTACGGAGCAAGTAGATAATTCTTCGTATGAAACAGGGCTGTCTAAATCTTAAAAGACACTCAAGACTTTGGCAACCCTACAAGACAGTAGCAGGGGAATCCTAGGTTTTTTCTTTAGTACTAAACTATCAATTCAATCCTCATAAATTTAGTTGAATCAAAAATGACTAGACACAAAGATATCATATCTCAACTAGATCGTAATATACAACGTCTGATAGCAAGGGCAAATTAACGATTCAAGCAGTCCTGACAAAGAAGGATTTATGGATAAAGATGGTCTAGGTCAAATAGCGTTTCCTCAGCTANTATGTCGTGTTACGAATATTTGCTGGAAGAATCTCGGTTTTTTCGAAATAACCAGTTATTGNAATCTATCTTGAAGAAAGGTGGTTTAGNCGTNGTAACAGGCGACCTCCTGGTACTNACAACAAACTTCGATTCCTCTCCCGATAGAGCTTTTTTTGTTAAATCTTTGGCTCCAGCGATTAAGCTTACAGGCTTTCAAGAAGATGAAGGGACATAACAAATTACCTCTTCTTTCGTTGAACTGATTATTATGGGATCAAAGGGATTATACGGCGAGGCTTCCATCCCTTCCAATCACTAGTGAGTAATTCTTATTGCATTATCTATGACCCAATAATTTTATCCAGACTTACAACTTCATAATAAGATTAATTCATATTTGGATAAAGGCATAGACATTAACTCGAATGGTGAATATAGTGAGCGAAGTACAAGTATTTATAACGCTATTGTTAATTGTACACTTATCTTGTCTGCTGAAGCCTTAGATCGACCTGCGTTATTAGAACCTGCTCGAAGAAGGCTAGATCTTAGTTGTCATTTGGTACATAACGATACCACCATAGTGACTAGTATTTCACGTTGATAAGATTAAGGGAATTAGTCAATTGCTTTAGTTGACAGTTTACATACCATGCCTCATATTGATGACAATGGCTTCTTCGTATCTGTTATTGGTTGGTATTCAGAAAGGAGGGCGTCGATTAATACGCTTATCTAATTTTGCCAGTCCTCCCAATTGGCGAACAAATTATATAACACGAATATTCCTAAACCATGAGTATACTAAGGTTTATCCTACTTCTGACATTCGGCGGGTCCGTAGCAAAAAAATGGGTACGACTGCATTAGCCAGATTACAATACAACAAATCCAACTAGAGATGATAGTGAAAATATGTTCGACTTTTTTCGCTACAGGNCAATTTGAAGGGGAAGAATTTCAGGCTGGNNNAAACTGGATCCGAATGAAACATAAGGGACACAACAAAATTTTCCCTGAGAAAGACTATCTTTGTAGTGTCTATTGGTTACCGATAGATAAAACAGTACACACGATAATTGGCAAGAAGTAAGAGGTTGTCGCAAAATTTATCAAATGTCGCCATTAGAGATCGTACTCTACATAGAAAAAATTTCCAATAGCTTCGATTTGTATGTTCAAACCAAAGCTAGGTTTGATAATGTCCCTTTTCAGATTGAGTGGGATTTTAGATACAGATAGTATTACTTGCGAAGGAAAACGGGGAAATACGACTTTTCTGAAAAGCGGATGGACGCACTATGCAATCGGTGAAGATAATATTCATATTGGCACCCCGGTGATAAAGTCCATCAGATGTGGTAGATGGGTATAGTGAGGTTGATGACAAACTGTTTCGCGTGTTGATCACAGACATGACTCCAGTTAAAAGAAAGTTAGTAATTCGTTGTGGTGAATGGTCCGAAGCACAGCAAAATTAGCGGGACGAATGTAGTGAACAATCAGACAACAAAAGTCAAAATAAGTCTACCTGAGATGTTTGTATCGAGGATCTTTGCTAGAATTTGATATTGAAGATTACGTAATTACTCAGTATATTAAAGCAAAGATATATAGTTGAATGTGAGTGTGTAAGTGCTAAAAGTAGACAAACCGAATATCCTATTTATTTTAGCTGATGATCTGGGTTGGGGTGATGTTAGTTATCATGGCTCAGATATCCGAACGCCAACTATTGACCGATTAGCAGAATCAGGTATCCAACTGGAACAGCACTATGTTTGTCCCATGTGTACACCAACGCGTGTATCATTTTTGACCGGCCGATATCCAAGTCGATTCGGTCGACGGGCAACTATTCCCTCTAACCCACCAGTACTACCAGATAACTACGAAACATTAGCAACTTCTTTGAGAAACTGTGGTTATGATACAGGACTTTTCGGTAAGTGGCATCTTGGTTCCTCTCCACAGTTTGGTCCAAATCACTTTGGTTTCAACACTTCTTACGGTAGTTTAGCTGGTGGTGTTGATCCTTACAATCACCACTACAAACGCGGTGAATTCTCTCAGACTTGGCATCGAAATTGTAAGCTGATTAAGCAATCTGGACATGTGACAGATCTTATCACTGATGAGGCGACAAAGTGGTTAAGTAGGCAGGAAAAACCATGGTTTTGTTATGTACCATTTACTGCTGTTCATGTACCCATAAAGGCCCCACAAAAGTGGCTTGACCAATACCAATTCTCTACCTACGATGATGACCCATTAAAAGATCAGTCATTCAAAAGATATGCTGCTTACGCGAGCCAAATGGATTCCGCAGTGGGAAGGTTGATAGAAGTATTGGAATGCCTCAACCAACGAAATAATACAATAATTATTTTTAGTTCGGATAATGGGGCTATTTCGGACGCCAGACTTCATAGTAGCGACCAATATCCTGGTTGGCAGGAAGAACAACCAAAATTGGGTAATAATAAGCCATTTCGAGGTCAAAAGGCACAGCTTTACGAAGGTGGGATCCGGACACCAACTATAATCAACTGGAGAGGAAAGCTGTCCCCTGGTATTTGTCTCCAACCACTACATATTGCGGACTGGATGCCAACACTAACCAATTTGGCTGACTGCCAACTCAATCACGACCCACAGTGGGATGGTATAGATATTTGGCCAGTGATTACGGAAGGTAAAAAGGTTGATAATCGCGTTTTGTTTTGGAACTTCAAGGGTACACAATTTTGTCTTCGACACGGGAACTGGAAATTGATCTCAACTGATGATATGTTAGCAAGCAACAGTCAGCTATATCATATTGAAAACGATCCCTATGAAACCACTGACCTGTCTTTGGAGAAGCCAGAAATCGTAGAGCAACTACTGGGTCAGGTAGCTCGACAAAGAAGACTAGATGGCACTTCACAGCGCAATGAGTAAGTAGCAGAAACCAAAGAAATCAAGCAAAAAACTTATTTTTAGGAAGTCAGAAAACTTTTCCAGACCAGTTGGGCCGCAAAAGCTAAAACGGCACATACCAGAACTACACGGATTCGCTTGTCCCCTTTTTCAACGGCCCATTGACTTCCAACCCAAGCTCCCACGGCATTTCCAAATCCGAGAGCAATACCAAGTCCCCAATCGATATGTCCATTTCGGATAAAAATAGCTAAGGCTACTAGCGTACAAAAAAGTACAACCAACATTTTAAGAGCATTGGTTCTTACTAAGTCAAACCCGTTAACTATAGTAAGCGTTGCAATAATCATAAATCCTGCACCCGCCTGTATAAATCCCATATATATACCGAGAATGAAAAAAATCAAACCTGCCGTAACTTTTCGCGTTCGACTCAAATTTTGAATCTGCAGCTGAAATTGTTTAAGAGGATTGAATAATGTAAGAATCAATACACCAATCATGATACCAGCCAGTACGCGATTAAAAATAACACCACTCTTATCGATTTTTCCTAATTTAATTACCAATAAGGTCCCAAAGACTGCACCTAACATCGCAGGTAATGTGATCAGAATTCCATAACCAAAATCTGAAACGCCCTTCCGGCGAAAACCGACTACGCCAACAATGTTTTGTAACATAATTGCTAGTCGGTTAGTAC
This sequence comes from Candidatus Poribacteria bacterium, assembly GCA_002714785.1. GTDB lineage: Bacteria > Poribacteria > WGA-4E > WGA-4E > UBA9662 > TMED15. The sequence continues at coordinate 8,802 of PAYP01000102.1, read as the reverse complement.
CATTAGCAATCGTAGCACCTGGTAAACCAAGAAAAATCAGGACCGGTAAGGTTAGTAGTGAACCGCCACCAGCCACCGAATTAAGGAAGCCAGCAAACATTCCTGTAAAGGTCAGCAAAGCATAGCGGGCAGCGGGGTGCTCTAATAGAAAAGTAAAAAAATCCACGGATATTTGTTAGTTTAGGTGTTGGTAGAAAAAGTCACGTTGCTTGGGAATAAGACCCAATTCGCCGACAACTCTTTCGATTTCTTCCATCGGCATACAATAAACGGTNCCTGCCTGACTAACGACATTTTCCTCAATCATTGTTCCCCCCATATCGTTAGCACCAAATTTTAGCGACAATTGACCGATTTTGGGACCTTGTGTTACCCAAGAAGACTGAAAATTNTCGAAATTATCTAATACCAATCGCGAAACAGCTAAAGTTTTTAAGTACTCGAAACTACCAGCTGGCACAAGGTATTCTAACTGAGTATGATTAGGCTGTAACGACCAACAAATAAAAGCGGTAAAACCGTTGGTTTCGTCTTGTAATTCACGGAGTCGAAGTAAATGCTCCACACGTTCAGCATAACTTTCTAAGTGTCCATACATCATGGTTGCACTTGACCGTAAACCTACCAAATGCCCTTGTCGCATAACTTCTAGCCACTCATCAGCCGTACACTTTTTCCTACTGATTGCTTCTCTAGCATGGTCTGTTAAAATTTCTGCTCCACCTCCTGGAATGGAGCCAAGTCCAGCATCTTGTAACCTAGTCAGTGTCTCTGGTAAAGAAATTTTGTTAATTTTGGCAAACCAATCTAATTCGGGTGGCGAAAACCCGTGAATATGGATATCGTAGTTAGACTTTATCCAACGAAGCAAATCTTCATACCACTCAAGTTTTAAGGTTGGATGAAGGCCTCCCTGCAATAAAATCTGTACACCACCAAGATCTAATGTTTCTTCTATTTTTTCTCCAAGTTCCTCACGAGACATGACATAAGCATCAGGGTCAGTTTTATGACGATAAAAAGCACAAAAATCACAATCGACATAACATAAATTAGTATAATTTATATTACGATCCACAATATACGTGACGTAGCCATTGGGGTGGAGACGTTGACGAACTTGATCAGCAGCATTTCCAATAGAAATTAAATCAAAACTTCTGAATAAGGAAAGACCATCATCAAAANTGAGACGTTGTCCAGCTAGAGCTTTTTCTAAGATTGGCTGAATTAATTTATCCATTTTAATTCTCTTATAATTTAAATTTAGTCTTATATGGTATGATCTTTTTATTTCTAAATAACAGAAATTTATTGACGCTTCGCTAGTGGACCNTGAGCGATGGGATCNGAGCCGANCCATCGNTCNTCTGCGGGTTCAGACGCTGGTTGATAACGAGTGTCTAGGGTCAACCGGATTCGATTATTAGGCGACTNATTATCCAATGAACAATGCATGGTGTGCATTGTAAACAAAAGCAGATCACCNGCCTCAAAGTCAGTTGNCAGCCATTGGCCGCCAAATTGGTTTTGTACTTCCATTGGATCCTGAGTATACCACCCACCAAATTGTTGACTGNTCCGCTCATCATCAACATCAATTGAACCATAAGTAGAAATTAACTTTTTAAACTGATGTGAACCTTTCAAAATAGCCAAAGAACCGTCAATTTTAGAAACATCCATTAAGGGAGTCCAGCTGGTATGAAGTTGTTTAGAACCACGACCCATGTAAACCCAATCATAATGGCAGCCAGTAGCTGTACCAACATTGACGGCTCGTACCCAAATAAAGTCAAAAGCACGGGTGGGTTCACCAAAGAATTGATCATAGAAATCGATCATTTCACCTCTTTGNGTCAAATTTCTGACGGCTATACCGTTTCGAANATTCGCTTGATCNACCTTATTTTTCGTGNCNAAATCAACACCTTCTCTGGTCAGGTAATTGTCATCAANTGACCCGTTCCGGTTCATTTTAATCAACAATTCNTCTCGTGCAGCCTTGACTTTTTCTCTATCTAGTAANCCTCGCAGAAGTAAATAACCATCTTCGGTAATTCTTTGTCTGAGTTTTGAAGGAGTATTGAGTAAATCATTCGATGAACGAAGCTCACCAAACTTATCCGGTGAAATATCGAACTTGTTCTTACAAGAGGTCCAAATCTTCATTTTGAATTATTGTTNACCTTTTTTCGGCCATTCNACTTGGTATCATTCTGAATCTTAATATAATTTGGGGGCAATTGCAACAATACCATCAAGGAATCAATTTTTGTTTCTTCTGATTTNAACCTGTGCTAGAATCTAACACTGGCAGATGAGATAATAGGAGAATAGAATGTCGAAGACTAAGTTAGTTCATATTGGGGTTCGGTGTACGAACTTAGAGAAAAGCCTCGTTTTCTGGCGAGATGCCCTAGGTCTGGAAATTAGCCAACAGACGGAAAATTGCTTTGATTTGACCGATGGGTTTCACAATTTTCGTGTGTTCCAACACAACGGTCCGGATCGCCCCCAGCATGTTAGTGGTATGCTGGATTACCTGCATATCGGAGTCTGTGTGCCAAACTTGGAAGAAGCCGCTGAGCGTTGTTTGGAAATGGGGTTTCAGATATTTTCAGATGGTCTTGGAGGTGAGGAGGTACTAGACCCGCGGGACATACAGGATACTGCCTTCAAAGTTGAAGACCCAGATGGTATCACTGTCGATATTACCTGCTCAGACCAACAGTGGCCAGGGATAAACATCTAGATACCAAANTTTTTATATACTTATATACAAAAGAGGCNTNCTATNNTCNGNNTATAGCAAGCCTCTTTTGTATATAAGTATTCTNTTTTGGAAATAAACTAAACTAGATTGCAGCTGGTCCTTTCTCTCCCGTTCGGATACGGACAGTTTCATCAATTGGAACAACAAAAATCTTTCCATCACCAATCTTTCCTGTTGACGCTGATTCTTGAATAGCTTCGATTGCTTTATCGACGTCTTCTTCAGGAACGACAATTTCTACTTTTAATTTCGGAACAAATTCAATGGTATACTCACTTCCCCGGTAAAGTTCCGTGTGTCCACGACTTCGTCCAAAACCCCTTACCTCCGACACAGTCATTCCTCGAATACCGATGTTGGTGAGAGATTCTTTAACTCCTTCCAGCTTGAAAGGTCGGATTATACATTCTAATTTCTTCATTTGTCCTCCGGCAATCGGTTTTACAACCCAGTTGACTAATTAGTAGGATAAGTATAGAAGACTACCCGCTTTTATTAAACTGTTTTTGTCGTAACAATAATCGCAGCCGCAATTTTGTAGGGGTCTCCATTAGAAGCAGGTCTCCTATCCTCAAGCCGCCCTTTCCAACCATCTTCAACTGTATTGACCGGTATTCGGATTGATGCCGTTCTATCAGACTCACCGTAAGAAAACGTATCGATCGATTCAGTTTCATGTAGACCTGTCAAGCGTTGTTCATTATCTGCACCATAGACAGATATATGCCTTTCGATATTTTCACCAAATGCTTCACAAATGCCTTTGAATAGAGATTCGCCACCAGTTTCTCTCATTGCTCCGTTAGAAAAGTTGGCATGCATCCCTGACCCATTCCAGTCTCCTTTGACTGGCTTAGGGTGCCAATTGATTGCAATTCCGTGCTTCTCAGCATTTCTTTCAGCCAAATATCTAGCAACCCAAATCTGATCTCCAGCGTCTTTTGCTCCCTTGGCAAATATCTGAAATTCCCATTGACCTGTTGCTACCTCCGCATTAATTCCTTCAACATTCAGTCCTGCATCTAAGCATTGGTCAAGATGAGCTTCAACAATTTTTCGACCGAATGTATTTTTAGCACCTACACTACAGTAATAGGGGCCTTGAGGGGCGGGATAAGCAAATGCAGGAAACCCAAGGGGTAATTCAGTTTCTGGGTTCCATAAAAAGTACTCTTGCTCAAAACCGAACCAGAAGTCGTTATCGTCATCCTCAATAGTTGCTCGGCCATTAGTCTCGTGCGGTGTACCATCAGCGTTCAGTACTTCTGACATTACGAGGTATCCGTTGAGTCTATCTGGATCTGGGAATATTGCTACGGGCTTTAGAAGACAGTCCGACGAATCACCAGAAGCCTGCTCAGTCGAACTACCATCAAAGTTCCACATGGGACAATCTTCTAATTTTCCTGAGAAATCCTTCTCGATACGTGTTTTGCTTCTAAGACTTTGGGTTGGTTCGAAACCATCCAACCAAATGTATTCTAATTTTGATTTTACGCTCATCTGTTAACACAGACCTCCAAACGAGTTATGTAAATAGCGACCAGAAAACAGGTTGCTTCACCTAACAGCTATGCCGATAACGGCAATTTATATGCCAATTTAAAAACCTAGTTCAATCGGAAATTATAGCACGAATACTTATAAAATGACAGCTGGCAGCAAAAAAAAACGGCAGAGCACCGCTCAAAAATCAGGCAAATTACTGGAAGTCGTTGCTGAACCGGCTACCTTCCGGCTCAATCTGGCCAGCATACTTATTGCCGCTTTTCTTTTTATAAGGGACTTTGACTGGAGAAGATAATTGGTGAAAAGTGAAGGCACAAATCCTGTCACCGGGATAAAGTTTAACTGGCATTCTTCCAAGATTACCTAATTCTAAAGTAGCAGTTCCCACCCAACCAGGATCAAATAAGCCAGCAGTACTATGTACAATTATACCAATTCTAGCCAGACTACTTCGTCCTTCTAGCCGCCCCATGATGTCATCACTGAGTTCCAAGGTTTCTCGAGTAGCAGCCAAGACAAAATCACCCGGCTGAATCGTAAAAGCCTCACCATCAGCAACCGAAACTTTTCGCATTAGCTCATTAATACTGAAATTTGACCGAAGATCAATATGCGAATACTTACTATGTTCAAAAACTCGAAAGATGTTACCAAGATGAAAATCGATCGAACATGAACCTAGTTGAGTTGAAAAATCGGGAAATGGGTCAACCTTTATCTTACCTAAGTCTAGAGCTTGGACAATATCTTGATCTGATAGTAACATTATATCTACTTGACTATTGTCATTTTTTTACTAAATATACGATTTTCGGTCTCACTATCGAGTCTCAGAACATAAAAGTAAATACCACTACCAATAGGTTCTCCAACATCATTACAGCCATCCCAATAAATGGCTCTTTGGCGACTCACGTAATGCCCAGCCGTTTGATATCCAATCTCGATTGTTCTCACTAATTGACCACTACTGCTATAAATTTTCAGTTCAACCTGACTATCGGTTGCAATTTGGTATGGGATCCAAGTTTCCGGATTAAATGGATTAGGATAGTTGTGCCCTAGTTCACTATATTTAGGCACTTGATAAGCAACTAGATCTGGTAGCATAATGAAACCATTCTGTAAATCTTCACGAGTAACTTGATAGACTATTGGTCTAACTCTGAGATCTTTATTAGATAATGCTACCTCAACTTCTAACACATCATTAACAGAAAGTAGTCCCTCCGGTTGGAAACTTATCTGAGTTGCTGAAAAATAACCATCTAATCTCGTTTTCGCAGACAGATCAAAAATGGATTGGTTTGTCCAATGGCTACCGTTAGTCGACAGACTATTCAACCGCTGAACCGTGAAACTAATTTCTTCATCCACTGATTGACTTTCCTCGTCAGTCAGTCGACCATTTATTACTAATAATGGGGTGCCGTTTTGAGTTAATATAGATGGTGCAGAATTCACTTTGCTTTGAAATGCATTTGACCAAGCCAAACCGCCGATCTGCACTTGGCTACTACGTTTTGCTGTTACTATAAAAGATTGCCCTCCAACGATAGGAATATCCCCATCATCGCCTTTTGCTGCTACAACCTTGAATTTACCTTGATCCGGTACAATTATGGCCGTGGCATTATCTTTAAATCCATCTAATGCAAACAGGTCGCTAACGGTATTTACTTGGTGGTTCTTGACAGGAATACCGACATGATTCAACCCTTTTTGTAAACTAATAGTACCGACACCATTATCTCCTAGCGATCGTCCATATAATTGAAGTGTCGTATGTTCCTTCAAAACTGTGATGATACCAGTATCACCTTCTATGATACGATCTGCTTGGCTATTTCGATTTAATTCGCCTAGATAACTACTCCAAGCATTTTGCCGATGATCATAGGTGATGAGTAAATTAACTTTTTGGGCTCCGCCCAAGACCTGATATAGATCACCAACTGTCTTAATTTCTTGCTTTTCATTATTAACAGCGGTTACAGCTAAGGGTAAGTGTATCATGCTAATTCCAACGGGAACATCAAGTGTAAAACTCGAGACCCCATAGAAATCAACTGGGATCTCAGCTGTTTGTGATTTCCCCGTCTTATCTGAAATCATTAAGCGAACTAAACGCATTCGACTACTCAACAGCAAATCAGCTGGAATACGGGCAAATGCAATATAGTGAGTCATTATCTCTTCACTTTCGGACTCATCATCACTCATATTTTCCGCTTCAACTACTGTTAGTCCACTAACCAAAGAGGACGCCGTCTCCTCCGGTTCCAAAGCCCTATACTGCAGTAATGTAATAGGTTTCCAATTATATTCGATTTCTTCAGGATTTACGGGGTTTTCAAGGAGTTCATCAGAGATAGATAAACTAGGTGTCACTTCAGAGCTAGAGAAAAACTCGACACTGAACCGGTCCCCGCCATGTAAACGTGTTGGTAGACTAACTCGATTGAGTTGTAAAACCTCCTCAATTGTTATCGTCTTCTCAGCATTTTGAGTGGTAACGTTCCCGTAGGAGTCTGTTAATTCAATGATTAGCTTAGCATTTAATGCTCTGTCTCCTCCTCTAAATGTATAGCTAGCTCGATACTGATTCGCAAACATACCTTGTACCAGTGGCTCTTTGCCAGTAACACCAGCGATCTGGAACGTTCCTGAACAATTTTCTTCACCGACTACAGTAATGGTAAGTTTATCTCCAACTTTGTATTTTCCAGTACCACTTACATTTAGTTTTTTGATTTCTGCTACAGTATCGATCTGAATCGGTATGTCCGTTTCTTGAGTAGTAGCATTGCCCAAAGCATCGAAGAGAGTCAGTTGGACCGGAACGGAACTAGGTAACCCATCAACCTTAGTTGTTACACCGGCTGGGACTTGGTAAGGAATAGCCCAAACGGCGTCATTAGCACCTTCATCTTGATGCGTACCATCGTTGTACAGATCTCCAGAATCGATTGATTCACTCACCGATGGATCTCCAATTTTGTAAGTGCCTCGCTTAGCAATATCAAAATCATCCCTTTGGATAGCCTTAATGATAACAACCTGACCAACTTTACTAATTACCCCTGTACCACCATCGTGGGTGGCTTTTAGTATAGCTGGACCTTCTGCATCCAGTTGGTAATTAAATCCTTTGTAGAATTTCTCATCACCAATATTGATGGTCAGTGTTTTCTCTCCCGGTGACTGCGGCCTGGAAATAATATACTCCATTGCCACTTCCCCAGTTGCTGAAACATTACCGAAAGTAACATCTTCCACAAACCCGATACTCACAGAAATCGGTGCATTAGCTTGGTAACCACTTCCCTGAATGTCGATTTTAGTACCCACACTACCCTCGGTCGGTGAAATAGTAATTGGTGTTGATGTGATAGAAATACCACCTTCAGCCACGTTAGTACTAGCAGAAACTCGAATTTTATGAGCGCCCCCGGACAGGGAAGGCATAGTCAGTGAAAAATCGTAGCTTCCGTTAGCCTCAGTGGTGAATACTTGATCTGTTATTATTACACCTCCGATAGATATAACAGCAGTTTCATTGGCATTAAGACCTTTACCTGTAACATTGATTGTGTCGCCAGGTCTAAATTGTGCGCCCTCGACAGGTGTATCCAAAATTCCAAGGATAGTCAGCTGGCTAGCGATTGTCGGCGTTTGTTTGGCATCCGTTACTCCACTATCGGTGGCTACAATAGTTACTGAACCACCAGGTAATTCCAGAGGTATAACAAATTCAGCTTCAAAAGAACCACGTTTGTCTGTTTTAATAATCGACGGCGTAGTATCAATTTTAGTCCCATCTAACGAAACACTAATCACATCTTCTGACCGGTAACTCGAACCAACGACAGTAATAGTTTCTCCTGGTTTTGCACCGTCAACGGAAAGCTGTAATTTTGGTAAAATTTCGAAATCCGCCTTCAACTCTTGGACCGCAGTAAATTTGACTTCAGCCGTTCCACCATCGACCGAAGGCACAATGAAACTGACCTTAACCCGACCGGCAGAATCGGATAAAACACTATTGTCTGATTGAAGGGAGCCGATTTGATCAACAATGGTCAAACCGTTAATTTGACTACTAACAGTAGTTTCTGTTCCATTAGGTTGCCTCAGAGTTAAAAAACCCAAATTAGCATTAGCTAAAGGCGCACCATTTTCACTGACAGCTAGCCCTGCAATTGTTAGTTTGGCATTAGCTGTAATCCTTTCGGGTTGAGTTAGCAAGCTAGCCGACTGCATATTAACCCCAACAAATGGCTCGGTTCCAGTCGACAGTCCAGTTGAATCACTTATGCGAATGAAAGTAGAAAATCTACTATTAGCATCTGGTTGACTCGTATAGGGACCGATCGGAATAGGAAGACCAATAGAAAAAGTACCATTCGAACGTGTGACAGCTATTACATTTGTCAAATTAGTTAAGCTGTTTTCACTGTCGCCAAATAAAACACGTAAATTCGAGCTGGCATTAAAACCATTTCCTTGAAGTACTA
>PAYP01000101.1 GCA_002714785.1 Candidatus Poribacteria bacterium | reverse complement strand
AGAATCATTATCAAAGTGGTTTTTGCGTTTATATGTCCTTTACTATTTAACCATTTAGATGGAAGCAGTTTTATCTCTAGGTGCGAACCTAGTTTCGAAAACAACGCACTCAACTTTGATGACCTATTATCTTCATTTACGCCATTTTTCATTTTTAGATACTCCAACCCTTTGTATCAAATTGCATCTAATACCACTTGTTAAATTTTCCTATTGTAAGCAGATAAATCATCATTCTAAATCAGATTTAATCAAGGGTTTTGGCTGATTGGTCCAGTGACCTGACACATCAGTTCCTCTTGCAATGATAGAGTTTTTGTTCCAACCTGTTAAGGCCTTCACTTCCGGTGGGACAAACCGCATGGTTAGTCCACACCTACGTCGGTCAGATTGGTTAGGGGCCGAACCATGAAGTAGGAGGTCAGAGTGAAGTGAGATCTGTCCAGCTTTAATCTCGAAATCTACCGGAGCCAAACCATAGTCTTCCGCGTCTTTCACAGTCTGACCCAATACATTCTGCTCTTCTTTACGACTATGTTCGAAAATAATCTGTCCGTGTAAATGAGATTTGGGAATGACCTTCATTGCTCCATTTTCAGTGTCTGCATCGTCAATTGCTAACCAGACAGTCACTGTTTTGCTGGGTGTAATTGGCCAGTAGGAAGCATCTTGATGCCAGCTAACCTGTTTAGTGTCTCCCGGTAATTTACAAAAGTAGTGAGTGCCCCAACAGATTAGGTCAGGACCAAGTAAATCTTCCAAATAATCTAAAATTCGACTATCTGTCACTAAGTCGTAAATTTCTGGTTGTTTACTGTGCCATCCAGCAATTGAATATGCGTCTTTCCCTTCATTTATTTGTTGTTCTATTAACTGATCGAAATATGCCCGGTGTGCAGCAATCTCAGTCTCACTAAATACATCCAGCGGGAATATATAGCCTTTTTGGTTGAATTGCTGAATTTGTTGGGGCGTCAAGCTTTTTGGTTGATCATTTTCAACAGCAAAAAATTGGATGTTTCTTTTCAATTCAGGCATAGCATCGGCTATAGGCATATCAATTTTCTCCCTCAGCAGGTTGTCATTTTTTGTTCTCTAATATGTACGGACAATAATTTGAAAAAGTAATGCTGAACCTAACGTTCTTTGAGACAGGTAGATTTTTTACGACGTTCTCTTTCCGCTCGTCGCCTTATTATGTATTTCTTTCTCGTAATATTTGAATCTTTGATACCAACCTGACTTCTAATTTTCCAGAACAGAATTTATGACTGATTTCAGTAAACCATCTATGGTTGTGTAATAAATCGAAATCACTATTTCTTACGCTAAAATTTTTATACCCTTTAGCCGTTTCGGAAATAAATCCACGATTGGTATTTTGCTGACCATCATACTGTTATGATCAATTGTAAATCTATAACACCCTGAATTTCTATCTTCACAGACTTCGGAAGTCCTATTTATTTTCTTTTTTTAGAAGACTTGAACTCTACGTCTGCTTTTTTGAAAGTCTTTTCGAATTTCTGAGATCGTTCCTGATAGTTCGAAGAACATCTCATACTCAATAGTTACACGAACAATGATCTAATCTACTAGAATGAATTCTAACAAAATTTTTCTTTTTGTTACAGGAAGCATTCAGATTTTTTCAATATAAACCCAATCTGGAAAATTAGATATGTCAATTGTTAGAAACTATGTTTGAGCAAACAACGATAGACTTAAAAATGTGATACCAACCCACCCCCAGCGAAACATTACGATAACTGTCCTTTTCATATCACTCATTGACATTATGCTAGCGAATACGCGAGGAAAAGGCTATCGCCATTTTCCCAACTGATAAAATGTAGCAAGTTGCTCTGTATATTCACTAATATCACCAACGTGTTGCACTAACCATTGGGAGTTGTGATAGGTGTCTTGATAGCGTTCGCCACTGTCGCAAATCATGGAAACCACGCTGCCACTTTCACCTTTTGCAGCCATCTCCGCCATCAACATACATGCACAATAGAAATTGGTACCAGTAGAGCCACCCACTTTGCGTTGCAATATATTGGAGAGCTGTTGCATCGCAGCGAAGGAGGCCTTGTCTGGGACCCGCTCCATTCTGTCAACCACCTGACTTACAAACGAGGGCTCTACCCTCGGACGACCAATACCCTCAATGCGAGAGCCATGAGATGACGTAATCGTAGCATCATGCTGTTGGTAATAATCATAAAAAACAGAATGTTCAGGATCGGGTACACAGAGTCGTGACGCTTGCTGTGTATAACGGATATAGCGTCCAATGGTGGCTGATGTGCCGCCAGTTCCCGCACTCACAATCACCCATTTTGGAACAGGATGAGGCTCTTTACTCATTTGTTGAAATATTGACTCGGCAATATTGTTATTACCGCGCCAGTCGGTTACTCGCTCAGCGTAAGTAAATTGGTCCATGTAATAGCCGTTCAGTTCGGTGGCGATTGAAGAGGCTTGCTGATAGATATCGTGGGCATCCACAAAGTGACATTCACCGCCATAAAATTCAATTTTATCAATTTTTTCTTGGCTGGTTGCTTTGGGAACAACAGCAATGAACCGCAGTCCTAACAGACGCGCAAAATACGCTTCTGACACTGCCGTGCTGCCCGACGACGCCTCAACTATGGTTGTGACTTGTTTGATATTGCCGTTACACAAGCCGTACAAAAATAGAGAACGCGCAAGTCTGTGTTTTAGACTGCCCGTTGGGTGAGTGGACTCATCCTTCATATATAAGTGAATATTGGGCGTAGCTGGCATATCTACTTTAATCATATGGGTGTCTGCCGAACGCTGAAAATTCGCTTCAATTTTTTCAATGGCTTGATAAGTCCAAGACATACTGCATCCTCTAATTGGTAATTTGGGAATATAACATATGGTTAGTGAATGAAAACATAGAGGCTGTTGAAATATCTGGGATGTTTTTTAACAGATATTCAGTGACTTTTACTAATTAGTGGAGACAACTACTAATGGTATTGGTTTTTATCGAGTCGAAGCTAACAATATTAAAAAAATTGATCCCAACGATCATGGTATGGGGAAATGAGCATCCGCAATATTAGATGATCAATCTCCCTTTTATAACTGTGCTAACTCTTTATTCTTTTGGACAAAAGATATCTTCAATCCTCAGCTCAAGCTGTCTGAAAAAAGATAATTTTTGCTATGATTTGTCCGTTTCAAGATAGCCAGAATGACACATTTGTGCTGAAAATTGATGAAATTTGGCACATTTGTGCCGCCTAGAATGTCCCAAACCAGGACACTTAGAATGCGCATTTGAGCCAAAAAACTGACAGGACCTGATACAGCCTCAGATTATTAAAAACTGGACTTTCTACGCTAGTCGGAATAAGAATGATGATAAAAAACTACTTCTTTACGGGTTGGGGTCTTGATAACTTCACTATGGGTTCCATCCTGCCACTGGACCCAAACACGGACAACGTCGGCAGTTTCTAAACCGAAAAGCAGCCTCGTGTCATTGTGTGAGACATAACTTCCACCACTCTGCCCCTCATCAATTTGACTTAATCCGTCGTCCGTTTCTACAAAAACACGTGCCATTAACGATTGTGCGGGAGGACGAATAGAGACTCTAATCCAGCTACGATCGTTTCCTCCATCATTTCGAAGAAGAGTAGCCAATCCCTCTAGGTTATTTATCAGAATGTCTATATCTCCATCATTATCATAGTCTCCAAATGCTGCACCACGGCTTACCTGTGGCTCGATTAATGCTTTGCCACTTTTGGATGACATATCTAAGAATGCACCCGTTCTCAAGTTTCGAAATAGCTGTTTAGGTTGCGCGTAATCACCAATATCATCGAATTGGTCAATATTGTCGTGTATGTGCCCATTTACCACAAATAGATCACGCCAACCATCGTTATCCACATCAACAAAACCGCATCCCCAGCTGAGTAAAGGAAAACTCGGTAACCCCGTACCTGATACGAATGAAACATCAGTAAAAAAACCATCTAGATCATTACGGTAAACTGTATTGACCTGACTTTGATAGTTGGTAACGACCAAATCCAAACCACCATCGTTGTTGTAATCTGACAGGTCAATACCCATCCCATTCCCAACAGTTCCGTCCTCGCTCAAAGCCACTCCAGCCAAAAAACCAATTTCTTCGAATTGACCATCTCCATTATTTCTATAAAGAAAATTTGGACTTAAATCGTTAGCAACAAAAATGTCCCGATCCCCATCATTATCATAGTCTCCTGTAATAACCCCAAAACCACGGCCAGAATGAACCAAACCGGCTGATATTGAGTCGTTTTGGAAGGTTCCGTCACCATTATTTCGGTAGAAACTATCATTTGCTGGTGGGTAATTATCAGGTCCGCAATAGACTCTTAAGCTTTCCAATTGGCAACCATCAGTCTCAACTGAATATATCAGATAGTTAGCAACATATAGATCTAAATCTCCGTCACTATCAGCATCGAAGAATGTCGCTGATGTACTCCAACTGTGTTCTTCAACGCCTGATTTTTCTGTCACATCAGAAAAAGTTCCGTCCCCGAGATTTCTATAGAGAACATTTCTTCCAAAATTACATATGTAGATATCTTCCCAACCATCGTTATCATAATCACCTACACATATACCCGAACCGAAGCCGGTATTACCAACTCCTGCTTCTTGAGTAAGATCCGTGAATGTATCATTACCATTATTTCGGTACAAGGCATTTGGTGCATTCGGATTCTGAAAATTTCCACTATTCACTAGATAAATATCCATCCATCCGTCTGCATTATAATCCAAGAAAGCACAACCGGCACCGTTAGGTTCAGGAAACAGACGTTTTCCTGTAGCACCATTACGGTGAAGGAAATCTATACCAGCAGTTTTACTATTATCAGTAAATTCCACCCAGGACCATAAAGGGCTGGTGATAAGAAAGGGACAAGTCATAATTAAGATGCATAGACTATGAAAAAAGCGATTAGATGACAGAATCAAAACTTGATCATTTATTTTTATTTAGTTGTTGGTAGATACGATTTCGCCATGCCACGATATCAGGATTTTCTGGCTCTTGCTGGTACGCATGCTCAATTTTGGCCGCGGCTAGCTGAAACTTACCCTGACGAAAATAGATGGAAGCCAATAAAGATTGATATTCCGGCGCAGATTCAAGATTAACAGCAGATTTAGACCATTTCAGCGCTTGGTTGAGATCTTCTCCTTTTCGTACTAATAGGCAAGCCAGAGAATATTGGGGTGCGGCAATAGTTGGTGCAAGTCTTATAGAGGCACGAAAATCTTCTTCCGCTCCCTCCAAATCGTCGTTCTCGTATCTAAGTCGACCTCGCCACAGATAACCAGGTGCCCAAGATTCATTTTGAGAAATTCCCATGGTGTAGGCCGATTCCGCTCCGGTCAGATCACCAGTTTTCCTGCGCAAATCACCTAATTCTAGGTAGCAATCTTGGTATTCAGGAACCAGTTTTATAACTCTAAGAAAAGATTGCTCCGCTGACTTTAATTGGCCTAAAGCGATTTCTGTCATTCCAAGATAATACAGAGATAAATAGTCCCCCGGATCGATTCCAAGGACATACTCATATCCTTTTTTGGCTGATCCATAATCTCCAAGATTCATTTTTACATAGGCAAGGTATCGTTTAGTATCAGTATAGGTAGGATCAGTTTCTTCTGCCTTTTGCAAACGCACTAAAGCCCCATTCCAATCCGATTTCATTATCATCTGACGACCTTCGTTAAAATGTAACTTAGCTTTATTACGTTTATAAGCAGCCAAATGTTTTTGTCCTTCTTCGTGGTTATTGAGTCGAAAAAAAACTTGAGCCAGTGAATGATGAAAGTTTGGAATTTCCGGTGATAACTCAATCGCTCGAAGATAGTAATCCCTTGCTGCAACAAAGTTTCGTCTTTTGGAACAAACTTTTCCTTTTCCAAAAAGTGCAGATGCTATATTAGAATCAAGTTCCAAAGCAGCGTCAAAATAATCATCTGCTTCATCAAATCGATTTAACTTTATCAGAATCGTACCAAGATTGTGATAAGCCACCGTGGAAGTTGGGTGTAAATTTATAGCCATCATGTAGTGTTGTACTGCTTTGTCATGATTCCCTCGTTCAGTTTCTAATAAACCAAGTCCAATATACCATGCTACAGGAGCCTTCGACTTGGTACCCTTAATTGCTTTCAGGTACCATTTTTCTGCTTGGTCAAATCTTTGTATTTTTCGATAAACATCAGCAAGCTCTCCTTGCACACCAGTAGCATTGGGCATCAATTCCACAACCTGATGAAATGCTTCTAACGCTAATGGGAAATTTTCTAATTTGGCAGCAGACAATCCAATTCCGACTTGGGCTGAAGTAATTGCGGGGAACTCTTCTGCTAATTGCTCGTACATATATAAACTCTGATCCCATTCCTTACTTTTAAAGGCTTGGTTTGCTCGCAGAAAGCGAGATTCAGCCTCTTTGGGGTATGGTCGAACTGACTCGTCTTTAACTGACTGAGATTGAGCGTTAAAAGCCAAAATTAGGAAAAAGAAAGTTAGAAATAAAAAAAATAATCGATACCGTTTAGATGTTTTCATCAATTTTATTTTCATCTAGATTGATCAATTTGCTAACAATCTTTATTATTCTGATACAAGTAAAATTTGGTTTTTATTCTATAATAGCTAGCTAGTATTCAGTAATGATGGCTGATTCTAACATTTTTCTTTACTTTTGCAATAGGATAGAGAAAATATCTATAAATATCCTAATTTCAATTAGGAGTATTGAATGAACAACTGGTTGAATATAATCTCGATTTAGCTCATCATTCGTTCGTTTATACTAAACACACAATGTCAGAATCTTTTGTAAACGTATATTTGAGGACAATTTAGCCAATAAATTCCCACTATTATGCACTTGAGGCTATACTGGAAATTACCCTTTTTCTATATCTTTGTCATCCTCTTTTTCTTCGGATCTTTTTACTCTTTTGCTCAGAAGAAAAAAAATAACCCCCAATTACTTCGGGCTGAATCCGAATTCCAACGAGGTAATTGGGATTCGGCTTTCTCGATTTACAAAAAATTGGCTACAGTCGATCCAAATTATCTGGCCGCGCAACTTGGGATGGCTAGTTGTCTCGTTGAGAAAAGGAGATATCCATCAGCCATTTCGACATTTTTACGGGCTATCGAAATTAGTCCAGATCACCCTCAAATACAAGCAGCCTTAGCCAGTACATATTTCAAAAACAAACAATCCAAGGAAGCAGTTAAGTGGTATCAAAACGCTATCGATTCATCTACCTCCAGAGCACAGCTATCTTGGTACCTAAACCTAGGTACGATAGAAGCAGATCTAGGTAATACCGAACGAGCCAGGCAAATTTACAATCTTACGGTACAGCTATATCCTCAGTCAGTTCCATCTTACTATAATCTGGGTATTATTTTACTAAGACAGAATCGTCTTGATGAAGCGGACGCGTGTTTCTACGCAGCCGTAGAATTAAATCCGGATTTTGATCCGGCGTTATTTGGCCGAGGTGAAGTAGCAACAAAAAAACATGATTTTATGTTGGCTGAAGAATTTTACCGTGCGTCTATCCAACTTAATCCAAGAAAATCATCGTATACCTATGCCTATGCCCAGAACCTACTGCGTCAAGGGAAATCAGAGGAAGGGAAACGACAGTTAAAACAGGCAAGGCGTCTAAAAGCTGAAAAACATTCGCGTCAGGCTCATGAGTGGGCTGAAAGAAAAAATTGGCAGGAAGTCTGTCGCAATCTTCAACTTGCCGTCGAAGTAGATCCGACGTTTTTGAATGCAATTGAGGAATTAGCATACGTGCATGCTGAACTTGGCAATCTAAATCAAGCTAAATCTACACTCAGTATTGGCTTGTTAAATGTACCAAACTGGGCGCCCGGTTACTGGGAAAGAGGGAAAGTCAAACAACGCACCCAAGAAATTGAAGGTGCAAAATTAGACTTTCAAAAAGCAATAATTTTGTCTCCAGAAGCTATACCACCCAAGATTTCTATGGCTAAACTATTATTGAAAACAGAAACTGATTTGCCAACTGCGTTACAATTAGTTCAGGCGGCTATAGAATTGGATCCACTACCGGAATATCAGCAGATATTGAAATTGATAGAAGAGAAATTAGATTCTCCCAAATAGATTCTTAGATGATAAACCTTGATTCGCAAATTGATAAATCTTCTTACACAACTATGGTTTTAGCCAACAGGCCTATTAGTCTAGGTTTAGGATTCAAAAAAATCGTATTTCTTTCGTTGCTTATCATACTCAGGGAAATATTTCTCCCTACTGGTTCGACGACAGAACTTGCCAAATTTACAGATGTGACATTGGAAGTCGGAATTAATTTTCAACATGAAAATGGTCGAGGACAAGAAAGATACTTTATTGAGACGATTGGATCTGGATGTGCTTGGGTAGATTATAATAACGACGGCAATCTCGATATTTATTTAGTAAACGCCACATCAATGGAAGGTTCCTCGTCAGATTCTACAGGTCAAAAACAGTCTACTAATGCGCTTTATCAAAACAATGGTGATGGAAAATTTCTTGACGTGAGTAATATTGCTGGGGTTGATCATGCTGGCTATGGTACAGGAATTTCCGCTGGCGATTATAACAACGATGGATTCATTGACTTATACTTAACCAATTTCGGCCCTAACGTTCTTTATCGAAATAATGGTGATGGAACTTTCTCTGATGTCACTACATCAGCTATGGTTGATCGGACAGACTGGAGTTCAGGTTCTTCATTCGGGGATTACGATAATGATGGAGATCTAGATTTATATGTATCCAGTTACTGTAATTTTAAAATCAATCAGCATCAAAAATGTTACGTCACTGATATTTTGGGCCAAAAGAAACATGTTTACTGTCCGGGAGAACAGTTTTCTGGGACAGCAGACACCCTTTATCGGAATAATGGCGACGGTACATTTTCAGATGTCACTAAAGAAAGTGGAGTTTACAACCCAATTGGTAGAGGTATGAGCCCGTTGTGGTCTGATTATGACGACGATGGAGATATTGATCTGTTCGTTGCAAATGATGCAACTGAAAATTTTCTATACCAAAATAATGGTAATGGAACTTTTCAAAATATAGCTTGGGAGACGGGAATTGCTGGGGACAGCAGTGGAGAACTACAGGGTTGTATGGGATTGGATTTGGCAGACTATGATAATGATGGTGACTTTGACTTGATTATGACTAACTTTCAAAATCAGCCAAACGTTCTTTATCGAAACGAAGGAAACGGTTTTTTTGAAGATATTTCATTTGCTGTCGGTTTTGGATATTCACTTCCTTATGTAGGCTGGGGAGTCGGTTTTTTTGATTTGGATAATGACGGACTAAAGGACCTATTTATAGCAAATGGGCATCTGGAAGATTTGATCAGCGATTTAGAAACTGGAACAACTTATGCGCAAACTAACGATTTACTAATCAATAATGGTAATAGTGGCTTTACTAGAATTATTGATGATGACACCATCAAAGATTTACAAGCCAGTCGGGGGGCAGCATTTGGTGATTATGACAATGATGGGGATATAGACATACTGGTATCTAATGAGCATGCTGCACCATACCTACTGAGGAATAATAGTCAGACGGAGAACCAATGGTTGGTGGTGAAAGTTATTGGGACATGTCCTCCACTTGGTAGTAATCGAGACGGAATTGGCGCCAAAGTAAAACTTACTGTTACTTCAGTTGATACAGTTAAGACCTACGTTTCAGAGGTTCGCTCCAGTTCTAGTTATATGTCCCAAAACGATCTACGTATTCATTTCGGTTTAGGATCCGATGTAAAGCATATACATCTACTGGAGGTTTTCTGGCCAAGTGGAATCATCGATACCATCCGAGATGTAATTCCAAACTCACTCATACAAATAAGAGAAGGCGAGACAGAAAGTAAGCTTTAATAATTAACAGTGTTGTCAAATTGTCGGAAGTAGAACTTATATGTAAAAATATGACTTTTATCACCGTTATAAAAGAATAGTTGATGTTTCGTGATCTAGAAAATTGATCATATATCTTTATGCAATAATTTGTTGCTCTTTGCTTAACTGATCTGATTTTTAAAATATGTTGTGATTTTTGAAGACATATTACTTTTTCTAACAGTTAGGATCGTTGCGGAATCAACGTATTTATGTTGACACGAAAAATTTGCTTCTTTTTTTTCTTTCTTATTTTTATTTGTCCTGTTTCTTCAGCAGAGAACTATGCATTGTTAGTTGGTATCAACAATTACCCTGACGATATCAGTCCACTACGCTATTGTGTCGCCGATGTCTTATCTTTTCGTGATGAGTTAATTAATTTGGCTGGGTTCAAAAGGGATAAAATACTCCTAATGACTGATGATACCAAAGGAAATATGGAGCCAACTCACATTAATATCATCATGCAATTAGGCCTTTTAGCCAAACAAATTCAGCCTCCAGACACCTTTATTTTTTACTTTTCAGGGCATGGTATTGCCAATGAAGTTGGCTCTTTTCTTTTGTCCTCTAATAGCAATATTGTGACTCAAGATACGTTAGAGATGAGCGCAGTTCCCTTAGATCGTGTCAATAAAATTCTATCTTCTCTTAAAGCACAACAATTATTGGTAGTTATTGATGCCTGTCGTAACAATCCGGAAGCGAACCGCGGCATTGAAGATAACTTTTTGACTGATAACTTTTCTAAAGGGTTTCAAATTCATCGTCGCAATCTTGATAATCATCAGCCTCGAGTCAGTGCTATCTTTTATGCTTGTAATGTTGGTGAGAGGGCTTACGAATGGCCAGATAAAGGTCATGGCGTTTTCAGTTATTATCTGCTACAGGGGTTGAAAGGTGAAGCCGCTAACGAGAAAGGTGAAGTTACCATTACCGATTTGGCAGACTACACGCAAAACAAGGTACTGAATTGGGCTAAAACTTACCGGGGAAAAAAGCAAACGCCATGGTTGAACCTAACAGGTGAAACTAGATTAGTTTTGGTCGATAAGATAAAGCCAAGATTACTATCAAATGATGGTTCCAGCGTAACTGATCCGGAACTTGAAGCCTGGAAAATCGTAAAAGACTCAGCCAATATATTAGATTTTGAAGATTTTTTGTCTGTTTTCCCCCATGGAGATCTATCGGATGTAGCACGACTGAAAATCAAGAAACTAGAGAGAGTAATTAAACCTCAGCAGGTAACCAAGCCCCTTTCTCAGCAAATACAGGCGGAACTAGATTTAGCCCGACAACGATTTAATTTAGCAAAGAAGAATAATGATACTGTTGCACAGGTCATATATCGTCAAAAGGAAGCACAATTATTAGCGAAACTGCGTCAAGTTGAAGCAAAGGAGAAGTTAGAACAGCAGCGCAACTGGCACAATTCTAGATTACGACAACCATATCGGGCCGGTTCTCAAAACCAGTCCGATATGGTTCTAATACCGGCCGGTCCGGCCACATTATCTTTTTATCTGGATAAGTATGAAGTCACCAATGCCCAATATAATCGATTCGTACAGGAAACTGGACACCGAAAGCCTTACTACTGGGATGATGAATACTTCAACCAGCCGAATCAACCCGTTGTAGGCGTTAGTTGGTATGATGCATCAGCTTATGCAAGATGGATTAACAAACGTCTGCCTTCTGAAAATGAATGGGAATGGGCAGCTCGTGGTGGTTTAAAAAACAAGCAGTATCCTTGGGGAAATCAGGAACCTAACACTAGTCGGGCCAACTACGGCCGTGATGTAGGAAAATCAAGTCCTGTCGGTAGTTACCCTGCCAATGGGTACGGATTGTACGATATGGCCGGAAATGTTTGGGAGTGGTGCCATGACTGGTTTAGCCTTGACCGAGATGGAAAAGTAGTACGTGGTGGTTCTTGGTACAGTTATACTTATTCTCTGAGTGTAGAGAATCGAAACCAACTCAATCCTGATAGTCTCGATAACTTCTTCGGGTTTAGATGTGCCTCAGAATCAAATTAAAATAAGTGCTTGCATATTATTACTTGTCTGTGCTTTTACCTCTACTAGCAAAATGACTAGTTAGTCAAGCATAAAATGGCTTCACTTGGTCGGTTGGTGGTTCAAATTCAATCCGTTCTTTGTCTGCTATCGCTTGGTAGTCGGAGATCCAATGATTCAACCAATCTCTCATATAGAAGGGTGAGGTATTTCTGTAATGGATTATCTTAGAGACTTTAGTAACAAAGTCAAAAATAAACTGTCAGAGCAAGATCAATCAACCCTGCAATATGAACAAAAGAAAAACGAGTGGGTGAAATTACAAATAGAAAACCAAAGTTTATATCATGATTGGAAAAATATGATGTTAGACCAGGAACCTGAGAGATGGTCAGATATCAACAGTTCCAACAGAAGCAGTCTGCCTTTCGAGGAATATGGATATTTACCTTTTCATGAACACTTAAGGCTTGGGTATGAAATATACGATCGGGATATCAAAGATTTTAAGAAGTATCTAAAAGAACAAAACACCAATTCAAATGGCTGATGGAAGTCGCGAAAATTATAAATCAATCTTGAGTCAGATTTGATATTATTACCCACCAAGAATGGTCAAAATCCTATCTAATTTTCCCTAATTGTATTAGTCGAACATTACACCTTGACTCATACAATTTATTCCAATTTTTTCGTTGTTTATAATTCGTTTAGTAAATTCAAAGAAGAGATCTGATCTGGTAGGAACAAGACTAATCTTCGATCTCGCTTGTCGCGTCTATTCTAGATTTTCTGGTTGCTCCAAGGTAAGAATTTGTCTAGCGGGTATGTTATTCAATATTTGTTCACTTCCATCTGGCCAGCGAATGTTGACCTCTTCCACTACATCCACATTGCCAAGACCAAAGTGAAGACGAATGTCGTTACTAACGAGGTAGCTAGATCCACTAATTACTTCACTCGTTTGAGTTAATCCATTTGTATTTATTCTTATTCTTGCACCGATAGCATCTGTATTTTTACTTTTTCCAATAAGGCGAAACATAATCCAAGATTTGAGGTTGCCTAGATCGTTTCGAAGTATAACAGTCGGCCGGTTAGATTGACAGACAATCAAGTCAAGATCTCCATCATTGTCAAGATCTCCACGAATTAGACCACGAACGACATAATTGGCTGGTAGAAGGCTTGTGCTAAATTTTCTTTCTTCAAATTTTCCACTTTTATTATCGAACATCTGAAGTGGCTGCGCATAAGTCATGGTCGTATCGATTAAATGGACATTATCCCAAATATGTCCGTTTCCAACTACCAAATCCGGCCATCCATTGTGATCATAATCCATAAATAGTGTACCAAATCCAAGTAAATGAAACGAAGGTTTTGCCAATCCTAAATCAAAAGACAAGTCTTCAAAATAGCCAGTTCCATCGTTAACCAAAAGGCAATTTGCTTCAAGAGAGAAATTTGTTACCCATAAATCAACATCTCCGTCATTGTCATAATCTCGTGCGTCAACCCCCATAGAGGCATTGATTAATCCCTCCCCATCATAGGCAACCCCCCTTAATACTCCCTCCTCAACAAAAGTACCATCTTTCTGATTGATATATATATTGTTTTTGTTCATATCATTTGCAACATATATATCAATCCAATTGTCATTATTCAAGTCTGAGCAGACTACACCCAATCCGCGAGAATCAGGTTCATAGATTCCCGCTGAGATAGTGATGTCAGAGAAAGTACCATCCCCATTATTTTGGAAGAGACGGTCACTAACACCAGAATATTCAACTGGCCCGCAGTAAATCGGAATATTCTTAAAGAAACAACGCTTCTCATTTTCTATTTCGTAGCTTACATAGTTGCAAATGTAGAGGTCAAGATCACCATCTGAGTCGATATCGGTCCAAGCCGCACTAGTACTAAAATCTGAACAGATCGCACCAGCTTGTTGAGTAACATCAGAAAAGGTTCCGTTACCATTATTTCTATACAGGATATTTGGTCCAAAGTTGGTCAGATACAGATCGCGAAAACCATCTCCATCATAGTCGCCAGCAATCACACCGAGACCATAATGACTGTCACCTAAACCAGATTTCTCAGTAACATTGATCAGTTGATCACCATCGTTGCGATAAAGTTTGTTTGTTAAGCTCTGGTCTAATTGGGTTATATAATTTCCTTGTACGAGATAGAGATCTAAATCTCCGTCATTATCAAAATCGAAGAGTGCTCCACCACTCCCAATTGTTTCCACAAAATGACGCTGATCCGAGAATCCACTGACGTGGCGAAAATCTAATCCTAATTCTTTAGTCATATCATTGAAATGTTCCGGTTTTGTTGACCCGTGGTCAAGGAAATGGAAAAAGAGCAAGCCGAGAACGATCAAAACCCGTGACAGCCTAAATATTCGAAGGTTAAATATATCTGTTATCACGGTATATTCGGTAGGTAGTGTTTACCGCTCCTAGATTCTTTCTGAAACCGTAATCAAAATCTAGAAGTCAGAGGTCTTGGCTATCTTTGAGGAAGGTCGGACCACACGAAACCCGATAGANTGGCTGGAGTCGAGTGGGAAAAATTTGAATCTCAAGGCCGAACGAAGAAAAATCCGTCCACTATCCCAAGCCCCACCGCGAATTACTCGAGGGTATAGAATATCACGATGACGCAGGTTGATTGGATTATGGATGGGTCCGTTATGGTAAAAATCCGCGTCGTATTCATCCATACACCACTCCCAAACATTACCTGCCATATCTTCTAATCCTTCGGCAGTTGACCCTTTTGGGAATTGCCCAACAGGCATTGGACCGTCATATCTTCTGGCAAAATTGGCATGTTGACGAGATCGAGGTGATCCNTTTCCCCANGGGTAGGTATTCCTACNTTTACCGCGAGCAGCACGCTCCCATTGTGCTTCGGTAGGCAGGCTACCTCCGATCCACTCAGCAAATGCTTGTGCATCAAACCAAGTGACACCAACAACAGGTAATTGCGAACCAGCGAACTTTTCCTCTTGCCAAATATCCTGTCCTTGATTGCCTCGAGGTTTGGGTCGTCTATTTTCTTCCACAAATAACTTATATTGAGCATTAGTAATTTCATGCTTAGAAATATAATAGGTTGATAGGTAAACCCGGTGTAATGGCTTTTCAGAATCAAATGTGTGTTGTAAGTCCACCATAGCTCCCCGAAAACTAGCTTCCAGATCCAGAGCAGAAACTTCTTCAGTCTCGGAGCCCATCAGGAAATTTCCGGCAGGAACCTCAATCCATTCTATTGAATTCAACACTTCGTGGATAGTTGTGTTAATCTGGGTGGAATCCGTCGCACCCAGATTAACACAAAACCAAAATGGAACTAATCCAAACAGAACCANCAAGGCATAGTTCATTTAATCTACTAATCTGATTGGAGTCGTCCTTTGATAGCTCCCCAAGAGACTGGTAGTTTTTGTTTCGGCAAGACTACAAATGGTTCTAGGTTATCCCTGAAATATTCATATTGAATATCTCCTTTCCCTACTGCCTCGCAATTACCGCCGTAGATGCCAATTTCGATCGGGTCTTTCAAATCCATGGTTTTGGTTTCTTGAATCTCATTCCATTCATCACCTTCTTTTTCTTTCCACCATGTGGTAAAGGTTTTGCCTTTCCGAGCTAACCGGATATAGACATCCATCGGCTTTCCAGCTTTAGGTTTAAAACCAGGAGCTTCGTTTTGTATTCCTCCTTCTCTAATTTGGAATTGGAGGATGGCATCACCNCCGCGGCCCCAAAATTTCATAGTAACCCACTCAGGCTTTCCACCTTNACCCAGAGTCGTTTGAGATAGTGCTACGACACCAGAAACAATACTTTGGGTAGCATATTCCATATAAACGTGCGTCTCAACATCGAAATCTCCACTATGTTCCTGGTAAAGTCGATTGGTGGTATCCGCGTTCCATAGATTTCGATTCGGTGCAGCGTCTATGTGAAGCCAACCTTCTTTAGTTTTTCCAACATCCCATTTTTCAGGTTCTGTACCTTCGTCCTTATTTCTGTCTTTCCATTTCCACTCAGGATTTTGCAATTTATTCCCATCAAAAGGATCGCCTAAAGACTTGGCCATCAAGCTTGGAGCCACCAAACAAAGAAGACAAACCACAAATATCGCTGAGATTTTNATAGCGNTTTTTCCAATAAACAAAATTTTACCTCCATCGTATCATCGAGTACTGATTTTCTTGTACATAACAAAAATGTGTCAAGAAACTAACAATAAGGCCCGTATTCTGTCAAAATTCTATTGAATGGTCAAGTTGAAAAATGAAAAATTGAGATAATAACGGCATTCAAATTAAAGTACACAATTAACATTTACGAAAATTGCGAGAGTCATCACGGCTAAGTNTTTAGGAAAAGAGAATGAACTCGTTTGGACTTCAGTAAAAATTTAATTCTTCAGCCAAACTAAGATTTTTGGAAGATTTTTCNTTCTAGTTCTAAAGAATATTAAGAACGTTTTCAGAAAGTTTCCGAGTTATTCTATATAACTCGGAAAAACAGAAGGAACTGTTCTGATGATTTTCTGAACGATTTGGAACTAAAAAATNAGCTTAAAGACTAAATTAACCATTCGATCGAACAAATCAGAGCCTAGGATCAGCACGAAAATTATACTAAGCCCCAGACCAAAAGTAGTAGCCAAACACTACTGGCTTAAGAAATTCAAAAATCTGACCTAATCAAATTGAAAGATAACGACTACAAGTATAAAGAGCCACAACACCCTAAAACATTGAATATCTGGGTTAAATCTTTATTCGCAGCCAATTAACTTTATCAGTTTTTCAAATACCGACTTACTTCAGGATTACCATTTTTCTGGTTTTAATATAATTACCCGCTTGTAACTGATAGAAGTAAATACCACTAGCCGCTACTTCGCCTTTATCTGTTTCTCCATTCCAGTAGGCCGAACGGCCTGAAGTTAAATATCTACCGGCCGTTACCATGCCTAGTTCCAGTTGTCGAATCAATTGACTCTTAACATCATAGATACGGATGATTACCTCTGTGTCTTGACCTAATTCAAAAGGTATCCACGTATCAGGGTTAAAAGGATTAGGATAATTAGCCAACAGTTGCGTTGTCGTCGGTAATCTTTCTGTCAAAACGGATTGTAACCATCTTAATNCTACCTCNTCGGNAACTGAGCGTTGTGAATTGACTAACAGTTGATCCACAACTAAAGCTAGATCACGCTTTTGTTGTGTAGTTAGCATAATCTCGGAGGCTGTCGACGGCGAAACCCATAATTGACCAAAACTACCAGCGATTATTACCAGATCAAAGATATTGACCAAATTATCTCCATTTACATCGCCAACCAAGTCAGTTCCCATTTTTCTAAATGAACCAACTGCTATCACTAAGTCAAAGATGTTGACTATACCATCTTCGTTAATATCACCGATTAACTCTCCCACCTGTTTGGTTCTAACACTTGATACTGTTCGAAATCCAGATAAGCTATATCTAACCGATGGGGCATGGTAACTGCGATGAGTTAGTCGCAGGGTCTTCTTATAATTATTCCAAGANCCACCCCGCAANACTCTTATTTCGCCGGTATTTGGTCCTGTTGGGTTACTTGCTGGCGAGCTTTCATAGTAGTCTTTATCATACCAATCAGCACACCATTCCCATACATTTCCGACCATATCATATAAACCATACCCATTAGGTTTAAAACTACCTACTGGTGAACAAAGGTCCCACTTATCTTTACCGCCAGTTCCAGAATAGTTAGCGTAATCACGTGCAGCATCCCAATTATCTCCCCATGGATACCGTTTACTGACGAGACGACCCCGGCATGCATACTCCCACTCAGCTTCGGTTGGCAAACGCTTACCCACCCATCGAGCGTAGGCACTGGCGTCATCCCAATCCAGTCGGACCATCGGATAATCATCTGCTGGCGAATACTCCGCTACCTTACTCCAGAGATGTGCCGGATAATCATAACCGCTCTGATTGATAAATTGCCTGAACTGACCTACGGTTACCTGATGTTTGTCCATGTAGAACGAATCTAATTCGACTCTATGTACAGGACGTTCGCTTATATCNCCGTCGTTCAAATGATCGCCCATCTCAAATNCCCCGGATGGTATCAAAACCATTTCTGCTCCATCCTTCGGCCAAGTGATTTGTTGCTGGCCTGTTACAANTAACGAGAAGGAAAATAACAAAAATAGGGACTGAAAAAATAAGATTTTCATTGCAGAGTAACTCGTTTATCAAGTCATAGAATAAGTCAGTAGATTATCTAACAGGTCAGGTAACGAAATCAATGCACATTCAGATGGTTAATTTTTTTAAACAGACAAAGGAGGTACAGATAACAAGAAAAGGACAACAAATCATTAAATAGAAAAAACAGTAAACATAACCTTCGTGCCCCTAACTTGATTAGCCCTTCGAANTTTATATCTTGTTAANAGAAATATTATATTAAAATACGATTGATCATTTCGTATAATTTGATAAAGATCAGNTTTGGAAGGCAATGGAGTATCTAATTTGTGGCGTTAATCCTGCCAAAGGTGAAGGGCTTGTAGTTTAACTTTTTGGTAAGTGAGGTAATGATGGGTCGAAACCTGAGAANAGGTTTTGTTAGTCGGCAGTGGCGTTATCGGTTATTTACCTCATTGTACAAATTGAAATGACCGACAGAGGCCAAGCGTAATATCGGACCTTAGTCGGTCTCTGTCGTTATCCGACTTAGTTAAGTCAAATACTTATTTTATTTTTGCCATTTTCTCGTGCGTCTTTATGGATTAACTGTATATATCAGTTCCGTTTATTGATTTTTTCATCAGACCAAAATCAAAATCTAAAAATCTACATTTTCAAAAATTAAAAACTAAATATATAATTTGATAAAAGAGGTAGGAATTTTGTCAACTATACGATGGGGTATNATAGGTTGTGGAGATGTTTGCGAGGTTAAAAGTGGTCCGGGTTTTCAAAAGGCGAGTTCTTCGGAATTAGTAATGGTAATGCGTCGAGATAGTAACAGAGCTAAAGACTTCGCCGAACGACATCAAATACCCAAATGGACTGATCAAGCCCAAGAGGTAGTCGACGATCCAGATGTAGATGCAGTCTATATTGCAACACCTCCTTCATCTCATTGTGAACTGGCACTGAAAGTTGCGGATAGCAATAAGCCATGCCTCGTAGAAAANCCAATGGCAATCAATCATAAACAATGTATTCAGATGACAAAATCGTTTCATACAAAGAATATACCACTTTTCGTTGCTTACTACCGACGAGAATTGCCACGATTTTTGAAGGTTAAAGAACTACTACAAGCCGGAGTAATCGGNAAAATTACATCAGTCCATATTGTTCAATATGGACCTCTAGCAGTNGGAAAANCTACCCAAAATTGGCGTTACGATCCAGAAATCGCCGGAGCTGGAGTCTTCCTAGATTTGGCCTCACACGGGTTNGATATTTTAGATTTTATACTAGGTCCAATTAGTAAAATACAAGGGTTCTCAGTAAATACGGGTGGAAGATATAAGGCAGAAGATGTGACCGGCGCATCAATGGAATTCGAGTCAGGATGTATTGGAACTGGAATCTGGAATTTTCATGCTGATCATTCTGGGGACCAGATTATTTTTACAGGTGCTGAAGGCGAACTAAAAACTCCAGTATTTTCGAACACCGACATTATTTTAAAAAAAAATGGGCAAGAAAAATTCATTTCAGCCCCAAACCCACTACATGTACATCAGCCCTTGATTCAGACAATTGTCGATCAACTTTTGGGAAATGGGCGCTGCACTTCAACAGGTGACAGTGGAGCTAGAACTTCATGGGCAATGGACCAGTGTTTAGTCACATACTACGGGAGTCGATGAATATTCAAAACAAATGAACACATAGTTAACGCTTAATATACTTTAGCAAAACAATATTTGAACTAGATCGAATATACTTTGGGATCTAAATGAGAACTTTGTCTACCTGCAATACTCGAAAATCATAAGGTGTTAAATTCTAGATTTTCCAACATATTTTCGAAAGCTTCTCGACCTATATCTGCTTCCTCGCTTTTAGCTCTATAAAGAAGTCGGTAAACTCTTTTTGTATTACGACTCGAGCGAATGAAATAAGCAATGCCACCTTTGATACCGGATGCACGATGGGTATAGTAGAACTTATATCCACTATATGAATCTTTAGTCCTGACTCCCTCTTTTTCATAATATTCATTTTCTGGATAGCTTTGCATAAATCCATTACTAAAGTCTTCGGCTGATCTTTTATCAGTCTTCGTCTGAGTTTCCATACCTATTTCAAGATCGGCCAATATCCCGTTGGATTCATCAAGTCTACTTTNNTATTCTTTCTTTGGATAGCTGGCTAATAACAGCACAACAAACTGATTGGTATTAGTATCTTTCGCATAGTCTAGTGTTAATTCTGAAATAAGTGGGTGATTGTCCGCATAAATGGCCCAACTGTCGACTGGCAAATTAGTGATTTTAAAAACCAGATTTTTATTGCGATATGTGTTACCAGCCAATCCATAGGGTGTATCATCCACTTCTTTGGTTTCTAGTATATCCTTGGTGACATTTTGCTGCCCACAACTAAACAAAAAAACTGATACCAAAACCCAATAAATTCTTTTCATGATAAGCTCCAAGAATTTCTCATAGACAAAAATAGATTGTCGAACTAACTACCAACGATTAATATACAGAATACGAACACACCAAATTTACGAAGCTACTGGAGCTAATTTTCAAATTCAGATTAACTCCGTTGGGGTAATCCTTTTTCTATCATACATTTTTCTTAATCGACAGATCAATCAAAAGGAAATATTTTTTACAGTACCAAGTCTAATTGAGTAACTTATTAAAGGCTAACTCAAAAAATCAGAATGTTTGCCAGGCAATGGAATTACATTTTGTAATTGGTTACAGGTTTATAAGGATAAAATCATAAATGAGACAGAAGTTAAGTTTACAATCAGAATTTGGGGACCGATCAAAACTGAAATTCGTGACTGATGATATTTTTGCAATTTGGTGGGAGGAAAAATTCGATCACGACTCGGATACCGAAATAATTTTCAAACATCTCAAAGCCGTACGACAAGATTGTCTTCATAATCTTGGTATGGAGGACCCTCCGAATCCTAAAGCCGGATTTTTCTACAATGTTTATATTCACCATGGCGAAGAGGATGATTTCCCTTCTGAGTGGGGAAACGGTCAAGGAACAGATAAATATAGATTACCTTTCTTAACCTTACCTGTCGGTGTACACACTTCCGAGTCAAACCTTTACCATGAGGGATTTCATATTTTCCAGTATCAAGCAAACTCGCCAGGATTCGCTTACCAAGGCGATTCACAGTGGTATATAGAGGCTTCGGCCCAGTGGTATATGTGCCAAAATAAACCTGAGGGAATTAATACTTTTGTCGAAGCTGGTGCTATCCTCGCCAATCCACATTTATCATTATGGCATAGTTTCAGCAATCAAGCTGAAAATGATCCTACTGACTGGCTTTATCAAGTTCGACAATATGGGATGCATACCTATCTTCACTATTTAACCCAAGTAAAAAATGTTTCACCTGATTTGATCACTAAAGGTTTCTATCAGGGAATAGATATTAGCCCTCAAGAATACCACTATAGAGAGATAGGAGCAGATTGTCTCCGTAAATATTTTGCCGATTGGGCAGCACAAAATACGGTTGGGCTGGATTACCTAAGTAAGGAACAAATCGACAGAGCAGAATTAGAGATCCAGAACGTTGCAGACTCTACAAATTTGCACCCATATGTATGTTCATTCGACAATCCAGATCAAATAAAAAACTGGATTTCTCCACCGGAATCTATGAAACCGAGAGGTTGGTCTTATAATGTTATTCGATTTAAAAATTGCCCTGTTGGTAACTATAAGATTGAAATAAAAGGGGATTTGCTTGGGAGCGAGGGAGCTAATTCTCACTTTGAAGGAAGGATCGTTATCAATTCTAAAACTCAGAAAGAATATAAAGGTATTGAGATGATCGATTCAATATCAGGCTACACTACTGTCAGAACAATTGATCAAGACAGCGATTTGTTTTTAGTAGTAGTTTCAGTNCCAGAGCACTTTGGCGGCACACAAAGTTATGGCTATAAGGCAAAAATTGAAGTCGGTTCGTGATTCAGGTAATAGAAATAATTCAATTAATTAGACTTTGGTTTTNTTCCCTTAATTTTACTAGGGAAATTAAATCATTTTGTTGTAATGAATAGAACAATTGGGACTAAAATTTGAAAAAATCCGATTGGACTGGTACTACCTGATACTTACTGACAGGGGCCACCATTTCTATCAANCAGTATATTANTGACTTTATTTCCATCCATATCAAGGATGGGATGATAAAATTTGGCTAACCTTTCTGTCATACTATCTACATAATGTCCGATGAAAGTCCGCCGACTACGTGTCAAAGATTTATTAGGGGAAGAGCCATGGATTAACTGGCCATTAAAAAACAAGGTTTGACCCCGCTGCATATAAATCGGAACAATTTCTGATCTTTCAACCATTTCGGCGATGGCGTTTGTTTCTCCTTCTCTTGGTGGGCACAAAATTTTTGTATTTTGTGAGCCTCGCACTACCTTAAGACATCCGTTCTCTTCATCAGTATCATCAATAGGTGTCCAAGCCGCAATGCATGTAGCTGGTGTCGATAATAAATAAAAATTATCTTGATGCATTCCTTGCCCAACAGACTGAGGTGGTTTATAGTAATACATCGTCTGGGCTCCAAGTGCGGGGCAACCTAGTAAATTCATTAGTATGAATCCTATTTTCGGATGCAAATACCATTTTTTCACTTTCTGGCTAAAGCGATGCGGGTGCATAGCTCGCAAGAGTTCCTTTGAAGGGTCAATCTCACTAAAATTGAACGTATAATTCTCTTCCCACCCTTCATCTGTACTTATAGCATTACCAAAAGCATTGTAATCATGGTTCTTAAAATCTTCAAAGAATGTCTCCATTTCATCCAACTCAGCTCCTGAGTAGACGTTATCAACAACACAATATCCTTCCTGATCATATTGTTCCTTGATTCGTTTTAACACTGTACTATCAACATCCGCTTTCGGAAACAAGTGGCTCGTAATATTTTTACTTTCCATAATCTTTGCTCGATATTCACCGATTATTCAATCTTTTTTCTAAATTTAATTGAGATTTTCCATATCCAACAAATAAATTTCTTGAAGTGATTTTTCATTGGTTTTCAAAATAGATCAAGTTGTTAAAACTAGTCCATTTTGTTTAGATTTCGAGTAATTAACAGCCTAATATTGTCATGATCTTAATATTATTCCTACAATCTATCAAGTCAAAATTGTCGTCTTTTCCACTGAGCACGAACATGATTCTACAATATTATCTGTTCAAATTTCATTTTGGTGGTAGAAGATTTTGAAAAAAAGTCAGGAGGACAAGAAAAAGAATATCTGAAGAATGGATTTTAATTCGATTCAACTTGTATTAGCTAGTTATTTAGTGGAGACTTTTTCAATTCTGACTTACGTCTTGAAACTAAAAATTATTATTTCCTAAACAATTGGCACAAAAAATCAGATTATAATGCAAAAAAAGTGAGCAATAATAACGATATTTGCATCTTCTTTCTACTGAAATAGCTGAGCGTTTTTCCGCTCAGCTATTTTTTATGCCACTGAAACTAGTTTCTCCAATTCATTAGACTTCTACTGTAATTCTTGTTGGCTGAATGTATCTCGCTTATTCAATTTACCATCTGCCGTTTATTTTTCCAATTGGACAATACACAAGGAGTAAGAAATAGCAGGTATGGTTACAACGGAAGGTGATCAGTAGAATGAACATCAAACGATCAAATAAACATCAGAAGTCTACATAGTCAGTCTATGCTTACTGAGCAGCTCGCAAGATATCATTTGGGATAATAAGATTTCCCCAAATAACGTTTCAAGAGATATCAGACCAGAAGATGACAAGACTGCTATTCCATTGACACTTTCATCTACGATTTTGACAGAAAAGTCAAACTTCGAATACTCAACCAAGCTTCTCTTCGATTAGAAAGTATAACTCGAGCCCAATCGCCTCGTTCTTCTAGAACGACGACTTCGATACCGGCTGGTAGTGGCTGAGAAAAGCTTTGTGGAGAATTAATCGAATCGGAGACTCTAGCAATAGTGTCATTGACCGTAACTACGGCCTCCTTTCCATCACTAGAATTGATTTCGATGACATAAGATGTGATAAGTACTATCCAAATAAAAAGAGGTAAAAACGACAGGTTTCTGACCGCTCCTATCCGCCAATATATTGAGATAGAAAAACCAATAGATGAGACAAAAAAGAATATGGCTGCCAATCCTGTGCGCTCACTAGTTGATATTGATTTGTTCCACGTAAAGAAGCTGTCCAAGATATTTTCATCACTTGGTTTAGGTACCCAGTTGGGAAGGAGTTTTCTTGCTTGCTTCAGGTTCTTTAGGGCTTTAGGGTAGTCTGGGTCTAATAGCAATGCACGCCGGAAAGACAGGACTGCATTACCTAAATTTTCGGCCTGCAAGGCCGACGTTCCTATGTTGGTGTATAAGGCAGGAGTATTAACTCCTTTATCCGATACATAGCTGAAAAGACGTTGAGCTTGTCTGAACTTTTCCATGCGCTCTTCTCGATCGGTTGAAGATTGAGCTTCAGCATAAATTTCTATTGCCTGTTGAACTTTTTCTTGTAGTGGCTCAGCCACGATAGATGTTAAATTAACTGAGAAAAAACACAATGTAACTAACAGAAAATGTTGATTCATTCGTTTTTTGATTTGGGGAAGATTATTGGTCATAATTAAGATCTTCGTTCAGTCTGAGAAAAATGAAGAACTATATTGAAAATCTAGATACTATCTTAGTTGGGACGATCAAGTATTTCGTCCACGATGGTTAGCCCACGCTTGCGAAGCTCCACATCTAATTTGTTGGCTATATTTTTTTCGCGAGCGTATTGAAGAGTGTCGCAATCAGCTAATAGTGATTCGAATTCCTGTCTAGAAATGATTTCAGTAACTGAAGCAATCCTTCTTAGTGCGTTACTTAATTCTTCTACACTATTTGCCTTATTGATTACTTCGCGTTGCAATTTCAGCTCATTCAACTTAGCCGTGATCCGGGGGTCGATTTCTGACTGACGCCTCATTAAGGTAACAGCAAATACTAAAATCATTGCTAGGCTATAGCTAAATGTTTGCTGCCACCAACTGCCTAGAATACCACTGGATGATTTAGTCAGTAATTTGAGATCTCGATTAATGGATAAGTCAGCATCAATTAAAGAAAAATTCCTATTTGTTTGAGTGGATGCCGCCGGCTCTTCTTGATTTGATAGCTCTGGTGGCGTTTGAGAATCCTTACTAGAACGAACTACATCCTGGGCTGAAATCATTTGTGCACCTTTTACGGAAAGAGCAATAGGTAGAGACTGAGTCGTTTGAAACGATTTAAGGTCTGGATCAAACCAGGAGTAGGAAATCGGTGGTATTTCACTAACCTTATCACTTAGTACTCGGATAACTATTTCAAACTGTTTTTCCCCATCGATATATTTTCCAGCAACTTTACCCGATGGTAATCGAAAGTCGGTATCTGGCAAATCACCTGTCATAACAGGAAGGGACGCGTTAGCAACCTCGGCGTCTCCTTTCAGTTTTAGAGTCAATTTAATAGGATCACCTGCCTGCACTACAGAACGATCAGCACTAACTTCGAGTACGAATCCTTTGCCCACAGCACCGGCAAAACTGGGCGGTCGATTTTGTGTAGGCAAAGAAAGAACCCTAAATTTTACNGGTTGACTGCTGGTACGTAATTTACGAGACTGTGTCACTGAACGTCTACCAAACAGGTCACTTTGCCATCGTAACCCTTCATCCACGTTTACTGTAGCTGATGGGATATCAAATGTGCCTNCCTTTAGTGGTACCATTATTCTCTCAACTTTCCATACCAGATATGATTTTCCACCCAATTGATTGGAGCTGACAGTAGCCGGAAATTCTTTTTGACCTGATTTAAGCGTGACAGAAAATTTATTGTCGCTATCTGTCTCTTGGTCGTAAAATTGAAAATCATCTTGTTGATCGAAGAGCGGAACATTTGCTTGTTGACTTATCAGATTTTCGACTCCATCAGCTTCTACCCACCATTCTAAACGAATTGGAATACGTTGACCTATATAAATATTGCTATCAGGAATAATTAACTTCAGCTTTTGATTAGTCGCGGCAGGAACATTTGTTACTTCTATGCTAACGGCAGCAATTTTCTTCTCAGAATTACCTTGGGTCAATCGGATTGGACCTACTTGGTAACGGCCTACCTTTGAAGCTAAAAAATTTAAACGGTAGTTATAGACAACACTTCGACTTTGCGTCATNCGTCCATTAATAATCTGGATGCTAGAACTGACACTGGGGCTGACTCCTACCAGATTCAGAGAAGCACCTTCTGGCTGATTAAATTGGATTTCAGGTTGTGGGGATTCCTTAAATCCTTCAGCTATGACCTGCAACTCGAGAGGAACACCTGCGTAGTACGGTGGGCGTTGAGCCGTTTGCAATTTCGCTGACTGTGCCNAGCTAGTCGAAAGTCCATCTACCAAGAAAAAAGTAGCCCACAGAGAAGCCAAAAAAGTTATATATTTTAATCTCAATCTAATTTTTCCTTTAATCAGGTATTTTTTACCAATCTTTCTCCACAGGCCTATATCCCGAATTCTTCCTCTGTCTNTCCTGTTGATTCTGACGACGTTGTGCCTCACGATCACGAACCCCTTGAAGCATTTGGCTCATNTCNCCTTTTGTCATTTTTTCAGATTGANCTTTCTGNNGGTCTTGTTGCTGACCTTGCTGNTGANCTTGCTGCTGNNCTTGTTGCTGACCTTGCTGNTGNTCTTGTTGCTGACCTTGCTGCTGNNCTTGCTGNTGGTCTTGTTGATCTTGCTGTTGGTCTTGTTGTGGTGGCTGTAGTATATTCAGGGCCCGGATCAGGTCTTCTGATGCAGATTTTTGTTGAGGGCCAATTTCTTCTAGTGAAATTTTCTCGTCCGTCATCATGGATGCTGCACCATACATTTTCACAGTAGCTTCGCCTACTAGTTGTCCTGCCTGAGCATACTTCTCACTCATCTGACTTGAGGATCCATTGGTTCCACTTTGTTTCGCCTCTTGTTGTACGATTTGTTGAGATTCCTTAGATAAGGCTTCAGCAATGGTACCAGATATATTCGATAAATTTACTTGTCTAGATGACAATGGATTCATACGTGAAGCAGTTTCATCCTTAGTTTCTGTCTTAGCCAAAGCAATTGCATCCTGCGTTTCATCACCCAGTTCTACTTGTTTCTGAGCTGTTTCTCGAAGGTGCTCAACTAAAGAAAAAAATAAACGACGTAATTGTTCTACGGTTTTAACGGAATCCTTGACAGAAGATCTAAGTGGTTTGAGGATAGAATGCGAAAGATCACTTTTTCCTGATTTGGCGATGAGGCCCATTAGAATTTTTTGATTATACTCGAATTCAGTGAATGCCTTTTTCCTCAATTTTTCTGCTTCTTTTAACCGTTCTGATTGCGCAGTAAGCTTCTCTTTGAGTTGATTCTGTTGAGGTAAACTCGTTTGCGGTTGATTTGGGGTTGAAGTTTGCAAGTTTTGTTGAGTTTCTCGTTGCTGCTTGATATTCTCCTGTTCGTTTACAGCTAAGTCTATTAATTTTTTCAGACGTTTAGTTCGACCCAAATTTTTCTGCTGAAATTCTTCGATCAAGGGTAAGTATTCAGATACTACTGCTAACGACGCTTTTTCAGTCGGTAGATTATTGCTCGTATTTTTACCACCAACACCAGTTAAAGATGACGGAGCCAACATTTGACTCGAAGATGAGTCTAGATAGTGCTGAATACGTAATTGGTCCTGATAGACTACTTCAACTAGTTGACGAAGATCTAGAAAAATTTCGCGGGCAGAAACTAAGGCTTTTATTCCTTCATTTTGCAACACAAATGATTCATCGAATCGTGACTGTTCCAGTTGATTCTTAGTCTGATCGAATTTTTCACTTGATTTTTTTAGCCATGGCAGAGCTAAGCGTAAGTTTTCAATTAGCTGTTTTTGTTTAGGATCTTCCACTGCGGAGAGTTCTGAGTCACCTGAAAGGCCAGCGTTTAAACCGTTATGCAATTCTTGCACACGCTCACTCAAGCTTGTCTGACTTTCTACTAAGTATTCTTGTGTTAACCATTCGGGGATTTTTTTTTCATTTTGTATGGCTAACTTACCCATTTGGTTGTCAGCTTTGATTGCTATATGCCTAATAGATTCAGCACTGTCATTCAGCAAGGCATCAATCCGAGACACTGGATCCAGCAATTGGTCTCGACTTCGCTTAAGCTCTGCCAAGGCGATGGCTGAACGACGATAAGCACGCTCAATTTGTGAAGTCCGTAACCGACGCCGAGCTTGACCCATCCGTTCTTGGGATCGATGAAGGTAATGTAAAAATCCTTCTATTTGAGCAACCCTCATCTTATCTTCCGGGGTTTGTTCACTTTCTAATTTTCCTCGAAGTGTATCACCTTCACGAGCAGCTACTTCTGTCAGTTGTTGACTTTCCGATAAAATATCTAACTGCTGTACGGCTAACGATCTAAGTTGAGTTCGTAACTGTTCACTGGTGTAAGCTTCGACTTTTTCTATGTCAACTTCTTTCCTGAGAATATCCAAAAATTCTCTTTGTGTGCTGATATTTTGGTTTATTCTAGACAATAGGTCTCCAGCTGTTTTTTTTTGCAAAGAATCCGCCAGAACCATTGCTCTTTGTAACACCACTTCCAAGTTATGACGTGCATCGATATCATCTCGCAGAGCAATCGATTCCCTAAACCAATCTGCCGCTCTATATAAAGATTCAAGAGCTTTATCTGGTTCTTTTTGTAGCATTTCATCCGCGGTTTTTACATCTACCCATCCTAGATTGTAAGTAGCGTTAAATCTAACTACGCCATCAGTTCCAGCCATCCTTCTAGCCTCTTGAAATAGTCTACTAGCTTGCTCCCACAACTTATTATTAAACTTTTCCAAAGCCTCGTTGTATAACGCCCTGGCATCTTTATCCGATTCTTCATCATCTTTATTTTTTACTGTACCATCCGGCTCATTTTCTACCTCAAGTATTTCATCGGCTTCATCAGAAAAGATCACAACGGGCTTTTTTTCTTCTTGCTGTGCAAACGAAGAATTCGAAAAAAGAAAAGGCAAAACCGTAATTACAAAACTCGTTAAATTAACAAGAACTAGTATTTTATGAATCATCATGAATTAGAAAACACCCTAATATTAATTATTCTTAGTCATAGTAATCGTCCGGCGCTGCACCGACGGATCATAACCACTACCAATCGTACTTATCACGGCTCCTAGTAAACACAATAACCCCAATAGTAGTGTGATTTGAAATGCGTCATTTCTGACGGTTCTACCACGGCCGTCCATTTTTCCTCTAGTTAAACCTGCAATATGGTTATCAAATATAGACTTCAAATCCAGAACGCCAGTACCTGCTGGTATGTAGGCACCTTCGGTCAATAGAGCAATTTCACG
Source organism: Candidatus Poribacteria bacterium (assembly GCA_002714785.1). Lineage (GTDB taxonomy): Bacteria > Poribacteria > WGA-4E > WGA-4E > UBA9662 > TMED15. The sequence continues at coordinate 3,967 of PAYP01000101.1, read as the reverse complement.
TAACAGCTCACCATCTAAACGGCTCTTTACAATCTCGCCATTACTATCCCGTAATATACTACGAGCGCCAGTTTCTGGATCGCTCATCATAATCTGACTACCATTTTCATCACCGAACCCAATAGAAAGAACTCGAATACCTCGTTCTGCTGCTTCTTTGGCTGCTTCCAAGGGAAATGAATCATGGTCTTCACCGTCAGTGATTAGTAAAATGGATCTTGAAACATCAGCGGTATCTCCAAACCCATCTATCGCTTTCCGAATTGGTTCCTCTAATCGTGTACCTCCGCGTGTTACACTGTGGGGACCGGATTGGTCCAATACCAACCTCAAAAAACCAAAATCGGGAGTTAATGGAGATACAACTGAGGCTCGGCCAGCAAAGGCAATTAAACCCACCTGATCTCCGCCCAGATAGGCCAGGAGGTCAACTAATTCTGCCTTGGCACGCTCTAGTCGACTTGGTGCTACGTCTTCGGCTAGCATAGATTTCGATACATCCAAACAGACCATGATTTCCGCTCCAACTCTCGGGGTTGTAATGAATTTGACGCCCCATTGTGGTCGCATTAATGATAGAACTAGGAATATGCAACAAAGACTAAGTAAAATTATACGTATATATCTCCTATTTGGAGGAATTGATCGTACTAGCCGAGATTGTAGCAATGGGTGTATAAATTGGGAGAGGTCCCCGCCTGCACGCGTCTCCAGCCAGATCATTATGCCTACAAAGCCCACGATAGCCCAGAATAGATGGAACCATTGTGGTTCAGCAAAATAAAGATTGTTCATGGCAACCTCCGTAGCATTGTACCTCCAGCTAATACTGATAACGAAATCAATATCAAAGCCAGTAAAACAAATGTACTAAAGTGCTCTCGATACTGCAAGTAACGAATTTCGGTTACTTCGCTGCGTTCTAGCGCATCTATCTCCTTGTAAACTCTTTTTAACCCGTCAGCATCACGTGCGTGAAAATACTTACCACCTGTTCTAATAGCAATATCTTTTAACGTATCCTCATCGATTTCCACTCGGGCACTTTTCAGGGCTACCCTACCGTCAGCTAAATTAACAGGGAACGGAGCATAACCGGTAATACCAGCTCCTATCGTATATACTTTTATGTCATTGGCGGCAGCCAAGTTGGCTGCTTGCAAGGGCTGTATTTCTCCTGCATTACTAACACCATCCGTGAGTAATATCACCACTTTAGATTTAGCTTGATGCTGTCGTAACCGCTCCACAGCCAAAGCTAAACCTTCTCCCACGGCAGTGGCTGCTTCTGATTGTTGCCGGGCAACTTCTATATCATCCATAATGGATATCAAATTCCCATGATCTAGTGTCAACGGACACACCCCATCAGCGTAGGTGCCGAAAGTGATTATGCCAACTAAATCATTAGGGCGACCTTCTCCAGATTGTCCACCTAATACAAATTCTCTCAGTACATTCTTGAGGGCTGATAATCTACTAACACTGTCATCTCCCTCAACGAAATCACGTGCGTTCATAGAACCTGAACGATCGATTGCCATAATCAAGGCGATACCTTCTCTTTTAATTTTGCTGGTTGCATCTCCCGTTCTAGGGCCAGCTAAGGCTAATGCGATACACAGTTGAGCTAACGCCAGTAGTATAGCCGGCAAATGAGATAGATAAACTCGAATAGTACGTGGAGCTTGATTAGGCAAATCAAGGCTAGAATATGTAACCGAAGACGGTATACGGACAGAAAACCAATAAACTAAGGGGGCAAGCAAACCTACTAGCAGAAAAAGTGGATCACGAAATTCCCATCCTATTGAACTAACCATTATTTTGCCTTTTCTGTTCTGATACTGTACTCGTCGATTCGTCTGTAGCGACAACAGAGTGATCACTTTGCAATGATCTGTCTCCATTTCCTTTTTTTTGTGATTCAACCGGCTCCTCTAATAGAGGAGCATCTTGCTTTGTTTGCTCAAGAAAATTGGTAGCTGAACTTAGTGCTTTATCAATCGAATGAGCATCCGGGATGTGTTGGGCGAACTTGACTTGATCAGCTTGGCGCAAGAATTCTTGCAGGAAGCTTTTATGTTCTGATGTTAAGTCGGGCGAGGTAGCAGCCACTTCTAAAAACTCTTCTGTTGTTAACTCAGGTGCATGTAAGTTAAACCGATCTTCTAAATAGCGACGAACAATATCTGAGAGTTCAACAAAAAAGATGCCAATTTCTTCTTCTCTAGGTTTGGGTCGAGATCTCAGTCTACTTAATCGACTATTAGCGATATCATAAGCACTTCTTCGACGTTTACCAATTCGGTGCTGTTGCCATAAACGTAATAAAAAGGGTAGCCCTATTAGCAAAATCCCTAACCCAACAATAGCAACCCAAATTGGAGTTCGAATTGATCCCAGTGGCTTTAGCTTTCCAAGTGGAGCTTTTAACTCTTTCGCGGCTCCACTTGGAACGACTGATTTGATATTAAATTCAATTCGCTCCGTCAATATTTCATAAGCATCTTCACCTTCGGGTGCTAATCTATTCCCTGGTCGTCGATCAACGAATTCGATCATCAGAGGAGGAATAGATTGCGGCCCTGACCCTGATGTTTGTAGTCTGTATCGATATGTGACTATCGTTTTACCTTGATCATCAATTACCTCTCTAGGAACGAAGTCTAGAATAGTGAATCTTTCTAGGGATTGACCGAACTCTGGCATGAGCAGTTCCACCTCAGCCTCGGCACTGACTTGAAGCGTTAAGGTTAAAACATCCCCTATAGTTGGTTCTGACGGCCCTAACTTTACTTCAGTCTTCACTGGGCCACGCTGGGTAATTTTCTCAATTTTTTTATTAGAACTCGATTTGATCAGATTTTTTTGATCTTTTTTTGAGATCTTTTCTTCCACTGATGTCAAATTTTGGGCAAATGTATGTACAGTGAAAAGAAAGGCTAAGGATATATAACAAGCGGCTAAGTAACCGTACGCCGTTATATTATCAGTAAAATTTGAAAAATTAGTAATCATCGACGGGACCGTTTTTCTCGCATTCTGAAGAATTTGACCAGAGGGTCGACTACTGATCCTGAGGCATCAATGTGGATAAAATCAATTCCTCTTTTTCTCAAATTTTGTTCTAGTTCTGAAATTCGCTGTTTCCCAGCAAGGGTCATTGAGGCTTTAAAAGAACTTGAACTTGTGTCATACAAACGGGTGCCCCCATTTTCAGAATCCTTTAGTGCTATTAAACCGACAGAAGGCATTTCCAATTCTCTAGGGTCGCTTATCAATACCGAAACAACATCATGTTTTCGGTTAGCCGTCATTAACGACTGTTGATAATTTTCATCCATGAAATCACTTACTAAGAAGCAGACGGATTTTCTCTTGGATACAGACAATAAAAACTCCATTGCTTGGCTAATATCAGTACCGCGATCAGCAGATCTCAGGCGACCTGTATGTGAAGACTTCTTATCCTGTGTACTTTTTTTCCAGTTATTAAAAAGCCGTTGCCACAATTTTAATTTTGCATCTTGGTTTTGTTTCTTATTGTCTGATAGGTTTTGACCGTGAGCTAAAACCTCACGAACGACGCGTAGAGCGTGTTTTTGACCTTTTCTTGGTGGTATAAATTGTTCAATCCCTCCGTGAAACAGGCATAAACCTACTTTGTCATCATTTTGAATAGCCGAAAACGCCAGCAAAGCGCAGAGCTCAGCTGCAGCATCCCGCTTACTTCGTTGGCTAGATCCAAATTCTTGGGATGGAGAAATATCGGCAATTAACATTAATGTCAGTTGCCTTTCCTCGACATATCGTTTCACGAAAGGTTCACCTACACGTGCCGTCACATTCCAATCGATTGAGCGAATATCGTCACCAGGTATATAAGGTCTTACCTCATCAAACTCAATGCCTCCACCTTTAAAAACAGATACGTATTCTCCTGCTAATACGTCGGCCACATGCC
>PAYP01000100.1 GCA_002714785.1 Candidatus Poribacteria bacterium | reverse complement strand
GCTGACGACACCAGCCGAACGAATAGTTCGTGGATTATCAGCAACCATTAACTTATACTTTTACGACCGAATTTTAAAGAGGTAAAGAAATTGCTCGGCCACTGTCAATCGAATCATAAGCTGCCAATGCAATTTCTGTGGCAGCCCGACCATCAATACCTGTTACTGGAACNGATCTGTTTCCAAGAATAGCTTCAACGAAGGCTTGGATTTCGGCTTTTACGGGTGGCTCAATCAGAATATCTTTCGCTAAAANNGTATCGCTGTGAGAATCAAAAGTGCGAATTTCAATTGCTGAATTGGCTCCCCAAATATTTGGGAAATGAATCGATGCTTGTTCACAATCGACTGAGCCACCATACCCACCCGCCGCAGAGACCTGACCAGCATGGAGAAATCCTGTGGTTCCATTTGAAAGAGTCATATTCAGAAAAACTAAGTCTGCATAATCGCTATTTTCTTGCAGATAGCGACCACCTGAAGCATAAATACGTGTTATATGGTCGCAGTCATTGAGGCTTAAAGTCCAACGAATGAAATCAATTTCATGCGCATTGACTTCCATTAGAAAACCACCACACTCTTCTCGCTTCATCCTCCAGTGGCCTGGCTCACCCGGCCAAGGCCCACCAGTTCGGTGAACTTTCATACTAATTGGCCGGCCGTATTGCCCACTGTGAACCAACTCACGAACTTTCGAGTGAATTGCGTGAAATCGACAAACCAACCCCACACCTAATTGTACATCGTTCGATTGAGCTGCCTGAATCATGTGATCACAATCTAATAGACTTGTAGCCATCGGTTTTTCGGTAAAAACATGCTTACCTGCAGCGGCAGAATCAACGGCGATTGATTTATGAAGAAAAGGAGGTGTAGCAATCAATATAGCATTAATCCGACTATCTTTTAGTAAGTCAAGATAGTTTTTCGTCATTTCTGAACCGATGTCTTGAGACAACTTTTTGCTTAAAGATGGATTGGTATCACAGACTGAAATAACTTTTACGGCAACAGAAGNNTCATCTGTTTTTTCATTTGTATCAAGTTCCAGTGTTCCGATTTGGTTAGCACTTACAGCTAAACTTCGTCCCATTCCACCACATCCAACAAGTCCTAATCCGAATGTTTTCATATCGTTTTTATTTTTGGGTATTTCTTTTTTACAAATAGGTTAACAATTTGAAGGAGCAACTAAAAATCTATGACCGAATTAGTATCCCCGCTCTAAGTGATAAGGTATCATCATACACTATTAGGTTCATTAATATGGACAGAAAATTCAACTAACTTCCATATTTATTTTTAGGAAACAGTCGCNCACCCCTTGCTGTTTCGTTAATCTTTGACAACCCTAATACGGTTGAGTAGGCTGGTCATATTCTGCCCTAAACTATTGGCTAAAATGGAATGCTGTTCCGCCAAATCGTACTGTTTCGCGTTAAAATACGCGACTGCCAGATTATTATGAGCAACTCCATTNTTTGGATTAATTTCAACGGATTTTTGATGAGACTGAAGTGATTGGCCGTGAAAGCCAAGGCTTTTCTGTAGAACTCCCAAGTAATGATAAGCTTGATCNTTATCGGGTTCAATCTCAATAGCTTTTCGGTATGCTGATGTTGCTTTGGCCATGTCGCTCCGATAATAATAAACTTCACCCATCAAAAGGNAGATTTCTGCCCTCAGAGGTTCTAAATTTAGAGCATTTTGGAACATAACCAAGGCTAATTCGAATTTGCTAACGGACCGATACAATTTACCTAATGACAATAGCAAGTCAATGTCTGTTGGGCTCAGTTGATTCGCTCTTCCATAATGTTCGATAGCCGAAACATAGCGTGATTGCGTCTCAAACAGTCGACCTAACTCTTTATTGGCTTCCAGATGATCGGGAGATATTGCAATAACACGTTGAAAAGCCTCAATAACGGTTTCTATCAACTGGCCTTGAGCCATATACGATTGAGCTAGATAAAAGAGTGAATCTACAGATTTAGGGGCAACCTCAAGTGATCGTAATAGATATACAACTGCCAGTTTATATTGCTCTGTATGATAGAAAGCAATACCAGCCTTGGTGTTTAGGTCCGCAGAATCTGGATTAGCATCAGCGCCAGTTTGCAAAAACTCGGCAGCTTCATTATATTCGCCTCTTCTAAAATGAAAATTTCCGATTTGATCAGCCACATTAGCGCTAGTAGTCCCAAGTTCGATGGCTTTTCGATAGTGCTTGATAGCTAATTGTATATCATCAACTGACTCATACACGGAAGCTAAGTGCTCGTGGACATTAGCATCACTTGGGTCTAAGTCTAACGACTTTTGAAAATGCGTGATAGCTAAGTCAAACTGTTGGTTCATTGTGTAAGCCAAGCCTATATCAGTATGAAATTTAGCTCGATCAGGTTCCAGATCCAGTGCTTTTTGATGAGCCAAAATAGCTTCTTCGAACATGAAGTACTTAGAATGAGTTAAGCCTATGTTATTATGGCTATCGGCAAATTCCGAGTTCACTGTCAGTGCTTTTTCAAAGGATTGTAATGCTTCGTCTGGTTGATCTTTATCCAGATAAGCAACTCCCAAGTTATTGTGCCCGATTGGGTCCTTGGGATTTAANAGGATCGCTCGCTGGTAATAAGATTCAGCATCTGCAAAATTACCCAATAGGTTTGAAGTAAGACCTAAATTGTTTAGAATTGGTGGGTAGTTAGGTTTTAGATTGTCGGCTTTCTGAAAGCTTTTGAGTGAAACGGCATAGTTGCCAGATTGATAATAACTTTTACCCAGATGGAATGGAATATGCCAATTTCNTNTGTGATATTGGGCCGCCTTCTGGTAAGCGTCAATGGCCAAAATATATTGACCATCTTGNTGATAAGCCAATCCGAGATAAAAGTACAGGATCATCCATTTATTAACTGATGGTAATTCTCTTACGGTCAACAAAAGCCTATGNTATGATCTAATAGCATCTTTAGGCCGGTCGACTTGTTGATAGGCCAAACCTAAATTGTATTGCACNTCTATCTTGTTTTGACGACTTAGTGAGTCATGTCCTAGCTCAATACTTTCTAAGTGAACNATTGCTTGTTGATAGTTCTTTTGTCGAATATACAACTTACTGAGGTGAAAATGAGTTTGTATGGCCATATTTTTCACATCATCTGACAGCGCTTGTTTGCCCAAATCAATCGATTCTAGGATTCCCAATACTTGCTGATAAGACTCTAATGCTAGTGCAGTCTTAGCTAATCCATCATCATCTCTTTCAACGGCGCCTTGATCCTCTGACATCGATTGGGATTGAATTTTCTGTCGATGGATACCTGCTAATTGATAATGGGCTTGGTACAACTCCGGAGCAAGTTGAATNGTGGTTTCATATGCTGTTTGAGCTGAAGATAAATCTTGCCGTTTTTCGTATAACCGACCAATATTGTAGTGGGCCAAGGCTAAATCGGGATTGAATTTCAAGGCTTGGCGATATGCATTGAATGCTCGGTAGGTTTGACCTAATCGATCATAAACGGCACCCAGATTGTTATAGGCCCGATCATAGTCATATTTTAATTTGATGGCTCGATTGAAACANCTAATAGCATCCTGATAGGAATTTTGATAAAAATAAGCTGACCCCAAATTATAGAAAGCGACGGGGTTATCAATATCCTGACGGGCCGCACGCTTGTTAGTCGAAATTACCAACTCTAGATCAGTTTGATTTTTATTGATAAATGGAACAATAGACCTCTGATTCTCATCTCCGGTGGTAATCAGGGCAGAACTATCAGCTAACTCATCGTTTGTACCAGTAGANTCTNNCTCCGTTGTGAGTTCGGTATCANGCTGAAAGTTATCTAAATCATCAAAATCTTCTGTTATTTCAACCATTCTCAATTAATTTGTANTATGATTAGTCGAGCGTAGAACCAAGTTGACGTAAATGGTCTTTGGCTTGTTCTCGCCACGACTCTGGTGGGTTCAGTTGTAAAAACTTTTTCCAGCGAAAGATGGCNAGCTGTCGTTTCTGTGCNTATTCATACATTAAGGCTAGATTGTAATTAGCCGTCAGGTCTGAGGGNTCTAATTTGAGAGCTTTTTCAAATTGCTCAGTAGCCTGNCCNAACTGATCTAAATTGAAGAGAGTATTNCCNTAATTCAGAAGAGTAGGTACGTGATTAGGTGCTAATTTAATGGCTCTTTCTAATGTTTTTTTTGCTCGACCAAAATCCATTCTCGAACTGCGATACAAATCACCTAATCGTTGCAAAGAACGAATAGAGTTAGGGTGAATCTCCAGTTCTTTTTCGTAGTANNCAATTGCTACTCGATAGTTNTGNAACCACTCTTCGATTAACCCAATTTCTANGTTAGCTCCCACATATTTAGGNTCAATCTTTANAGCTTTNACAAAATACTGGCGNGCCATATCNCGGTTATCCATNTCCAGATATGTTAGNCCNAGAAAGTAATGTGCTTTGGCATTATCAGCTTCCATTTCGATTACAGCTTCAAAATCGTTGGCAGCTTCGCTCGATAGGTAAAGAGTACTTCCAATTTGGCGGTACCTTCGGATCAGCAATCCCCGAAAAAAGTAAGCTGAAGCATACGGTTTGAGCTGAATCGTTGCTGTATAGGCTTCCATTGCCATACCGGCATGCTGATTGTAATCTTCGACTGTCTGGGCGTGTCGATCCAGTAATCGTGCATAGCGAAATTGCCAATCGTAATTTGAAGGATCGTACTGATTAGCAAGGCCAAAATGCTTAATAGCTTGTACTCTTNGGTCCCGATTTTCGAAAATNGCTCCTAATTTATANTGTTTTTNNGGATGGTTAGGGGACAAGGCTAANCCTGGCACCCAAACNCGAATNACGTTATCANCCTCATTTCGATCATGATAAATNTTNCCCAATCTGANGAATGGTTCTGCCTGCGTTTGATCAAGAGAAATTACTGTTTCGTATCGTTCTATTGCTAAATCAATTTGATCCTTTTGTTCATAAATTAAACCCGCCTGATAGTGACTGTCTACATGATTCGGATCTAATCGACTGCTTTCCAGAAAAGCGACCAGAGCTTCCTCAGTTTCCAACAACTGAAGGTGAGTGAGTCCCAGCAAGTAGTGGGCTTCCACATTTTCTGGACTGGCTAGGATAAGCTTGTTCAGCATTCCTAGAGCAAGCTTCGGTTGATCATTGGCTCGATAAATAACTGCTGAACGATACAATGCTTCGGTGTGAGTGGGATCTAGCTCAACAGTACGGACGAAAAAGACTAGTGCTTGTTCTATATCTCCGATTTCTTCATGGCTTCGACCCAATAAATAGGTAGAGGCCACATTTTCAGGTTCAATCAAAATGGTTTTATCTAGAGAAATGACAGCTTCAGCATAGTTTTGGCTGGCAAACTCAGTTTTACCTTTTTCAAAAAAGTGTGTTTTTAGCTCAGGGTCTAATTCAATCGCTTGTAAGTAGACTTCTCTAGCTCTCTGACGATTGCCTATCTGATAATACAAATCACCCAAGGGGAAATAAACATCGGCGTACTCTGGGTCTAGTTCAATAGCTTTTTCATAGTTCTGTATTGCTAATTCGTTATTACCTTCACTGACTTCGATTTGTGCTAAGTAAAAGTAGGCTAGAGGTTGGTCAGAGTCAAGCAATAGCGATTTATCTATTAATAAACGAGCCTGCTCCGATGTCAATTGTCCTGAATAGTAGGCTGGCACTTGATCGATGAAAAAATTTACTAATTCTGGTTCGTAGACTACGGCTTGCTTGTAATGGTACTTCGCTAGTTCCTTGTCCATAGAGTATAACAACTCACCCAACTGGAAATGAGATTGTGCGTGTTGTGGTTCTAGCGCTAGTGCTTTCTGGAATAAGTCGATTGTCGTCTGAGTTATCTGCTCTGAAAGATTTCTATTGGCCTCAGCGAAGCAGATAGCCAACTGAAACCAAAGTTCAGCTGTAGTCGGTTGATATTTACCAGCTGTTTCATATTCTAATAATGCATCATCAAAAAAATTATCTTTAGCCAACACTTGGGCCAGCTTATAACGGGCTGGCGCAAATTTCTTGTCGTGACTTAATGAGGTGTCGAATGCCTCGCGGGCAAAGTTGAGATTGCCTTGAGCAAAATGAACTAAACCTAACCCGTAATGAGCACGTTCGGATTTGGGATTGATGTTTACAGTGGCCTCAAAAGCCCGTAATGCCGAATTGTAATCCGACTGAGCCAGAAAAATTTCACCTCTTTTCTGTTGAGCAATGTGGTATTTGGGGTTGATAATCAAACAACGTTCAAATGCAGACAAAGCTTGGTCGTAATCTTCTTGTCGCTGATATGATCTTCCTAGATCATAGTGAGCCAGAAGATGATCAATGTCTAATTGAGTTGCTTTTTCAAATTGTTGGATGGCAAGAATTAAAAAATCTCGGCCGTTCGAGACTCCATCTACAGAAGATAGATACGCATAACCCAAACCATAATGTAAATGAGGTACTTGAAAGGAATCTATACGAACTGGGTTTTCAATGTCGGATTCATAAAAACGAATTAGGTAATCCAAAAGATCTTTCTTTTTCCACTTGGCGACTAAGCCTCGATGTCGTTCAGCATGCTTAGTCTTTGATCGAATTGTTTTTCCATAATCCTTAACAATAGCTTTTTTATCTTTTTTAGATAAATCTTCGATACTGATATCAGAAGAAAAACCAGTAAGTAACGCCAATCCAAAACAATAAAGAAAAAAGGAGAATTTGCGTGTTTTCATCTTTTCATCCGTGTACTCATTAACCGCTCAAGTATTTTTAGCCTTAAATGAATAACTATATTTCTGTGTTCTCTGTTTACTACTAAATTGTTAATCTCATTAGGATCTTTTTGGACATCGAATAATAGGTATGGTTCACCATTTTTGTTAAGAACGATCTTCCACTCCTGATCTAATAACATGATTTCACCATCCAGTTCCGAAATTGCTGTGGATCGATGTTCTACATCAGGATTGCTAAGACTTGTCATTAGTGACTTACCGTGTTGATGATAGTTTATACTACCACCAGCTAATTCGACTAAAGTTGGACCAATATCAATCCATTCAACTGGACTATGGCTAACTCTTTGAGAGGTCTTTTGCCCAACCGTTTTCGGTGTTCGAACAATTAATGGTACACGTACTGCGCCATTCAAAAAATTACTCTTGTAAATCAGTCCAAAGTCACCGTTCATTTCGCCATGATCAGAAACAAAAACGATAACAGTATTCTCTAATTCACCTCTTAATCTGATTGTTTCTAGGATTTGACCAATTTGGTCGTCAATTAATTTTATATTCCCAGCATAATCTGCTCGCAGGCGTTGAGCTTCCTCCGCGGAAATCGGCGTATTACGCTGAATTTTTTTTTGTAATTCGTTAGTTGGTAGGTTCAAATTATCCATCTTTGGAGGTTGGATAGCCGGGGGCATATCTTCAGGTTTGTACATACTGGCATATGGTTCAGGTGTGTCCCAAGGCTCATGTGGTCCACCAAAGCTGACCCAGCAAAACCAAGGTTGCTGGTACTGGTAATCGGCCAAATATTTTTTTGCCTGTTGGCCAACATATACATCGGCATAATTATCTAACCCTACTACAGAAGGACGTACCACGTGTGGACAATTGCTGAACCGTTCAGCATAGTCAGCCTGATACTCTTTCCATACCCCTTTCTGTTGCCAGTCAGCAGTCATATGGGACAGAACTCTGGCACTAGCACGTGGGCCACCTATTTCATTAACATCATCTAATCCGTAAGAATTCATTAAACCTTCACGATCTCTCAAGTCTCCATGATGAGGATGTAAATGTGTTTTACCGAAAAGACTAGTTCGGTAACCTACTGAACGGATGACTTGCATCCAAGTTGGCGTATCTACTGGCATGGTATGATTTATATTATTCCAAATACCAGTATTGTGTGGATAAAGTCCTGTGGCTAAACTCAGTCGGGTGGGGATACAGACGGGTGAAGTCGTCACACAGTTAGCAAAACGTACACCCTCCTTGGCAATTTGGTCGAGGTTAGGTGTGTTGACCCACCCCCCTGAACAACCGAGTGCATCCCATCGTTGCTGATCAGTCATCAAGAATAGGATATTAGGTCGTAACATTTTTTCTAAACCTTGATATTATTCGGGTTGAAGGGCACCACTTTCTACCATTTCTACGAGGGGATTATCGTCTATATCAAGTGGTAGATCAATACGGCTTCGTCTCCGACTAGATTCGTAGATAGAAAAAATAATTTCAGTAGCGTTGAGAGCTCGCCGACCACTCAGTTCTGGCTCAGTACCGTCATGAAGAGAGTTAATCAAATCGGCAATGCCACGTTCGATAAATCCTGGCCCGTGTAGATGCTCACCCTGAGTGTCAATAGTCTCCCAACTTTTACCATTTCGTTGAATTCTCAAATGTACATTATCAGTACCAACTTCGATGACGCCTTCGGTCCCGACTAACCGATTATGCACCCCAACTGAACGACTACCTAGCCCAGTAGCTATAAACCCAAAAACACCGTTTTGGTATTCCCATAGCGCTGTCGCTTGATTTTCGACCATTGCACCAAACACTAGGTTTTTAGTTCTGTAGTCAATTTGACCTTGTACCCACTTAGCAGGCAAATCTTGGTTATAGAAACCAAACATATCAATATAGTGTGTTCCATAATCATAGATATCTCCACAAGCAGCCTCCAAACGTAGAAGGTCCCCAATCTGACCAGATTTGAGAAGATCTTTGGCCATAGAGAACGGTTTCCCAAACCGACGTTGATGATTAAAGGTCAGTTGTACCGAATTTTTCTCTGCTGTCAGTACCATCCGCTTGGCATCACCCCAAGTATCAGCCATCGGTTTTTCGCTGTGGATGGCGCGTACACCAGCATCAATGGAATCTAAAACTAGTCGAGCGTGTAGATGTGGCCAGACGCAGATAGAAACAATATCCAAATCTTCTTGAGCTAACATTTCCTGATGCGACAGATAGAAATTTGGGAGCTGATAGTGCTCAGCAAAAGCTTCTGCGTTTTCTTGCTTGATATCAGCACAAGCAACCAACTGACAATTATCCAGTGCTGCGTATGCGTTAGCATGTTGATAAGCCATCGCATAACCCATTCGGCTGGCCCCCTTAGTAGGGTTACCAGTCCCAATTACACCGACTCTTAGTTGTGTCATTTTTCACCTACTGTTATTATATTTATTGTTGTCTTAACCGATATGTATTCGACGACTTTCTTGAGGGGATAAATCCACTGCTTGCCACTCTTGGGTTCCTGTTTTTCGCCATTGATAAAGTGAAGCCTTCGAACTCGCATTGTAAAAAATTACTTCGGTATCATCCTCATTCGGCATTATTCGTACCAAGGACATTAAACCTGTTGGAACCGCACCGGACGAAAATTCAACCGAGGGTACCATTTCACTTTTTACTTGTTTAAGGCCAACAAGCAGTGGCCCATAACAACCTGTAACTGAACCCGTCCCCCAATTTCGCCCATGACCCGCAGCAATAGAACAGATAGCCCCCCCCATGTCAGCATGCTCACGCCCTCCTCTTAACACTCGTCGAGCCATCATCAGGCGAGTAGACGCTCCTTTCAGCGCACGCTCAGCGTAAACTGGATCACCGGTTACCTGGAATGCCAAGGTCAATGTAGCTGGTGAAGGCTCGCGAATTGGCTTAATTATACCATCTTCTGACCACTCACCCCATCTGGCCATATCAGCTCGTTTACCGACACCACCTTCTCGAATAGCATAGGTTTCGGGAAATACCAAGGCCAGTTCGGCTGGTGTATGTCTGGGCAAATCAGCTAGTTGCAAAATAATCGAATTGTCCAAGCTATTGTCAGAAAATGCAGAGCGGTAGTAGCTGAGTGCTGCAGCTGCCGGTTCATTGTAAGGATCATTAAGTGTTTTGACTAAGGGTTTCACAATTTTGTAGGCTGCAGATTTGAAAATTGTTTCACCAGATGAGCAGTATAAGTCACCAAAAGCGTATACCGCACCAGAAGCCAATAGATTTTCGATTCCACTAAGAGAATCACCCGACTGATGATGTTTTGTATTAGCTAACTGGTGTAGGTTCATTCTTTTGATTTCGGCTTCACCAACCGGGTTCCCATTTAAATCCCAAAGCCGTGGAATTGTATCTTGCGCTAAAATTCTTTCGGCTCGTTTTAAGCCATAACGAATTGACCAGTCTAAATATCTTTGTTGCTCTGAAACCCGATAAGCTGCTAAAGCTATAAGAATAAACCGGAAATGTTCCCCTAATTCATACAAATCGCGTGCTTCTCTCCGAACTGATTTAGAACCTAGATAGAAACTGTGGAACACGTCGCGATCATAGTCATACCAATCTGCAACTGCTGAATGCCAGTTGCCAATATGCTCAGACGCATCTACTAGAATATCGACGGCCTTTTGGTCATTTGGTTTTAAGCCAATATATCGAGGAAGAAAAAGTGCAAACGGCTCAGTTCCGTGGTGAGCTTCGGCTTCTGGCTCATAACCATGGTAACACTCCCGCTCAACCCAATCGATTAAGGCTGTACGCAAGCGATAGAAGTGTTCCAAAACCATTGGGCTTTCTGTGATAGCATAATGGTCAAACCAAGCTAGTGCATAATTGGCTTCGTCTTCTCCACCTCGGTTCCGACCGGGTGGGTCCATCCACATGCTTTGTTTGAGCCAGCGGTCCATTTCTTGACGTAGATTGTTGTAATATTGATAAGCCGATTGAAGTATTTGATTTGACATTCAAAATTCCCTGAAACTGGTGTACTAATCAAACTAACGAGATAAAGTAAATTACGGCGCTTTTACTGCTTTGGGTCTGACTTTCCTAAACCCCCTGAAATAATAACGGTCTAATAACGCGTTAGGCTACAACTTGGAGGGCAACCTTGCGCCACAAATTACTATTTGACAAAAAATGCGGTTGGATACTTTTCATCCTGGCTTTTGGTTTATTAAGCTCACAACCGGCTTTCACCGGCGATGAAAGGACTTATCAAATTGTGGCCAACCGAACCCATAGTCAGATCGAAATTGATGGTCAGTTTAATGAATCTGACTGGCAGTCAGCACAAAAGGTCAGTAATTTCGTTCAAGTCGAGCCTGATCCGGGCCAAGAATCTACTCAAAGAACTGAAGTTCGTATATTGTACGACACAAATAATATTTATTTTGGCTTTACTTGTTATGATACTGATATTTCCAAGCTAGTGGCTAACGAGATGCGTCGAGACGCCCGTAATTTACACGAAAATGATAATGTTTTTCTGATTCTAGATACTTATGACGATCGGCGTAACGGGGTTGCTTTTCGATTTAATGCATTGAGTGCTATCCAAGACATGGCTGTCACTAATAGTGGTGATAGTTTAAATAGAAACTGGGACGTAGTCGTTGATTGCCAAAGTCAAGTTGAAACTGACCGATGGCTATGTGAAATCTCTATTCCTTTTAGTCAACTACGCTTTAGAAAGAGCAATGAGATGATATGGGGCATTAATTTGGCCCGGAAATTAAGCAGAAATGACGAAGAATCGACTTGGGTACCTGTTCCATCTTCCTATGGTGGGCGAGCTAAGTACCGGACTGAAAATCTAGGGCGCCTAGTCGGTATAACTGGTATTAGTCCAAACCGGAATTTGGAAATACTGCCTTATTTCCTGCCAGGGTTAAGCCACATTAATGACCAACTTAAACCTAAACAAAAGGTTGGACTAGACATTAAGTACGGATTGACTACTAATCTTACCACAGACTTGACTATTAATACCGACTTTGCCCAAGTTGAGGCTGACGATGAGCAGGTTAACTTAACTCGATTTAGTCTGTTTTATCCAGAGAAACGTCCTTTTTTTCTAGAAGGTGCAGGTCTTTTTGATGTTGGAATTCCACGCACTAGTTACCGTCGTCCACCTCCTCTACTTCTTTTTTATAGCCGTCGGATTGGCATTGAAGATGGCGATTCGATTCCAATTTTAGCCGGTGGCAAAGTTACTGGCAAGATAGGTTCTTATAGTGTTGGAATGCTGAACGCACACACACAAGAATTTGATAATACAGAACAGCAAGAGTTGGACACAGATGTGGAACCTCTATATGTACCCTCAACTAATTTTTCAGTTGTGCGAGTAAATCGTGACATTTCGAGTGGTTCCAATATAGGGATGATAGCAATCAACAAGCAGAACGACGAATCGGCTAATCGTACCGGTGGCTTAGATTTTGCTTATCGGCCTAGTGAAAAAGTACAGGTACGAGGTCTGTGGGCGATGACAACTTCATCGTCTAAACTGGAACAGTCTAGTCAGTCTTGGTACATGGGATCGGAATGGCGAGGAGATCTATTTCAAATTGATGGATCATTTTCTAGTATTGGACAAGATTTCAACCCGGAAGTCGGTTTTGTTAGGCAGACCGGTGTACGCCGGTTAACAGGAGAATTAGACTTTACACCTTGGGTACGCCGATCAGGTATTCGCCGTATTTGGGCGGGGCCAGAGTTTGATTTAATTCTAAACCAAGAAAACCAATTAGTAACTCGAGATCTTTCGTTTGGCGGACGATTAGAATTTAGCTCCGGAGGTTGGTCTGGATTTCAAATTCAAAATACGACTGAGGTATTAGAAGAACCATTTGAGATTCGTTCAGATGTGATCATCCCGGTAGATGAATACAATTTCACCAGTTTTCGAGCGATGGTTGACACACCCGAAAGTCGAATGATTTCAGGAGGTATAGGGGGAAGTATTGGTCAATTTTATAATGGCTCTCGGTATGGTATTAGGATGGGTGCAAATCTTAAAACCGACGGCCATTTAATTTTAGAGTCCGATTATGAATTCAATCGAATTCAACTTCCTGTAGGAAATTTTAATGTTAGTCTGATCTCCTCGCGCCTTGTCTATTCGGTAACAACGACTTTGTTTACCAAGATTTTCTTTCAATGGAATAGCGACACTCATACTTACAACTACAATTGTCTACTGAACTGGATTTATCGGCCTGGTAGTGATCTATTTCTAGTATTGAATCATATTGTCCCACCTAAAGGCGAATCGACTTCTTCGACAGTTTTAGCCAAATTCACTTATTGGTGGAGTCGGTGAAATTCAGCCAGATATTTTGAGAACTAACACATCAGTCAAAATTCCGTTTCGTGTCGTGTTGGCTGTTCTATTTTTAGCCTTTATGTGGGGCGGTAACGCTGCGGCTATCAAAATGAGCTTAACAGCATTCCAACCAATCGCGGTAGCTGCAATTCGATTCACCTTTGGTTTGGTAGTCATTATCAGTTGGGCTTATCTGAACAAAATCCCCTTCTTACCTAGGCGTTGTCACTGGCCTCGACTTTTATTGTTGGGCACAGTCTTTGTTATCCAAATTTTGTCTTTTAACTGGGGAACTAAGCTAACGGACACCGGTCGGGCCTCCCTCCTATTAAACACACACCCACTATTAATTGCTTTGATTTCACACTTCTTCATAGCTGGCGACCGCTTAAATATCGTGAAGTCGATTGGCCTAATAATCGCCTTTGCCGGTGTTTCGTTTGTATTCATCGGCCGTGTTTCTACCAGTCAGGTTAGAATTGGTGATGCCATGGTATTAACCAGTTCTTGTGGATTGGCAGTGATTAATATCTTGCTCAGGCGATATATGGTACCGCAAGGTAATCCTCCAATCGAAGCAATGAACCAATTTCAGATCCTATTTGGCCAGATGGTGTTTGGAGTACCTATCTATTATGTTCTGAGTTGGTTTCTTGAAGGTCAGACAGCTGCATACGGCTTCCGGTCATTGTCGGCTTGGATAGGTTTGATCTTTCAAGGAGTGATTATTGCAGGTTTCTGTTTCATTGCTTGGTCTTCGATCGTTAAGCGCTACCCACCAGGACGGCTCTCTTCTTTATTTTTTACCACACCAATCTGGGGAATTGCCTTTGGCCACCTACTTTTTCAGGAAGAGATCACTGGATCTTTGGTTGGTGGGGCAGGTTTAGTCGCTGTGGGCATATATTTAGTAAATCGATGAGTCGTCGATATGCTAAAAGAAAAACGCCGATTCAAACCAAAGGTAATTGGCTGAACTGGTGCATAGGCTTATGCTGAAACAAATTTCGTATCAATAATACGCCTAAAAATTTGTTCCTTTAATGGTTTCGTTTCCAGCAGAATCAACGACACGAATCGCGATCGTATGTGTACTGATAACTTTTTCGATCGGTTTAGTTGTTAAGACCAATTCTTCTCTTCTAGAATCAAAAACCATGTCGACTGGAAAAATCACCTTCCAATTTTCATCGTTGTCAATTTTGTATACTGCAGACTTAATTGGACTAGCTTCATCCTCTACAACACAACTGATTTGGTAGGTACCATCGTCTTTTCTTTCCCCTTTGATCTGACCTATAACTGGTTGTGTATTATCAATTTCGAAGGATTTGCTAATCTTCTCGGTGTGCAAACCGTTCGTGGGTTGATTGCTCAATTGATCGCTGACAAATACCTTCAGATGGTATATACCGTCGGGCATTGCGGTCGAGTCCCAAGTATAAATCGGCTTTTTTAGCTCATCTTTTAGCAATTGCCATTTCTCGCTGGTTTCTATTTTGTAATAGAGTGTATATTCCAACCGATCTCCGTTGGGGTCTCTTACTTCCCATTTAGCTGTGCGCCTCTTATCCATTTTAGCGTCGTTCCCATTTCGTTGCGGCGGACCATTCCGGTTTTCTCGCTCTTTGGGGGCGCCAATATGGATTTGGAAATCACTGATTCGAGGCTCAACGTTCAGTTGAACGGAACCAAACCGGACTTTCTTTAAGGTTGGCGTACCCAAATCAGATTTGAGTTTGGCTTTCCACTGCAGAAACCGAGCATTCGGGCTGGTTATTTGCTCTCCTTCCGATGAAGTTATCGGTTCGGACCAATCGCTCCATGTGTTATCGGGTTGGCTTGTATTACCAGAGCGAGTTGCAAATGATATACCATTGCCAATCGCATTCCATGATAATTTACCCCATTGAGACGTTAAATCGGCATCGTATGTCTTCGACTCAAGCGTCCCTTCATCAACATAGTCATTTGAGAGCTGAAAAATCTTTCCTTGATTTCCGGTTGCTACCCAGGTTTGTTTTGAATGCTTAGCATTCAGAAGAGCCAAAACCTGTTTTGCCTTGCAGTTAACAAGCTCGACTGATTCTCCATCTAGAGTTACTCGATATATTTTACCGTCGTCTCCAGTCCCAACGATAAGATAATCTTGATGGGTTTCAATCGTCAGGATCAGTGGCTCGGGTGAGTCACAGATACTTCGAATAGTACCGTTTGGTCGTACTTGATAGATTTTCGACTTGTTGATTTCTGGTGGCCTACCATCAGGAGATGGTGGACCGCTTGGTCTCTGGCCAGGCTTAGGTGGAACTGTGGTTACTGTTCCAGCAAAAACGCTACCATCAGCAGAACCGACCAAAGTCTTGACCTCTTTTTGGCCAGTTTGATGGATAACTTCAGCTTTTCCGTCCAAACTGATTTTGAAAATGATTGCTTTCCCATCGCTACCCGCGTAAAGATACCCTTGATGGAATAGTAAACTAACAATGTTAGTTTCATCAGAATCGAACAAGACAGTAGGGTTATTCGTTTCCGTATCCTTTGACTCTGTTTCAACATTGTTAGCCAAATTGGTAGTTGGTATTTTATATATTTTCCCTTCCGTTCCCGTTGCCGCATAAAGATTGGCATCGTCATCAAAAACCAAATCCCAAACATAATTTTCTTCAGCAGAAAGAATCGTGATAGGCGGTGTTTTATGATTGTCAATTCTATAAACTAAACCGCTGGGGGCTGTACCTGCATAGATACGATCTTGTTTGTCAACAGCTAGGCTGAGAATAGATACTTCCGGTGAGTCATAAAAAAGCTTTGTTTCTCCGGCAGGTGAGATTTGATAAATTTTTCCACTGTTCCCAGTACCTGCATAGATGTTTCCAACCGAATCTTCAGCTAAACACCAAATATAAACCTCGTTTGCTTTTTCAAAAACAGTTTCTAGCTTTTGCTGTAAAATGACGTCCCCTTGACTGGATATTGCCACAGATTTAGGTACACCTTCACGAAAATCAACATTCTCTTTTTGTTCCCATATTTTTGTTTTAACTGCATCAACTGGTGTCGGAAAGAGGCTGAGAGCCATTAGGAACAAACCGAACCAAGTAATTAGGCTATTTCTGTTCACGATTAACTTTATTTTAAGGTAAGCCAAACTTTTCTCCTCACTTGGCACGACGATTAACGCTAAGACGCAAGAATCGGCTGCCTGAAATCACATAATCGGTATTGTTTTTTTCAACGTGCAAGGTTCGTCCTTTTGTGTATCCACCTTCACCCAATTGTGTCTGCGTATTCATAACAGATAGCATGGAAACTGGTAGCTCAGGAAACTCTTCACCTTGCACTGTCATTCCAACTTTGGGAATGTAAATTTCCAAAATCAAGTCTAGATTACTTTCACCTCTTTGTAATAACTTCAGCATCTGGTTCAAATTTCTAGGTTGAAAATTCAGGGGGGCTCTTTGGCGCTGCCAACCATCATAAGATTGGCCACTAGAAACAAGCAGTATAACTTGCCCTTCAGGTGTTTTCTTCGGAATGGTAATCCAAGCTTTATGCACAATGGGACTTTCTAAATAGGGCCGTAAAACAACCGACACATTAATAGTCTCGCCAGGCCGATATTTACTTTTTTCAACTCTTAGCCCTTCGATAGTAGCAGTGTTTCGTTTATCCTTGATTTTGACATTAACCGTTATGTCTTCGATTTTTAAGCGGCCAAACGGGTTTTGCATCAAGTTTTGCATTGTACTCAAAGAGCGAAATGCCGCAAATCCTGGTGAACCACTAGTGGAAAAAACATTTTTGTAGGTAAGTTCATTCACATCCAATTCTGGATGATCAGCAATTCGAATTTTAGTATCAATGGCGACAGTGTGCTCAGACCATGAAGATTCTAGTCCATCTATTATACTCCGAGTACCAAACATCGCCATCGAAGCTGACATAAAACGATCTCGGGACACTTCAAAATACCGATCATGAGTCTCTCCATCCATAGTCTGAATTTTGGCTGTAATTGGAATATAGCTCGGTGATTTACCTATCGTACCTGCTATAGCCCCCATCCGATCTTGAACTAGTGTACCAATAGGCTGGGTTGCAGATGCCATCTTACTTGATCGATTGGTACTAGGCAAAATAAAATGCACATATCCGCCTGATAGTGGAACATTGACATTTCCTTCTCCATACATATCGTGGCCAAAAGCAAGCAGTTGCTGTTTCTGTTGATCGATATAAGTAATTGTGCCGTAACTGAAAGCGTTATAGTCTCCACGAGCAAACTCAACGCCAACCATTTGGCCTTGGGCTATAGGGGAAGTTTCTACTGGTGCACCACCAGCTGAAGCCTGAATTGGCTCAATATTATGGGTTTCAAATAACTGTCGCAACTGTGCCAAAGCCCCAACATTTCTCGTCGACACTGCCAAAGGCATACTAACTAAAGAAGAATTTTTGCCTTGATGAATTTTGGGATCATTAAACTCGGGTATAGGAGCTGATCCAAGATCACCAAACATCAGATCCGTTGAGGATTGACTAGCAAACATGTGTGTCAGATCCAAAGGTTTTGCGCCGGCATATTCAAGATTGGGTCGCATTCCACGCTGAGTAGCCTTGATCATCAGCTCGATCGAAGTAATACCGAATAGATTAGCATGCTCCCTCTGATAATAAAATCCAAGAGACAAAGCACCAACCAACTTCCCATCAATATAACAAGGGCTGCCACTCATCCCACCAGCAACTCCTGTCTCCTTGAAATTATCACTCAACCCCTTGGCCCAGATGACATGCCAGCCAGGGACGTAATCCCGCTCGATACTTACAACAACAAAATCGAACGGCTCCACAACAGTTCCCTGAAAAACAGTATGGCCTATGCCTTTAGCGCCTATCTTGACTTGATCCAGTGGCATGAACTTACTACTATCCCAGGCAATTTGTGCTTGAGTACAAAAGAGAAATAAGTCAGTGATCACTAAAAACGTAGTTAGTAAGCTCAGGTAAAAGAAAGTGGATATCTTCAAGTATTTGCTTCTGTTTTTGGATAGCATCCTATTAACCACCCTATTGTATATCAATTTACTTTACTTATATTCTTATGGTGAATTTTATTCTGATTACTCAGCTGATGACTTACTACTATCTGACTTACTACTATCTGACTTACTACTATCTGATTTGCCACTATCTGATTTGCCACTATCTGATTTGCCACTATCTGATTTGCCACTATCTTTATCTTTCTTGGCGGCTTCACTATAAGAGTCATCCCGATAGTCGGTAATATAGAAGCCTGAGCCTTTGAATATTAACCCTGCGCCGCCACTCATTAAGCGCTTAACTAGTCCTTCACAATTCTCGGTTGGGCAATCTTTAACCGGTTCAGCACTCATCGAGTGAAAAGCTTCAAATCTAGTATCGCAACCGCTACAATGATACTCGTAAGTTGGCATGTTATGCTAGCTCCCTTAACTAGACTTAGTTGTTCAAAAACAAATAAAGCCTCGCAAAGATACGAGGCTTATAAACGGTTCATAGCGAAGTATTTACCTGTCTATTTTTACAAACTATTTCTACAAACCTTCTTCTACTTCGTCGTCACTTGCACCTGTATCTTCAAGGTAGATTTGGTCGAACAAATCATCTGCCTTATCAGTTGGTTTCGTTTCATCAACTGACACATCATCGTTTTCGCTAAACAAAGAAAACGGATCTGACTGATCATTACTCGATTGTTCTAGACGTCGATATTCAATCTTATGTTCCACAACCT
>PAYP01000099.1 GCA_002714785.1 Candidatus Poribacteria bacterium | reverse complement strand
ATTAATTTCTCAAACCTATGAACAATAACGTTAATATGCTTTTCTGTTGAAGATTTCATTGAACCCTTTGGACTCCATAAAGAGTGATCGAAAAGTCTGATGGGTGGATGCTAAAGCACCTGAAGTGGATAGAAAAATTAATCACAACCTGTATCAATTGAAGATTACCCAACCAATATCAATCAAAGTTGAATCTTTTGAATTTGAAGATCAAATTACGGAGCCAAGGAAACGGGTTTTAAAACGGATTTAAAGTGGCTTTACTGACCAACTTAATTTGAATTTAGAATCAGATTATTGGTGGTTAGAAGTGAGAAGAACGAGGTTTAGGAGACTGCTTACGGTTGCGATTAATGGATTTGAGAGAACGAGGATGAGAAGCCGTATTTTGATGTTGCTGCCAATAAAGGGGTAGAAAGTCGAAGTTATAGCCCAGGCTCTCTTGAAGAAGGAGTCAGAGATGGAGGGCAGGAACTAACCAGGACATCCAACGGGGTAGCCATTACCACCAGTTTTGGGCATGATCTGAATACACCCATTGGAGCAGTTGAAGAGCTTGAATNGGATTGACATGAGGGCTTAACTGANAGGCCTNAAAGACGAANGNATCAATACCGAGNGGATGATCCTGTCGNATGATCTGATAAAGATCAGCGTTGGCAGNAAGTNGGTTACCCAATTTTTGTTGTTGATCCTGCCAGCGGGGTTGAAGGGTTTGNAGTTTTATTTTTACTAGCAGTAGTTTGAGAGGAGAAGAGGGACTCTTGGCTCTCTGAGCTATTTTGATAAAAACAAATTTCTTTGNTAGAATTATTTAATTNCATTTATATGCTATTTACTTAAAGGAATTTTATGCAAAACAGTAACTNGAGAAATTAGGTGGAGAGTGAAAGNATTTTGTGCTTATACTGATGTGCTGAAAACTTAANANGTAAAAAGCTTACGACCTAAGTGGGATCATCAACTGACCAGACGATGACTTTGGGTAGGTTAGAGTCTAGAAGCAATTAGTAAAAAATATGAATAAAAACTATCAGAATCACTAACGGTTTCGTGATGGCTCACAAACTTTTCTCTATTTTGTGAGCTAGCATAAAAGTAATTCGTTAAACGCTAGCTCACATGTTTAGTCAAAATCNACAAAAATTATGAAGAAGAAATACTGGGTAGTCCAGACAATGCCATTGCGATTTCTTCCTCGGGATATTCATAGTCTCTCAACTTGCCTGCATTGTAGTCACTATATGCCTGCATGTCGAAATGCCCATGTCCACATAAATTGAATAGGATTGTTTCGCTCCGACCCTCTTCTTTGCAACGTAAGGCTTCACGAATGGCGCCTGCGACTGCATNGTTTGCTTCTGGTGCAGGGATGATNCCTTCTGCTTTNGCAATCTGGAGCCCAGCAGAGAAGGTTTCTAACTGTGGTGTTGCAATAGCTTCAATTTGACCTATGTCCAAGAGATGGCTGACCATTGGTGCCATACCATGATAACGTAGCCCACCAGCATGGATACCTTCTGGTACAAACATACTACCAAGAGTATGCATTTTGACCAGTGGTGTCATATGAGCTGTATCGCCGAAATCATAGGCAAATTTACCCTTAGTCAACGACGGGCAAGCAGCNGGCTCAACTGCAATAATTCTTAGATTGGTTTCACCTCTTAGTTTTTGTCCGATGTATGGAAATGTTATACCTGCAAAATTCGACCCNCCACCGGTACAACCAACAATCACGTCGGGATAGTCTCCAGCCATTTCTAACTGTTTCATGGTTTCTAAGCCAATTACTGTTTGATGCGTTAAAACATGGTTTAAAACGCTACCAAGTGCATACTTCGTATCTTCATTCTTCGCGGCTAACTCGACAGCTTCAGAAATAGCAATCCCTAAAGAGCCTGTGGTATTGGGGTCATTTGCTAGTATGGCTTTACCTGAGTCTGTTTCCTGACTGGGGCTAGCAGTGACATCGGCACCATAAGACTCAATAAAGGCCCTTCGATAAGGTTTTTGTTCATAGCTCACACGAACCATAAAAACTTTACATTCAAGCTCAAAAAAGGAGCATGCTAGAGATAATGCTGATCCCCATTGCCCTGCCCCAGTTTCAGTAGTTAATCGTTTTACCCCTTCTACTTTATTGTAATAGGCCTGAGCAATAGCCGTATTTGGCTTGTGAGATCCAGCAGGACTGCTTCCTTCATATTTGTAGTAAATCTTCGCCGGAGTATCGAGAGCTTTTTCGAGTCGTTTCGCACGATGAAGAGGTGTTGGGCGCCACTGCTTNTAGATCTCCCGGACTTCGTCTGGTATCTCAATATCTCTTTCTGTTGAAACTTCCTGACCAATTAAAGACATTGGAAAAAGTGGAGCTAAGTCTTCTGGTCCAATTGGTTGTCCCGTTCCAGGATGGAGAACTGGTGGCGGTGGTTCTGGCAAATCTGAAGCAATGTTGTACCAGGCTTCTGGAATTTCTTTTTCNTCTAAGATAAATTTTAAAGTCTCNGACATATATTCCTCCGAGTTATAATTGATTTTTGTTGAATTAAACTGTGTTTTCGAGATGAAGAGGCTNTCTATAGTCAGTGAACCTCACACTCGCCCCGAATTATTTCAGGTATTCTTTTTTATCCCACCCTGGATACTGTTTCGACAAGGCTTGAAGGGTCTGTAAAGTATAATAAGGATGTCCGACTGGTGGGAAGCGAAAGAATTCTCTTTCCTTAGGCGTTAANAAACCAATGAAGTGNCGAAAATGTGGGCTTTGGCCAACATTGGTATAGTGAAGTACCCCCTCCCAAGGATGGTCNGCCCTTCCATANGCAAATTTCCATACATANCGTTGTCCNTCATCCCGCAAGTAATCGCCAGCTGAATGCCAGTTGTAATTTGTGAAAATAGCTAACGATCCCCCGGGTGCAACGAACTTTTTTGCGCGTCCCATATCTTGACCGTCTGNCTTTTTTAACAGGTAAGTTGGTGCTTGATCTTCAGCCACATCTTCTGGGTAAAACCAAAANTTGAGTTGGCCATGACTTTGGTCTAATTCGTTTGGGGGCAGAAGGGAATTATTTCCATTATCCATGTGNGGNTTATTTGAATATCCCTTAAACCCAGGATATCGGACTAAAGCCAGACCAGGCCGGTAGTGAATTTTTTTAGTGCCAAGCCATTTTTGTGCAAAACGGATACATTCACGGTTGAGAATAGCCCGGTTGAGACATTGTTCTTTGTAAGGGAAATAAGCGGNGTCGCTAGTTTTTGTTTTGTCTTCCAAATCTGACCAAGGTGGCAAAATGCGACGAATTGCTACGGCAATTTCTGACCTCTCTNTTTCAGATAAAAAATTATGAACGATGATATAACTATCTCTTTCTAGTTTTGCAAAGTGGTCGTGAGTTAGAATGATTGACATTACTTCCTATTTCTTTATCACTGAAAAATAGGACCGCTACTCCTCGGTTCGCGGACACCTCCGAGACAGAATCCGCAGATCTTGTACATAAAACTCACCGGCTAACTTCCAGATTAGGTTAACTCCTTTTGGTAGCTGTGTTACATTCCTTCAATTTATGACTTCTCACAACCAATAGGTCATCTTCACCCTTATTTTATCAGAAAATTCTATAATCGATAGTTTATTTCAATATACAGATTAACCTTAAGCAACTTTGCCTATTCTGTCTGATTCTTTTGAGAGTACACCTTCCGATGAAGTCAAGCAATCAATCAAAATACTTTCACAGACTAAACTCTTTTTCTTCATAATGATTCTATTTCGCTAATTCCTCACTTGTTAATATGTGGTTGCTGAAGTCAATTGTAATGATTACTATTCATTCAAAGAAATTTCAGCAACAAGAGGAAGATGATCAGACGCAAGAGATTGAGGTATTTCTACAGAATGAATTTTCCAGTCTTTTGACGTAAAAATATGGTCAATTTGAGTTTCTGGATTGCTAGAGGGATATGTTAAAAATGGTTGATCATCAAAATTTGACACGTTCGTTAAATCGAGCTCCATTTCTTTGATCATTGGACTTTCAGGCGTTTTGTTAAAATCACCACAGACAATTACAGGTCTATTTCCGTGGGAATTTATGGATTCTTTTATCTCTTCAGCGTTAGTAATTGATTCTGTATCATCTATGCAATGGTCAATATGAGTATTCATGAACACAATTTCTTTATTTTCAAATTTTGCCAGCACTTGAAGTAGGCCACGGCGCTCAGAGGATTTAACCATTTTATAATTTCTGTTCTTTTGATCTAAGATAGGATAAGAAGAAAGGATAGCATTACCATAGTCGCCGTTGTTGAGTTCAAGGTTTTTTCCAAATGCCCAATACATACCGGTTAAGCGAGCGAGTTCTAACACCATATCGAGATTGTTAGACCGGTTGGCATGCCGATCGACCTCTTGTAACCCAACGAAATTGGCACGACAAGAATTAATCAGGTTGGCAATACGATCCAAGTTTATCTTTCCGTCCATTCCCTCCGCATGATGGATATTGTAAGTCATCACACGTATGGTCAGGTTCGCTGATTTTACTCCCATTATAGTTCCTCACCTAATTTTTTACTCGTTTTACCCCATTCTAGCGTGATTGAATATTTTCCTGAAGTAAAAAACGAAATGGACAGCCTCTAATCAGAAATGAGATAGAATGAACAATGAACACGAGATTTAATCAGAAAAATGTCACATTTAAAACCGTTAATCCACCACCTAAAGTTTCTTTCACAGGCAGGATAGTACATTGACAAACCTAAAATTCACTGAGCAAAAGAAATTAGATCGGGCACCGTTCTATATTAAGATCTAGTAACTTGATAACTCAATTAGAATTCCGAATGGAATTTTCATGATTTAGCTCCTAGAACTATATAGATTGAAGGTGCTGATAATTTAATGATGATTTCGCACAACCTGTATACGGAATTATTATCTTGGAAAGCAAGATAAATAAATCAAATTGGACAAATGAAAATTAGATTTAAAGGATATAACGGCTGAGGTCCTGATTTTGAGCAATTTCGGCCAACTGTTCATCTACATATTCCGCATCAATACAGATTTATTTGTCTTCAATATCCGGTGCATCAAATGATATTTGTTCAAATAGCTTTTCCATAATGGTATGCAATCGTCTGGCTCCAATATCTTCCACTGATTCGTTGACTTGGAAAGCCAAACTAGAAATAGTATCTATGGCAGATTCTGTGATATCCACATTGAGATTTTCTGTCTTCATCATAGCAATATATTGTTTTGTCAACGCATTTTTAGGTTCGGTTAAAATCTTTTTAAAATCCTGTTGGTCTAAGCTTTTCAGTGAAACACGAATCGGGAAACGTCCTTGGAGTTCTGGGATTAGATCTGATGGTTTAGATGTGTGAAACGCGCCTGCGGCCACGAACAATATGTGGTCGGTTCTTACCATTCCGTGTTTTGTCATCACATTTGAACCTTCGACAATGGGCAAAATGTCCCTTTGTACTCCCTCACGCGATACATCAGGGCCCGCGGTTGATTCTCGTCCTGCGACTTTATCTATTTCATCTAGAAATACTATACCAGAATTTTCTACCCGATCCACTGCTTCTANTACAACNGCNTCGACGTCAATCAATTTCTCGGCTTCTTCTTGAGCCANAATTTCTCGAGCTTCACTAACGCTCACTTGCCTTTTNCGAGAGTTTTTGGGCATCATACTACCGAACATATCTTTGAAATTNATATCCATTTCTTCAATACCGCTGGATGAAAAAATTTCAATTAAAGGCNTGTTACCACGCGTTTTGACTTCTACTTCTACTTCTTTGTCTTCAAATTTTCCATCTTGTAACATTTGACGAAATTTATCTCGTGTCTTTTGATACCGCTCTTGTGCTTTTTTTGCTTTATCAGCCTCTGAAACTCTTNGGTTAACCTCAAGATTAGTATTCGTAGATGATGTCGCTTCTNCTCCATCATCTGAGGTATCGCTGATATAGATTTCCAAGACGGCTTCGCCNTCTTCTTCTATTTTTGATTGGGCCTGACTTGTATCTTCTGAATCAGATGGAGATTGAGAACGAGGTGGAGGAAATAAAATGTCCAGGATTCGTTCTTCAGCCATCCGGTCAGCTTTACTTTTCATCCGAACTGTGTGTTCTGACTTAACCATGTTGACGGCTAGATCTGTTAAGTCTCGGATCATGGATTCCACATCACGTCCTACATAGCCAACTTCGGTGTATTTAGAAGCTTCAACCTTGATAAATGGTGCGTCCACAAGCTTTGCTAGCCGGCGGGCAATTTCTGTTTTTCCAACTCCCGTTGAACCAACCATGATAATATTTTTTGGTGCNACTTCATCTCTCATATCTTCAGGCAGCATTTGTCGACGTGAACGATTGCGTAAGGCTATAGCAACTGATCTTTTTGCTTCGTTTTGACCTATGATGTACCGGTCTAATTCAGCCACAATCTGTTTAGGTGTTAATGCATTTGTCAGGTCCCTAATGGGTGAGGGGTCGGCATGCAAAGTCGTTTGTTTTTCGTTCATTGANTTTCCTATTTTATTCATTAGTAACGATGGTTTATTAAGTTAGCTCGATAATCTCAATTTGATCATTGGTATAAATACAAATTTGGCTGGTAATTTTTAGAGCNTTAGAAACTATTTGTGCCGGAGAAAAGTCGGTATTTTCTAGGAGTGCGCGTGCTGCAGCAAGTGCGTAATTGCCACCAGATCCAATTGCCAATATACCATCATCAGAAGTAATTAAATCCCCATTACCAGAAATCAAATAAGAGTCTTCAAGATCTGCAGCAATCATGAGGGCTTCAACACGTCGTAGAACCCGATCGCCACGCCAGTCTTGAACCAATTCATAGGCCGCACGTTGCAGGTGCCGGTGTTGCCCTAACTTTTTTTCGAGTTTTTCAAAGAGAGTTAGACCATCTGCCGCTGAACCTGCGAAACCAATCATGACGTTATCTTGATGTATTTTCCTAATCTTTCTAGCGCCATGCTTGACAACCGTATGCCCTAAGGTGACCTGCCCATCTCCACCAAGCGCTACATTATGACCTCGTCGAACGGTTAGTATCGTTGTTGATTTTAACATCTTTCCCTCTCTATACTTCATTTATATTATCGACCGCTCGCTATGCGGTCGGCATGCCATTTAGGAAGTTTTGCCAACCTAATTTTATCCTGCGCAGCCTTGATATTATATACGATTCGTTTAATGTGAACAGTACGAGATTCATAGTCGAAAATAGCGTAGCTAGCTCTTGAGTCCATATCACGAGGTTGACCAACCGAACCTGGATTGATTAAATATCGATTCTTAGTACTCAAAGGATAAGGAAAATCAGGTTCGGGATAGATAAGCGGTAAACGTTGGTTAGTCGAATGAATGGCAGCAATATGTGTGTGCGCAAAGAATGTAACCCAATTCAGTGATCTCTTCAGGTGACGCTTGCCATCCATTTGGGTAAGAATATCATCGTCAATTTGGAATGCACTACCGTGGACAAACTGAACAGCTTGTATTTCATCGAGCCATTGTGGACCTTCGGGTAGGCGTTGTAAGTACATCAGGTTCTCAGGGGTAATTTGATTGTGTGTCCAAATCAGACTGAATCTTTCTAATTTCTGGTGGCGGTGCCATCGTGTAGGATTACGGTATTGTAGATCAACGATTGTCCGATCATGATTACCCCGTAATACAAGATTAGGCTGGATTCTCCGAATCAGATCAATGGTTTTGTTGGGGGTAGCACCATAACCGATTAAATCTCCCAGACAGATATAACCATCTAACATTTCTGATTGAGCATCGAATAAGACCGCTTTTAGTGCTTCAAAATTAGCGTGAACATCAGCAAAAATACAAATCCTCATTGATCTCCATTATTCGGTTTATCATCAAAAATGATTACCAGTCGATCTTCTACTAATTTGGCCGTCAACGGTTTTCTATCTGTTAGTGAACGTGGTAATGGAATATGTTGACGAAACCCACCGATTTCAATGATAACTTCTTCAGCTCGTTTCGCCAGAAGAATTTCTCCCTTTTGTACGAAAGGTAAAAGAAGAGAAATTTGGTACTGTTCACCGTTTTTACTAAATTTGTAAGCTGTTTCATTCTGATAAATGATAATAGGATCAACTTCTGCATATAGTTGATCGCCCAGCTTATTGAGTCCCTCCACACCCACGACCTGATCGTTAAACAAGTTAACTTTCCAGATTGGGACTCTGGTAAAGTAAAGTTCTGCTTGCAGAATGCATTCTTGCTGAGTTTTTTTCCATTTCCTGAAAAAGGAATCGNCAATTGACGGTGGCAGTATNCGATTGATGATAACTGCATCGACCGTTAAACCATAGAGACTGAAATACATAAATGCCCGCTGAGTTTCTTTTATTACCATCTGCTCGGGGTTAGTAACTAAGCGAACAGTGGTCACTTTGGGATCTAATAGCAGTTGATCTACACCCTCTATACGGTTAAACAAATCTTCTAAATTACGGAAATAACTGTCTTGTGGTAGAGGAACTGAAGCAATTTTTTTAACAAAGGTACGTGCTACACCAGCTAGCTGTCGTTCAACTTTGAATACATGTCTTATATACCAGTCCAGAACGGTAGGAATGCTNACAAATCTCAGGGATTCACCGGTTGGCGCACAATCCAAGACAATTACGTCATATTTTTTCTGACGATAGTACTGGTTAATATAGAGCAGGGCGCAAACTTCTTCCATTCCAGGAAAGACTGCAACTTCCTCAGCGACAATTTGGTCCAAACCTGAGACTTTAAGCACCAATTCTAGGTAAGACGTCACTTCAGACCAATATTCCTTTAAAGCCCGTTGAATATCGATTTCTTGTATGAATAATCGATCATTAACCCTTCGAACAGGCTCTTCAGACTGGTATATTAACTCATCATCTAAGTCGAAAGCATCAGCCAAGGAGTGAGCCGTATCCAACGAAATAACTATCGTTTTATAACCTTTCTGACTCAGTTTTAAACCAGTAGATGCCGCAATGCTGGTTTTTCCAACTCCCCCTTTCCCAGTATAGAGTAGAATCCTCACTAACAACCTCCCACCTGAGAACGCCAATTATACACAAGCTAAGACACCGCTGACAACAGAAATGATTAGTGTTTTAAATGGTTTCTAGTTATTCTCTCATCATAGTTCCACTTTATCGTTAGCTTTGCTATTTTACTGAAAAAAAACAATTTTCTCTTGACAATATCAAAGCCAGTGACATATACTGTGGTTCGCTTTTCGGGCGGGTAGCTCAGCTGGTTAGAGCGCTGCCCTTACAAGGCAGAAGTCACAGGTTCGAATCCTGTTCCGCCTACCAAGCAAGAAAGTGGCCCCGTGGTGTAGCCTGGTTAGCATATTTGCCTGTCACGCAAAAGGTCGCGAGTTCAAATCTCGTCGGGGTCGTCAAGAAAACACGGGCGAGGTACCTTCCTCTCCCGTGTTTTTTACTTTTTTCTTCGCCTGCCAATTTTTCAGTTTAATTATTACCGACCCTCTCAAGGAGTGCTTCCCATGCTAGATCTCAAGTTCATACGGCAGAATGCTGATGTCGTTCGCCAGATGCTAAGTGATCGTGGTACCGAAGTTGACTTGGATCGCCTGCTGGCTGCGGATCAACAATGGCTAGATACTCAAAAGAAAGTCGAAGATCTGCGTCATCGACAAAACGATGTTTCGAAGCAAATTGGACATTTTAAAAAACAAAGCCAAGACGCATCAGGCCTAATCACGGAGATGAAGCAAGTCTCCAACCAAATAAAGCAACTAGGTGAAGAGGCTCGCCAACTGAAAAAAGAAGTTAATCAGGTTCTCATGTATCTACCTAATGTACCTCACCAAAGTGTACCTGTGGGTTCGGATGAAAACGAAAATCTTGAAATCAAACGCTGGGGGGAAATACCAAGTTTTGATTTTACCCCTAAACCACATTGGGAATTAGCTGAACAAAATGAACTAATCAATTTTCAAAGAGGTGCTAAGGTTTCCGGAAGTAATTTTGTGCTCTTTACTGGTTTGGGAGCAAGGTTGGAAAGGGCATTAATTAATTTCATGCTTGATTTGCATACTAACAAGCATAAGTATGTTGAGGTCTCACCTCCATTTATTGCTAACCGAACTGCTATGAGAGGAACAGGGCAATTACCTAAGTTTGAGGACGATATGTATCGTTGTGATACTGATGGCGAAAACCCTGATAACGACCTCTTCCTAATTCCGACAGCTGAAGTGCCAGTAACCAACTTATTAGCGAACGAAATTTTGCAACCAGAACAAATCCCCACGTACTACACTGCTTACACCCCCTGTTTTCGCAGAGAATCAGGATCTTACGGAAAAGACACACGTGGACTAACCCGATTGCACCAGTTTGACAAAGTGGAAATGGTGAAATTCACTACGCCTGAGAGTAGCTATGATGAGCATGAATCCTTGTTGGCTGACGCTGAAGATGTGGTTCAAGCTTTAGGGATACCCTATCGAGTAATTTCTCTATGTACAGGTGATCTTGGTTTTTCTGCTGCTAAATGTTATGACATAGAAGCTTGGGCCGCAGGACAAGAGCGATTCTTAGAAATTTCGTCTTGTAGTAATTTTGAAGATTTTCAGTCTCGAAGAGCTAATATCCGCTACCGGCCAGAGAAAGGGGCAAAACCGGAATTCGTCCATACGCTAAATGCTTCTGGCTTAGCTTTGCCTCGTGTAATGATCGCACTACTAGAAAATAACCAACAGGCCGATGGTACAATTCGTATACCTAAGGTGCTGCAACCTTATCTCTCAGGAATTGAACAGATTGGAAAGACCTAGAGCTAACAAAGAAACATTGTAGTATCAATATAATGTTTCGTCGCTAATTGCAAGTGTGATCAAGGCTGTCGCTACGATTCACTGGTACTATTCGACACCTTAGTTTCTTCATGTTGCTTTTGATTCCTACTAATCTCTGAACGACCAATTCGCTAAGTAATCATTAGATTAAATGAGNCGTTTCTCCGCCAGTCTCAGTGAATTGGTGAAAGGTTCTCTAGGTCTCAACTAAACTGCTGTAGAAACGTTAGGGGGTGATTAACGGGTTAATTCGGGTCTTTACTCTTAGGGCTCGAAAAGTTCACCTCTGTCCATTGNTCGGGAGCTACCGCAACACCATTGACAGCCATATGCCAATGTAAGTGGGGGCCCGTAACTTGTCCAGTTGCTCCCATTAAACCAATTAGCTGATCTTTTTCAACATTATCACCCACGGCCACCTCAATTTTACTGAGATGGCTATAGCTAGTCGACACACCTTGTCCGTGATTAATTATGATACTATAACCGTATATGTACAGCCTTTCGGCCAACGTAATCACACCAGCGTTACTGGCGTAGATAGCAGTACCGGTTTGATTGGCAATGTCGGTACCAAGATGATGTCTTTTGATACCTGTGTTATATTCCCGATATTTACCAAAGGGTGAAGTTAGTATGCCAGAAGCAGGACGGATGAAGTGGCTGTCCCACAGTTGTTTTGCGGTCTGTTCAGACACCGTATAAGCCTGACTGCGTTTGACATTATCCGAGCGACCTTTGCTTTTGTCTANCATAAGNTTCTGCTTTTGGGGTGATAGTTTGATATAACCNCCNCGTTCAAACTCNTTTTTTTCGATTTCCACAACAAACGTNGCTGTACTTTGGTTTCCGACCCTGTCAGTAGCTATNAAATCAAGNGAATGNTAGCCAATTTGCTGTGTAACACTAACACCCACTAAACANCGATACCAGTAGTATTCAGANNTTTTTTCTGANATCGGCAGTGGNTAGAANGTCTGTNCNTTTCCAAACATATTGGCTTCAATTGATCCTANTAGTTCGTTACTAACNATAAAGATTGCTATGGTATTACCTTGAAGGCCAACCTTTGGCTTGGTCGTAAAATGAACTTGGGGTGGGTTTCGATCCACAGAAAAATTAATATGCAAATAACTCTCGTTTGTTCGGAATGCTCTATCTAGTGCGGTGACAGTCAGTTGATATTGCCCATCTTCTAGGCTAGATAGGTCATAGTTATATTCACGGGCACGTTTGATTGTTTGCCTCGGTAATTTTTGCAATTTTTGAGGTTGCGCATCGTTGATCTGCAGGTATAGATCTTTGATGCCAGCTCTCTGGTCATTGGCTGTAATTTCGAGTAGCAATGAAGTTTTCAAAGTTTCGCCATCAGTTAAATTGTTAATAGTTAATTTCGGTGCAGTTCGGTCAAAAATTCTGTGAGAAAAAAAGTAGAGAAACCAAGAGCCAAGAGCAACAACGAGGAATAGAGCTTTTGCTCTTGGTGATCCAGATTGTCGAAAAGCCCGCCTAACAGTCAACATCAATTTGGCAATAGAATCAATTGGTTAGCAAGCATCTTCAATGAGTTGCTTGAGTGCATTGGCAACTGTACGAACATCATCCGAATCCAGCAAGGCATGCATGGGAAGGCTAATGGCTTGTTTATACACCGATTCAGCTGAAGGGAAGTCCCCAATTTGATAACCATAAGTTTCCTGGTAATAAGGGAATAGGTGAAGAGGAATATAATGCACTCCACACTCAATATTTGCAGTTCGTAGTTGCCTGATCATTTCACTTCGGTCGGTGTTCAGATGCTGACAGTCCAATTGGATAATAAACAAATGCCAAGCGTGTTTGCCATCGACAGGAACTTTAGGTAAGGTAATTTGGCTTACTGCACTCAACTCGTTTTGGTAAACCTTAGCAAGCATGTTCCGAATTTCAAACTGTTTTTCTAATTTAGCAAGTTGGCATAATCCGAGAACTGCTTGGATATCACTAAGGTTATACTTAAATCCTTGCTCGACGACTTCGTAGTACCAAGAATCTTTCCGGCTTTGCCTTTTCCAAGCATCCTTAGTAATGCCGTGAAGTCTGACGACTTTCAATCGTTTGGCTAACTCATCACAGTTTGTGGTTATCATACCGCCTTCCCCAATCGCTAAATTTTTTGTGGCATGAAAACTAAATGCAGAAAGGTTGCCTGTATTGCCAATCATTGTACCTCGATATTGGCTGGAAATTGCATGGGCGGCATCGTCAATTAACACTAGATTGTAACGGTTGCAAATTTCGGTCAGATTATCCATTTCGCAGGGGTGTCCTGCCATATGTACAGGAACAATAGCCTTCGTACGAGGTGTGATAGCTGCTTCGACTTGAGACGAGTCCAGATTGAGTGTAAGAGGATCGATATCGATCATAACGGGCTTTGCTCCAGTATAACCAATCGCCTCAGAAGTTGCAGTGAAAGTATATGGGGTAGTGATTACCTCATCTCCAGGTCCAACTCCTGAAACATGTAAGGATAGATGGAGCGCGGCGGTACAGGAATTGACTGCTATTGAATGTTTGGCCCCGATGTATTGACTAAAACGTTGCTCAAACTCTTGGCACTTTGGTCCAGTACTAAGCCATCTGGAGGAGAAGACTTCTTTAAGTGCAGGAATCTCGGGCCCATCTGCATCTATCCAGGGGCGGCTCAAGGGAATCAATTTTTTGCTGATCATCAAACCTCTATTTATCGGATGTTAGCGAGTTCAGTTGGAAGTGTAAGTACTTAGGTCAACAGTGTTTTTTGTCTCAATAGATCTACGGTTTTCATCTAGCCAACTCAGCTTTATTTCAATCGTATGGCTAGGTAATTCTTGTAGAATTATATTTGCCCACTCAATAATACAAACGCCTTCGCCTTCCAAGTACTCATCAAGACCCAAATCCCAAACGTCCTCACATTGATCAATTCGGTATAAGTCGATATGGTAGATTGGAGTGTACCCTTCATATTCATTTATCAGGGTATACGACGGGCTGGTGACTTTTTGGGGGAGAGGCAGACCAAGCCCCAGAGCTAGACCGCGTGTGAGGCAGGTTTTTCCAGCACCAAGATCACCTATCAAGGCAACTATATCCCGTTTCACCAAAGTCTGACCTATTATGTGGCCAATTTTCTCTGTTTCTGCAGGTGTGTTAGTGTAAAAGGTATGACGATGCATAGTAAACTAGCAGTCTGCGTCTTTACCTTGGCTGCCGAAAATTGACAGCCGATCATCGTTCGAAATTTCACAGGCGTTTTGGGGGCGATAGTGAAACTGGAGTGCCCATCTACTTTGGTCAGATTGGTTAGATGGTGTTCCGTGATGAATTAAACCATGGAAAAACAAAACCCCGCCAGGCTTGAGGGGAACGAAAAAATCGTTTTTCCGATCAATATCTGTATCACATATTTGCCAGTCTCTCTTTTTAAAGTGGATCTTGGGCTTTTTGTGTGATCCAGGAATGATATGCATGCAGCCGTTTTCTGATTTGGCTTCATCCAGAGCTATCCAAACACCGACAACAGTAACGTCCAACGGAAAGTTAAAGTAGGCACAATCTTGGTGCCATGGTTTCTCAGCACCAAAATTAGCGGGTTTCAGCAAAGCCATATCCTGTAGGTGTACAGGTGTATCATCGAGTAACTTTGACACAACTTTTAGTAATTTCGGGGCGTAAAATAAGTCTTTGAGCAATGGTTCAGTTTGTAAAAAATTAAAGACTTTTCGGGTCGATTGGATACGCTCGTCTACTGTCAGTTTTTCTTGTTGTTTGATAAACCGTGGTTCAATCTGTATACCACTAAAGTCAGGATACTTCTGACCTACTAGGTTCCGTATTCCTTTTTTACCCTGTTGAATTTCGTTGTTATCAAAGGCATCGTTTACGATTAGATATCCGTGATCCCGGAAGTGTTGGATGTGACCGGTTGCAACTTTACCAAATCCGCCATCAACTCCTTGTGCAGCCCTGCCGAACTGGTATAAATCGGTCGGGTAATCTAGTTTTTGAAAGGATTTGATCTGGTTTGGGGTGAAAGCCATGTCTATTTTTGTGGTTTAATGGCAGGATTTTAGCATGGTCGTTGAGTGGTGTCAAAATTTTCCTCAAGTCTGGAAAACCTTCTAAAAAAGTAAGAGCTTAGTAATTTTCAATACCTCTTGACTGAAATCGTATGGTATATGATATATTTCGGATATGCGTGGTGATGCTGTTTGCTCAGTCAGTTTTTTGTCTCTGGTGATTAAATTTTAGACTTCGGTTTTGTTTTGAGCTATTTGTTTCTTGTCTGTTTGACTATGAATCTTTGTAAAGATTGCTAAAGGTCTTGGAACCACTTGCTTCTATTGGTGTCACCCAAAATCAGGCTACTCAGTTTAGCTATCGTTTCTCAGGCATGTTTGTCGAATCTTATGCCTATTCTACTGGCTGTAAATGAAGTGAGGCTGTGAAAAACAGCTTTCTACTAAGTCCGCGTATTCCTATTTCCTAATACAAACTGGGCCTCTTGTTTTGTTGCCCACTTGGCTTGTTCTGAGGTTAGGTCGTATCAGGGCTTGAGCCAATATTTCCCGGCTAGGTGAGCGGTAAATAGGGTCGTGTTAGTGCTATTGAAAGTTCCAGGCTCTTCTTGAGCTTTGTAAACAACTTGATCTAAGCTTTGTGGTAAAATCCTACATATTGTGCATGAGCAGAGAGCTGAGCTACGTCAGTCTAATTTCATCTTACTAGACTACCGGACATCATTTGTGCAGAACCTGACTCGAAAAACTTGAATGTTCGGTGAAAAAGAATGATTTTGGGGAACGAAGGTTTGGGTCAGCTGTCTGTGGCATTTAAGAAATAGACATATTAGTTTGTAAAGATTTGAGGGGTAATTTACAAAATGCAGTTTACTCGAGAACAGGTATTAGAAAAGTTGCGTACAAATATTGATCGAGGCCAACCAATTATCGGAGGTGGTGCTGGAACTGGTATTTCAGCCAAATGCGAAGAAGCTGGTGGTATAGACCTGATAGTGATCTACAATTCTGGTCGCTTTAGAATGGCTGGGCGTGGATCCTTAGCTGGCATGATGCCATATGGAGATGCTAATGCGATCGTAATAGACATGGCAAGGGAAGTTTTGCCCGTTATTAAGGATACACCTGTCTTAGCCGGTGTGTGTGGCACCGACCCTTTTCGTATCATGAGTAATTTTTTACAAAAGGTTGAGGATGTTGGCTTTTCAGGTGTGCAAAATTTCCCCACTGTCGGACTGATTGATGGTATCTTTCGCCAAAATCTAGAAGAAACTGATATGGGCTATGGCCTAGAAGTCGAGATGATTCGTCAAGCCCACCAAAACGACCTGTTA
Organism: Candidatus Poribacteria bacterium; assembly: GCA_002714785.1. GTDB lineage: Bacteria > Poribacteria > WGA-4E > WGA-4E > UBA9662 > TMED15. Next base: position 42,741 of record PAYP01000099.1, on the reverse strand, counting down.
ACAACTCCTTACGCCTTCAACGAAGTGGAAGCCGAACAGATGGCGGATGCTGGTGCTGACATTTTAGTAGCTCATATGGGGTTAACTACAAAAGGATCGATTGGTGCCCACACTGCATTGACCTTAGAAGAAGCCGCTAAAAAGGTTCAGTCCATCCACGATGCCGCGACAAGTGTTAATCCGGAGGTTTTAGTTATTTGCCATGGAGGACCAATCGCAGAGCCAACAGATGCCCAATACATCTTGGATCATACAAAAGGTGTAGTGGGATTCTATGGAGCGTCAAGTGCAGAACGGCTTCCAACAGAAATCGCAATCAGAAGGCAAATCGAGTCTTTCAAGGCTATTCGATTCTAACTCCAGTTGGGCTTGACCGTTGACACATCCTACCTCCTATGCTAAATTATTGGGTGGTGAATGTAGAGCTTAGGTCTGTTCTTTCCGAAATAGGGTGGCTGTAATAATTTCAAGAACGTTCGCGAGCTGTGTTGGGTAGAGAAAGTAAGGCCAATGTTTAAAAAATTGAAACAAAAATAGTTTAGGTGAAATTAATTCTAGTGAATTTAAGTCCATTCAGTCGTTTTATCGCGCGACTTCTTAACTCTTTCGCGTTTTTGTTTGTGTGGGTTTGCTTGACTGAGGCTAATAGCTATTTGCCAACTGGATCAGTCGGTCGAATTGGCTATGGAACCATTCGTCAGGTCACTTATTCGCCTAATGGCAAACGACTTGTCGTGGCAACCACCATTGGGTTACGTTTAATTGATACTGAAAACAATCGACAGATTGGATTCTATCGGCAGGATGGTTATATTAACGATCTTGCATTCGTTTCCAACCGATTGGTCGTTCTAGCAACTGATGAAGGATTAAAATTTGTCGATTTGGTCGACCCACGACTGCTTATCGAAACGCCAATCTTGGTTCAAGGAAAGACGGTTGATTCCGTTACAGTAAGTGGAGATGGGAATTGGTTAGTAGTTGCATTGACAGAAAATCGACAAGATGAAAATCTTGCGGCGAGTCTTGTTTATATCTATTCGGTTGAAGGGAGAGCTCAGGAGAGCGAAAATAATCTTCCAACCTTCTCACAAGCCCAAGTTCTCAGTTTAGAAGGAAGTGTTAAAGACCTTCTATTCGATCCTGCTCCGACTGGTTATGATCAGATGTTGGCAGTAGCAACGACACGAGAGCTCCATTTATGGCGTAAAGGTGTCAACGAGTCAGTCTTCCGTGGGATTCAAAAGGGCGTCTATGGCAGTCAGACCGAAATACAGAAGATCGCTTATAATTACGATGGAAATTTCCTTTTTGTCGGCACATACAACCTTAGTAGTAATAGTTCTGACATTTACATTCAAGAAGTTAAAAACCCTAAGCCACAATTTTGGCAACAGTTGGGAGCCGAAAAGCTTTACGATCTAGCTTTCTATATGGGCAATAAGAATCTTATTGCTTATGCAACGGACAAAACCTTGCGAATTTGGGAACTTTACACCTCGGATGCAACCCCGAAACCCCCTCAAATTTTGAAGAGAGATTTTGCATCCAGCGACATATCATTAGCATTCCATCCATATGATACGGAACTCATTGTCGGTGCTGAAAACAACCCATTTGGCGAATCTCTGGTGTATTTTGAAATTGGTGTGGCGGAAGTACCCGTTCGAACGGTTTTACCTTTTAACGATTTTTATTCTCAAGTGATTGACGTCAGTTTTCCGAACCAGCCAAATGGTAGAGTGGTTGCTGCGTATCAGTCACAAGAAATCATAATTTGGGATCAGGAAGACTTGTTACCAGTTATGACGCTGACCTCTCCTAGCCCGATTGTTAGCGTTGATTATGCGCCATCAGGTTTAGATTTAGCTATTGCTACAAAAACTAATCAAGTCGAAGTTACGGACTTATCTACAGATCCTCCTAAAAATATCAATGGGCAGTTTGGTAATAGCCATCCACCTCTGTCGATTCTTAACTCAGTTCGATTTTCTGTTCAGAGGGATTGGATAGCGTCAGTGGCTACCGATGGTAGTCTCAGAATTCGTCGGAAAGGCGGAAGTCCTTTTGGTAATGATGATATATTTGTCAATGTTTCTGCTCAGGATGTCGACTTCAACTACGACGGAACACTGATGATTGTGGTTACTTCAAATGGACAGATTGCACTCTTTAGCTTATCAGACAAAGACGGATTACAAGAAATTGTAACTGTACCAGCCGGAGGATCTTTAACAGCTGTAAGTTTTAGTAAAGTAAAAGGTGACAATCGGTTTATTGTAGGATTAGAAAACGGGTCGGTTCAAACTTGGGAGGTTTTGGCTGGGGGGAAAGTAGGTCGAAATGGACAGTTCAACGTAGACCGTAATATATCTTCAGGAAAAGTTCGTGCGGTATCTTTATCGAAAGATGGTCGCTTCTTTGCTGCAGGAATTAGTGATGCTGTTTGGATATGGAATTACTCAAGTTTACAAAAAGGCCCGAAATTATTTCGTGGACATACTGACAAGGTTACGGGACTGACCTTTACTGAGCGGAACGATGGCACCAACATTTTAGCTTCAAGTTCACTTGATGGAACAATTTTGTTCTGGAATATTCAGCAGGAAGTTGCGAGTGTCCAACAACAAGGTGAAATTTGGCGACTAGTTGAGCCAAACCGACTGGATAACGTTGAGGTCACTACCAAAATCCGTATACGAATGCCCACTTTTGCTCAACTACGGGAAGAGACTATTACACCATTTAGCATTCAGGTCCGTGGGAAGTTAGCCGATGAGTCAAGTAAAACTTACTCTTCTCAACAGGCTCAGTTCAAAATTGAAGGATCCAATTTGATTTTATTCGACCCTCAGTCAATTTTTCGCTCAGAAGAAGAAGTTACGATTAGTGTTAGTAGTGTAATAGAGGATATGAGCGGCAAGTACGTTGAAGCCAGTGACATCGTATTTCGTACGGGTTTGGTCGTTTGGCCAGGAGATACGAATCGAGACGGTCGGGTTGATGTTTTCGATGTGTTGCCACTAGGCCAATTCTGGGGAAGTATCGGGCCAGTGCGCGACAAAGGCGATAACAGCTGGAAACTTCAACCTGCTGTAGCCTGGCAAGATAAAATTGCTACTTATGCAGATGCCAACGGAGATGGTGTCATCAACCAAGATGATATCGTTCCTATTAGCCAGAACTGGCGAAACACTCGTATAAGGAAAGCTCCGACTGAATCAGAATCAATCGATAAATTGAGTCCAATGACCGATAAGAGTGACAAGATAATATACAACGAAATTTACCAAAAGCTCAGAGAGATAAATGGTAATCCTGAACTGTTGTTTGCATTAGAAAAAATGGTCAGTCAATCAGAAAATTCTTCGATACCTTCTATTAGCAAACTCTTGCCCAACTATCCTAATCCCTTCAATCCTGAGACTTGGATTCCCTATCAATTATCTCAAGCTGCCACGGTCAGAATTGAAATTTATAATCAAAAAGGAGAAACTATCCGGGTTTTTAATCTTGGTTATAAAAAAGCAGGATACTACGTAGATCAATCTCGATCTCTCAAATGGGATGGTACAAACGATACTGGAGAGTTAGTTTCCAGTGGAGTCTATTTCTACCACTTATTTGCGGAAACCAATAGCCAAGATACTCAATCGGATGTTTTTTCTTCCCAACGCCGATTTGTTATTTTGAAATAAAGGATACAGGAATTTTTTTGATGAACCGCTTGGCTTTGATGATTTTTACATACTTTTTTCCCTATGTGATGCTCTTCTTCGTAGGGTGTGAGCGGGACTACGACAGAGAACTTACTCCTACTACTGATGATGTTTCAGTGCAGATAGCATTTGCCCCATCTGCCTACGGGCAGATGGAGCTTTCCCAAAACCTAGACATTGAAATTGAAGTTCTACGCTTTGACCGTTATGGTGTTGAGTTTTCGTTTGACCCGCCTGTGATTAAGAAAATGTCACTAGGCACCAGTCAACCGCAAATTGCTAAACTGAAAGTCCCAATGGGTGAAGGAAGGATCGTCGAGGTGAAAGGGTATGAGTTTGGTGAATTGGTTTTGACAGGGCGTCATATTATTGATTATGTTGGGGATGGTGCAGTAATTGCCAATATCAGGCTGGACCCAGTCGGGATACCACTTCTCAGTATTTCCAGCCCACAAACTTCCTACAAAGTTGGAGATGAAATGCTGCTCAACATTCGACTGAAAAATGTATCAGATCTGTTCGGTGTGGCACTAGAATTAGAGTATAATCGAAGTCGATTTTTCCCACTTGGAGTCGAAGCTCACCCAAGTACTAAATTTGCGAAATCAAGCCTCCCAGTTTTTCATGATTTGAATTTAGATTCACGAGCNGGTCAAATACAGATTGCTCTTACGTTGACTAAGGGACAGAAACCAATCACAATAGGCCAGGAAGGTGAAATAATCGCAACAGCTAAATTTCGTGCAGTAAAGGCTGGCACGAGTGAAATTCGAGTCAAATCTATAAAGGGGGAAAGCCCAAAAATGACTCAACCTAATGGCGAACCTCTAGATAATCTCGTAGATATGCGTCAGTATCTTCTCCCTTCTGATAACCGATTGCCTCGTGGAGTTGTTCGATTCCTTGTCAAATGAGGAAGTTGGATTTCTTATTCAGTCTACCGCAGTATAAGCCGACTCCATTTTCTATACGCCTGTATTACTCCAGAAACTTGTTTTTTTCGTTTTTTCTTTTTCTGACTTGGCTGAGTTTGAGTTGCTCTGGCATAACGAATTCAAAAGTAGGTACGCGCAGCCGACCTCTCTACAAATCAGGAGCGCTTGAAAGAAATGAGGTATGGGCAGGTGTAATTCAAATTGCGGGTGATATAGTAGTACCTGAAGGTATTACTCTTACAATAAAGCCGGGTACTGTTATAGGTTTTGATCCTTTGGTTGGAACTCATCAATTGATTGTCCACGGTTCTTTTTATGCAGAAGGTAACATAGAAGGAATGATTGTTTTTGGCTCTTTAGGCACGGAAGATGAATTTGAGTTGCCTAAATCAGGAGACTGGTTAGGTGTGAGGGTTATGCCGACTAGCCCAAACGCTCGTCTGACCTATTGCCGGTTACAACATGCATCAACAGCGATACTTTGTCAGTCTGATTCCGTTCATATCGAACGATGTCTGATTATTGAGAACGAAATCGGAATTTTATGTCAGGACACTTCACCTTTTATTACTCAAAATGAAATCAATAAGAATGGTACTGGTATTCAGTGTGATCAAGGAGCTGAAAGTGAAATAAGCTATAATAGACTTCAGGCGAATGAATACGGTGTCGTTTGCAACGATGATGCCCGACCCAACATCCATCATAATGACATTTCCACCAATTATCAATATGGAGTAGCTTGTTACGCTTCTGCCGGTCCAGAAATCACCGCCAACAATATTACAAGTAATAGTGGATGGGCCGTTTATGAAGGAGGTAGGTTGCGAGATAATTTCATCCGAGGTAATAATAATCTGGCAAGGATCGAACAGAGTAATAGTCGAAATAGCGAGCAGTTTTACGGTGTTGATGAAGTCTTAGACCCACGTTCTAGTCCTGTATTAGAAGCTGGTGTACAAACTGAATAATCGTGATTACCTGTATGGTGTACACAAAGCATAATTTGTAAAAAAACTTCTTGTTTGTGTCTTTGGGCTAAACATGAAACATTTGTTCAGACACGACGTTCTTTGCATAAGTAACCTAGTGTTTTGGAATCTTTTTATTCTCTTCTACAATCCTAGTTGCCTTGCTGATAACGATAATGGAATCTTGTGGTGGCTAGTGGTAGACACCACAGATAATTTTTCTAGTACCTCCTTTATGGAAAACTTTGAATCTTCTATGGGTACAAGCTCTCGCATTGTTTCTCTAGCAGGTGAGAAGTGTAGTAAAAATAGCATACAGAGATCAATCACAAAAATTAGGAATTCGTTTAGTGTACACGACCGGTTGATTTTTTTATTCCGAGGCCAGATTACTACACCAAATGCGAACAATCAGATCCACTTTGTTTTGAGAGATGATGATTTGATTAGTGGCCAAAACATAAATCGATGGTTACAAGAAGTCGACTCTACTGTTTTGCTAGACTGTATTACCCAAAATAGTAATTTGGGTGCTTTTTATGCCAATCGGCAACAGCTTGGCCAATCAGCTATTGTCTCGGTTTTAAGCGGCTCAACGGGTATGAATTCAAGTGTGGGGCTAATCGTTGGCTTGAAAGCCCTTTTTGACGATCCATCTATTGCGGACATTGATGATAATCGCCAACTGACGATTTCTGAAATTTACGAGACATTGTTATCCCGCTCTTTTCATTCCGGAGTTTTCGTACCAACAGGAGATTTAGAAAAAGTTTTATTCAAACTACCTGCTATGGTCAAGATTTCGGGGAGCCCAACAGAAGTATCGGTTATGATGAACGGTACAAAAGTTGGTCAAACTGAGCTACGCCTGACCGATAAATTAGACCAAATGGCTCATTTTGTTGAATTACACAAGTCGGGATACCAGCTCCAAAAACTAATCTTGCCGAAATTTTCAATTATACCTGGCCAACAAAATTCGATTAGCTACCAGTTAGAACCAATCCCAGTGAGAGGTAGGATTGAATCTTTGTCAAGTATCGGCCCATTGATTGTTGAAATTTTGGGNACTGACTACCAGAGAAAAATAGAAGGCACGGATCAATTTATATTTGATGATTGGACAAATGATTACCTTGAAGTAGATAAGTCGTATACAATTTTAGCGAAGGGGAATCAGCGACATTACGGAGCAGTAAGTTTCATATATCAGGGGGTTAAGCCAATTGACGTTCGCCTAAACCTAACAGAAAAGAATTGGTTCCAATTAGCACAGATGATGTACGATTTGTCCGAATACCAAGATGCAATTCAAGCTTTCCAAAGTGGGATTGAAGTTACCTTGGATTTTCCATCGTTTTCTGATTCTTTTACTAGTATGTTGTTCAACTCTTTTTTAGACGTAATGGGACAGGCAGACCTGCCAGCTACTTATCTAGTAGTGATGGGAGAACTGGCAACAAGAACACAAAAGCCGGATATTGCGAAAAAATATTTGAGAAAAGCTTTAAAAACAGCAGAAAGAAATAGCGAGGCTCACAAACTCGCGAGGCAAAAATTACAAGCGTTCTATTTGATCTACTATTACTTGCTTGTGCCTATTATAATCTTATCTTTGTTACTGGTATTTGTCTTTTTCAGAAAAGGAAAAAGGAGAAATTGTGATGTTTAAAATTCTAAGTGGGCAAAAGTACCGTAATATGCTGAGTGAACAAAAACAGCTGCAAGAGCGTTACCATGAGCTAGAAAAAGAGATAAAAACTCTAACAGAGGAAAAAGAACAGTTACTAGAAACTAAACTCGAACAAGAGGAAGAATTGGAGGAACGTTCTACTAGTCTAATAGAATTATCCGAAAACTATAAAGGATTGCAGATTAAGTTGTCGGAAATTGAGGAAAGGACAAAAGAAAATATCGATAGTGTTGTCGACGAAACAATCAAAGGATTGGGGCTGAATCGGACACAAATCGAAAAATTGCGAGCTGATAGAAAAGACTTGATTCAACTCTATATCAATAAGTTATATTCGCTAGCTCGACATTTTGCTATGTCCAGTCGAGGAATGGAGAAAAATCGAGGGTTATTTGTAGTATTGGCTGACTACAGAAATATGGCCGGTGAAAACTTTTCTGAGTTTCACGATGGCCAAGTGGAACATCTCGACCAGGGTAAATATAAGGGGATTGACTACTTACCCCACATTTTCTCAACCAAAGTGAATGAAGTTTTAGCCTTCATGGGTGAAAAAACGTTCTTGCGAGATGAGACGGGGAAAGTAACTGGACACGAAGAACGAGATGGTGCTTTATTAATCGACTTACAAGGTGTTGCATTCCGTACTTGTATGATGGTCGAAGGTGTGAGGACTTATCGTGTATACGACAAAGTTGAACGTTTAACCAAGGGTAGTGCGCGACATAATGCAGCACTTTATGCTTCATCCTTGGATGAGGTTATGGCTGCCATTGTGGTAAGTGAAGAGACTAGTGAAGTTACCCTCTTTATTGATGGTCAGTTTGTCAAAAGTTTTGATCCCTTGAGTAATAGCGAAACAACTCGGGACGCCGACGGTAATTTTATTCAAACTGAAAGCGATATAAAAGTAATTGAAGCAGTCGAAACTGAAACTGAAACTGAAACTATCGTATCTGAGGAAGACTACACGACTACCTAAATTAGTATTTTTCTAATTCAGCTCGAAATTTATCAGCCTATGGTAATACATTTATCGAATTGGTTTCTTCGCTTGTTTGATTTTGTTTGTAGCGTCTAATGCTTTGTATGATTGCATTACGTAAGTTGAAAAGACCAAAAACCAGTGATATAATTAGAAGTTGGTCAGCAAATTTCCGATCCAAATGGCTTACTTTTTCACCTGTAAGCCCCATCAACAAAAGCGTGATCAGATATTTCAAAATGCAGCCTTACGATAAGCAATCGATCTCAAGATTCACACCCCATTTCTTTATACTCTTATACTTATTCTGTACTACTACGGCAAATGCCGGTGAGCGTGAAGATTATACATTTGCCTATAAATTATACGAAAAGAAAGCATATGCAGTTGCCAAGGACCAATTTGAGATCTTTATCCAGAAATATCCTGAGAGTAAAAATGCGGATGACGCCCGCCTGCTAATTGGTGAATCGGCACTTAACTTAGAGCAATATGGTATAGCCATTCAAAACTTCAAGCGCTTGACGTCAGAATACCCAAATAGCTCTCTACGCCTAGATGCCGTTCGAGGTACAGCAATTTCTTGGTTTCGTCAGGGCAAATATACTGAATCAATTAAGGGATTTCAAGAGTTTTGGGAAGCTGCAACTGAAGACATTAGTTCCTACTCACCAGAAGTCATTGCGGAGTCAATTTACCTGATAGGGGAGTCTTACGAGAAATTAGGATTGTATCAAAAATCTCGTGAGTATTACGATCAAGTTTTGACAGATTATTCACAGACAAAGCAATCCGCAGATGCTTTATATTCAATTGCATGGGTTGATTATCGGTTAAAAAAATTCCAGCAAGCCCACGATCAGTTATTACTTTTTGTTGATCAATACCCAGATCACTCTGCTGCGATTGAGGCTACATACCGAGCTGCGGAGTCCTTATTCCAAATGTATAAGTGGCAGCAAGCTCAAATTGAATTTCAACAATTTATTGATAGATACCAAAATCATAGTCATCAAGACCAAAATTTGCTTAAACAATACATCACCGACGCACGTTTTCGATTAGGTGAATGTTACTTTCAACAAAAGATGATGACCGAAGCTAGAGATACATTCACATACTTGTTAGATGAAAGTGAAAAGTCATCTTTGTCAGCTGAAGCACAATACTGGATTGGTGAAATTCTCGCTGAAGAAAATAAGGTAAACGAGGCGATCTACGAGTACCAAAAAGTCATTCGCTTATATCCAGATAGTACAGTAGCTGATAACGCCCAATACGGGATAGCTATGGTTTATTTCAATATCGGTACCAATACACAGGACTATACAGAGGCTAAAACTGCTTTCAAACTAGTGGCGGATGACCTTAACTCAGAATTGAGCGACGCTGCTCGATTTAGAATGGGCGAGTGTTTCCGGTTATCCAGAGAGTTTAATTCTGCGATCCTTAATTATCAAAAAGTACGAGAAGATTCACCTTATTCTGATGACGCCCAATATCAGATTGCTATTAGTTACTTTGAGCTGAGAGATTATCAAAGTGCTGCTTCTGTGATCAAAAGCCTCCTGAAATTGACACCTAATACCGATCTAAAACCTTACGCCCTGTACCATCTTGGATTGTCTCACTTCAATCTACGACAATATTCTGAGAGTGCGTTGGCTTTTGATAATTATTTCACTGCTTTAGATGGCCGTAAATTACCAACTACTAGCGCTGATGAAGCTTTATACTGGAAGGCGAGAGCTTTATTCGAGGCCGAGAACTACAACGAAGTTATCATGGTTTGTAATACTTTGATCCAAAAATATCCAGAAAGCCAGTTTCGTCAGCAAGCCGACTTTTTTATTGCTGAAAGTACTTATTGGCAAGAAGAATCCAAATCTGCGTACCAATCAGCCAGACAAAAATACCAAGATTTGTTGGGCAAAGAACCCGATGAGGAATGGGCCGAAAAATACCGATTTGGTATCGGCTGGACTTATTTCTCAGAGGCAGTATTGTCTGACGGAAACGAACAGGGTAGATTATACGAACAAGCCGTAACAAGTTGGCAAGAAATGATAAAAAAGTATCCGTCTGGTAGTTATTCTGACCAAGCACAATATCACCAAGGCGTAGCACAAAGCAATTTGAGGCGTTACCAAACAGCAATAAATACTTTTTCCGAATTGTTGCAAACGTACCAGACTAGCAATTGGCGGGATGATGCTCAGTACCAAATTGGTTGGTCCTTCTACAAATTGGAACGTTACAACGATGCGATCATGGCTTTCCAAGAGCAATTACGATCTTTTCCTGCTTCGCAGCTAGAGCCAAAAGCCATTTTTGGTATTGCGAATGCCTATTTTAAACTGGGGAAGTATGCAAGCGCCATTACCGAGTACCGAAGAGTTATCGAAAATTTTCCAAATCTAAAGTTGCAGATGGGTCGACCGGGAGCCGAAAAGACTTTTGATCTGAGACCNGAAGCTCAGTATTATGTTGCTGAGAGNTATATCAATTTGAAAAATTATCAAAAAGCNGTTCAAGGATATCAAGAAGTCATTGAACACTATCCAAAAAGTATGTGGGCTGACGATGCGCAATATGGTATCGCTACAGCCTACGAAGACCAAGGGAAAAGTCAGNAAGCACTCCAAGCCTACAATCATCTTATTAAGGACTACCCGGATAGCCTNCTCGCACCTGATGTTCAGATTCACATTGGCCGCTTCTACTTTATCGAAAAAAATTATAGTAGGGCTATATCTGAATTCCAAAAAGTCATCGATCAATACGGTCGCTCAGAATCATCGTCTTTAGCACGGTATCACATAGGTAAATCTTATCTAGAAATCGGATCATTCAAACAAGCAATATCAGCTTTTGAGAAAGTCTCGAAAAAAAGCGAACTAGCCGCTACGTCTCGNTANGAAGCTGGCTATGTTTGGTATAACAAAAATAATCCTGGGAGAAACCTCGAAAAGGCGATTACAGCTTTTTTGTTAGTAGCGAGGGAATACCCAAGTAGCAATGATGCACCACAAGCTTTGTTACTTGCTGGCAACTGCAATCAAGAGTTATTANGGTGGAGTGAAGCCGCTGAGATTTATCGCACGATTCTCGATAAGTATGACAGTTCAGAGCAAGCNAAAATGACCCAACTGCTTTTGGGCCATGTCTATCGAGCCCAGAAACAGTATCCGAAGGCAATTTTGGCTTATGCAAAAATTCGTGATGGTGGGAGTGACCAATATCCTGTTGAGATTGTCATTGATGCTGAATTACGATTGGCGGAAACCCTTAGCCTAAACGGTCAACATTATGAAGCTGGNTCTACTTACCTTCGGGTCCGTCATCTCAGGGAGCAGCACAGTCCATTAACAGCTCTGCATGCAGCAGTTCGAGCCGCAGACGCTTACGTAAAAGCTAAGAAAGAGCTTCTAGCTAAGGATAGCTACGAAGATGCAATTAGCCTGTATCAAAATTACATTTCATCTGTTAATACCAATCAAAAAAAGGACTGGGATCAGTTACATCAATATGCAGCTAAAATGTACCAAGAGCTTTTGCAAAAAATACAGTAAAATAGACTTGAGCNAGTAAGTTAAGCAAAACAGCTTTTAGTAGAATAGATGATAATATTTGCATCTCAGTACCAGAACGACCAGTTTTTTTGGGCGTTCACCATCCTTTTNTCATTTTTTATATCATCAATAGTGTGTCCCCAGAATTTAGACGATGAGGAAAGAATTCGTTTAGACGAACAAACCATCGGTATTATTGATACTACTCAAGTTCAACTTGAGCAAAGAATCAGATTTAATTCTCCTTTCAAACCATCTGTACACCGAGCATTTGGAGTGTATGCCAAAGAACGTTTGTGGAATCTACCCTCTATCTATACACCACAGAAAATAGATCGGCAAACACTCGAAATAAATAAGAGTCATCGTGTTTTAGTAACAGCGTCTCCTAGTATCCCCATTGCCCCATTCTTTACGGCACTTTTAGCNGGTTCTGCGTATGATAAAGTTAATGGTTATATGGAGTTCAACTATCAAGACTTGGATGATCTAAAAAAGAGCAATCAAGGAACAGAAGTAGCCCTAAAAGCGGGATTGAATTTAACCTATCGTTCCTTAAGTGAGATAGCATTATCAGCACAAATGTCAATGCGAGATTTACCNTGGCCATTAGCAACTTCGGGNATAACTNCACAAGAGTCTCCCACATCTAACACTAATTCATCAAATGTGTCAGACCAACTAGCCAACATATATAACTTGCAATTATTTACATCTAATTGGAATCTTCACCATTGGCTGTCTGACAAGACCCAATTTACATCTAATGGACAACTGGAAGTCTTCGGTGCTAAGCCATCAGTTAGTACTTTGAATGACGAAGTAACTGACTTACAGGCTAACTTTAACATCAGAAGTCACTTTTTAAATTTGGCAAATCCAATTCACTTTGGGATTAATTCGCAGTATTTATCTATCGCTGAGAATTTATCAACGGNTCAGAGCAACCAAAATTGGTCGACCTTGTTGGAACTTTACGCAAAAGATCAATTTACTCAAATAGGTCCATTTGTTTTCGGTCTAAGTGTTGGTGTTGTCAGTTTCCGAAATTTAGAGCCAAATGATGTAAGTAAAAATAGCAAACTAGGTTATCTAGAATCCACCAAAATAGAACCGAGTGGAACTTTAACTATAACAACCCAACTCAGCAACTCTTGGCGATTGAACCTCGAGGGAAAAAGAAAGATTCATCACCACACAATTTCCGAACTTTATCTCAATAATAATTATGTTCGGGTAAACCCTTTCTTGAACCCAGAGAAGAACTGGTCTCAACTAATTGACTTAACCTACAATAGAGGTCAGAGAATTGACTTTAGCTTATCTACATTCGCCAATAGAACAATAGATTTGATTTACTTAGCTGAAAGTAATAGTTTAGGAGTAACGAGTGGGTTGATGAATAACCAAGTTAAGCCACTAAATTGGGTGCCAACTAATTCTGATCAGGTGATTACTCGATACGGTTTTATCCTGTCGGGTAAACTAAAGGCTCCTAATGGTGGTGAACTACAGTTCTCTTACCAAAGAGATTTACAACCAACTTATGTGCCTTACCAAGCCAAAAATCGTATTTATATCGATTGCAAATACTGGTTGTTTGGCATTTTGCAAACTGAGTTAATAACTACAATTGAATTCGATACTGGGAACCATTTACAATTAGAAACGACAAAAACCGTTCAGTTGCCAAACTTGGTTAATCTGATTCATCTAAAAGGAAAAATAAAGAGAAACCTTGGCCAATATCTAACAATCTTTATTGGGGGAGCACATTTATCTAGTGGATCGATGNTTATGCCATATTACCCCCTTCGTGGNAGCTATGTCGATCTNGGTATCGAGCTACAGCTTTGATTACACATAAATTGGATTTTAAACCATGTTAATAGCTGACCAAATATTACAAGGGTTAGAACGACTAGCAGGCGGAGGTTACCTACTAGCTCTTTTGATTTTTTTTTCTATTTGGTCGCATACACTAATTTTCGAAAGAGCGCACTATTTACGCAGGAAACGTGTAATCCCATCAGTTTATGTAACCCAGAGTATATATGCTGAGCTTATAGACGGTGAACCCGAAACTGCAATTCAAATGTGTGAGAGGGTTCCTTCACCTCTGACTAATATTTTGAAAGCCGGAATNTCCAATCGTTCTTATGATGAAAAAGAACTAAAATCAGCGGTTGTTACTGCTGTTAGACTAGAACGGCCTCCAATCGTCCGGCATCTGAAGACTTTGGCGATGTTATCTAGTGTCTCGATGTACACTGGTTTGTTGGGAACGGTTTTGGGCATGACTTCATCATTTCAGGCTCTTTGGAAAGGTGACCAAACAGGAAAACATCTGCAAGACATTGCTGATGGTATTTCGGAAGCATTGTTGACAACAGCAGCAGGGTTGATTGTTGCCCTTCCAACGCTANTAGCTTATCACTACTTCAACCGAAAAGCCAAGAACTTGCTAAATGAACTAGAGCGGAATGGAATGTCACTAATTCGATTCCTAGTGACAGAAGAATATAAACTGTTTCAGGAAAAATACGAAAATGTCCGAGATTGGGCAAAANCNCCAAANAANTTNGTCTAATGTTTAAGATCGGTCTTTTTTTACCTTTGGCAATTATTGAGCATTTGGTGGCCATTCTGTTCTTTGCTTGGTTAGTTTACCAACCACCATCGCTTAAAATTGAGGAAACAGCTTATCAAGTTGAAATTTTTCAACGAGAACCAGAAAAGAAAGAAATAAATAAACCGGTAGTTTCTTTCGTACCAGAATCTGTAGAGGTTCCAGTTGACTTGCCACCTCTACAATCGCTACAAAGTCTAGACAGTTTCCTAAGCGGCCATTCTGATAGTTCTAATTTGCCAAATTTACCACAAATTCGATCTCAAGCATCTGAACAGTGGATTGATAATAGTGTTCNGAAAGGACAAAAGCTACGGGGAAATGAAACCGACTTCAACGCTACTGTCCGTGCGAAGGCTTTGGCTAGTGATGTTGGACATCAATCTCCTTCAGACCCAATCGGNACGACAAATTCTAACCAAAAACTACTTCGGACAGATAGAGGCGACCAACTTTTTGCAGGTAAGGTTTCATCTGAAGGTCAAAGGAAAAACCAATCTCAAAAAGTCTCTGGGGTTTTACCTTACAGTATTGAAGGTGAAGTCAAAGGACGAGGCATTCGTTATCAACCAACGCTCTCGATAGTCGCTGGTAGTATCCAAGGTGGGATAGTCCAGCTCAGTTTTTTGGTTAAACCAGATGGAACAGTTTATAAAGTCAAAGTTATAGAAAACCGTGCGGGTGAACTAAGGCAGAAAGCTCAAAGTTTCGTGGCTCAGTTTATTTTTAATAAATTACCTAGCCATTTACCTCAAGANGANCAATCTGGAGAAATTGTTGTTCGATTTNNAAGAAGAGAGTAAAAGAAATCAGCCATTTACTAGTGNCCCTATATCNACAAAAATATCTTGCCATTTTTCGGGAATACGATATAATACCGATCCGGGGAGGTTAAGCTATTTAGTCCCTCAAGCCGAAAAAATTCTGGGCTGTTTCCTAAATTGACTTTTGGTAAAGCAGTCGTTGGGAGATTGNATTCTTCTCGGTCTTGGCTTGCAATTCCACGTGCCCGCCACTGAAATGTCGCAATAAAATGAGACCGGTGGCGNCTCTTTAATACTAGTTGTCCTACAAGGAAGAAAGAGAAGGGCTATTTTCCCCTTGTCATTGAGTTACAAGAAAATTACATACTATCAACGCTTTTTAACCCAAAAAAGGAGGTGCAGTTTATTTCCCACTCTAGAAGGATGGGGCTTAGCTGCGAAGATTTTGATGAAAAAGTTAATGGTTTGGCTATTTCCGATTTTGCTTATTGTGATGACATCACTGATTGGATGTGTTCCACTTAGTGTTAAAATTAGCAATGCCGATCGAAAAGTTGAACTGGCAGAACTGATCCAAATCAATAAAGATTTAATTNCAAGTGATAAAAAACGAGCAGATGAACTAAAAGATCGAAAGAACAAACTATACGACGAAGCCGTTGGTGGATATCTAGAGGTTACTCAAGCAACCAAAACTAGCAAGNCAGTTCTGAATTACAAGCAGCGAGCCCACTACGAAATCGCTGAAATTCATAAAAATAGAAAGAAGCTGGATGANGCTATTATCCATTATCAGTCTGTGGTAGATATCGCTCCTACCGGTTATTTAGGGAGTCAAGCTGCAGGTNATATTTCGTCAATTCGGCGTAATCGACAAGAAGTTCAGGAACAACTTCGAATTTATCGAAACCGCAGCTTAGTCGAAACACCTGAAAGCCAAGAAGCCGCAGTACAGGCTCTGTATAAAGTAGCAGAAGCATATGTTGGGCTAGGAGATTTTGAAGAAGCTATTGNAAATTATGAAAAACTCGTCGATGAATTTCCGGAACATGATCTTGCTCCCCGTTCTTTATTTAAAGTTGGCAATTTGTATTTTTACCAGCTCTATGATTACACCAATGCAGGTGGTTGGGGTGCTTTTGTGAAAGTTGCAGAAGACTACGACGGTACGTANGAATCTGGTGAAGCTGAAACATTGCTCAAAAGATCGCGCCAAACTCTGACTATGATTCAGCAAGACCAAGATGATGTATCTAAGTACACCAATTCCAAAGCCATGGCTATGAGAANAGCTGGTCGATTGGTAACCTCCGCAGACCTATACCAGATGGGTCAAAGGGATCGGGTTGTTCAAGATTATCAGAATATCGCCGCAGGCTGGATCAAAATGAGAAATTACCCTAATGCTACGTTTGCCTACCGAGAGCTATCTGAAAATTTAACTGGTAATAAATTCGCTCAGGCTGATGCTTTATATCAAATAGGTCGTCTTCATCAGCTAGACGGTGAATATACAAAGGCAATAGAAGGCTACGACAATCTGTTTANNGAAGCNCCACAGTCAACTTGGCGAAACGAAGCCGTTTATCAGCAAGCCGTTTGTTATCGAAGTATTCGTGAGTTTGCTAAAGCCCGAGAAATGTTTAAAGCATATATGAGTTTAGATAATCCAGACGANTTGAAATATTACAGAGAAGCTCAACAGTTGGTNCGTCAATTTGAGCTTGACCAAGACGAAGATGGTTTCATGTTTTATCAAGAACAGGAAGCTGGAACTTCAGATCAAGATAGCAATAGCAAACCGGAAAAATAATATATCTGGCTTATNAAGCCAACTAANTGCTTAATTTGGCGGGATACGATGGGGGNCAGCCTTGTCATCCCGCCCTTTTTATATTTAATTTTTTTGTAAATAATATANCCCTCTATCCTAAAANATCTTGCTATGAGATTAGCAACTCTCGCGACTTGTAACCTGAACCAGTGGTCNTTAGATTTTGACGGTAATTTAGATCGAATTCTTCAATCCATTCAAATTGCCAAGGAACAACATGCGACCTACCGACTTGGACCAGAGTTAGAAGTTACTGGTTATAGTTGTGAAGATGCATTTTTAGAAGAAGATACCTTTTTTCATGCTTGGGAAGTCATGGCTGAGATATTATCCAGCGATGCAACCAATGGGATTTTGTGTGATATTGGGATGCCTGTCTCACACAAAAATGTTAGTTACAATTGTCGAGTATTAGTTCTGAATCAGCAAATTTTGATGATTCGGCCNAAGATTTTTTTGGCTAATGATGGAAATTATAGGGAAACACGCTGGTTCTCAGCCTGGAGTCAAGAACGAAGTATTGANCCCTTTTCTCTGCCAGAAACGATCCGTGAATTGAACCAACAAAACACCGTACCCATTGGAATTGCAGCTATTTCTACTAGAGACACTGCTGTTGCGTCAGAAACTTGTGAAGAACTTTTTACACCGAAGAGTCCACACATCGGTTTTGGGTTGGATGGTATTGAAATTATTACTAATGGATCGGGATCGCATCATCAGTTGCGCAAACTTAATGAACGTATTGATCTGATTCGAGGAGCAACAGCGAAAAGTGGTGGTGTTTATCTATATGCCAACCAACAGGGTTGCGACGGTGGCCGGCTCTATTTTGATGGTTGTGCCTTGATTGCAATCAATGGTGAGATATTGGCACAAGGCTCTCAGTTTTCTCTTGACGATGTGGAAGTCATAACTGCTACTGTTGACTTACAAGAGGTCAGTTCATTTCGCCGATCAATTTCAAGTCGATCGGTGCAAGCGACGCAAGTTGACAGTATTGAGAGAATTTCGATNGATTTTGATTTAACAACCCCNCGGTTTATCGCACCGACAAAACCTATCACGGTTTTTTACCATCAACCAGAAGAAGAAATAGCATATGGTCCTGCCTGTTGGCTTTGGGATTATCTCCGTCGTTCTGGTAGTAGTGGGTACTTCGTTCCGATTTCTGGTGGTGCTGATAGCTCATCCACAGTTGCGTTAGTCGGTTCGATGTGTCAAATGGTTGTAGAGTCTATTAGTAGAGGGAATCAACAGACATTAGCTGATGTTCGCAAAGTATTGGGTGACGAGACTTATCTGCCAAGTTCAGCACATGACTTNGCTAATCGAATTTTGCACACTTGTTACATGGCTTCGGAGAATAGCTCGAAAGATACAAAAGACCGGGCTCAAGCNATTTCTGAACAAATTGGCAATTTTCATCTAAATGCTAACATTGATGGAATTGTTAGTTCTTTTTTGTCGTTGTTTGTGCGTTTGACCGGTAAACGGCCTCAATTCAAAGTNAANGGTGGATCACTNTCCGAAAATCTGGCATTACAAAATATTCAGGCACGAACCCGAATGGTTTTAGCATANCTATTGGCTCAATTGTTGCCTTGGGTTAGAGGTTATAAAGGAGGATTACTTGTTCTCGGTAGTGCAAACGTAGATGAAAGTTTACGCGGATATGTTACCAAATACGATTGTAGTAGCGCTGACATTAATCCAATCGGCGGTATTAGTAAGAGAGACCTCCAAAANTTTCTTCGTTGGGCTGCGAATCACTTGGGATATCCAGCCCTGATTGACGTAGTTAATGCTCCCCCGACAGCAGAACTTGAACCGATAACTGAGAACTATNATCAGAAAGACGAGATCGATATGGGTATGACATACGATGAACTCAGCAAGTTTGGAATCTTACGTAAAGTTCACCGATGCGGGCCCGTAAGAATGTTTGAGAAACTAGTTTACGAATGGGGGCACCTATCCCCTACTATAGTTGCAGAAAAAGTCAAACGATTCTTTTTTTACTACTCAGTTAATCGTCACAAGATGACGACTATGACACCGTCGTACCACGCCGAACTTTATTCACCGGAGGATAATCGTTTCGATTTGAGACAATTCCTATATAACGTACGCTGGAGTTGGCAGTTCCGGAAAATTGATCAGTTAGTCAAGAATTTAGAAAACAAAAATTAGCT
This sequence comes from Candidatus Poribacteria bacterium, assembly GCA_002714785.1. Classification (GTDB taxonomy): domain Bacteria; phylum Poribacteria; class WGA-4E; order WGA-4E; family UBA9662; genus TMED15. The sequence continues at coordinate 23,444 of PAYP01000099.1, read as the reverse complement.
TTCAAATAACACAAGACCAACAGAAGAAAATAAAGATTTCAATATNTTNACTAAGAACNNGTGTGACGGATTGGAAACAAAAACATGAAANTTGTTGAGAAAAATGGAAGAAANTACAAGCTCGAAGTAGCATCTAATTTGACTGGAGCNGACATGAGTCGATGCGACCTAAGCTGGACNAATCTTGAAAGTGCAAATTTAACTGAAGCCCACTTGGCNTATAGCGATCTCAGATGGTCTAATCTTGCTGGTGCTGATCTAACCAATGCAGACTTAAGTCGTGCAAACTTGGAAGGAGCGAACCTAACTGGAGCAAAACTTGATGGTGCTGACTTATATGGTGCCAGTCTCAATGGGGCAGATCTCCGCTACGCTCGTCTAAATGCTACTAATTTATGTTGGGTAAACTTGAGTGGGTCAGATTTGAGAGAAGCACAACTAACANAAGCTAATTTGCGTCAAGCAAAATTAGAANGATCGGATCTAACTCTGGCTGATTTGTCGAATGCTGATTTAGTAGAGGCCGATCTGAGAGGTGTTAATTTGACTTCAGCTAACTTGANCAAANCCAATTTTAGCCACCATAGCGATAGCGATAGCGATGATGAAAGATATAAATCAACCCTAACCGGTGCCAATTTATACGGAGCAAATCTAACTAACGCTGATATCAGNGGAGCAAACCTCGAGAAAGCCAACCTTGTGAACACAAACTGCTCACAATTAATCTACGACGAGGATACAATATTACCTTCCACCTTTGAATTAAGATAGTTAATAATCAGTCGAATTATTCCCTGCAAAATTCTCAATTAGGCCTATTGCTGTTTTTACTCCATTTTCACTTCGCATAGCNTTTCCTAGTTGTTGAGCTCGTTCAAATTTCTGGTCGTTATCTAAGACTTCTTGGATNCGTTCTACTAGATTTTTGACTTTTAAATGTCGGCGGTGAACTGGTTTTGGTGCTACNCCCCGCTGATGAAGTACCCCNCCCCAGTACGGTTGGTCAGCTAAGTGGGGGACAACCACCGATGGTACACCAGCCCGACAAACTGCGGTTGTGGTTCCTGCNCCCCCGTGATGAATAACCATTTTAGCCAACTGGAATAACCAACTATGTGGCACATANTCAACAAAAAATATATCTTCGTGTGGCTGGGTTGCATGCCCTAGGTTACCCCATCCAGATTGTATAATCGCTCGCTGATTTGTTCGNTGGATTGCGGAGTAGATAACGGAAGTGGGATCTTGATTACCTCCCATAGAACCAAATGTCACTACAATTGGTTTCGGACCGTTGTTGATAAACTTGAGCAAATCAGTTGGTGGTTGATAACTAGGTTCATCTAATGACCAATCTCCAGTAAATTGATGATTAGTTGGTAAATCNNGTGGTGGTNGTACGATAGCCGGTGAAACTGCAACTAGGTTCAAATCAGTTGANTACATACCAGAAAACCCAATCATCCGACGCGGTTTTCCTTTTACTTGATGAATAAATTCATTAAATAGAGGATCAACTTTGGCCCACATCGCAAGACCTATCATTTGCCATAGNAACCAACTAACAGGTAANCCCCAGTTAGGCATTGGCGGTGGNGGTGCATATATTGACTTAATAAAAGCTGGGCAATAACTAACAGTAATATTTGGCAACCCGGACCGAATGGCGGCTTCTTGACCAGGAATATCCGCAGAGTGAGATATCGACAATTCGAAATCTCCGTTCATTGCTTTTAGGCAGTCATCATACCAAACCTTGGCTCCTGACAGAATACCTTCTTTAGCTACCACTAGGGCTGAACTAAATGGGTTACGTATCTTTANAATACGGTCCATCAGCCTGTTAAAATGCTCAGAGTTAAATGGTAAACCTACAGCAAAAAATTCAGCACCAACAGACTCTACCTTCTGTCGATAAATTTCTGACGTACACAATCGGACTTGATGGCCGGCAGCTATTAGACCTTTGGCAAGAGCAATAAAGGGTTGTACATCTCCTGTAGTCCCCCAAGTTGTCAAGATAATTTTCATTTATCCAATAATATCCCTGAAATAAAAAAGAAATCTATCACGAAAAAGCAAAAATTCAACTACCGTTATGGTTATAATCTATTCGATCAAAATTATTCAAGATGAAACAGAAAACGCAGACAGAGAATACATAAATTACGAAATTTGAGCTCACTATTGCTTTTCTAGTGGAAGATAGAACTATTCCGACAACAAATTAGCATAAGTTCTAAACGTATTATCAGCAATGGTTTCCCATGTAAATTGGTGCACTCGTTCAAGTCCACGCTGGATAAGTTGTTGTCGAAGAGATTGATCTTGATATATTACCTTCAAGTGCTGAGCTAAGATTTCTGTTTTTTCTTCTGGAAAAACTAGTCCAGCAGTTCCAATGACTTTGGGAATCTCGCCCGAATCTGACCCGATGACTGGAACTCCGCACGACATTGCTTCTATTAACACGCGACCAAAAAACTCTACCCAATTGGGCGTCGTTCGAGAGGGAAGCACCAATGTATCCATACAGTTTATGTACTTTGGTACGGCTTCAGGTGGAACTGCATCAATCCACATCAAGTTATTCTCAATGCCAAGATTTTTCGCTAATTTCTCTAATTCGGGTTTATATTTCCCACGACCCAACAACAAAATTTTGAATTGTATTAGGCTGTTTCCTGCTATTGATTTGACTGACCTAAATAAAATATCAATTCCCTTCATGTGAAGTAATCGACCGACATAACCGATTACAAAATACCCATTGAGATTTAGTGAACGCTTCAGAAATGCTACACTTTGTTGCTCAGTAGTCGTCATATTATCTAATGGTCGAAAAAGACTAACATCAACTCCATTTGGAAATACTGTTGAGGGACCAGTATAACCACGATTAGCTAAAATTTGTACCGCATTCTGACTCAGTGGGAAAGCCATATCTGTCCTCTTAAAAACTTGTTTTTCAATCCATTTTGGTATGGAACCGAACCGTTGGCTAATTTCCACACTTAAAGATGTGCGAAAAATCAACTTGCTATGTGGGCAAAACCAACGTTGTAAGAGGAGTGTTTGCAACGCATTAAGACTCCAAGCTTCTTCTTCCAAGTGGATAATATCTGGCTGAAAATCACGAAAATGAGAAGCTAAGCCTTCTTGATAAACAAAACGACTAGCATAACCAGAAAAAATGACCGGTAGGGGAATTTCGTGACAGTTGGTTTCAGTAGTGGGTTCAAAAGTAAGTTTCTGCAAGTTTTCAACCCACTGATTTGGCGTAATAACACGAATCTGAAACTCCGGCAGATGAGCTGTTAATTGTCCTATCAGGGTAAATTTTTTCCTGTAGGATTTCATAATATATGAATGAGATAAGACTAGAATTCGTGCCTTCACGCCTTAAACCAATGAAAAATTGAAGAATAGTAACGTNATTAACTAGGACTTTTATTGGAGGGTGGCTGAATAGAACCGAGTGGCGTAGGAGACGGAGATTTTACCTGATTACTTGTAGGTGTCGGAAATTTATCAGCTGGCAAAGAGATTTGATTAGAAGTTGTTGCTTGTGCCGGAGAAGTTTCTGGGTGNGCTTCAACTTGAGATACATCAAGCTTTGGAGAGGAACTCAGTGGCAAATTATCCAAAATCGAAATTACACTTTCTACACGCTGTCGGAGTTCACTTTTTTCTTGTTCTATCGACTGTTTTTCTGCTCTTTGTTGTTCCTTAAGCTTCTCGAAGTCTATTTTGATTTGCAAAAGTTCTTGATTGCGACTNTCTAATTCTTGTATGTTATTGTCTTTTTGTTGAATTACTCCTTGCAAATGACTAATTTCTTCTTGCAATGAGTTCCGTTCGCTCTTCATCTGGTTAATGAGTTCGACTGCTTGTTCAACACGACGTTCTAATACCCCAATAATGTTGACTTGGAGATCTTCAAGCATTTTATGCCTCTCTTAGTTTCTAGGTTGGATTGATAATAGTGTTTGGTATGCTTCTGAGGTTGCGTATTCCTGTAGTTTTTCGAATCTACTCGATAGAAAGGGTTGTGTAGATTTAAGCTGTTTTGATTTCTCCCATCTATTGATTGAATTTTGTCCCGCTTCNGGAAGTCTATCGAGNGTATTTTTTCGTTTCTGCTGAACAATTTTTGACTGCCGGATATAGTCTGTGGGTGAAATAACAATCATATTAGAAGCGACCGATAATTTAAAATTTAGCAAAGCGCGATTGGCTGCATTCAAATCTTGGCAAGCAATAAGACCTGCCCGATCAGCTGATATTTCACTGGATAAAACCCAGTCTGCCAAAATCAAGTCGGAAATTTTGCCCAAAAAGGCTTTTACTAATTCTTGGACCCATTTGCCTAGAACTAAATTAATNGAATCCAAACCACCGTCAAATAGGGTATGATAAAAAACGTGATCACACTTCAAATGTCCGAGCTCTCGTCCAATGATAAAACGAAGCTCAGCTAAACCTGATTTTTCAATTAAATCAGAAGAAAGAAGAAGAAAAGGATCATAAAAATTAACTATATCGGCATACATTTCTCGGTCTCCAACAATGAAGACTAAGGGNNTTTGAGACAAATTCAGAATCTCAGCACACCGCTTAACCTCTTCTTGAACCCAGGCAAATTGCTGATTTGTTACCATTACACCACGTTTCATAGTTTCAATGGTTAACTGGTAATCATGGATATCACCCGTTTTTTTTCGTAACCAAGGTACGATATAGACATCATCTGACTTTGTTACCTTTCTAAGCATCATTGGAATTTGGTAGGCTTCAAACTTTCTAATTAGCTCTAAATCTTGGGAAGTTTGAAAAGAACTAGCTTCTAGTTGGTGAGGGACTACACGATTGTCTGCTTGAGAAACAGACAAAGTAATAGCAATCGACCAAAAATAAAATAAAACAGTTCGAAGGTTNTTGGTAAGCACGGTAAGTAGACTATACCAGTTGTTATGAATCAGTANAGATTAAGAACGATGATCGGTGACTGTGATCTGCTTTCGTGTAGAATTATACCAATTAGTAAAGACTTCATTTTTCTTTGCCTGAACTAATTTCTTCATGATCTCTCTACGAACTTTTGGATCGGTCTTTAGCTTTTCCATATCCGCTTCATCTTTTTCGACCAGCTGAATNAGGTAGTGAGCTACGTCGCCTTCAAATGGCCCAGCAACTTCATTCATGTCCATCTGAAAAGCCTTAAACATAGCATCTTGGCAAGATCCCATGTTAGAGACATAAATGCTATTAATACTTAGAGAAAATAGTCCGCTCTCTTCGACTTTTTTTTCTTTGATCGATGCATTTTCAGGTGTGGAGTACGATAGAACTAAATCATCTAGCGATTGACCGGNTCGAAGAAGTTTGAATAGCTTGTTAGCGTCTTCCATGGCTAATTCCTTTGCCTTTTCTTCTTGCAGGTCGTTCTTAACTTCAGCTTTGACATCCTCAAACTCTGGGATAGCAGCAGCTTTTTTCTCCAAGACTAAGGCCACGAAATAACTTTCAACTTCTCCATTACTTCGTTTTACTTCTATCATTTCGTTTATATTGACTTCCATGTCAAAAGCTTTTTCGATTAAATCCCCATAAGTGTAGCGAGAACCGATATTGGGAATCGAGCTGGCATCTTGTTCGAATAGTCCAGTTTCTTGGATAGTCAAATTTCGACTAGAATAGGCTTCTTGTCCCATAGCGGTTTCGTAATCATCAAGTTCCACATCCATCAGGAGATTATCGGCCAATTTTTGGCTAACATGAGAGGCATCAGTTTTNATCAGCAAGGTTTTTATTTCCTGCTTAACTTCATCAAAAGTTTGCATATTAACTTTTTTGTCCTCTAACTTGATGATATGAAACCCAAAACTAGTTTCTACTAAACCACTAATTTCACCTATGTCTAACTCATCAAAGCACGCTGTTTCAAAAGGTTTGACCATTTTNCCGCGACCAAAGGATCCCAGCGAACCACCATTACTAGCTGATGGCCCTTCTGAGTGAACTTGTGCTAGTTCCGCNAAAGATTTNCCCGCTTCCACTTCTGTTTTTANCATTTCCAGNAGCTCCGCCGCTTGTTGGCGGATTTTGCCCTTTTCATCTAGACTGCTACCTTCAGCGACTTTTTTCAAAATATGCCGAGCTGTCACTTCTGTTACTTCCGAATACTGATCCTTGGTCTTTTCGTAGTAGGCTTTTATTTGTTCGTCGGCAACAAAATCCTCGGGCTTGATTTGTACGTACTTGAGATTAATCTGATCCGATTTTTTGTACTTTTCTTTATTTAACTCGAAATGCGATTTTGCTTCCTCATCAGTGACTTTGGCAAGACTANTATACTCGTAGTGACGAAACCGAATAAATTTCAGCTTTGCTTTCGTATTCTCACGGTNNTAGGTCTCTTCAATTTCTAAATCTGTTACTATTGGTAAATGATGAAGGAGTTGCTCAATTCCTTGGTAACTAAGCTGGACTTGAATATCTTTTTCAAACTCATTACTCACCCCTGATTTTTGGTATAATCTATAGGCACTCAGTTGATCTGGTTTAGAGGCTATGTACTGTTCAATTTCACTCTGTTGGACTGGCATTGCTTTTTTAACAAGTTCTCTTAGTACATACTGCTCAATTACCCGTTTTTTTGTTTCCTCTTGATCTTGTTTCCCTGCGGCTTGATTACTCATAGCTCGATCTAACTCACTTTGGAGAATTTTCGTTTCTCCGACAGTCAAAGCTACTTCATCAGGACTAGTATTACTTGCTAAGTCAGAACTACCATACAAGAAAATGGAGCCTATAACAAAAGCAACAGTAACTGCACCAATTAGGATTTGTGCCAGCCCCTTTTCTCGAAGATAGATAATCATGTCTATTTATTCCTTTTATAGTCTGTAGATTAAAGGTTAGATGATAGCATACACCGTCTAGTCTGAGCAAGTGATGCGAGCATTTCAAATTCAGTGGTAAAACCTAGTTCGACCAGAATTGACGGCGAGCTCTAGTTGTATTTTCAATTCTTCTACTATTTCNGGGTAGTCAAAGTAGAGGTTAGTTGTTTCACCAGGGTCTTCATCCAAATTGTATAACTGNGCAGGAGCGGTGGGTTGAGATTCTTTCAAAACATAAGGTTGGAGTACNGGAGATTCATAATCATTTCCCCCAGAACCTTGGTGGTCAAGATATTTCCATTGATCTCGGCGAATGGAAAGTGCCAGCGAAATAGTCTGATGTAAAGTATATGTTCGAGTAGGTACAGATAGCTCTTTTTNACCTATGATTGGATAAATATTGAAGCTATCTTCCGCAACATCATCCGGCAATGGAAAATTAACCACACTAGCACAGGTTGCCATAATATCGCACAAGGAAACAGTTTGATCATTAGTAACTCCAGCTGGGACTTTTGATGGCCAACGAGCAATAAATGGAATTCGGTGGCCACCTTCCCATTGGTCTCGTTTCATCCCGCGCCAAGGCCTTGCACCATCATGCTGATAATCAGCACGCATATTAACGACGCTAGTAACCTCTGGACCGTTATCACTACACACTATAACTAGTGTGTTTTCAACCATATCTAGTTTTTGCAACGTATGAAGTAATTCACCAACCAAATAGTCAAACTGAAAGATGAAGTCCCCGTGTGGCCCGACATTAGTTTTNCCTTGAAAACCTTTTTGTGCAAAGGAGGGAAGATGAACGGCTTGCGTNGAATGAAACAAAAAAAATGGATCATCTGGGCTTTCTTGGGCATGATTTTCTAAAAAGGCCTTGCTTTTGTCTAGAAAGACCATATCCACCTCTTCTAAGTCAAAGTCTGGTGCAATTAAGCCAATTCGATTATCTACAGAATACGGGTGATTAGGTAAAGTGGCTTTATCCAATAAGTCTACTGGTGGTACCGGGACTCGATCGCCGTCGATGAAGGCATACAAGAAATCAGTGGTTGGACAGCAAGCAGTACCAAAGAAGTGATCGAACCCACGATGAATTGGAGCATCTGGGATTGAACGTGTGTAATCTATTTTTCGTATTGGTTCAAATNCATTCTCATTGATCGGTGCTCCTGAACGATCGAGGAAACTTAAGCCAACGTGCCATTTTCCAAATAGAGCTGTTTTGTACCCTTTTGTTTTTAACATCGCTGGTAGCGTTAAACGAGAATCTTCAATCAAGCAAGGACCACCAGCCCCAGTGAATACGCCACTAAAACCTGTACGAAAAGCCATTCGCCCAGTTAGTATGCTGTAGCGACTAGGTGTACAAACGGTCGACGGACTGTGTGCATCAGTAAAGCGCATCCCATCAGTAGCTAGTTTATCAATATTTGGAGTTGCTACTTTTGACTCAGGGTTGTAACACGAGACATCACCGTATCCTAGATCATCGGCTAAGATCAAAAGAATATTCGGTAGACATTCCGACTNTGACATGATTTACAACCGCAGGCGCNCGCTAATCCTCAACGTTATGAAGCAAACCTCTCAGATCAAATAAGGCTTCAACTAATTCAGGGATGACAGCTCGACCATTCTCACTTTGATAGAGAATGTGACAGAGTTCAGCTAGAGGTTTTAGCATCTTCGCTAACTCAGCTTGCTGAATTGCAGGGTTAACTTCAATTCTCTTCTGCCAAATCAAGGACATGCTACCTGAACCCGCATATAATAAGAGGTCTGCAACACCTCTTTCCGCGTGCCAACGAATCTCTAATCTCGAGTATTCACTGCTGGAAATTGTTAAGTTTAACGGGTTACTCACGGTTTAGATTATTCAGGCNGGAACTATTTCTAGTCCACGCACTTCACCAAATTCTCGGTCTAATTTTTCCCAACTGTCTCCATTATCAGCACTACGGAAAAGTTGACCGCTAATGCTGTAGGCCATAATCCAGCCTGGTACTGATTTTCTATAAGCGAAATTCCATATAGTACTGTTGACAGTATGTCCAAGGTCAGCACGGGTCCATGACTTACAGTTATCAGAGGAAATGAAGATACCACCTTGNTTCCCTGGAGGTCCATTACCTGCACCTATAAACAGACGTCCTTCATCATTAACCGAAGATTGGATGTAGTCTGCCGCACGCGCATAAGGCCATGGGTANTGGTCTTTTACGGATAACGGAAGCCAAGTTTTTAAATCTTGCGTTATGCAGACATCATTATTGGTAGCCACAACCAGAGTCTTGGGAGAACCTGGAATGACGGCAATGCCATGAATATCCAGACTACTCAATCCTTCGTTTATGGTAGCCCAGGTTTTGCCTCCATCTGTGCTATGTCGAAAACCATCGATTTCAATTCCTGCATAAATGGTGTTTACATCATCAGGATCAATCTTGATAGTAGTGACCCTTGGTACGATAGCACCTCCAGCACACTCATCAGCTAACTCTACACTCAGTTTGTGCCAGTTCTCTCCATTATCATCTGACTTAAACAAATCAGATGGACAAGTACCAACGTAAAGAGTATCGGGATTTGATGGATCAATAGCCATCGACCATATTTGATGGTCATTCATTGGAGAATCGACTTGATACCAACTTTGTCCGGCTGAATCGGAACGATATAATCCTTTTTCGGTACCAGCGAAAAGGATATTTGTATTATCCGGCCGGACTGCTATCGCTCGAATATCAGCCTCTGCGAACAATCCATTTGCTTGCCGATTCCATGTGTCACCACCATCGGTACTTTTCCAAATACCTTGCCCGATTGTACCTAAGTAAACAACTGGATTTTCCATAATTCCTCCTTATAGTGCACGAGTGCTAAAAAAGACTGACATGACTTTATAACCTGTGCTTGAGTATATCTAGTGGGTTTTGGCTTAGTTTTCTATTCATTCTATATGAATGTTATCGATCATTAGACCAAGTTGTCGCATGGCCGAAGCAATTTGTGGATCATACTCGTAATCATCGATTTCGTTTTCAGTCTCGCGAGCGAGTGCGTATTTCAACGCCGAATCACTTAAAACGATTTTCTCTTTTTTGGACAAGCTATCAGCAAATCGACGATACTTTCGTAGCAGACCAGCCGATTCATAGTCTTCTCGGTCAGCTGATTCCGCCTTCTCAATTTGAGACAGAATGTCGTCTCCATTATTTTTCAAAAAGTCATTTATACTCTGATGGTTTACTAGTTGACTCAACATCTGAGTTTCGGTCCGACTAAACCAAGGATCGTCTAAATTAGGGGTAATACCAACTTTATGTATATCCATCCCCTTTGGACTGTAGTAATGAGCCACAGTCAACTTAACAGCAGCATCATTTCCCAAAGGGAAAATTTGCTGAACAGATGCTTTCCCGAACGTTCGTTCACCTAAAATTAAGCCGCGTTGGTGATCTTTGATAGCTGCAGCCACAATCTCAGAAGCACTCGCGCTACCACGATTAACAAGTACTATTAGGGGAAGATTTTTTGCTAAAGGCTTTCCTTTACCCTCAATAGTCAAGTGATCTTCTCTTGGGCGCTTACCTTTGGTATAAACAATCAGTTTGTTAGGAGGTAAGAAAGAGCTAGCAATATCAACTGCAGACCGAAGAAGGCCTCCTGGGTTAGAACGGAGGTCCAAAATTAGCCCTTCAATTTCTTCTTGAGAAAATTGATCAAAAGTTTTTTCAACATCTAAAGCTGTTGTATCTCGAAACTGATTAATACGAATATAACCAATCTTCCGGTTCAACACTTTTGATTCGATACTCTGAATACGAATCACATCTCGTATAATTGTTACTTCAATTGGTTCGTTTTCCCCCTCACGGATGATGGTTAATGTCACCGGTGTTCCAGGTTCACCTCGCATCTTTTTAGCTGCGTCATGAGCAGTCATATTGGTCGTCGGCTGATTATCAATCAGGCTAATAAAATCGTCTGTTTGTAGACCTGCTTGATAGGCGGGTGTCCCTTTGAAAGGTGAAATAACAGTTAACCGGCTATTCCTAAGGCCAATCTCCATACCAAGCCCACCATAGGTGCCATGTGTTTGTGTTCGAAATTCTTTGTAGGCTTCTGGGTCGAAAAATTGGCTATATGGATCCAATGTGCGTAACATACCCGTAACTGCCCCATACATTAGCTTTTTAGCCTGAGGTGTTTCGACATGCTCTTGCTGAATTCGGGCTAATACTTCAGTAAACAGCGACAAATTTTCTAATAGCTCATCACTCGATTCTGTATCTATGTCTGACCAGCTTGCTGAAATTAAACCAATAAAGAACAAAAGAATGAGTAAACTGTGAACTATCCTACTCGAGTTAAAGGGTGTTAATATCATTCGAACTAAATTCCTTTTTTTGCACGAGGCTTTGCCATATACGGCTAGAGGGGATCCGATAGGAAAAGTAACAGGCCGCCAAAAAGAAAAACAGATCATGGGGTAATATTGATTGTTTTATAGCTAACCAAAAGTCGAAATGGGCTGATGTATTATCAGCCCATTCTGTCATCACTCGCCATTTAATATCTAATATTTTGCCTGTCGCAATACCAACTAGTGTACTGACTGGTCCAATTGCGTAGTATAGTACTTTTTGTTTTAGGGAAGTCGGGGGAGATTTTCCCAAGAATAACAAACAAATGCCGACGAGAAAGCCAATCGGGATACACAAATACCCATAAATAAATCCAGTCGTGTTAACTACGTAAGCCCATACCAAACCGCCGAAAACCCCTCCGATCAGACTAACAGCTACAGCTGGTAACCATCGTGTCGTAGAAGCGGTGTTAGAATGCTCAATAGTCAAGGTTAATTAAGTTGTGGCTTTTGTCTGTGATGATCGGTGTTCTGCTCGAATGTATATGCTACTCTGAGTAGGGTTTCCTCGTCGAAAGGCGGAGCCAAGAATTGCAGGCCGATTGGCAGACGATCTTTGGTAATACCACAAGGTACCGAAATTCCAGGAATACCAGCTAGACTTGAAGGCGCTGTGAAAATATCGGACAAGTACATCTGTAAGGGGTCATTGGTTCGTGCGCCAAATTCAAATGCCGCAGTAGGTGAAGTCGGTGTGACGATTATATCCACAGCTTCGAAGGCTTCGTCAAAGTCTTTCTTGATCAGTGTTCGAACTTTCTGGGCTTTTAGGTAATATGCATCATAGTAACCAGAACTGAGAGAGTAGGTTCCCAGAAGGATTCTTCTTTTTACTTCTGGTCCAAAACCTTGGCTTCGAGACAACTTATACATACTCTCTAAGTTGTTAGTTTCTGTCGCTCTATAACCAAAACGAACTCCATCATAGCGAGCTAAATTAGCACTGGCTTCGGCAGGTGCAATAATGTAGTATGTGGCAATCGCATATTCTGTGTGCGGCATTGAGATTCGGTGAATAGTTGCGCCCAAGTGTTCTAATTGTGAGATGGCTTCTCGTACAGACGTCTCTACTTCTTGGCTAATACCATCCAGAAAGTATTCATCCGGCAAGCCAATTTTTAGGCCTTCAATATCATTTATTAAACTGTTCTCAAAGTCAGGTACATCGAATTTTGCAGAAGTCGAATCCATCGGATCATACCCACAAATCGCGTTCATGGCTAGAGCTGAGTCCCGAACATCTTTTGTGAAAGGACCTATCTGATCCAAAGAAGAGGCAAAGGCAATCAAACCAAACCGGGAAACTCTTCCATAAGTTGGTTTTAGGCCAACGTTACCACAAAAGGAGGCTGGTTGACGAATTGAACCGCCAGTATCAGAACCCAATGATAGAATGGCAGTATCGGCGGAAACAACAGCTGCTGATCCCCCGCTCGATCCTCCGGGAGTAGTACTGGTATTCCAAGGGTTACGTGTCAGTTGGTAAGCAGAATTTTCTGTCGATGACCCCATGGCAAATTCGTCCATATTAGTCTTTCCAACTATGATTACACCTTGTTTTTTCAACTTTTCAATGACTGTTGCATCATAAGGTGGGATAAAGTTCGCCAAAATTTTGGACGCACAAGTTGTTCGAATTCCCTTAGTACAAATCACATCCTTGATAGCAACTGGGATACCGGATAATTTGGGCAGATCGTCTCCATTTTGCAAACGTTGATCAATTATTCCCGCGGCTTCAAAAGCCGTCTCTTCTGCTAACGTAATATAACCACCGATTTGGTCTTCCACTTGCTTGATACGGTCGTAGACATCAGATAAGATCTGAGTCGCTGTGATGTTACGATTTTTAAGTTGGGTATGTAATTGGTGAGCAGTTTGTGAACACAAAGACATGAAATCGTCTCTCCGAGAGGGTACTTTCATTAGATATTTGGCTGGCCGAACTGTCAAGCAAGCTATAATCTGCCCCGAATTATATCATTGTGCCCAAAAGGTTGTCCATCTCTGTTCTGTCTGATATATTGGATTACCCAATAGTAATGCTAAAAATCTATGGTTGAAGTAATATTACTAATTGATCGACCATTTATTAGTGGGTAAAGTGAGAAAAAGACACTGTGAATATAAAGCTATTTTGTGTTCAAGAAATCATTGCCAATTAAACAGATTTTGCAACATAGACCAAACAACTCAAACCAGAAAAACAATTTCTATTTTGGTCTAGTAACTCGAAAGTGTATTACTAAGGAGTCCAAAGTCAGTAAATAGTCCTCTTATCGGCCATTATGAACTAATTGATATGAGGAAGTGTTGAGGTTAGACGATCTCCCAGTAGATTCACCAAATCAGGTAAATCATACACTGTTAGAGCACCTGGTACCACCATGCCCGCCATCTCTTTTCGTAGTGGCTTTGCAACCACGTCGTTGACCCAGCTGCTTACTACCGGGCGCCTTAATTCGACGGTATTTGCACCATCATCTAAAACTGCAGCGTGAAGTACTAGTGGTGTCATCGTTTCTATACCAACCAAGTGAATTGAGCTTAGGTTTGATTTGATTTCTTTATCAATTATTTGCAATCGCAGATATTTAATAGCTGTTAGTATATCTTCTACCCGCTGACCAAACAGAGAACGACCAATATGCATAGAGACCGTGTTAACCCGATGATCATGGCTGTGATATTTGGTATTACTACCTTCATCACGAATTTCGCCTATCCCACGAACATCAATGGCTAAAACAAGTCTAGAGTTTTCAAGAAGTTCTTCTATCTCCTTATTCGCTTCTACATGTTTCCCTTGGTGATGAATATAAATGATTGATTGGCCATTGTGATCATGTTTTGTTCGATTCCGAAATAAGAGGGCTGGTATGAGTATATTTCCAGGGCTTTTTAGTACTAGCTTTTCAAGCGTTCTATTTTCCCATTCGATAACATCGATCGATTTTGCTTCTACAGTCCCAATTTTGAATGGGAGACCAATCAAGTTCCTAATTTTATTAAGGCATTCTTCCAATGAATGATTTTGCCAAAACGCAGTTCGAAATTCGGCTAGCCGCTTAGCTTCCTCCAAATTTAGATCAGCAATGTTTACCTGATGAGAAAAATCGGTCGAAACCTGTCCAGTGTTTGTTACCTGTATTTCTGCTTCAGAAAATGTTGATAGATTCATCGGTTCAGATACTTGACCTGAATCTTTGTAAAACCACTGACGAAACCATCGAACTACTTCTTGCCGATGTTCCGATCCCATCCCATGCTTTGCATTTGCTTCAANGAAGTGNAATCGTTCTTTTTGATCCAGTTTCTGATAAACAGCGACCGCATCCTGTATAGTTTCTCGCGTTGAATCGATCTCAAAGAAATCTTTTGTAGCTGCAAGTATTGCTGTAGGTTTTGGTGCACGCATCAGAGTATAATCAATATGGTCTATNCCATATTGACCTTCAAACGGTAAGTGTTGGCAGCCGTCAGCTGGTCCACTACGCCCGCGAAATTTAGACGTTCTTTGCATAGTGTAACAGGATGGAGCAGCTGGCCCAATCCTGTCATCTAAAGCCATCAAGAAGGTCGTTTGGGTGCCACCGCCACTAGTTCCGGTCATACCAATAGATTGATTTTTGTCAATTTCAGAACGGCTCGTTAGGTAATCTAAAGCTCGTATCCCGTCCCAAGCTTGATACCATACGATACTTCGCCCAACTAATCTTGCTCCGATATTAAGCAAAGTATGAGTAGTTGTACCATGGCGAGAGGCCTCAAGCAGTTGTATTCTTTCTCCTTGTGAAATAGGATCATAACTTAAGACCACAAATCCATTTTGAGCTAATAGAGCACATGATTTTTGATAAGAGATATAAGCTTTTCCGTTATTGGAGTGCCCACAAGCAAATAAGATTCCCGGCCAAGGACCATGCTGTATTGGGTCAAGATCTGGCAGATAAATTAAGGCTGGCACATGGTGGTTGGGCCAACTTTCAAATAATACTTTTTGGACTCGAAATCCATCACCGATCACCTCCCCTTTAATCTGAGGTTTCAGTGGGGTTTTGGAAGGGAAAGGGCCTAGCAACTGAAGATAATGGTCCTGTAAGCTTCGAAGATATTTCTGTAAATCAACCTGTGTTTTTAGAGCATTAGCGAGACGTTGAGCTCTCTTTTTATCTAATTTGTTCGACTGATCAATCAAATAATTCCAAAATGTTTGACTATGATCTNTCTTCAAAACACACAGGTTTATATCTCGATTTTCTATCATTTTTGAGTCCATACATTGAGCTAGNGGTATATACATGCAACCTAGAAATACCAATAACCCAATCATAAAATCTTACANCAAAACCTAATTGTGGACTCCCAGCCTATCATAAACTAAGGAAAGCAACTAGTTAAATTTGATATTGTGNTATTCCTGACTATAATTGCTACGATTCTGCTGGCCGGATCCTGCCAAATATAGAATTGATGATTACCAGTTGAGAAATAATATTGAANAGGAGATTAGATGCAGATTGTACTCAACTCAAAATTTTTCAACCATTTATCGGTAGAAAATTTGGGTGAAACCACTAAGAACTTAGGTTATGATGGCTTGGGCGTATGCTTACGCCTTAATCACCCAATAGATCCTAACACCGCTCTTACTGAGCTTCCATCTACTACGCGTATCTGGGAGCAGCAAGGACTAATTTACCCACTAGCAACAGCACCAGCTGATCTTAATCCGCCAGACGATCGAGCTGAAAGTCTGTTTGCTGCTTGTGCTGAATCGGGCATCCCACGACTAAAAATCGGTTTTTGGCGATTTGAATCTAACGATGATTATTGGCAACTTTTCGATCGAGCCAGAAAAGCATTAGATGGGTTTATCGCTCTGAGTCGTCGTTACCAGGTACAGACTTGTTACCAGGCACATAGCGGTCCCTGTCTTGGGTCAAATATCTCAGGATTGATGTACCTGTTGAAAGAATTTGATCCGCAGGAAGTGGGCGCTTACCCAGATTTAGGTCATTTAGAACTCGATGGGGAAGATTGGCCAATGGGTTTATCAATGATGGGGAATTGTCTAACCGTAGTTGGTCTCAAAGATGTCTGTTATTCTCAAAGGTTAGAAAATAGTGCCTCCATTTGCCTCTCATCTTTTGTCAAAGTCGGAGCTGGTATTGTAGATTGGGAAAATCGTTTAGCAGACTTACATAAGTCCAATTTCAATGGTCCACTGACAGTTCCCACAGAGTATCAGTATTATTCGTCAAGTTGGTTATGCTGATACTTCACCGACTAACCTGGAAAAATGGGCTAAAGAAGATATTCAGTATTTACGCAAAGTTCTATCCATTCTCTAAAGCATCATTAGTCTATTTACATCATATAAAATCTTTGATAATCGGTTTTCCGACTTCTTTCATCAATCATTATCATTGGCTGTTCACTTTTTTTTAATTTTCTGCTAAAGTTGATCTACTGTAAATATAGGTGAGTCGGTATCTCTATGTTAACCATTAACGAAAATGAAGGTTCCATTGAAATTGAGACAGACCGTTATCAGGCCAAGATACTGACAGAAGGCTATGTAACTGGTGTAGGGGCTGAGTCGTTTGTTGATAAGCGTACTGGGGCTAAGGATCTTGGTTTTGGTTTGTGTATCGTTGACTTCTTGCTTGAACCGGGTGTCAATAATGCCGGCACCTCAACACAGTCAAATTATCGTTGGGGTGATCTAGTGCACGGACAGCTTCCCAAACGTTATGTTGAGCTACCCCAAATTTGTACCAAAGCCAAAAAGCTACCGTTCGAAATAGTTAAAGGGAAGGATTTTGTAGCCCTGAGACAGTGGTTCAATTGGGATTCCGCCCAATTACCTTATCAGAGTGGTTCTTTGTGGGAACAGTGGCTTGTTTTTCCGAATGGTGTTGGCTGGTTTTTTGCTTACGATAAAGTTACCAGTGTTAACTCTGTGGATTCCCTTGTACTAAGGATGGATATGCCTAGCCATATCAAGCACAAGAAAGGAGATAGTTTTAAGCAAATATATCTTAGTTATTACGGCTATATCGCAGCAGAGGAATTCGAGATAGATTTTGCCCCCGACACTCGTTATTTATACCAACGTACCAAGAATCATACGCCAGAACGGTTTATTCGTGCCTATCAACTTAATAATGGATACTGGTTGGCTGGAATGACATTAGACCCATCAATCGTTTATGAGGCTTGGTGCCATCAACGAAGTTATGTATGTATGATTCAGGAGATCGGTGGTTGGCCAATAAAGTCAGGCGAAAGCTTCGGTGTCGTTAATTTGATTGGATTTTTTGAAAATGTTGGAGAGATGGAACATACTTTTGACCAATATCGGGGAATCAATGAAATTCGGATTACAAAATCTGGTTGGAACCTACAAAAAATAGAAAAGTAGCCTATTTATTCAAATATTAAGTACTCTTTCTAAGAAATTCGACGAACACTGAAGTGGAAATTCTTAGTTCTAACTCTACTTCAGGTATGAATTCTGAAGGCTGATGATTCAGGTAAAGGCACATAGGTTTTGCCTATAATCGCCTCAGATGATTTTTAATTAACTACAGATAAAGGAAGTTTTTAATGTCCGACCAGCCTAATATCATACTTATCAACTGTGATGATCTTGGTTACGGTGATCTCGGTTGCTACGGATCTGGTATCAATCAGACACCATACTTGGATCAGATGGCCGCAGACGGAATCCAGTTCACCGATTTCTACATGGGGTCACCTGTGTGTTCACCTTCTCGAGGTGCCATGCTAACTGGTTGTTATCCTCCCCGTATTGGGTTTGCTGAATTCGACGGTCGATGGGTTCTTTTCCCTGGCCAATCACTAGGATTGAACCCATCCGAAAAAACGGTGGCGTCTCTACTGAAAGAAGTGGGTTATGCCACCAAGATCGTTGGCAAATGGCACTGTGGTGATCAGAAAGAATTTCTCCCGACCCGGCATGGTTTTGATAGTTATTATGGCATTCCATACTCTAACGATATGGGACGTCAAACCCCGGACGACAAATACCCACCTCTGCCCTTATTATTCGATGAAGATGTGATTCAAGAACAGCCTGATCAAGCTTCTGTCACTGAACGTTATGTTGAAGAATCAGTCAGATTTATTCGGGCTAACCAAGATACACCATTCTTTCTTTATTTCGCACATATGTACGTTCACTTACCCATCTACCCACCTGACCGTTTCATGCGTGAATCAGAAAATGGGCGTTATGGCGCAGCTGTTCAAGCAATCGACTGGAGCGTTGGTGTGTTACTTGACGAACTAAAACAGTTAGGATTGGATGAAAATACTTTGGTCATTTTTACCAGTGATAATGGCTCTCGGGCTAGAGGTGAAGGTGGTAGTAATAAACCACTTCGTGGAACAAAGGGAACGACTTGGGAAGGAGGTCAGCGAGTACCTTGTATCATGCGGTGGCCTTCTCAGATTCCACCCGGTTCCGTAAGTAACCAGTTGGTTTCTGCTATTGATCTCTGTCCAACTCTGGTTGAACTAGCAGGCGGTGAAATGCCTTCCGACCGCATCATTGATGGAAAAGACATAAGTTCACTAATAAGAAATGAGGAAGGTGCGATAACTCCTCGTGAGACCTTCCTTTATTATCGCCTTCACAATCTGATGGCAATTCGGAGTGGCCGTTGGAAATTACACACCCATACCGTCGGGAAATCTGGTATTGAAGTCTGTAACGAACTTTATGATCTAGTTGCTGATATTGGCGAAACTACTAATCTATACGATCAACACCCAGATATCGTAGCTGATCTAAATGCTCAAATGGATATTTACCGTAAAGATCTAGGTGATAATTTAACTGGTACCAAAGGCGAAAATACACGTTCTGTGGGTCGTGTTGATAGCTCAGACACCTTAACCCACTACGATCCCGATCATCCTTATATTATTGCTATGTACGATCTAAAAGATCGAGGCTAAACTGATAGTTCTGTTGCCTGTAGGTAACAGAACTTATCTAAAGAGAAACTGTAAATTTGGTTCCGAAAGAGTAACCGATAGAACTTGTTTCCAGAACTAATCGCCTCCTATATACTGTGTTGTCAAGCTCAAGAAAACGTCCAGCTCTCAGTTTTTAATCATAATCATTTAAATACGGAAAGCTAGCTTATTATTTGCTGAAAAGACCCATCAATGTAGTTGTGCTTTAATATGTTGATATAAATTGCTATTTTTTCCTGATGGGCTTCACGGTCATGTATTCATTTGATTTCTTACCCGATCCATAAGACCAGGTGGGATGTCGAGTGGAAAGTTGATTTTTTGGTGTGTTAAACCAGATTCTAATAAACCACATAGTGCTTCTTGAGTAAAATAGGCCTTACTCGCTTGGCAACGATTTTCTGTGCCGTTCTCTATAGTGTCAAGCAAACTAGCTACCAAACGAGTCTGTGCGGGTTTACTAATGGCTGGCCAAATACCTTCTATTTCCTGATAACGTCCGTCAGGATACCAGATTCTCAAACCGTGTGACAGACCGAACCAAATACGGCCTTTGGTACATACTGCATCCACGTACAAATTAAGTCCATTGCCAACATAAGGAGATTGAGAAGACCCCTTTCCAGCTTCAACATAAAGTGGTATACCATCTTCAAAAACTAAAATTCCCGTATCATAATCCGGTCCTATCTGTTTAGCATCGAATGACTCCAACCCTGCAAAATTGCCTAAGGCCCACGCAAATGGTCGATCGTTATACAGGAAACGAGCAAAATCTATCATATGTGTTCCTTGGCCGTGTAGCTTGATAGCACTAATTGCTCGCATGTATTCAACGGTTCCTAATTCACCACTTTGTAAAATATTTTTCATTTGTTCGGCTAAATCAAAAAACCGATATTGGTGATTGATTAATAGAGTTGTATCGCTGTTTGTTGCTGATTCCAGCATTTTCTTCGAGTCTTCGATATTAACACCAAAAGGTTTTTCCATCAGGATCCCTTTGACCCCGCACTGGATTGATTCCATCACTGGTTGATAAACCCATTTAGGTCGTGTAACAACAGTAACAATATCCACTTCACTTAATCGTATCATGTCGTTCACAGAAATAAATGACTGTGGTATATCGTGTTTTTCTGCGAACGCTTGTCCTATCTGTGGATTGATATCAACGACCGCGACAACCTCGCAACTAAGGTTGTCGCGAAAAGCTTCTAGGTGTGCACTCTGGCGTCCACCACAACCAATAAGCCCAACTTTATATGTCATGTGAGATCCCTCAGTTAAAAGATTTAGCCCTGAATTTTAAATTTATCAAGTTTTTTTTGGAAGCGTAATCAGATCGGGCGTTTTCATACCGCTGCCCGTGTTGAATAAAACTACACTCATCTCAGGTTGTAAATGCCCATTCGCCAATAATTTTTCATAAGCAGCATAGGTTGCTGCACCTTCTGGAGCCGCGAATACCCCTTCTTGACTTGCGATTCGGTGTATAGATGAGTGAATTTCAGCGTCTGAAACAGTCAATGCAGTTCCATTACTTTCTCGAATGATTTGTAACATCAGATAATCAGCCACTGCTACCGGAACCCGCATTCCAGGAGCAATAGTTTCTGCGTCTTCCCATAATTCGGCATGGCTATCACCTTTTTCAAATGCTCGTACGATAGGTGCGCAGCCTTCTGACTGTACGGAAATCATCTGTGGTCGTTCACTACCAATCCAGCCAATCTGCTCTAGCTCATCAAAAGCTTTCCACATGCCAACAATACCAGTACCACCACCAGTTGGATAAATAATCGCTTCTGGTAGGGACCAGTTAAACTGTTCAGCTAATTCCAACCCCATGGTTTTTTTCCCTTCCGCCCGATACGGTTCTTTTAGTGTAGAAACGTCAAACCAGTTTTTAGCTGATGCTTTCAACTCCTGACCTGCTTGATTGATTAAACCATCAACTAAATGTAGATTAGCATCATACACGACAGCTTCCCGCATCATCATGGCTGGTGTGTCATTTGGCATGAAAACATGAATTTCCATTTTTGCACGGCTACCATAGGCCGCTAGGGCTGCAGCTGCATTACCAGCTGAAGGAATAGCGATAGAACTAATACCTAACTCTTTGGCTTTAGACACAGCTGCGGATAAACCGCGAGCTTTGAAACTCCCCGTCGGATTAAGCCCTTCATCTTTAATGTATAGTTGTTTGGCATCATGTATTTCACCAAGTGAATGAGCATGTAACAATGGTGTTGCCCCTTCCCCCAAGGAAATCACGTTTTCCACCGATAATACTGGCATGATTTCAAACCAGCGCCAGATATCGTTTCTTCTACCTAGTAGGTCAGATTTTTTCCAAATTCCCTTTACAGAAGTTAAATCGTAACGAGCAAAAAGAACCTTACCACAATCAGAACATAGCGTATGTATTTCCTGAGCTGAAAATTGTTGTTGGCAATTAGTACACTCTAAATGGGTTAAATAACTTCGAATGTTATCCATACTTATTATGATAGAGACTTGATTTTCTTGGGAGAAGACTCCTCCCAGACCTTGGTTAGTGAATGGAAAATTATATTTTAGTCTGAATAAAAAAGCCAACTAATCTGAGTCAACAGAACATGAAGTTCTCATGCGTGGGAATAAGTACGTCAAGATTAAAAAAAAAGCTAAACATATCTGGTTAACCTACCGATAAGATATCAGGTTTTGAGTGGATAACCAACTCGATAAAGTCGGAGAAAAAAATGGCAACCGGATTCAATGTTAATAGTAATATCAGTTCGATGAAAACGTATCGTGCATTTGCACATTCTCAAACAAAATTAGAAGAAAGCATAGAAAGGCTATCAACCGGTCTAAGAATTAATAAAGCCTCCGACGATACAGAAGGTGCTGCTATTGCCACTCGACTTAGCAACAGAGTCCGTTCCTTACAAAAAGCACAAACAAATTCCAAACGAACAATTGATATGTTACAAACCGCAGAAGGATCACTAAACGATATTCATAATATTCTAGCTCGCATGAGAGAGCTAGCCGTACAAAGTGCTTCTGACAATTTGAATACAAAAGACCGATCAACTATCGATATGGAATATCAGCAACTCAAGTCTGAAATTGATCGAATCGCTAAATCGACCGAATATAATCAAATCAAATTAATCGACGGATCTCAAAAGGCAACAGTTTCCACAGTTACCGGCGTTGGTATTGACTCAGTCAGTACTGCCGGCCATGGTGGGCAAAAAGTTAATTCCGGTAGCTATAGTTTTGAGTACAAGCCCGGAAGTCTAAAACTAGTCAATAAAACTACGGGTGAGTTCGAAGTAGTCGATTTCACACCAGCTAGCGCCGGGGAAATCAAAACCTACCAATTCTCCAGCCTCGGCCTAACAGTTTCTTTTGATGAAGAATTCGACCTCAACAATGTGGCCAATTCGACATTCGAAGTTACTGCTACTGGAAGCACGGTTCAGATTGGTGCTGACGATGATGCTGATAGTAATCTAGATTTCACTCTTGGCGATGCTACTGCTAAAGGTTTGAGGCTGAGTCAATTATCGCTGGACAATTTAGCCGGAGCGCAAGCGGCAATCAGTACTCTTGATGCTGCAATTGAAGCCATTAACGATGATCGTAGTTTCATTGGCGCCACTCAGAACCGACTCGAATTCACTGCTACTAATGCGGATAGTACTATTGTAAATTTAAAAGCCTCTATTTCGACTATTAGAGACGTTGATTATGCTAAGGAAGCTATGGAGTTAGCTAAGTATCAGATTCTAGTTCAGTCAGGATCAGCGATGATGGTACAAGCTAACCAGATCTCACAAACCGTCTTACAGTTAATGCAGCAATAATCAGGAAATTATTTCATTCCATCAGAAAAGATGATGATAGAAAATTGAATAGATATATGAAAAACAGTTATTCAACTTATAGAGAAAGAAATTAAGATAGCGAATAGATCATCATACAAGTTTCAATTTTAAGCGATAAGGTAAAGAGAGAACACCCAATTAATACAATATCTGCTCACCTCTGCCAAATCTTGTGAGCCTATTGTAACTACAAAAATCGGG
>PAYP01000098.1 GCA_002714785.1 Candidatus Poribacteria bacterium | reverse complement strand
TGCGCCAACGAAACGGTCCAGTTCATGGGAGACGAAAGTGCTAATGCTTCCACCGAGAGAGACGGTGAAAACAACGGCACCAATTCCAATCACAATTCCTAATGTCGTCAGCAAGGATCGGAACTTGTTCCGATTAAGGGCCTCTAGAGCCATCGGTAGGTTAGCAATAAATTTCATTAGTTCTGCGTATGTCTCACCATCAGGTATTCAAATGTCAAGTCAAGGATTGGGAGTGCTGGCTTAATCACCACTTCTGAGACTGAAAGGTTGATTGAATTTATAGGATCGTGAAGACCAACTACTTCGATATCACCATCTTCCATGTTTCTGTATAATCTACAGCTTCAATTTGACAGAAGTAAGTTCCTGAAGATGCATGCTCTTTATTACCATTTTTTCAAAACGTAACTCTCAAAATGCTAATCTCTGCTTCAATCGGTCTTTTCGTCAGGATTTTGTTATATGCGACCAAAATAGAAGGAAGTATTAAGCAGACCACAGGAATAAGAATTCCCAAAATTCCTACTGATCTAGCCATCATGCCCAGCGATGTAATGGGTATACCTACCCAACAGATTGGTGGGTTTCGTCCCTCGAACATTTGTAATCTTTATCATCCTTAATCCCATAACCAAATTTAATCCCTCGAATTGCAGAGACGTGTTGTTACCAAGTAGCCAAGACTATAACTTACGAAAGACAATTTCTTAATTTTGTCGTTGAAAAAATGGTCATTGAGTGTTTTTTCGACGACAGTTCCCACAGCTACGACGGCTACCCCAAGAAAAGTCATCCATAGTGTACCAAATGTGATCTGTCGCCAGTTTGTTACTGAATGTAGGTATAGCCAAGTTTCAGTATTTGATATGTATGTACTATAACTAATAATANAATGCATATCAATCTCTTCACAAATAGTTGTCCTTTTGATTAAATAAGCTAGAGGTTAATTTGGCCTGTCAGTAGCCCATAACAAACAGAAAATCTACTGGACACGCAGCAAATCGACTTACGTGAGACTACCTATCTAATCTTTAGCATGACTTGGTTTGGCTGTTCTGATCTAGGATTAAATGATCAAGCNAATACTGANCTCTATTTAGCTTTACAGCAGTTAACTCATCCATTAGTCAAAAGGCTAAAAGCCTCAGATTTAGAGTGGATGATTAAAAAAAATATTCATAATCGAGACTTGTTTCCCTTAATGGGCTGGGCACATACACTATACAAAATCGGAGTAGCTTCTGATCAAGTTCAACCTAATGCCAAGTGGATATTGAGTGAATATCAAGTCCCTGTTTTAGCCCAATTGGGTCAACGATTAACAGCTGAGCCAGTTGAACCAATTTTAACTTCTAACCGAAAAGATTTTGCTTTTTTATTAATGTGGGCTGAACAGTGGCTAGCGGCCGGCGATATTCTGACTCAAGAAATTATCAATTGGGATTCACTCAAAAACGACCCATTGGAGCTTGAAATTTGGATGGCCTTTGGCTGTTATAAAATGCACAATGACCCGGATAAATTAGATCAATTTCTAAGGGTTACGATTGATAAAATCAATCTTCATCCAAATTTANAGCCCTTGGCCGATTACCTTGAAACCCAAATTATCCATATAGAAGGTAGGACAGAAAAACCACTCGAANCAAAGAAATTACATAATCATCAAACAGTAGATGTCTTGGTTATGGGAGACCCNATAACAGCCAGCCGATTGTGCCAAGCCATAAAATTATTGGGTTATCAAAGTCAGTTGTTAATTGANAACTACACACATTCAGAGATAGGGAAACTGGCACAATTAGGTAAATCCCTGATTTTAGTAGGTGATCTGGCGAGTAACACAGACTTTACANAAAAGTATCTGACCCAGCAGCAGCNNACGGAATTTAATCGTCAAGTTTCTTACCCTCCTTATGCGGGAANTGTATTTTTTCAACTGGGTAGCTGTAAGGCCTGTTGGATCAAAGGCGGTTGGAGTAACAAGACCGCCGAGGTGGTAGAGGATTTTATTGACAATCAAGACCTAATCAATTTTTTACAGAATANCTGATGTTCATTTATCATGGCTGAAGTGGTACTTTCTTGGGTACAGCCGTTACGTCGACTAAATTGTAAATGTAGATGGCTGTACCCGTAATTAATGAGCCAACCATCAGGCTACGGAAGGTTTGAGAGTCTTGTTGGTAGGCTCGTCGAACACCAGCTGTCCTAGCNTAAATCATGTCTTCATCGGCCGATGACTTGAGAATGGAAAACAGAACTGTGCCACCGATGGTCAATGCTTGAGCTGACAGGATGCTGAATCCTTTTCGGTTCTGATTTTTTTGGATTTGGCCCCAGCCGGGTAATGCCACCGAGCGGCCGATTTCACCCATTGTTGCTGGAACTTTCTTGAAACGAAGTGAATCCAGAATCTCTTCTATTGGTCGACTCGGCATTCGAGCCAATGCATAGTAGCCTTCCTGACTCCTTTGAACTTCCACTATGGAAAGATTTTCCATAGTTTCTTTGGCTTGTAACCTAATTTTATCGACTACCTTAGTTTCAATTTGGCCGGATTGTTCAGTGGTTACCCTTTCAATTTCGGAATCAACNGTAACTGAGATGAATTTAGCCATTTCCGCTCGGGCCTGATCGTTAGCNTCTATTCGTTCTGCCTTAGGACCACCGACAGCATAAAAATAATCTCCATCTTCNGGTAAACGAACCGTCCAGTTACCAAAACCTTTCCCACTTAGGCTACAGCCGGTTAATAAATACAAACCCAAAACAACAATCAAGGTCTTATAGTCCGGTGATTTTCTAACTGACATTAATTAAAACTCCAATACTTCAATCACTGAATCTTCTTGCAGTACCACATAAACCTTATCGGTCGTCACACTAATTCCCAAGGGCATGAATCCAACTTTGATCGGTTGGGGGGCAACTTCAGCTTGCCAAGCTTCAAACAGCCCGACTTCATTGGTCCAAGTCTCCAACATGGTTAGAGTAGAGTCNCCNTGGTTAACCACAAAAATTAGATCTCGACCAGGNTGAAANCCTTTACTNACNGCNACTCGGACCGGAGANAGTCCGACCGGTATTTCTTTAATTACCACTTGGTTGACAGTATCAATNACCCCTAGACTGTTCTTTTTATTATTGACTACATAAACAAATTTTCGGTTACTGGAAATGGCCAAGTCGGACGGACCAAAGACCTTATTGATTCTTTTGATCGACTTCTTCAACCGGGTATCAAAAATTTCCACTGTCCCATCNACTATGGCGTACAAATGGTCGTTACTCATCATCATNCGATTGGGCACACCGTTTCGGCTCGGGGTTAGTAAACCGATCTCTTTTCGTTGATCCAGATCAACCACCGAAATAGTTCGGCTGGACTGATTGGCCACGTAGAGTTGGTTAGCNGTCGGGTCAATGGCCANACCTATTGGATAATTACCCACCGATACTACCATTGATCGATTNAATAATTCTGGTAAGATAGAGATAGTATCGTTTTGGANNGCCCCTAATTTGATCGGCTTAACAAAGCTATTGGCCACTACNACCTGACCCGTCAATGGATGAACGATCAGGTCTTTGGGGGCTTGTCCATCGTCAGATAGGTCGTAGGTCTTTAAGACCTGATCACTACCGACGGCAATCTGGCTGACGGTTGACAGCTCACTGTTGATCACATAAGCAAAAACACCATCACTTGACAGCGCAATCTCGGTTGGNAGATCTAGATCTCGGCTTTTAATTTGCCCAGCTGGACGAGGAATCGGAGTCAGCCGGATGGTTTTTTCCACCAGTCTTTGTTTGGTGNATTTCAGGCTGACGGAGAAAGACTGATTGAGATAGCCATCAGCCGAAACCGAACCATCCACCGTCGAGAGATCGGTATCTTTCAGCTGAATTCGCCCATCGGCTTGGGTTTCTCGGTTCAAGGCCTTAGCTTGGGAAATCGGTCGATTGGTTTTGACGTCTATCACTTTTAGACTGAAAGTTGGTAGCACTTCGACTACGACCGTCAANTCCAAATTTTGTTGAGTTTGTTGGGAGTTAACGGTCAGCACCGCTTGGCTCTTACCGGGAGGTAAAGGTTTTCGATCTACCTGAACTCTCACGGTAACTGCCTGATCTTCTAATTGCCCGCGCTGAGGGTCGGCCTGTAGCCACTTTTGACTGGACTGGATTTCAAAATCAACNGGACTGAATCCTTGACGTGACAATTGAAAACTTTTCTCTTTTTCCTCGGGCGCCAATGACAGACGTTGTTTATTAGCCACTAAGATTGGACGATCAACCAACATACTAACCTCGACTGCCCAATCACCACCATCACTAGTAATAGTAATGGTCTGCTGATAGGATTTAGCCTCTAGTCCTCGACGAGTTACGCTCAAGTTGACCACTGATGAATTCTGTTGGCTGGCAGTTCCACCTTGAGGCACGACCTTTAGCCATTCCAAGTCAGGCACGGAAATTTGCCAATCTAGCTGACCAGTACCAACATTGCGAATGGTTAGGGTTTGATTGACTTCATCTTGGCCAAAATCAAGGGATCTAGCCTCGACATTGATCTGGGGNCTTTCCGTTACTATAACCNANACACTTATATCCATNTTGTCGCTATTTTTAGAGATGATAGTCAGTTGTTGTTGGTAGTTGCCGGGAGCCAAATCTTGTCGATCAGCCCTCAATTTGACAATCGTCGGTGTTTGGCGGGTTTGTCCACTAATTGGCTCTACTGTGATCCACTTTTCTGGTGTGCTGATAGTCCACTCCAACTGACCGGTTCCACGATTTTCAATGCTGATTTCTAGCGTTTGTTTGTCTCGACCAAAGTCTAATTTTTCTGGTGAGACAAACAGTGCTGGCTGGGGTTTAACGTTAATGGTAACTGGTAATTTCTGAATACCTCCATCAGAGGTGAAAGCTAACTCTAATTGATGGTCCCTTGGCTCTAGTTCGTCCCTTTTAACCTCGATGCTGATTATGTCTGGTACCTCTGGACTAGCTGTCCCCTTCAATTTTTCTAACTTAATCCAGGCCTCGTTGGGTCTAGCTACCGTCCAATTCAGAGTCCCGGTACCATCATTCTTGATAATTAATTTCAGACTATCCTTATCTAAGCCAAAATCCAGACCGGAATCCGAAAAAGCCAACACTGGTTTCAATGGAGGTAGCAAAATATCAACCCGAGCCGGTTCACCTAACTTAACCACNACCTCCAGCTGGGTAGTTTCAAAACCTTCNGCNACTGCCTTNACCACGTAGTTGGCTGGCTGAAGTTTTTGGGNAAATTGGTAGTTNCCATTACTATCACTGGTCACTACCGTAGTTACTGGGATGGTAGTCAGTTGGACGTTAGCCAGAGGTTGTTGACTCTCTTTATTAAGCACCACCCCGGAAATAGTCTGGGAGTTTTCTTTTTCCAGGATGACATCAGCAGTAGAGATGGTGTCAATTACTGTTACCTGATTGGTGTAGGCCTGATANCCAGACTTGGTAACCGTAATTTGATAACTACCGGCCACGATATCGCCAAATAGAAATTTACCGTTACTATCAGTGGCTGACGAATGACTCTCCGGCCCACTGATGGATACCCGAGCTCCAACCAAAGGCTGACCACTTTCGGTTAAGACTTTACCTTCAATTCCCAGCTCGGTCTTATCGCTACAACCTATCGTTAAT
Organism: Candidatus Poribacteria bacterium; assembly: GCA_002714785.1. Taxonomy (GTDB): domain Bacteria; phylum Poribacteria; class WGA-4E; order WGA-4E; family UBA9662; genus TMED15. The sequence continues at coordinate 12,043 of PAYP01000098.1, read as the reverse complement.
GACAGATAGATACTAANAGCTAGCAACGTAATCCAACTGGAAGGCAAACAGAAAATTGGGCTAATGGAATGATTAGAAAAATCTGAGGTTGTTTTACTACTCAAGTTATACTCTTACCTTATTACGTATACAAAATAACAGATCTAGTTGACCATCTAAGCTAGAACTAACCGGCTTNNAAACCAAAGACCCGGTAGATCTAAAATTCGACTAGAAATTTAATTTTCACCNCCGTATTCCTTTTATCTTAATTGAAATCAAATTGATAGTGCCAGTAATTTTAAAATCAGTACTCAAAATATGTAATTAGACTTTGGGCTAAACGAAAACCATTTTCCATTACTATCTATATNAATAACATATCGAAAACCGTCGTGGATGCACTTATCATCGGGAGAGTTGCTGCGGCGACGAGCCAATCGATACTATTGAGCCAAGAACCGCGTGGATTTTTGTCTATCGACCTGATGATTGATTAAGTCAAGGAACCAATTTTTCTCAACTTTCGGGTTGATTAGTTGATTTCTATGATAATATCAAGCAGAGATTAAGACTAGATAATTATGACAGTTAAAAATAACAATCAACTAATTGAGATTATGACTCTATTGATGTTAGTTAACACTCAGTCGCGGCGATTTGGAGTTTTGTCTATCGACCTGATAATTGATCAAGTCAAAGAACCCTTACTCAAAAAAGGGTTACAAATGTTTGTTAATGGTCGCGATGATAGAAATATTAGAGATACCTTATCTGTAGAAATCGGTTCCTCCGATAACTACCAGAATCTAGTGGTCGAAGGTGTCTGCATGCTTGCTTCATGAGCTAATAATTTTTGTATCAGTTTGATGCAAGAAAAGTTCAACATCTATCTATCAACCGAAGATCAAATCAAGTTAGAAGTCACGACCAAAGAGGTTTTAGGTGATTGGAAAGACCATTCAGAGACAATTGAAGGTGGAAATCAGGTTATAATTGAACATCTTCAACGATATGAAAAATGAATAAATTATTAGAATTAGATGCCAAGAAGATTATTTATGGTAAGTCAGCAGAAGTGTCAGACAAGGTAGACCTGCGAAAAGGAATGATGACGCACTTATTTTTACAAACAGATTGGCTATAAATAAAACACGGCTGTTAGTTTTGAAAAAAGATTAATTGAAGATTAGTTTCAAAAACCATATTGAAACAATCAAGGTTACGATTATCAAAAACACTGTTCTTCAGGCCCTTCTCGTTTGGCAGAGTAGGGTAACCACATTTCAGGCATGATTGAGCCTTCTTACTTACCAGATTCTTGGTCAGGATGAAACTGAGACCTACTGAAGCCACTTCGTGGCTTGGGTGGCAATTATGATGATATTCGTAATAGTCAATTAGATCGGTGTAGAATTAAATTGCTGCACCGACCTGATTGCGGTTATCCCGGGGTTGAACTTCTACCAGACCAGTACAATAGTAGCTACAACTTACATTAAGTATCGGGCAGGCAACAAAAAACAATCGGCAGTCAATGCCCGTTTTAAACTCGAAGAAATCGAGGACAAGTTAATCGATCAAGGTTGATTACGGATAAAGGCTTAACGGTTAATATCAGTGCTTTTTATATTTATATTAGTTGGTTAATCATTATCCTCTCAAGAGACCAGAAATTACTAAATGACCGTCTTTTTATCCTCCATAATCAAGAGATAAAGTTATTCTAGGTCTAAGTCCATGACCAAGAAAAGGAGTACAAAAATGGCCATAGTTGATGACCAAAAGCGGCAACAGTTTATTACTGATGGTTTTTTCCACTTCCCAAACATCCTTGGTTCAGCCTTGATTACTCAATTGAAAAATATTAGTGAAGAGGTGTTGTCGACTCAAGAACAAACTCATTTCGATCAGCAACGTACGACGGGTAGCATGGTATTAATCGATTGGGATATGGTCTATCAATACAGTGCCATGACTAAATTGGTAGCATATCCTAAGATGATTCAGGCTTTAGCTGAGCTCGGCTTTGCCCAACCAAAATTTGGTCATGGACGTATTATTAGCAAGCCTGCACATAGTCCACCATTATTTTGGCATGAGGACGGGCGTTTTTGGGATGACCCAGTTAGCTACACCACCCAACCGATTCAGTGTTTTCTGATGTATTACCTGACTGATACTAACCCAGAAAACGGCTGTTTGCGGGTGATTCCAGGTTCGCACCTGAAGCGACACCCGCTTCACGATAGGGCTTCACCTCGACATACTGACGAACTAAGAACTTATGCTAATCCAGATCATATTGCTTTTCAACAGGCAGAAGGTGAAATAGATGTTCCGGTCAATGCGGGTGATTTAGTCATTGGTTTTGGAACTTTATTTCATGCAGCTCATGCCAACAAAACGGATGGTCGTCGAACGGTGCTGACCATGTGGTATTATCCTGACTATGTAGATCTACCGGAACGAACACAAGCTACAGTCGCATACTTGGAGAGAGATAACCAACCAAAGATCACGACTGTTGGGAAACAGCAGGAGATGTTGGTTCCCTTCCGAATCAACTACGAAGGTGTAGCTAAACCAATAGGACAGCAGTGGACACCGGGTAAGCTTTTAAAGTGACAAAAAAGTGCCATCTATTGATTGGAAATTAATCTAGACATGAAAAGCCATTTAAGCCAAACGTTTTCAATTGTAGCCGTTGATCCAACTACTGGTGTTTGTGGAGCCGCTGTTGCCAGCAAATTTCCCGCGGTCGGGCAAGTTGTGCCGTATGTTCGTGCTAGTGTAGGTGCTTTTTGTACTCAACACCAACACAACCCGATTTGGGGCGACAAAGCCCTTGACCTTCTGGATTGCGGCTTATTACCAGAGGAGGTTTTGGCTAGTTTGCTACGAGACGATCCGAATTCAGCTAAAAGACAGTTGGCGCTTATTGATATGAAAGGCCANACGGCTACTCGGAATCCAATTGGTGCTGATCCTTCAGGTCTTTGGTGGGGATCAATGTCGGGCAAATTCTATACTTGTCAAGGAAACACATTAGTTGGTNCAAGTGTCATTATAGCCATGGCCAATGCCTATGAGTCTTCGAAGGAACTTCTACCAGGAAGACTAATGGCTGCGTTAGTAGCAGGAGATCAAGCTGGTGGTGATCACCGTGGAAGATTAGCCGCAGCTCTTCGTGTGGCCAGCGCGAGCGTTGAAGCTATTGCCTTGGATATTGATGAAAGTAATAATGCGGTGATGGAACTAAATCAAAAATACGCTAGATATTTTTCTTAATCAAGTTACTAGTCTCAGTTAAGGTTGAAAGACATTTGATAATTTAGAATAGCACAGCAATTGGGCCATTGGTAGTGCATTTTAGAATGTTTGATGTACTAGTTTTTGCGAAAAAGTACTACGACTTCATTAAACCCCGCGCAATTGGGGTAACTTGTGTACCCCGTTGTCTACTAAGTTACCCCAATTGGCTATCTTTGAGTTAATAAATGTCCAACTACATCTATCATACCGAANCAGAATCTCGTTGAAATGATGAAATTTAATACTTTAATCCTAGTTGCTCTTTGTCTGCTATCATTCGAACGAGCCAATCCNTCACCATCAGATACAAACACTCCTTCTATAGATGACCTGATACCTGTCGTCATTAATGAACATCTCCATCATAGCCTGCCGGCCGATTGGATCAGTGAATATCAAAAGATTATGACCAACCTCAAAAACCTACTTCCACTATATCAAATTTACTATCACTCAATAGACATTTATGCTTGGAATGATAAAGTACACGACCCTTATCCTGGAATTAAGGGTGGAGCATACATTTCTCTTAACAATAGCGATAAAAAACAAAAATTATTTGTTGTCGAGATCAGCAATNATGAGTTTCTTCAAAATCATATGCATCGCTATTCTGTTATTGCCCATGAGTATTTTCATACTTATCAAATGGCGCAAAACAAGCATGCGAACAAATACGATAATCACCCAACCAGCTTCAAAACTAAATGGCTAATTGAAGGTTCAGCCGCATCTTTTGAATCAATTTATATTCAGCAACACTATNGTAAAAACTATTTTTTATCGGCTCAAAACCAAGTTAATCTAGAGGCAATACAAAACCCTAACATATTTGAAAACTACAATAGCTATAAGAAAGATACCAATTATAGTTCATCAGTATTTCTAGTGTTAGTTTTAGCCAAAGAATTACAATTGGCTGGTCATACAGAAGNCCAATCTTTTAGACTGATTCTCAAAGATTTTATGCAAGGTAACCCAAATAAAATGACCTGGAAAAGGGTATTCCAGACTACGTTTAATATCTCCGTCAGTGATTTTTATACTAAAGCCAGTAAATACCAGCCTTCTATACGTACAGTCTTACCAAGTTCTTCTCTGACACTAGAATCAATTTTCAACTAATNAATCAATGATAGTATTGTAAACTGAAGATGGGGATTCTTAAGTAGTTGNCTAATTACAACCCTTGCTATTACTAGGAGTTTGAAATTCGTATCTGGGACAGAGTGGTTGCGGGGTAATCAGGTAGTGATCCGTACCAGTTGGTCTACCNTTTCTTTNCTTATCTACCTTGGTTAATCTTTTNAATCGGTTCATTATTGCCCAAATTATTTTGTTAGTGTAAACTGTTTAAATGCCAAATTTAGTTTATATACAATAAAATAGATCCTCGAATTAGTAAAATGGATTTCCAGATCTCACCTTTAACGGCTGATAATGTAGATATGACCAATCGGTCTTGTTGAGAAAGTCTGGAATAAAGGCTACTTTGGAATAGACGGTATACTGGTATACATCAAGGGAAGTTTATGAGCGTTGCCGCTNCAGGTAGCAAGTGAAATTTTCAGACATTGGAGTATCTACTTTCGCTGGAGGTAAGTTTTCAAAAATATCCGTAGCATCTGATTTCTTGAACTGATGGAGGCAANTGGGAGTAGATCCATCGCCGTCAGTATCTGATCCCAATTTAGCTGAGTAAGGGAAGAATNAATCAATNATCCGTTACTAGTTTTTTTATGTTCCTAATNTCACTTTAAATTAAAGTGAACGATGTTCTACCGAGGTCATAATCTATGAAAGAGAAAGGGTTATTAGACCTTGGTCCCCTGACCCAAAGACTCAATACTAAATAAAAAGTCAACGATGGGATGATAATTGCTGGGCACTCAATATTGATTGTTCTAGTTGGTTACGCACCCAGTCGCATGTGGGGATTTTTCCTTTGGGGAAATAATCACTTGTAGAAACGGTCGGCATAGATAGAGGTTTTTTCTGGCACTAATTCTATTATGTACNTTCTTATTTAGAGATCTGATTCTAATCTTGCTGAAGGGGTTTTNATTATCAAATTTGAATGTCNATTTTCTAAATGTCCTTTAAAATCATCCGATAATCGGCGTCGCAACTGACACACACCGAAACCCGAAACTGACGTTCCTATTATTTGGAGNGGGTTGTGGTGGTAGGCTACCCAAAGGTGGGTANGACCATTGAACCAAGAACTGACCNGCAGGCCTCGAGACTCGACACNGATCTCATTATGATTAACAAACTGATGACCTATCGTGGNAGCACCCTTTTCCAGTTCTTGTGGATTGTTGCCTGTGTAATGTCCATCTTCATACTAGCCCCAGACATTGATGGTTATGTCTTGTAATCCATACCCGTTAGCTTCGAAANNACCAACGGGTGCCGTGTATTTGTAGCCGTCATCTATAGCTCAGACTANGTAATAGTACGATTTTATTCTCTTTGAANCTACATCGGCGTCTTTATCCGCAAAATTACATGGACTACCATCTGTTTCTCGTTTTTTGCCTTTTAAGGAGACAATGGTTCTCTNTTCCCAATCGAGTTCTTCTGTTGACCTAAATCGTGGTAGGTTTCAACGCCATTAATGTCAAAATTTTTATTCAATCTTATAATAAGATTTTTGCTTAAAAAAATATATATTATAAACTCTAGTTTTGAATCCTAAACANGTTTAGTCCAAAAACAGGATCGGTACATTTCTTGAGAATAAAAAATGTCCATAATGCATNAAATTGGAATAAAAAACTACTTCCTACTGGGTTATAGCCTACTATTATTCGCCACTATTTACAATCCGGGCATAGCTGGCGAAGTCGAAATTCCCGATGAGATATTGCGGGCCAAGATAGAGCAAATATTGGGTAAAAGTGTCGGTGATTCTATAACCTCCAGAGAACTGAGAGAAATAAGGAGTGAATTTGATGCCTCCGATTTAGGTGTCATTGATCTGACTGGTTTTCAATATCTTACTAACCTAAGTATATTAAACTTAGCCAAAAACCAGCTCAGCAACATTGAGCCCTTGGCTAATCTAAAGAATCTAACTCATTTGAATCTGGATAGTAACCAGATCATTGATATTAGAACTCTATCCAGTTTAAAGAATCTGGTTGCTTTGAGAATAGCAAATAATCAGATCCAAGATATCAGTCCTTTGCTTGAACTCAAAAACCTAAAAGGATTGGTGATAGATCATAATCGGATCAGTGATATCAGTCCATTGGTCAATCTGAACAACTTGACAGGATTGGTAATTTCTAACAACCAAATCAGTGATATTGGCAGCCTAAATAATTTGAAGAAGCTTACGCTATTGAATTTGTCCAAAAATCAAATCAGTGATATTAGTAGCCTAAATAATTTGATTACCCTAACAGGATTGGTAATCGATAATAATAAGATCCGAGAAATTAGCCCTCTAAGTCAACTGAATGAACTGACTTTCTTATGGTTGGATAACAACGAAATTACCAATCTCGGTGCTCTGCATAATTTGCGTAAACTTACCGAATTAAGACTTTTCCAAAATAAGATCACTGATCTTANTCCTCTGACTAATTTAAACAATTTGACTGAGCTACATCTTTACAACAACCAGATTAGGAGTATTGAGCCATTATCCGGTCTGGACAATTTGATTAAATTAGACCTGCATAGCAATCAAATAAGCGATCTTNCTCCCCTGACTAATTTAAACAATTTGACTGAGTTATATCTTTATAANAACCAGATTGGGAATATTAAGCCATTATCTAGGCTGGATAAGTTGATCAANCTAAGCTTGCATAGCAATCAAATAAGCGATCTTACTCCCCTGACTAATTTAAACAATTTGACTGAGTTATATCTTTACAACAACCAGATTAGCGAGATCGAATCGATATCCAATTTGCATAAATTAGAAAAGCTAAATATGTTTAACAACCAGATNCAGTGANNTNAGNCCANTNTCTNANNTNANNANNTTGGAAAATTTAAACCTGTTTAACAACCAGATTAGTGATTTGAGACCACTATCCGATTTAACCAGATTNGAAAATTTAAACCTGTTNAACAACCAGATCCAGGACATTAGTCCATTGTCTAAACTGATTAACTTGGAAATATTGTACCTTTATAACAACCAGATCCAGAACATTAGTCCATTGTCTGAACTAAACAACCTGGCTTGGTTAAATCTTTATAATAACCAAATCAGTAGTATTAGTTCTTTGTNTAAGCTTAACAGCCTAGATTGGTTGAATCTGGAAGGTAACTCATTAACTGCTACCAGTAGACCAATTATACAGAAATTNCAAGAAAACGGTGTGGATATTCAGCATGATTCATTGCCAGATCCAGTAGCAATCAAAATTCCAGATCGTGGTTTACTAATCAAGCTAGAGAATATTCTGGGTAAGGATTCAGGTGAAGTGATTACCGACACTGATTTAGATGGATTGAGACAAACTCTTGATGTCTCAAATTCAAACATCCAAGACCTAACAGGTATACAACATTGTTCCAACATAACCAAACTAAACATAAGTGGTAATGAGGTTTGGGACATCAGTCCAATCTCTAATTTGGATAAACTCATAGTCTTGGAGATGTCACATAATCAGATCAGCGATATTAGTCCCTTATCTGAATTAACTAGCCTGATACATCTGTATTTGCATGAGAACCAGATCAGCAATATCAAGCCATTATCCTATTTGGATAATCTAACTCACTTATACTTGGGTAGTAACCAAATTAAGGATATAACAACCTTGTCTAAGTTAAATGAACTGACTTGGTTGTATTTGTATGAGAACCAGATCAGCAATATCGAGCCATTATCCTATTTGGATAATCTAACTCACTTAAATCTGGGTNGTAACCAAATTAAGGATATTAGCCCTTTATTGGGATTGAACAACCTAGCTTGGATAAGCGTAGAAGACAATTCATTCTCTTCTCTTAGTTCTATTAGCACTATAAATCATTTGCAATCAAACGGAATTTCAGTCAACTACTAATATGCCATTAATTTTCCATGATTGTGTTCCAGCGTTAAAAAGATATCAATTTGAATTTTTTGAAATAAACCAACGTGATACATTTCCCGATCAAATCTGGATGATTTTTCACTGGGAATACTTATCGGTATCAAGAAGGGTGANTAANTCTCAATAGAAACTGGATGAAACTATACAATAAGGANTNTCTTGATAGAAAAAGTCATCCTTTAAGAGACTAGATAAATTCAAATTACTNTGGTTTGACTNCGAGGTATGAACTGAATGAAATTCTTCCAGTTCATACATTTCAAGTTAGTGATAGATGTATTGCAAAGTAATGTCTACGAAAGACCNATTGGCTCTAGTACCGACTAATAACTTTTACAGTTAGTAAAGATCGTTTATCAGATAAAGATAANTTTAATCAGTTCAAAAATCTGGCTGTTATACGCATGAGTTCTTCTTGTCATTGAGTCAGTGGGTAGTAATTCTATCAAATTACCTCTCANNTTTCGGTTGTTNAAAAAGACTTGACAANGTTTTTTTTTTCTTGCANTATGGGCTCAACTTAGTGATGTAAGTTAGATTTACTAAAACGTGTGAGGTGAAGTAATGCGAATGGTCGCAAGATTGATTTTATTGGGAATGTTTTTCGGTTTAGNCAACAGTACGGTACCGCAAACTTACTTTACTTTGAGGATAACTTTGATAACCCAAAGGAGTCGGGGAAAAAATGGACGCCACTCTTTGGAGAATGGGAACTTAAGAATAAAGAATATCAACAATTAGGAGGAGAACCAAACAGTATGAGTCTAGTTTCTGACGAATACTGGAAAGAAGAATGGAACAATTATACTTTTGAAGTTAAAGGTAATAAGATTGGTGGAGGAGAAGGATTTCTAATTATGTTTCGTTGTCGTGGGATGATGGAACCAAGGGGTAAGCCTCTGAAAAAGCACCCACCGCGTATGCAAAAACAGAAGCCGTCTTTGGAATATTGGTGGAATCTAGGTGGTTGGGGTAATACTCGATCTAAAGTTGAATCTTGGGGGGGGAAAGCAGGCGCAGATAGTAAGGACATAATCAAGGCTAAAACTTGGTATGATATCAAAATTATCAACACTCCGAAAGATTATACAGTCATATTAAACGACAAAGAGGTAGCAAAAGTTGAAGATGACACTCAAGATGGAATGGGCCGAATCGGGCTTGCTACCTGGAGTACCGAAGCCAGATACGACAGTGTCATTGTTTATGGTCCTGATGGACCTAGTGCTCCTGTCAAAGCCAATGGTAAAGCTTCCTTAACCTGGGGATATCTTAAGACCCAAAAATAAAGAAGTAATCTAATTTTTTATACTTTTTAAATTAGTATAATTTTCTTTTTTCCACTTTGTTTTCACTCATTTGTAGGTAAGAGGGATAAGTCGTTATCTTAAAACTGAGAAGATCGGACCCCAAAGACCCCGATCTTCTCAGTTTTAATCCCAGATGAAATGATTTGTTCCTCAACTAATACTAAGGAATTTTATAACCTTTTTAAATTCCTTTAGTATTAGTCCTATGATTTTAGCCGCAAACTCCAAAACCTGCCCCCACCGCTGAATGCCCCTAAATATGCGGGCGACTTGTTTTTGTTTCAAAAATATCAAAAAAACAAGTCTTTGAATCATCTAATATCCGACTAGACATTATGGCTCCTCTTATCAATCTCCACTGATAAGAGAAAATTATTCTAAATTTACTAAAAATTAGCCTGTAGATCAATGGTTTAGGCCACAGTTTGTTCCAAATTCAGAATCAATACTCGTGCGTTTTGGTCACCAACCAAATTTAAAATCAATTACGGGATAATAATGTTTTTTTGCTGTAAATCTTGTTACACCCCCAAATCAAATGGGATAATAGAGTCCCATTTCCGACAGTAAGATTGATACATTTGTTTCGATTTTTTCTATTGATAGATTGTTATTTTGTCGATATTTAAAAAGTAAAACAGATGGGGTTCAATTCAAGGTTGAGGTGTCTAATTCTAGTAGTTTCCTTAACACCAAGGATCGAAGATGTAATCTGAGATAATATCAGGATGTTGATTAATTAAATAAAGATTTTCCATTTAGATGGTTTGCTGATTCGGGTTTCGTTTTATATCTCTACTTTTAATATAATATTCCTGTTAACCAGGTATAAAATACGAGGGGTTAATTGAGATAATGACAAGAAGGTTGTGTTTACTGTTTTTTCTATTGTCTTCTACTCTGGTTGTGGCTGAGAAATACGCGCTGTTAGTTGGAATTAATGATTATCCCAATGATATTAGCCCACTACGATACTGTGTTGCTGACGTAGTAGCTTTTCGTGATACTCTGATCAACGTAGCCAGTTTCAAGAAAGATAATATTTTCCTGATGACGGATGGTATGGAAGGTCAGATGGAACCAACTAATATCAATATTATTAAGCGATTAGGCATTTTGGCCAAACAAGTTAAATCATCAGACACTTTAGTCTTTTACTTCTCAGGCCATTGCATTGTCAATGATGGTAATTCCTTCTTGTTAGCTGCTAACAGCGATACTACTACTCAAGATACCTTGGAAATGAGTGGGGTCCCTTTAGACCGGGTTAGTAAGATCTTATCATTGGTCAAAGCTCAGCAACTATTAACGGTGATCGATGCCTGTCGTTATAACCCTGAGGCAAGTCGTAGTGGCGAAGATAATGTCTTGACGGATGAGTTCTCTAAAGGTTTCAAGATCAGGCGTAATAGCGGTAATAGTCAACCCAGTGTTAGTGCTACTCTTTATGCTTGTAATGTAGGTGAACGAGCTTATGAATGGTCAGAAAAAGGACATGGGGTCTTTAGTTATTACTTGTTGCAAGGGATGAATGGTCACGCTGCGAATGGTCAAGGTCAAGTAACAGTTACTGATTTGGCCGAGTATACTCAGAGTAAAGTGATGGATTGGGCTAAGACCTACCGTAATAAGAAACAGACGCCTTGGTTAGATCAGAGTGGAGGGGCTAAGCTGATATTAGTAGAGAATAGGTTAGCTGCGGTTAAAGATGAACTGAGTCGACTGGAGTCTGAGTTGGCCGAAACCAAGCAGCAGCTGGATCAAGTCCAGAAGGAGGATGGGAATTTAAGCCAAGTCGAGGCCATACAACGAAAAACTGAGTTACAGGAGAAAGTTCGCCAAGCCAAAGCTGCAGAAGTACTGGAACGACAACGAGAAGAGACCGTGCGCCAAGAAAGAGAGGAATCAGTTCGTCAACAAAGGGAACAATCAATTAAACAAGAATCCACCAGAGAGAAAGTTAGGCGGGAACAAGCCGAGATTGAACGCAAGAAGCAACAATTGGAAGCTGAACGACAGAAACTGCAAGCCCAGCAGCTAGAATCGACAGATATTGGTCAGTTGTTGCAAAAGGCTAAAGAGTTGCAAGATAAGATCAATGAGGTTGGCCTCGAAGTTAGAGCCGAGACTAACCATCAGATAGGGGCTATCCCTAAGCCCCAGAAGAGCCAAGTGAATCCACAAGGCGAGTTTGAAACCAAGTCTATGTATCAGAAACGGTTGAATCAGTCCAGACAGGATGATAAGAAAAGAGAACAACAGTATCAACGGGAAGTTGAAGAGATTATGTCTACTATCGATAGTGAGATCGAGTTAAGGTGTCAAGGCTATCAGGATGCTTTGGCTTTGATTAATAGAGACGTCGTTTTA
>PAYP01000097.1 GCA_002714785.1 Candidatus Poribacteria bacterium | reverse complement strand
TCACAGCTCTTTGGGGCAAAATGTCAGGTTCGTTACTATTTTGGTTGTGGCTACTGACGTTGTTTTCGGCTGTTGTTGTTTGGCAGAATCGCCAGAAACCATCCTCTTCAGAGAAGAACACCCCATTAGCTGATTATGCCCTGATCACTTTAGCTTTCGTTTCCTTATTCTTCGTGGTTTTAGTCACTGGTCTGATCGAAGGGGTACGTAATCCTCTGGCTCGTTTTCCTCAAGATATTATTCGTCCTGACGGGTTGGGGATGAATCCACTATTACAAACTCCCAGTATGGCAATTCATCCACCATTGTTATACATCGGATTCATAAGTCTAACTGTTCCGTTTGCCTTCGCTATGGGCGCATTAATTTCAGGTAATGTCAGCAATCTGTGGTTACATCTGTCTCGTAGATGGACACTTTTTTCTTGGATTACTTTAACGGTTGGCATCGCACTTGGCGGGAATTGGGCATACCAAGAATTAGGATGGGGAGGATACTGGGCTTGGGACCCAGTCGAAAATGCTTCATTTATGCCTTGGCTACTATGTAGTGCTTACCTGCACTCAGCCATGATCCAAGAAAAACGTAACATGTTAAAAATCTGGAATATTATCTTAGTCTCCTTATCTTTTGGCTTCACTATTCTAGGAACTTTTATCACTCGAAGCGGCATTATCTCATCCGTTCACGCTTTTGCTCAATCACAAGTGGGTGGGTTTTTCGCGTTTTTTTTGGTGGTTTTGCTAGCTGGCACAACTTTTTTGATACTTATTCGCAGTAATAAACTTAAAAGTCCCAACCAAATTGGATCGTTACTCTCTAGGGAAAGTGCGTTTGTACTTAACAATTGGATTTTGGTTGCATTAACAGCCATGATACTATTTGGCACATTATGGCCTATTATCTCCGAAGCTGTTACTCAGCAAAAAATGGCCGTTCCAGAAGCCTATTTCAACCAAATCGTTATCATTCCAGGCCTAATTTTACTGTTACTGACCGGCATTGGCCCCATAATTTCTTGGAAAACTTTGACTTTAAGTAACTTCAATAGAGTTTTTGCTAAACCGACAGCTATATCTATTGTTTCTGCTCTGTTGGCTCTAGGATTTTTTTTCGTGAATCGTGAGATTGAAACCAGTACAAGTACTATCGTTTTATCTGCTCTCTGCGTGCTAGGGGCAGCCTTTGTGATCACTGCTATCGTAGAAGAATTTTATCGTGGTGGTAAACTGAGGGCAAAGCGAAATCAGGTAAATCTTTTTAGTGGGATGCTACGCCTACTTTGGAAAAACAGAAGACGTTATGGTGGTTATATTGTACATATCGGCATAGTAATCCTATATATCGGTATCATGGGATCTAAAGGATATGATCGGTTGGCAACCGAGAGCCTAACACAAGGGCAATCGATCAAAGTTCGTAATTATGAATTTCTATCCGGTAATGGCTTCCAAGAGAGGCACGAGAACTTTGATTTGAGTGGAATCAATTTTGAAATCAAGAAAAATGGTCAGACGATTACCACAATGCAGCCGGCTCGTGCTTTCTATCATACCGCAGGACAAGGCGACCAAGATACTATTGAATCGGCTATTCATCACATTGGATTAAATAATCTCTACATTGCCCTTGGTCCACTCCCTAGTACCTTTCCTAACTACGACGATGAACCAATCACAGTTGAAGTATACCACAATCCTCTCATTAATTTAGTCTGGGTTGGGATCGCCGTCATGTTTATCGGCGGTTGGATTGCGATTCTAGAAAGTACAGTTCCCGAAACACGAACACCACAAACATCTAATGCTTAAACAACTACCCAGTAGGGCGGTTTTGTTTTATTACTTAATTATCGTACTCACTTCAGGTATAGTAGTTACCCCCAAAATAGTAATTGGAGAAAGTGCCAGCGACCTGAAACAATTGTTAAGAAGTGTCTACTGCTATTGTGGCTGTTCAAGAGAAACAATTGAAGTTTGTGTTTGTGGTGTAGCTCACGACATAAAAAACGAATTCAAACAACTGCTGAATCAAGGGCAAACAATAGAAGANATCAAGGCTGGATATATAGCAAAATATGGAACCCAATTTGACGCGATCATGAAAGCTGAAGGATTTAATTTAGTCGCATATATCGCACCTTTCTTCTTCCTATTAATATTTGGTAGTATAGCAATCTTGGTGATTCAGAGGCAAAAATCAGAAATTACGGAGACTCGTGGGTCTGGTGAAAAGATACTTGATAATAACCAGTTAAAAAAAATGGAAGAGCAAGTTGAAGAATACCGACAAAAGCGCTAGCCGTTACTAGTTGTCGTATTGACAATTTTTTCTAAAAAGTGCTAGACTTCAGGGTGGGCAGACATTGTTAATTCTGTTTTTCGTGAAGCATGAACTATGATTGCCTGCGTAGTTTGCTATATCAATTCTATATTATTCTAAACCTTGTTGATTGGAGATATGAAATGGGAAAAAGTGCGAAGCAGCTTCTTGAAGAAGCAAAATCATCAATAAACGTCATTTCAGTCGAGGAAGCGACCGGGCTGGTTGGTGATGAAAGTGTTGTTTTCGTTGATGTTAGAGATGCCAACTCTATTGAAACCGTCATCCCAGGAGCGATTAGTGTTCCAAGAGGAATGCTGGAATTTCATGCGGACCCAGAATTTGAAGCTTTTCATAAGCCAGAGCTAGATCCGAGTAAGCACATAGTTTTCACGTGTGGAGCTGGTGGTCAAGCCGCGTTGTCCGGAAAGACCTTAAAAGAAATGGGTTTTGAGAATATATCTAGCATTGATGGCGGCATGGGAGCGTGGGAAGAGGCAAACGGCCCAACCGAAGAATTCAAAGGATAGTTACTAATTCCTATATAGTAGAAAGCAGTTTTACACAGGCGTTAGGTGAAAACCTAGCGCCCTTTCCCACTCGAAGTGAGGAAGTAAACCATTAAATTCAGTACGATTTTTCGACCAAATCCTCAGTAAAACTAAATTTTGCCTATAGCTTTCAATACACGCCCTGGAGACATGGGTAAAGTATTCATCCGAACGCCGGTCGCGTTGTAGATAGCATTGGCGATAGCCGCTGGAGGTGGAACAATCGGAACTTCGCCGACGCCACGAACACCGTAAGGATGACCAGGATTTGGAACTTCAACAATAACTGTGTCGATCATTGGTACATCGTAAGTAGTGGGCATTCGATAATCAAGAAAACTGGAATTTGACATCTCTCCACTGTCATTGTAGACATATTCTTCGTTCAAAGCCCAACCGATTCCTTGTACTGCTCCACCTTGCATTTGGCCTTCAACATAACTAGGGTGAATGGCCTTTCCTACATCCTGAATCGCAGTATACCTCAGAATCTCGACTTTCCCTGTATCAGTATCAACTTCGACATCAACAATATGAGTAGCAAAAGCTCCTCCAGGAGCAGATGGGTCGACTGTACCGCGGCCAACAATTGAGTCATGTACCCTACTAGCTATTTCTTTGAAGGATGCTTGTTGGGATTTCCCATTGAGACTACTAAATACTCCGTCCTCAAAAGCTACACTGCCGGATTCAACTTCCCAAAGGTCAGCAGCGGACTCTTTCATTTGTTCAATAATATCTTTAGCAGCTTCAATTGCAGCATAACCGGTTGCGAAGGTGGTTCGACTTCCGCCCGTTACACCAGTATAGCCGATAGAATCGGTATCAACTACAGCAGGACTGATATCTTCAACCGGGATGCCTAAAACTTCTGCCGCCTGCATAGCAATTGACGTACGAGTACCGCCGATGTCAGTTGAGCCTTCCATTAGGTTAAGTGTACCATCAGAGTTAACGTGCAACGTAACACTTGATTGGAGGCCGATGTTAAACCAGTAACCAGACGCGACGCCTCTTCCCCTATTTGTTCCTTTTAGTGGGGCAGAGTAGTGCTCATGTGCTTTGGCTGTTTCTACCGTCTCTAGAAAACCAATACGAGGGTAAACAGGACCACCAACCCTACGGGTTCCTTCCCTCGCTCCATTTTTTAATCGAAATTCGAGTGGGTCTTGGCCTAATTTTTCACAAATCTCATCGATCACTGTTTCTGCCATAGCTGCGTTAGTAGCTCCCGGAGCTCTNTAGGGCGCCGTCTTAGGAATATTGACAACAACATCATAACCGTCGAGCAGATAATTTTCGATGTCATAAGGTGCAAAAATGCATTCCATACCTGCACCAACCAATGCTCCAGGAAAGGCACCGGCTTCGTAGATGAGTTCAGCTTGAGCAGCTGTTATTTTCCCTTCGTTATTGGCACCAATCTTGACTTTAATATAGGAACCAGCAGTTGGTCCAGTTGCTTCAAAAACATGAGACCGATCCATTGTAATTTTGACGGCTTGACCAGTTTTCTGAGACAAGATTGCAGCTAACGGCTCTAAATAAACTGGGATTTTTCCACCGAATCCACCTCCAATCTCCATAGGTACAACTTTGATTTTAGACACAGGAAGTTGTAAGATTTTTTCGATCTGACCTTGAACTTCAAATGCCCCCTGAGTACTGCACCATATTGTCAAATGTCCATCAGCTCTATGGAGTGCCGTTGCATTATGCGGTTCGATATAACCTTGATGAACTGTGGCCGTCTTAAATTCTCTCTCTACGATTATATCTGCTTCCACAAATCCTTTTTCAATATTTCCGGCCTGATGTTGGAAGTGTTGAGCAACGTTACTCACAACCTCCGATTTCTGCCCCAGAGAAGTTGTAGTTAAATCTTCGTGTAGTAGTGGTGCTTCAGCAGACATAGCCTCTTTAACATCCATCACTGGAGTTAAAACGTCATAATCGACCTGAATAAGGTTTAGTGCTTCTTCAGCTACATGTGGATTATTAGCAGCGATAGCAGCTATTGCATGCCCTTTGTACAGAACTTTATCGTGGGCTAAGATGTTGTTCTGCATAAACTTTAGGTTCGCAGTTCCTCCCTCTGCCAATGTTACGAGTCCATCTTCGACCTCTGGCATGTCAGCTGATGTGATGACGGCTTTTACACCAGGATGAGCTTCAGCTTGGCTTGTATCAATTGAGTGGATGCGAGCATGAGCATGTGGACTTCTTAATACCTTACCATGTAATAGCCCTGTCGTAGAAAAGTCGGCCCCGAACAAGGCACGTCCCGTTACTTTATCTTCGCCATCATGTCGAATAGGTCGAGTACCAATTACTTTATAGTTATCTTTATCTGGCATAATAAATTACTCCCTGATTATCCAGTTTCAGTTTTCGCATACACTCGACCCCAATCATATCATAGAGGTAAAATCGACTCAAATAATTTGTATCATAATTGTTATATTTGACAATGAATACTTGAAAAAATAGGCCATGGAGATCGTAGAAATGGTAGAATAGGATCATTAGCAAGTAATGTCAGGGATGAATCAAACCATTCGTAGCAAAACGGTATTTTTTTTCACTTTCTTCTTCTTGGTGTTGATACTAAGCTTGATTTTTTCCTATGGTGTCCACCCAACAAAGACTTCTGAAATAAATCAGCAATTTCAGCCAGTCACTAAGGAATGCCAATCAATTAGCTTTGATATCTTAGCCGACTATGATTTCGGCACATTAGATTGGTCAGGTGGCAGCCAATCCAACCAGTTCATCGCTACTCAAATAGAGCAAATCATTCCTGAGTCAATTAAAGCCTTAGATAATCAACAGATTTCCGTTACTGGCTTTGTATTGCCCATTGAAACTGATGGTGAGAGAATAGATAGTTTTCTGCTTCTCCGTGATTTGCAGATGTGTTGTTATGGTACTTTGCCTGAACTCAATGAGTGGATCTATGTGGAGGTTCCCAATCATTTAGAAGCAAAAAATCTAATCAGCGATACACCGATTAAGGTCAGGGGTACTTTACAGGTTGAACCGCGGTTCAAAGACGATTTTCTACTATCAATTTATTCGTTAACCTTCAGCAATGCAGATGCTCTGCTAAATGCAAATGAAAGCGAAGGGTAATTAATGATNGTCCTACAAACAAAAAAAGGGTGGCAAAANATTGCCACCCTTTTTTTGTTTAGTCTAGAAGATTAGTTAGATTTGATATTAGCCCAAGTTGTGCTCAATTTGGATTTTGCATCAACGGAAGCACCAGTTGATTGACCTGTCAAAATAACAAAGTAGTTACTTCCAGCACCCGCAGACCCTTCACCATTACCACCAAGGGTTATAGTACCGGCTTTGAATGAGCTTTTCCATAGGTTAACAGTAACCATTCCACCATCAGTTGTCTCAACAGCTACAGGTTCTCCATCTTTTACTTGCTTTTCAAACCCCTCGACCAACCACGTTGGAGGTGTACCACCTTTTTCTTCATCAGCTCTGCTATCTAATGCAACATATACATCAACGTCTTTGTCGACAGTGAAGCTTAGAAAATCTGTACCTGCTTCCTTTTTGTCGTCATTGGCGGCCATGATTGTTTGCATACCTTCAAATCCCTCAGGAACGGCAACGATGAGGTAATCACGATCAATAAAGAATTTACTATCTTTTGTGAGTTCGCCCTCAATGTATTGGTCTGCAGGATCTTTACTTTTAGATTGAATGTCCGTAATTTTAACCTTAACTGGCGAAGCCATAGCTGCCAAGAAAGTTGTTAAAGTTAGAATAATAATGGAATTTAGTGTTAGTTTTCTCATTTCTAATTCTCCAGATAGTATTAAATTAACTTTCAGTTTATTGGGACTTAATGGTAGACCAGGTCGTGGTTAATTTAGCGGCCGGATCAACACTTGCAGATTGATNTTCTTCCACTAGAATTAGATAATTACTACCTTGGCCTGTGGCCGGCTTATCGGCATTTCCACCTATGGCTACTTTTCCCGCTTTGACTTCTGCTTTCCAAAGAGTAAAAGTACCCATACCNCCGTCAGTCACTTCAATGACTAGTGGATCTTTTCCATCAAGTTGTTTTTCATAGTCTTTTTCCATCCACTCNGGAGGTTTGCCACCCTTTTCTTCATCTCCTCGGCTATCCCGACAGATCCAAATAATAGATGGCTTNTTGACTTTGAAAGTTACAAAACCGTCGCCTGTTGACTTTTTGTCATTATTGGCGGTCATNATAAACTGAATGCCCACTAGTTCTTTGGGCATTTCTACCACAGTATAGTCTCGGTCAATGTAGTATTTAGTTCCTTTTTCTAATGCAGGACCGACCTCATAAGGTAGTTTACTTCCAATCTTGAGATCTGTAATTTTTACNGGTTTTGGTTTAGCCTCCGCAACAATGACAATGGCAAAGACTACCAAAAAAGACAAACTTAGATAGATAGCTCTTTTCATAANCNATTTTTTGCTCNCAAANGAAATAGGNTAAATATTAGGTTTATAAGGAGANTGANNNAATATCAATACAACCACAAACCAACNNCATTGTAGTTGATATGAAAAAAAATTGCAAAGGAACACAAATAGAGGAGAAAATTAAGACGAGGNTAGTGCTAGTCAACTTCAATGAGAACAGCCGTTACATTGTCAAGGCCACCGTTAAGCAACGCTTGTTTGACTAAATTAGTAACAGCAATTTCTGGACCATCCGCATCCTGAATAAGATCGGCGATTTCTATATCTGACGTAATCATATCATGTAACCCATCAGAGCAAATTAGTAACTTGTCCCCAACCAATAGTTGATGTTCACCCTGATCGACNTCAACCGTCANTTCTAATCCAACTGCGCGATTGATAACGTTCCGGTAGTTATGAGTACGAGCTTCTTCGGATGAAATTTGTCCCAGTTCGACCATTTCTTGAACCAAGGAGTGGTCGGTTGTCAATTGCTGAATCTCGCCTTTTCGAACTAAGTAAATGCGACTATCGCCAACATGAACATAGAGGAGTTTCTGTCCTGATACAACCCCTGCTGTAAGTGTTGTTCCCATTCGGGCACTTGCATTAGGAATATTAGAACAATGATAAATCTTATGATTGGCTTCGTTTACTAAGTCCTGCAGCAGGGACAATTGACNACTAGGATTATCTAATGCAGATAGTTGCTCCAATCCTGATTTTAATACCGATAAAGCCGTTTTACTCGCAATATCTCCAGCATCTAAGCCCCCCATGCCATCCGCGACAACAAAAAATCCAGTATTGGTATCGTAATCAAAGGCATCTTCGTTTTGTTTTCGTTGTCTGCCGATATCAGTTTTGGCCGCTATCTTCATTTCATTTGGTCCAATTTAGTTTTTTACATTCCTTGAGAAAAATAGCTCTAGGACAAATTACGGTCAACCACTGATCTCAACGGTAAGACGGATTTACTGGTTTCAGAATCCCAATACCTATTGTCCAAACGGTTGCGTTAAGTTTTACAGATAATGTAGAATATGCGTCTGGGTTTGGAGACGGCTGTTTTTGACTTCAAAGTTAGAACGAATCAACTAAATTGAAAATCTTAACCAAATATATACTGAAAGAACTAATACCCCCTTTCCTGATCTCTCTACTTGCCTTGACATCGATACTCATACTAGAAGAGATTTTTCGATTAACCAAGCTTTTCGTTAAAAAGGGCATCAGTCCTATCTATCTGGTCGAATTGTTGGTTTACGTGTTGCCAGCTACCTTAGTTCTGACAATTCCTATGTCAACTTTGATCAGTATACTAATTGGGCTCGGTCGGTTTGCCACTGACAACGAGATTACTGCCATGAAAGCTCATGGTGTTGGATTACACCAATTATTATGGCCAGTTCTAGTCGTTTCTCTNTGTATTGCTATTCTCGACTTCTTTTTTATGGATTATGCACTTCCGCTTGGTAATCANGCATACTGGTCTTTGAAGCGAGACATNAGTCGGCACAATCCTACTTTCGTTTTGGAAGAAGGAACAGTCATGAGAGAATTAGAGCAAGACGGCAAAATTTGGATGTTTGGCTCCACACATCCAGAGACAGGAGACTTAGAAGGTGTTCGGGTTTGGGATGCCATTTGGTCAGGCCGACCTAGATTTGTGTCTGCTGACTCGGCGCGAGTGGCCTATGAAGATGGNCGTGGTTGGTTAAAACTATTTGATGGTCGAAGTTATGAATCGATTTCTAACCTTCGTCAAGCCAATGCCTTCCGAGTAACAGAATTTGAACAAAACAGAATTTCCCTTGATTTGACAGAAGATATCAAACGGACTCAAGCTAAAACCAAACGCCCAAGAAGCATGAGTATAAAAAATCTTCGTGCTTATATTGAACAAGAACTTAAGCCGAAAGTTAATGCCGATGAAGGCCAGTTTCCAAAAGATAAACTACTCTATGCACAAGTGGAATACCACAAGAAATTTTCAATACCTTTTGCTTGCCTAGTTTTTGGCTTAGTTGGTGTGCCCTTGGGGTTAATGGTCAGAAAAAGTGGAAAGATGGTTGGTTTTGGAATTGGTAATGGTCTAATTCTATTCTACTACTTACTTTTGCAGTTTGGCCAAAATGCAGGTCGCAGTGGTATTCTAGGTCCCATGATGTCGATGTGGTTGCCCAACATTGTTATTGGTACGGGTGGGCTTTGCTTCTTGGTCTATTGGATGTATCAATCTAATTTGTTTCATGTTGACNCATCTCCTACTNATACTTCTTTGGACATTAAAGACTAGCTCGTGAACACTCTTGACCGCTATATTCTCTGGGAATATTTACGTACTTTATTTCTGTCAATATTTTTCCTCTCTTTCTTGGTGATTATTGTTCGGTTATTTGATAAAGATCTTAAGCAATTCGGAGAAGAAACAACTTCTTGGGTAGCAATACAAATTATTCTATTGCACGCACCACGCCGTATTTTAGAAATCGTACCTGTTTCTAGTTTCCTGACAGCATTCTTTCTGTTAGGTAAAATGGTACAGAATAATGAATTAATGGCGATGAAATCGGCCGGCCTAAGTNTTCATCGCATATCGATGCCGATCTTTTTATCTACATTTTTAATTTGTGTAGGATTTGCAGTTTTCTATAACCGTGTAGCTTCTCCTGCGTACCATTTAGCAAGTAAGATCCAGCAGAAGATGCCTCTCCGTCGTAACCGAAACGTAGTTTTTCAAGGTCTTGATAACCGNTTGTTTTTTATTCTTAACTTGGACTTGGAAGAGGAATCTATCGANCGAATGACAATTTACGATTTCGATGACAAAGATCGTCTGAAAAAGGAAACCTATGCTCAGCANGCTCAATGGGAAAGAGATATTTGGAATTTGAAGGATGGATTCGTACGTCAGTTTGAAGATGGGGTTGAAGTGTCGTTTGAGCCATTTGAGNAAAAAACCGTTTCAAGAAGGGAAGAACCACAACATTTAGTCAAGTATTCTAAAAATTTACGAGGCATGACTATTAAAGAACTTCAGCAAAGGATTCACTATAAAAAAAGGGCGAAGCAAACGACACGTCGTGAAGCAATTCGTCTGCATCATAAAATGGCTTACCCCTTTGCAGCATTCGTAGTTGTGCTAATTGGAATACCCATTTCGATTCGATTCGGTCGTGCTGGTTTCTTTTCTGGTTTGGTAATTGCTTTCTTTCTCAACTTTATCTATTGGGGGTTTTCATTTGCAGTATTCGAGGGATTAGGTGAAAACGGAATTCTCAACCCATTTGTTGCGTGCTGGAGCGCGAATGCCATTTATGCTCTAGTCGGTGTTATGCTCCTGCTCAAAACACCACAGTAATCAAACTAAGAAACCGATGTCAAAAATTCTGAATAAAACGGGCCGAATTCTGTTTCGACTGAGGAGCTATACTCCAGTTCCTTTGATTTTGGCCGCATTGATCTTTCGGCAGTTTCACTGGTTGACAGTTATGTGNGGAATAATAATATTGGTATCTGGTNAAATAATTCGGATCTGGGCAGTTGGTTACGCTGGTGGACGTACCAGAACTCGAACCGTTAGCGCAGCTAGAGGTTTAGTTACAACGGGCCCATACGCTTACACTCGTAANCCTCTCTACGTAGGTAATCTGTTAGTTAGTTCTGGTGTTTGTTTGGTTTCTGGTGTTTTATGGTTGTTACCAATCTTGTGGTGTTTGTTTTTTTTACAATANGTGCCGATTATTAGTAGCGAAGAACAATTTNTAGGTCGNAGCTACAATCAGCTCTATTATAACTATTGTGCTAGCGTGCCTGGTTTTTGGGTTCGNCTATCTCCTTATCCAAGCGCGTCAACCCATGATTTCAGTTTAAAGCGTGCTTTACAAAGCGAAAGAAGAACATTAACCGCAATTATAATCATAATGATTATAATGATNTTTCTATTAGTGCTACATTAGCTGGTCAATTGCATATTAAGCTAATCTGTGTTAGACTAAAAAGNGTTGTAGAGGTTGTTTTTTTTGATGTATTTCGGGNAACGTCCTTTCCGATGGCAAATTCTAATTTTGCTGATTATGTTCGNATTCTNTGGTTGCGCAGCTAAGCCAGTCGTTGAATTTTACTTAGTTCCAACTGAGTTGGCGGACATTCAAATCAACACTGAAGTAGGTTCGGCGTCCTTGGTTCAAAAAGGTGTTCAGGTAACAATTGAACCATTAGATGAAATAGACTTGTTTGATCTTACCAAAAGTGGTGAAGTCAATCCTTATTTATACGTTGGNCGGTGGGGGAAAGTAGAGCCTCTGTATACNGTCTTTGAAATATTGGTATATAACACCGANCATAAACGAGTTAGCATTGACGAGTCAGCCATTCTGATCGATAGTGACGGAAACCAATATGCATCATTGACCTATGACTATTTTCGGGATCTTTACGCCAACAGTAAAACCTTAGTATCTTACCGACCCAACTACTACTCCCCATATAATTCCTATGACCCATATTATTACACCTCCCAGAACTATCGGGCTGTNAGCCGTTCTTACCGCCGGTCTCCCACGGCCAAAAGTGCTCGTTTTATTGTCAGAGATACTATCTTTGACGGTGGTCATGTTTTCGAAGGTGGTAAGCGGGTAGGATTCCTAATTTTTGATCGCTTACCTGAAACTGCTAAAAATCTACGAGTCGTTGTGCCACGAATAGTCATCTACGATAATGATGACCAAATTAGCAACATTGATTTTCACTTTGGTTTTCAGCAGAAAACAGCAATTCAGCCATAGATAGTAATATTTTTTAAGATTTTGGAGTAAGTTTTAATGAAAAAGTACACCAACAGAAATTTGCCCGTTAACTTTGGGATGTTTGTCATATTTTTGTTTTCATTATACAGCTCAATATTCTGTACCTCAGCAGTAGAATCAAAAACACTGAAAGTTGCAGTGGCAGGTCCATTCACTGGTANTGTTGCCGCGTTTGGTGAAATGATTAAAAAGGGCGCCCAGCTACGAGCGCAGGAAATAAATGAAAGTGGTGGTATTAATGGGAAACAGCTAGAATTAGTTTTTGAAGATGACACGGGGAAAGATAAAGAAGCGAGTNTGGTTGCTACTCGTATTGCTTCTAATCGGAAAATCCTAGCTGTTGTTGGTCACTTCAATAGTTCTTGTTCTTTAGCGGGGAAACCAATATATAAGAGGAATCGGATCGTCGCACTTTCCCCTGGATCAACAAATGTCAATGTTTGTAAAGGAAGCGATTACACATTTCGAAATCTTTATCGAGATGATTTTCAGGGGGCTTTTNCTGCTAAATACATAAAGACNGTTCTAACTAAAGTTGAAACAGTCGCTGTATTTTTTGACAATGATGACTATGGTCGAGGACTACGGGATAGTTTCAAAAAATCAGCCAATTCAATTGGCCTATCAATTGTGGCAGATGAAGCGTACGACNGAGATACTACNGACTACAAAGCCCAACTAACTAAAATTAAATCTGCTAATCCTGATCTGATTTTTATCGCTGGCCTGTATAGTCAAGCTGGTCTTATTTTATCTCAAGCTCGAGAATCAGGTATCACCGCTCAGTTCTTTGGCGCAGATGGCGTNGATTCTCCCAAACTACTAGAAATAGCGGGNGAATCAGCTAATGGAATTTACATCACTACGCCTTTTATTTTTGGGTTGGAAGGNAATGAAGAAGCTGAACGTGTATACGCTGCTTTTAAACAAAAATTTGGNAAATCACCTGATACTTGGGCTGCGCTGACCTATGATGCTATCGGTATGATAGCTGAGGCTATCGCCAAAGGTGGTGAAAAGCGTAAAGCTATCCGAGATTATCTAGGTANTTTGACTTCACCGGAAAAAGGCTACCAAGGTATTACGGGTTTGACTTACTTTGACGAGCATGGGGATTGTCTCAAACCTGCTTACGTCAAACAGGTCACTCAAGGCCAATTTATGCCGTCCTCAGTGCAGATGCTTGACTAAAATTGAAAAAATAACAACGTAACCCTAATCTACTTGTGTCGATCAATCAAATCTAATTTTAGCATTCTAACAAGTGACATTATTTCTTGAACAAATCATCAATGGCCTCGTTTTAGGTGGAATTTATGCTTTGATTGCGGTCGGCTACACTATGGTCTATGGCGTGATACAGCTCATCAATTTTGCTCACGGTGAAATCTTCATGTTCGGAGCATACTTCGCTTTTCTTGGTGTGACAGCTCTAAATTTACCACTTTGGCTAGCTTTAATTTTGAGTGTTGTATTGTGCGCGATACTAGGAGTTATTATTGATTTAGTCGCATATCGACCTTTGAGAAGTGCGCCTCGTCTATCTGCTTTGATCACGGCTATTGGAATATCATTGGTTTTGCAAAACGTGGCTCGTATGATCTGGGGAGCGGAACCGCGTCGCGATTTGGCTAATGCTAAGTCCGAATTTTTGGCACAAACCATTACGATTCCTGGAGGGGCACAATTGTCTTATCTTGATTTGTCAATTATTGTTTTAGCTGTTTTCTTGATGGCTGGTCTAAATCGACTAATATACCTAACCCGAATAGGTAAAGCTATGAGAGCATGTGCTCAAGATAAGATGGCAGCTAGTTTAATGGGCATCAATACTAACATCGTAATTACGATCACTTTTGCCCTCGGTTCAGGATTGGGTGCAATTGCTGGTATCATGGTCGGAATGAGGGAGACAATTGAACCAACCATGGGTTATTACAAAGGTGTAGCTGCTTTTGCAGCAGCCGTTTTAGGAGGTATTGGTAACATTACTGGTGCGATGTTGGGTGGTATTGTTCTTGGAATTGCTGAGGTTCTAGGCGCTGGTTATATCTCATCCGGCTATCGAATAGCAATTGCCTACATTTTAATGATTTTGGTCATCATCTTCCGCCCCTCCGGTTTGTTAGGCCGAGCTAGCGCCAAGCGAGCTTAAATACCCAATACCATTCCATATGCTAAATCGGTCAAATGTATCCGATAACGCCGTAGTAGAAACTGAAGGTAGAAACCAATTCTTGCCTGTCAGCTTGAAATTAGCTGGATTACTATTGGCTCTGTGCTTAGTCCCCCTAGTAACTCACTTCCTCGATAGGGGAAACTACGTCCTGCATATTTTTTCGACCGTTTACCTCTACATGTTGCTAGCCTTAGGATTGAATGTGGTAACCGGCTTCACTGGTCTACTAGATCTGGGATACGTCGGTTTTTATCTGGTCGGCGGTTATACAGCCGGATTACTCATGGTTCGTATGGGACTGAGTTATTGGTTTGCTTTACCTATAGCGGCTATTCACGGAGCGATTTGGGGGCTTTTGCGTGGTGCTCCTACTTTGCGTTTAACTGGCGATTATTTTGCGATTGTAACCTTTGGTTTTTCCGAGTTATTATTTCGGATTGTCAAAAATGAAGAATGGTTGATTGGTGGGCCAAATGGTTTTGTTAATGATATTCCTCCACCAGTTATATTGGGCATTGAACTTTATCAGTATTGGCAACAGTACTACCATATCCTAATCTTACTCCTTGTAACGCTAATAGTTGTTTACAGACTCCAATTTTCAAGGGTTGGTCGAGCATGGAAAGCTATTAGTCAAGATGAAGAAGCAGCACAAACGATGGGTATTGGCTTGTATGAATATAAATCATTAGCTTTCGCGATTAGTGGAGCAATTGGTGCAGTCGGCGGAGCGTTCTTTGCTCAGTTTCAAGTCAATATTAGTGCAGGAGTTTTTGAATTTTGGGAGTCAATCCTAATCCTTTGTATGATTGTCTTAGGTGGAATGGGTACGATCAGAGGTTCTTTGGTAGGAGCGGCTATTCTAGGTTCTTTGGGAGAGGTTCTTCGCATTTTACTGTCAATTTTGAAACTACCAGCGGAC
Source organism: Candidatus Poribacteria bacterium (assembly GCA_002714785.1). Lineage (GTDB taxonomy): Bacteria > Poribacteria > WGA-4E > WGA-4E > UBA9662 > TMED15. The sequence continues at coordinate 24,311 of PAYP01000097.1, read as the reverse complement.
TCACGTTATTTGATTTTTGGTCTGATTTTAGTTTTAATGATGAGGTTTAGACCATCTGGAATCCTGACAGATAACCCAAAGTAGGTCAAAACCTATGGTAAAACCAATTTTGGAAATCTTTAGCCTAACCAAAAACTTTGGCGGAGTAGTCGCACTGAATGAAGTTGACTTGAAGGTTATGCCTGGTCAAATTACTAGCTTGATTGGGCCTAATGGTGCAGGGAAAACAACTCTGTTCAATTGCTTGACTGGGTTGATTTCGTTAACTACTGGTCGAATTCAATTCCAGCAAACTGATATGTCTGGCATGGCAGCTCATCGGATCACTAGTAGTGGGATTGCTCGCACTTTCCAAAATATTCGACTATTCTCAGAAATGACAGTTTTAGATAACGTGAAAATTGGTCTTCATACTCAGTCTAAGGGGTACCTATGGTCGGCTATTAGCCGTAACCTAGACTATAAAAAAGAAGAAGAGCAAGTTACAACTAGCGCTTACCAATTACTTGAGTTTGTCAATCTGGCTCAATTTTCTCACCAGCAAGCCAACAATCTATCTTATGGGGATCAGCGTCGATTAGAGATTGCTCGCGCTCTAGCTACTGAACCAAAATTACTACTGTTGGATGAACCTGCAGCAGGTATGAATCCACAAGAGACGAATGAACTAATTCATCTCATTCATAATATCAAAAGTAGAGGCATTACTATTTTTTTGATAGAACACGATATGAAATTAGTGATGCAGATCTCCGAGTGGATCACAGTTCTAGACTACGGGGAAAAAATTAGTCAAGGCCCACCCGATGTCGTTCAATCTGATCCGCTTGTAATTTCAGCTTATTTAGGTCAATCACTTGACAAACAATAAAATCAATCATCCAATTTTGGAACTAAATCAAATTCATACTTCTTATAATAATATAAAAGCAGTGAAGGGCATATCTTTAACCATCTACCACGGTGAGATGGTTTGCCTAATTGGGGCCAACGGTGCAGGTAAATCCACCACTCTAATGACAATTTCAGGCGTCTTAAGTCCCGAGTCAGGTTCCATTAAATTTGAGGGGAAAAGTTTGGGTAGTATATCTGCAAGCCAAAGGGTACAAATAGGTATCTCACAAGTACCTGAAGGGCGGCATATTTTTCCTGAAATGACAGTACAAGAAAATTTAGAACTAGGAGCTTATATACAAAGAAACTCGAAAAAAATAGCCCAGGACATAGAACTCGTCTTTTCTGTATTTCCAAGACTAAAAGAACGAAAGTTTCAGCGTGGTGGAACACTTAGTGGAGGAGAACAACAGATGCTGGCAATTGGTCGAGCTATAATGTCTAAGCCAAAACTCTTACTACTTGATGAGCCCTCCTTGGGATTAGCTCCATTGATTGTAGAACAAATATTTGAGATAATCCAAAAGATTAACGAAAATGGAACTACTGTCTTGCTGGTAGAACAGAATGCTAATTTAGCATTGACCGTTACTAATAGAGGTTATGTAATGGAGACGGGGCACATTACCATGGAAGGTAATTCCAAAGACCTAATTGCTGATGAAAGGATACGTGCAGCCTACTTAGGGGAGTGATTCAGATAGATAGTTTTTGGTGAAGGCTGAATTCAATTGAACCTAACTAGAATCGAAAATAGGAGTAACAACTCGATGTCTGAGAGAATAAAAGTCTTAGTTACAGATTATGCCTGGTCGACATTAGAACCCGAACGCGACATTTTAAGCTCAATTGGAGCGGATCTAATTGTTGCAGAAGATGAATCGGAAACTACCTTTGTTAAACATGCACCTAACGTAGATGCTATTTTGACCAACTGGGCCAGAGTCTCAACCCATGTAATTGAATCAGCAATCAAATGCCAAGTCATAGTCAGATACGGAATTGGACTAGACAATATTGATGTGGAAACAGCCACAAGATTAGGTATTACAGTTGTAAATGTCCCCACCTATTGCCTAGAAGAAGTATCTGATCATGCTATGGCACTAATATTGAGTTTAGCTCGAAAAATACCTAGACTCGATCAAGAGGTCAAAAAAAGGGGATGGGACCGAAATATAGGACCACAGATGTATCGTCTGAATGGCCAAAAATTGGGATTGATTGGTTTTGGTAAAATTGCTCAACTTATAGTTCCAAAAGCCCAAGGTTTTGGCTTGCAAGTGATGGCCTACTCCCCGACACTAACAGATGAACGGGTAAAGAAATTTAACGTGCAGCGCGTGGATTTAGAGAAGCTAGTTGCAACTTCGGATTTTATTTCCCTTAACTGTCCATTGACACCACAAACACATCATCTCATTAATGCCCAGCGGTTACAATCTATGAAGCCAACAGCTTATCTCGTCAACACTGCAAGAGGAGATATAATCGACAATAATGCCCTACATGAAGCCTTAAATAAAGGCTGGATCGCCGGTGCGGGGTTGGATGTCTTACCTGAAGAACCGCCCTCGCCTGATCTCAACTTGTTAGATTTAGATAATGCTATCATCACTCCTCATGCGGCCTTTTGGTCAGAAGAATCCATTTACGATTTACAAGTAACAGCAGCCGAAGAAGTTGTACGTGTACTGACCTCCCAAATGCCGCTTTCATTGATGAATCCCGAAGTATTACAAAACTCAAATCTTCGGGCTAAAATCGAATAAGTACGATCGTGAAATCGTTTAGAGGACGGACCGTTTTGGTAACGGGAGCTTCATCTGGAATTGGCGAAGCTTTTTGCCGAAATTTGGCCAAGCGGGGATCTAACCTAATTTTGGTTGCACGGTCAGCCGACAAATTAGAACATCTTGCGGAAACATTGTCATGCCAGCATAATGTTGACCTTTCTTGTATTCCCATTGACTTAGCGAAGGTAAATAGCTCTCAAGATTTATTTGACCAAGTCCAAGATGCTGGTTTATCAGTTGATGTATTGATTAATAATGCAGGCTTTGGATATTGGGGGAACTTTGAGTTTGCTAGCTTGCAAGACTACCAGAACATGGTTAACCTAAATGTTCGATCTATGGTGAGTCTAAGTTATTTATTTTTACCCTCTATGTTGGAAAAGAAATGTGGTGGTATTATAAACGTTGGCTCAGTAGTTGGCCTTCAACCAGTCCCGTATGGATCAGTTTACGTTGGGACTAAAGCCTTTGTTTTACAGTATTCTGAATCTCTATGGGGAGAATACAGACGAAAAGGAATTACAGTAACAGCTTTATGTCCAGGTACAACGAAGACAAATTTTTTTAACGTCTCGATTCCTGACCAACAATTACGCGAGTCGCGAATGCTGAATATGCCGAAAGGCCATAGTCCCGATTTTGTAGCTGAAGTTGGCCTTAACCAATTTCTAAGGGGAAAAAGCCAAGCTATCCCTGGTAAAGTTAATTACTTAGTAGCTCAGGGGTCTCAGTTATTATTATTGCTAGCTCGCAGCTTGGCGATAAGGATAACTGCCTCATTATTTGATCCTAAAAAAGATTAGTGCCCGGCTTTGATTCAGTGAGAGCTGTATGCTAAAATACGCGATCATTATCTAACCCTCAAAAATGAATTTCTGAAGCAAGTAGAACAATGAATTACCGATACCAGCTATCATTTGATACGGATCAACTTCCTTCCATGGAGACTGACTTTCTGGTAATTGGAAGTGGTAGCGCGGGGATGCGTAGCGCTATTGAGGCCAACCAGCATGGTAAGGTATTACTAGTAACAAAAAACATTATCAAAGAAAGTAACACACGCTATGCACAAGGCGGTATTGCAGCAGCAATGGGCGAAGATGATCACCTCGACCTTCATGTTGAAGATACTCTTAATGCTGGTGCTGGTCTTTGTGATCCCGCAGCGGTAGCAGTCATGGTTGAGGAGGGAGTCACACGTGTCAAAGAACTCATTGAGTGGGGGGTCAAATTTGATAAGAACGATGAGCAAAAGCTTAGCTTTACACAAGAAGGAGCACATCAGAAACGTCGTGTTTTACATCGTGGGGACGAAACGGGAAAAGAGACAACCGATGTTTTAGTGGATCACTTAAGACGTCAAGAACAAATCCAAGTTATCGAAAACTGTTTTGTGCTAGACTTACTGACAAAAGACGGCATTTGTTATGGTGCCCTAGCTATAATTGATCAAGTCCTTCATACTATCTTTGCCAAAGCTACTATTCTTTCAACAGGTGGCCTAGGTCACATTTATCAGTGTACATCAAACCCAAAGATTGCTACAGGAGATGGTTACGCTATTGCTTGGCGGGCGGGTTGTAAAATGGTAGACATGGAGTTTGTACAATTTCACCCAACCACGCTTTTTTTGGACGGCGCCCCACATTTCCTAATTTCTGAGGCAGTAAGAGGAGAAGGTGGTATTCTGCTTAACGCGCGAGGAGAAGTTTTTATGGGTAAATATCACCCACTGGAAGAACTTGCGCCACGAGATGTAGTTAGCCGATCAATCCTAGCAGAAATGGAGTTAACAGACTTCCCTTGTGTTTACTTAGATATTACACATCACAAAGAAGATTTTATCAGAAAACGTTTTCCCAAAATCTATCAAACTTGTGCTCATTACGGTTTAAACATTTCTACTGATCTCATACCTGTTCGTTCGGGAGCTCATTTCATGATGGGCGGAATTTCTACCAATCTATTTACTGAGACTAACGTACCGGGGTTTTTTGCTTGTGGGGAAGCCGCCTGCACGAAGGTTCACGGTGCAAATCGGTTAGCTAGTAACTCACTCTTAGAATGTCTGGTATTTGGCGTTAGAGCGGCACAAGCTGCAAACCGTTATATTAATCGACAAGAAATAAAACCTGTTAGACTTCAATTTAAACGGATGAATTCACCAAAAAATGAGAAGAATCTAGATTCCAAATCAGCTANAGATNCTCTTCAANCTCTAATGTGGAAGCATGTTGGCATCATTCGAGANGGGAAAGAATTGGCGAAAGTTGAGCAATTATTAGACCAAATCAATACTGACTNNTCTGAGGGAAATGAAGCTGACATACCTGATTTTGAGGTCCAGAATATGTTGGACGTAGCCAAGCTGATCACTAAGTCAGCAATACAACGAACAGAAAGTCGTGGTGGACATTATCGGCNAGACTTTCCTGAACGAGAAGACCAAGATTGGATCAAGCACATCTATATATGGGCGGAACATACGTCTGAAGGTCTGATCCAATTAGCCAAAGAAGTTCGATAATTTAACTATCAGAATGTGACATTCAAAAGGCGATGCGAACCTTAATTCTGCTTGCTATTTTGTTAGCCGCTTTTGCTCTGGTAAGTCCAGTAGCTCAAACAACACTGAGTATCTTTTTAGCAGTTGTCTTTGCCATTGTATTATTTCTGTCTATTTTTTCGGACTTAAATGATCTTTCCTACCAGCAAAAGAAAAAAGATTCTTTGAACGAAACCCCTGATACCACTGAATTAAGTATTCCAACGGTAACAGAGGAAGCTGATGCTATTGTTGCTGAAGTGAACTCAACGCCTTCGGACAGGACAAACACCCAATAATAGTCAAATTAGAGCACATTTTTCGAATTACCTATAAACCATAAAGTATCAAAGAATAACACAGCTTTTCTGTGGTTCAGTAAGCGGTAACAAAGTGCTTGCCCTGAAGAAGCCTAAAGGTAAAACTGGATCTGATTTCAGACAATTTTGCTTCTGCACTGCGTGATCAGAAAAATCCATAAGTATGTTAATTATCCTGGCATAGATAATTGGGTGTGTGCGTTCCTATCCGTGAATTCTTGATATATGGACAAGCAAAAAGCTATACATCTCAAAAGTGCGTAACCATTTTCAGTCTCGTAGCNTTATAANATGGCTGTCAGATGATATCTCNACTAGAGATTTTTAAATAGGTAGATGCTTGTTGAAGATTAGTACTCCTCTACCCTTTCTTATTTTCNTAATAGCAATTCCGATTATCTTCTACCCTAAATGGCTAAATTGGATCAATCCAAACCAGCCTAAAATTCCCTTTTCAGTCAACCTGTGGTTGGCTGTCATATTGCGATTTGGCTCCGTTTGCTGCCTGGTTTTAGCTCTGGCAAGTCTCCATGGCTTGGTATTTACTGGTGCAAAATCGTTTGTACTAATAGTTGATCATTCAGATAGTATTCCCTTATCAACACGTCAGTTTGCACACCAACAGGCCAAAGATATCATAGATAAATTAAATGATCAGGATAATTCACAAATCATTTTTTTTGGCCAACAACCTATTTTATCAAGCGACTTATCAATCATTCATAATAGTTCTATCAATGCGACGGAAACAAATATTTCGGCAGCGATAGAAACAGCTATAACGGCCTTTTTACCTAACATGGAGAAACGTCTAGTTCTATTCACGGATGGACAACAAACTCAGGGCAATTTGGCTAACGCTCTTAATAATTTAGCTGGGCANGAAATACAAACTTTCATTGTCAATTTGCCCATACATTATCCTTCNGAAGTAATTGTNCATGANTTACAAGTGCCAGAAAGTATTCAGCTCTCAGAAGAGTTCATAATTCGTATNATANTGGAAAGTCAATCTAACACNACAGCCCCGATCGAAATTTGGCAAATCCATCAATCGAAACGCGTACCTATCATAAAAGAAAAAAAAATTGATATAATTAAAGGTAAACAGGTTATTGAGTTTCCACACCGAATTGATTCGCCTGGGAATTATCGTTTCCAAGTACGTTTACAAATTGACGATCTATTCCAAGAAAACAATCAAGTTTTTGCAACAACAGCTGTCATTTCAGAACACCCAAAAATTTTATATGTTGTCGATAGCTTATCCGAAGACAAGATCGGCAATTTGTGGTCAACATTAGATGGGATGACTAGCATAGAAGCAAAACAAATTGAAGCGTATCAATTCCCAAAAAACCTTATAGATTTACAATTCTATCAAACTGTCATTTTAGACAATTTACCTATTGAAGTACTCTCTTCATCTCAAATCAAGACCTTGGAACACTACGTAGACCAGACTGGTGGAGGGCTAATTGTGATTGGTGGCAACCAATCCTATGGCTTAGGCGGATACCACGATACAATAATAGAAAATATCCTGCCAGTTAAAATACAACCGAAAAAACGTAAGCAATCCTTAGCTCTCGTGATGTTGATAGACATTTCTGGCTCGATGGCAAACCAAGTTGGAAGACGTAAAAAAATTGATTTGGCGTTGGAAGGCGTTCGGCTGGCAATTACGGGTTTAGATAAACCAGATATGGTTAGTGTGATTGGCTTTGCTGAACGTATTATACACGATATCCCGTTCAGCAAAGATAAATCCCTTATACTTGAACGACTCAACCAATTTGAGCCATCTGGTGGGACAAAAATGCTACCGGCATTAGAAATGGCTATTCAACGTCTTGAGAATACAGAATCTGGGCACAAGCATTTACTCATTCTATCAGATGGAAAATCTGAAGGTGATTTCACTTCTATATTGCGCAAAATTTCTACATCAAAAATCTCGGTTTCAACGATTGCCGTTGGTAATATAGCTGAGGGAGTCTTGAGAAAATTAGCTGCCACGGGTCTTGGCTCCTACGAGCATGTGAGAAATGCGAGTCAACTACCAAAAGTTTTAGTCGATCAAGTTCGTCGCAGCCAAAAGTACTCGGTCAATGAAACAATAGAACCTATAATTAGCAGTAACAATCCTATTCTAAAGCAGATTACTCGCCTACCTGAGCTTGACGGTTACTTAGCGACTAGTGAAAAGAAAAATGCGCAAATTTTGATTACGTCGGGGACCGCTAATTCTCACGGTTTGGATCAACCAATACTTGCCGTTTGGCGCTATGGTTTGGGGCAAGTTGCAGCGTTGACAACTGATGCGGGGCAACAATGGTCAACAAAATGGAAAACTTCAAGCCACGAATATTTCTCTTGGCACCGATTCTGGTTACAGTTGATCATGGCTACCAGAAAAAATGAGAGTAGCAAGAAATTTGAGATGCAAACTCAATTAGTCAGGGGCTTAAATGGGATTGAGGGTCAAGTTCTTCTAGCAGGTCAAGTTGGCATAGGCATGTCGGCAACTTCGGTATCTCCAACCGGTCGGTTATCACCAATAGACCTTCAACTAACAGCCAGAGACCAAGCCCAAGGCCAATTTCCATTATCGGAAGTCGGTGTCTATACAGTTTCCGTTCAGATTGGTAATCAACAAAAAATAGCCAGCTTATCCGTTTCATATCCACTGGAATACCGTCATCTGGGTCAAAACAGTCAAATTCTAACCCAGATTTCTCATCACACTAATGGTGTATTAAATCCTTCCATTGATCAAATTACAACTCCTTCCAGAGCAAAATCGACTCGGCGATATTTCTTCACACAGCCTTTATTGTTAGCAAGCTTGACTCTTTTTGTATTGGAGCTAATTTTTCGTGTTTGGCCACTTTTTCAACACCCAAAGCGCCTCGAAGCCATAAGAGGGATAAACACACCAATAAATGAACATTTTGAACCTCATCTAGAGACCGACGATAGTCTGCCTGACGAATCATCATCCTTACACCAGATGTTACTAGCTAAGCAGCGAAGTAATCATACTGGTGAGGATTAGGTAGTCTAAGCCAGGAAACAAAACCTAATCCAATTACCGGAAAAATTGGCAATTGATACATTCCTGAGCCCGAGATGATTTCTATTTACTTCAGGTAACAACCTGAATCCATCGAGTATCAGATTTTTGGTTACAAAAACTTGGTAATTAGTAACTTCTCAACTGATAGATTTTAAGAAAACCGGTCCAAAAAAAACGAAGGAAGATACTGACTATTTTCGTTGAATCATCTCTTTTTAGGTCTAGCTGGTTGCCCCGTACGAGCAGATTCGTAGATGGCATCCATCAATTCAGATTGAATAATACCATTGGCCGGAGTTGTACGAGGCTCAGCTCGCCCCAGAATCGCATCAATAAAATTATCATCAGGGTTTCCAGCGTTCATGTCGTCTGTAATGGGCGGATTTTCAATTTGTTGAGACCCATCAAACACTTTAATCCAACTCCCCCCCCAGCCATCAATATCGATCCGTCCATTGTCAAAAATATAAGTCATGTGTGAGCTATCGCTGGGACAATTACCACTAACTACGATACTCGCAAATACACCGTTTTCGAAACGAACGTTTATGGAAGAATTAATATCTACTTCAGTTCCATGATTATCAATAAAGGCAAAAACTTCAGCTACATTATTCTCGATCGACCAGCAAAGACTATTAAGAAGGTGAGCTCCACTGTCGTAAGCTTGGCCTCCACCCGATAATGCAGGGTTTTGCCTCCATGCACCCGCGGTTCCTCTTTTCCAATTTTGGCTTAGATAACCGATAATTAATTCTAGCTTGCCAAAAGTTTGGTTTCGAATTTGGTCTCTTAAGTAATAAAAATTAGATGTACAAGGTGTGTTATAACCGACAACTAATACCTTTCCAGTTTCATTTGCTTTGGCCGACAAGGTGTAGGCATCATCGGCATCAGTAACCATTGGTTTTTCCATTAAGACATGGCAACCTGCCTCTAAAGCTTTCATCCCTTGCTCGAAATGGAGAGTATGTGGAGTTGAAATCAAGACTGCATCTGGTTTTGTTTCTGATAGCATTTTGTCTAGATCATCAAAAGCCAACGGTCGAGGCTCCAAATCGGGTAAATTACGATCAATGTATCCTTGGGCAATATCAGTATTGACGTCACAAGCCCCCACGACCTGTACATCAGGGTTTTGGTTCATACGACGGGCATGCCCGGATGAGTTACCACCACAACCAACAATAGCTAAACGTACTTGACTCATTAAAAAAAACTCTCCTGATTAAAAAATATAATAAGCTTATTGAATCCGCTGCTCTAACACTGAATTAGATTTTGCTTTTTACAACAGCCCAAGTGGTTGTAATACAATCTTGGGGTGAAACGGGCAAACTTTTAACGCCCTTACCTCCAACAATAAAGTCTTTATACTTTACAATGCTTTTTGAGGCACCTAAACCAATTCGACCGCTTTGCATTTTGCCAAATTTATGACGAACCCGCTCTTTGATTTTACCACCTTCTTCCCCACCACTGAGAATAGATTCGACATTTTCGAAATCCAAACGAATATCAAACCACTTCTTGGGTGGGCAATTTGGTGCACAATCAGCTTCAGCAACTGCACCATCTCTTTTGTGATTCTTCATACCAATCTTATCAAAAGCCCACTTTTGACGACCACCAACAAAGATACCACCCAAATGATAATGTGATGATTTGCCATCATAGCCAAAAACGATGAAAATATTCTGCCATTCTCCATTTCCTAAGTCATTAGCTTTGACCGAGATGTATTCGATATCATTCATCTCGATTTCTTCATCTCTTTTTAATAGAACAATGGCTTCTTCCGCTACCTCGGTATTGTGTGGTATTCCCCTTTTTTGATTTCCCAATTCCCACTGATAACCTTCCACGATCTATCGTCCGCAAAAGTATAATGGCGTTCTCCAGCCCAAGTGATGTCGAGAAACACAAAGAAGGAAATCACTAAAATCAATGCTCTCATCTCTAGTCTCCTTTACAAAACACTTAAATTTATTGGTTTGTTAATTCGATCAATGGTAGCGTACTAATCTCCTTTGGTTGAAAGTCCTTGGCTTCAATAACATCTAAAAAGGCGATAAACATCTCATCGGTTGTTTTTTCTCCCCAAGTCACAGATTTTGGAGGATGATTTGGGTTATTGGGATTAGTAGCTGAGTTATCAAAATGCCCAACAGCTCTAACGATTGTGCCAGCCGGCATGAAAACTGGCTGACGAAAATGGTAAATACTTTGCCAGCTAAAATCCCAATCTTTTATCCAAATCAAATCCTGTATTTTACCGTTGTTAGAAACAGCAGTAACACGCATATCGCTACCAATCAAATGCATATGTGGAGAAACAGAAACAGCATAAACGTCTGTCTCTGGTTGCCATTCTGCTACTACTTCATAGTTCGAATTGTCGGCGGGAATTTGGAAACTATTATTGATAGCCATAGCAACATGGACTTGCTTAGGATCAACTGAATCACAAAAGTAAAGACCAACTCGGGATAAGTCGCTTTCAACTCTACCGGTTTTGTAATAGTGAATTTGTAGAACAATATCTGCACCCTTGGGAAGCAGATACCCAGTCCCATCAGGGTGAGGGCTCGGCATAATTCCAGGAGCCCACCCACCTAGCCAGCCTGCCGCGTCGAAACCTGTCCCACCAAACCTCGAATAGCCTGGCTGTGGGTCTTCTGCGTCAAGTTCTCGAGCTCGGCCACTAGTATCTAGATAAATAATGACATGGTGGACTGATCTCGGATTACCCGGCTTAACGTCGAAAGCTGAGACATACATGTCCTTATCAAAATCAGTAGGAATGACGAAATGACGGTATTCATCCTCACCTTCAGCAGGAATGTCGTAAGGTGTCGACATTTCGACAACTAGGTCAGGGTGACCATGAGACCATCCGTCATTAAAAATTATTGGGATAGGCAAGTCCGTAAGGTTACCTTCTATCATACCTGATTCGACCCAATCAGATAGCAGATCAACTTCCCAATCTTCCATCCACTTTTCTCGCTTAAACTCACCATAACCTTTAGCAGCTTTCCAAGGTGGCATTAAACGTTTTTGGGTATAGGAAACGATTTCAGTTGACCAGATTTTAGCATCTTGGTAATTGAGTAATGAGAAGGGGGCGACTTGATCAGGTCTGTGGCAATTTTGGCAATGGCGTTGTAAGATTGGTGCGATGTGGCGCGAGTAGGTTATCTGATCAGATGAAATTTCCGTCTGATGAATAGTACAACCAAATGACTTAGTTTGTGAAATCGTAACCCTTTTGCCTGCGAGCATTTCTTCAATTGCGTCAGCCAGATATGTGTTTTTTACACGATTGCTATATCGATTGTCATCGATACTTCCAGCGTAGAAAATTTCACCGTTTGAATTGACTAAAAATGCTTGCGGGGTCATCATTGCACCGATTTGTTCTGCCAACTTACTGTCAAAATCTCTTACTACGGGGAAGTTAATTTTCATTCTCTGTACATGTTGAGCGATTTTTTCAACATGATCTTCTTGATTAGAATAAATCCCTAAAACTTCGGTGTCAGGATAAGTTTGGCGTAATCGGTTTATTCGAGGGATATATTGATTAGCAACAGGACACTGAGTCGATAAAAACAATAATACAAATGGCTTACCAGCTTTTTCTATTGAGTAGATTTTGGCATCAATAGTTTCTAAGCGAAATCCCAGCAGGGGAGTTGATCTTGACCATGCTTGTTTTTGTTTCAGTACTTGGTTCTTAGTATCTATCTCGTACATCTTCGGGTTTGATTGCGTTTTCAAGTCGGCTACGGCGAGACAAATTCCAAACCAAGCAAACAGAATATTTATTACTAATTTTGTTTTTATGTTCTTCATTATCAAGTCTAGCCTCAATTCTTTAACATAATTAGCATAGTGCATTAATGAACTTGTAACATGTGGTTTTTCTGACTTAGTCTATGCCTCAATCTATCTCAAGCTAGCGGGTGAGAACGATCAGCTAAAGGAAAAACGATTCGCTCTTTGTTTAGTTGACTACGGTAAGTAGCGTGGATCATTTCTAAGGCGGCAACTCCATCAGCTAAACTTGAGGTAGGTTGAGTGTCGTTTTCTATAGCAGATATTAAACTTTCGATAGCCAATCGATTACCACTCATCAAAGGATTGATTTCAAGATCAATTGTTTCCCATTCCTGATCAGAGTTACCAGGCATAAAATAGCGATAGGGATACAAGCTTAAGGCATCTCCAGCACCACCGATTAGTGAAATACGACCATCTGAACCAACAAAATCTATCCCGTAGGTATTTTCTCCACTTCCCCGACCTTTGATTGATTGGAAAAAACCAGAAATACCATTTTGGAAAGCAAAATAACTATGAATACGATCCCCAGCTATAGACCCAACGGGTTCACCGGCTTGGCGAGCGTGATTGACTGTCACTTCTGCTCCATTTTCAGTAACATGAGCAGACATCCAAGCAACGTCTCCACAAAAATAACGCATCATGTTAAACAAGTGAGTACCTAGTACAATCATGTCTTCACCACCACCACGGTGGTCTTGTTTCCCAGTAGCGTAGACCGTTTCAATAGGACCAATGATTCCTTCATTTAACAAACTTTTTAATTGCTGGATACGAGGGAGATAAACAGCTTGATGTGCAACTGCTACCTTCAGCCCTTTTTTTTCAGCTAATTTAACCATCTGGTCACCATCAGACAAAGACAAGGCTACAGGCTTTTCGCAATATACATGACAATTAGCCTCCAAACATGCTAACACCATATCTAACCGTTCGGTGGTCCAACGAGGGCAAACACTGACAATGTCGAGTGATTCTCGGCTTAACATATGTTGATAATCAGCATAGCTGGCTTGGGCTCCAGTTTCGGATACGGCTTTGTTCCGACCATCTGTATCAGGATCAGCAATACTAACAAAATCGATGTTATCTAGACCTTGGTAGGCAGTGTGTAGCCCATGGCCAAAGTTACCTGCACCAGTATGACCAATCGCTCCTACTCGATATTTTTTTTGTTTCAAAGTAAAATCCCCTTGGCTTGACAAAATCCAGTCTATCTCTCGAATTCTATCATAAATTAATTCTGATTTGGTTCCTTTTTGTTGTTGGAGTATGATTTATTTGGTTGTTGCAACAATGATGTAATCAAAGTAAAATGTGATGTTAGAGGCCAACTTCAAAACGGTATTTGAAAGACTTCATATATTTTCCCCTATTTAATTCCTAGAGATTTTAATAGGATGAAAAGAAATGCCCAGACATACAATACTAGCTTGAAAATTGGGAACTAAAGATTGAACCGTATACTGTTCAACTTTTCAGTGATTGAACGATTTCAAAGACAAAGCCATTCCTGATTTATTTTTCTCTTCATAATTGTTAGTGAAAATTGGATAATTCAGATCATCATTTGACGTCCGAGTTTACTCTATGCCAATCTTAACTCAATAAGCCCGAAAGTAAGAGGTCATAAAAATAACATTAGGCCATAACAGTAACGAATACTGACTAATCAAACAAAAATTAACGCGTTATAGGAGCTGATTATTTCCACTATTTATAAAACCCCCTACTCTAGCTCATCCCGTTGGTTACGAGGCAATCTGCATGCACATACTTGTTGTGGTAAGTTTATGGATGCTAGCGTCAGTGGACATATCTATGCTGAACTAGGCTATGATTTTCTGGCTATTACTGATCACAACAACGCTCATAGTCCCGACCAATGGGAAAAATGGCAAACAGAAACTGATTTGTTAATTGTTCCGGGAGAAGAAAACGGAAGCCGAGGCCATATTTTAGAACTCGGTATACAGTCAGTCACCCAAACCGAATCAGATTTGTATAGTGAACGAGCAAAAAGATTGTATCAAGCTGGTGGATTTATTGTGGGTTGTCACCCTCAGGAATACCCGGAATGTGGAGAAGAAGACATTCGGTCCGCTGTCGAACATTTGCATGGATTCGAAATTTTTAATGGTTTACGCGAAAGCCGAGGCTGTGACGAACCAGCTAATGTTGAACTCTGGGATCAAATCCTAACCGCAGGTGGACAAATTTGGGGAGTTGCGACAGACGATTTTCATTGTGCCTATATCACACCTGGTCATGGTTGGGTCATGGTACAAATACCAGAAGATTCCCCAACTCCCATCAGCTGGCAAACAGTAGTTAATCAATTGAAAAAAGGGGCATTCTATTCAAGCACTTACCCTTCTTTTGAAACAATTGATTTGCAAAACGAAAATTCCTCAGATCAACATTTATGTGTCACTGCTAAAAGGGCAAGATCTCTACGGGTAATAGGAGACGGTGGTACTGTTCTACATACTACAAGAGGGAACCAACTTGAATGGTCGGTTACTACTGATCTAACCTATTTCCGAATTGAAGCGGTGAGTGGCATTAAGCGTAGTTGGAGTCAGCCCTTCTACAAACAAAATTAGGCACACTAGTTTAATCTTGTGGATAGATAATCCCAACAGCATCTATTTGGTTCAAACTACCATCATTTGAAGGAATTAAATGGATTTCTATAGATGAAATCTTGTAACTTGTAGCAGGCATATTCAGTCGGAAAATTCGTTTTTTTAGGGTGGTAATTTCTGGTATATGGTTTTGCCAAACTGTATGCTGTACACCATTTTGGTCAATTGCAAACACTTGATTTATTGCCCCAGGATTACAAGTTTCGTAAATTTTTAATCCTTCCATATGAATCGGTTTGGCAAAACCAACTCGAATGAATTCGGTTGAGGTTTTACGATTTATGGCTGGAGCCCAAGCAGTTGGCCGATCTCCATGAGCTGGGTAAGTATCAGGTTCACCTAGTATTTGTTCCGCAGACCAGTCAACTTCACCATACTGACTACTGGATCTGAGGACTTTGTCTGCCCACAAGATATTTGGTTCTCGATGCATTCTACTTCTTCTTTCTTTTGCGCGATTGAATAATCTGTACAAGACGCTATCAGACAATTGATCATGGTACTGTTCAGAAAGAAATAGGCCATCACCAATGACTGTCAGTGTAGTGGGAAGGACCTTGATCTGACTACCAAATCTAAACTCAAAAAGATCCCACTCCGCTTGGTTGAATTTCACCAACGGAAAATTAACTGAAGCTGGGTCAAATGTCAACTTCCCTAAATGGTCACCGGTAATAGCAATTACCTGTAGACTGCCTTTTCGATTTTGAGTGAATCTGGACAACATTTGTAAATTGGCTTGGTCNGAAGTTGGCACAAAAAAGTGAAGAATCAGAATCTTATCTTGGTAGTCAGACAAGAAAATCTCATTACTNTTGATATCAACCATCGGGGTGGAAGGAATACCTCGGGTACTAGATTGCTGACGTCCACCTCTTTGTCTATCNGATCTCGAATTGCCATTGGTATTCCCTCCNATTTCTTCTGAGTTACGAATTTGGCTGGCCGTCTCAATTTCACCCATTAACTCATAAGTATCCGCAAGTGATGANAGCAACGACCGATTATTTGCTTCGTAAATCCCACGTTTATAGAGACCAATAGCACTGGGATAATTTCCAGATAATTCGTACAGTGTCCCCAAAACGGAAAAAATGTCTGCACCATCAGAGTAAAATTTTCGGCGATCTCTCGTGTCCGACCTATCGAGATTATCAAGCCTTTCTTGTAGTCGATTAACAATATTAATCACCTTTAAAGGTTGGTTTAGATCATCATATGTATATCCCAAATCTCGGTAAAAATCATAGCGGTCAGGAGCTGAATCAATAATCTGTTCCAGTAAAGAAATTACCTGCTGACTATCTCCGCTCTGGCGATAAGCTCTGGCTAGACTAGCTGTTAATTCAAGTTGTTCTTCCCCTCCAGACCGCTCGATTAATTGTTGATAAATCTGGGCAGCTGATTTAGGTTGGTTACTAGCTAAATAAACAGACGCCAGTAATTTTTGGTACGATTTGACTGATTCCTTACTCGTACCACCGGTATTTTGCAGAATAGAGCTATAAAAAGAAGCTAATTTGGGTAGAGCTTCATATTTCGAGAAACTTTCTATCATCAAATTGGTTACGTATTCATTGACGCGACTAAACATCATTGTATTCTTGATACGTTCAGCTAAGACAACTAATTTACCCAGTTCCCCATTGCTACTGTACTGGTTCAATTGACTGAACATACGACCAAAATCACGGCTATGGCTTCTGGCACCAGACGACCAATTACCAGCATCATCAACCGCATAAATAGTATAACCCTGTGAGAAATCACCGTTGGTATCGATATATTGAATGATATCAGCTGGCAAAGTCGCAATCACCTGTTCACCTTTTATCACTCGATAAGAAACAACATCTCCCGAAGGGCTTGGTTGCCATCTAAGATGACGGTGCGAGATGTTAATGGCTGATTCATCATCGGTGAATAAGATTTCTTCTGTGATTGATTCCGGGTTTTCTGGATCTGTATTATCTGCTTCAACCAAAACTTTAACAGAATCCGTAGTCACAGAGAAATTATTGATCAACCGAACCTGATAGGTGATTTCTGTATCAGGTGGACAGTCGTAGTGGATGTATTCTGTTAGGTCTGCGGAATTCAGTTGATTAATAACTTTACCGTTAGCTAACACTTGATATCCTTGACCATTTGTATCGGGCTGCCAGTTTAAAACTATGTCATTCTCTCCTCTGAGTGGTTGAACAGAAAAATCTGACAAGGGAGGCCTATTTCCATTTCTAGATTGACTTGGCTCCAATAGTTTTTTAGTAATTGACCAGAATTTCTCCATTTGGTTTTTGCGTGATTTGGTACTCACCAGAATTTGTTTTAAATCATTAACCAATTTTTCATCGACGGGTGGTCGTGTGGAGTCAGATAATAGATACGCTGGTATAACCTTGCCATCTATCAACATTTGTTTAGCTTCTTCGAATTTTTGCAATAATTTTTGGGTAATTGTGGCCGATTCCTCTGTCAAAACCGTTTGGCCTACCAATTCAGACCTATAGCTAATTTCTATCTGATATTTCTTTTCTTCTTTTAATTCAGAATCACTTTGATCGCTAAACCAGAGTTCGTCCATTAATAACAATGCTTCATCAGAACTAGATTGATTATCAGTCATACTAGGTAATGTAGCTGATAGTTGCAATTCGATTTCATTCGCTAGTACCTGGCCCATTTTGATAGTCATTTTTGACCAATCGGGTCCTCTGACCCAACCGTTCACAAAACCAGTCGGGCTAGTTTCCCACTGGCCAATAGAAGAATCATCAAAATTGTAGTGCGCAAACATAAAGTCCATTGAAGTCTTAAGAGAAGTTACCGTGGATGAAAATGCCCAAGCAGTTTCAGTCGGCAAAAGGTGAGATAAAGTACCATTCTCTAGCTGAGTAGCCAGCATAAATTGCCCTTCTAAATCATCAAAATTTGTGTATGTTTCGGGTGCTAACTTACGACCATTCTGGGTTATATTTTCAATTTTCGTAGTTACCAGATCATACTGACGATTGAATAATAAATAAGAATCAATAGCATAGGCCACAGTCACCACCAAATCGTTCCTCAAAAATCGGCAATGAAGTTGACTATAACGGGTCAGTTTAGTGTGTTCTATTGGATTAAGCGTGTCATCGTTAGAGGCAAAAACAGCAACAGCTAACTGTAGAAAAGTAAACAAAAACAGAAACCGTTTAGATCGTATGATTTTGGAATACCCATGTGTCTGAATCATAAGTTGAACCTTTACTCTGACAATTGTTCCATAACAATAAGATTATGATCATTATCAAAAAATTGGATGCTGGTTGGTTTAGTTTTTTCAGATAAGGCTAAGTGCCAATCAGTTGCTGACAACCACTGAGGATAATAATCCACTACTTTTTGATTCTGAAAGATGACTTTGATCATCTTAGTTTCTACGGGGGCCGTTCCTTTTAGAGTAAACAAACCAGGATTCCATTGGGTTACTTTAGCTTTAGCTTTCGGTATCAAATTATCAAGATAAGTTGTACGATCCTTAACGAAGTCCATCAACATATCGGGAGATTTACCACCAACCATTCGATGGTAATGCTGAACCCGTGGGAGTAGATAGTCGACGTTGAAATACTTTTTTATCAGCTCTCGCATGAAACCAAAGTAAAGATGTTGATGTGTGGGACTTTGCTGGAAACGTTTAATGGCTGGTGCATCAGCCCAAACACTCATGTTAACTCGGTCATAACCCCATTCATTATCCCAAGTTAATAATTCCCATTTTTTACTTTTTCCTGGACGATAAACATAAGCGTTTTGTCCAGAAGTTGCCCCAACAAAATCCCAATCACTGACAACTACTCTGGTTGCCAGCATTCGTAACCATTGCTCAACGTTGATGTGTTTTGAGATCGAAGTTTCGTAGGATAAGTTTGTAGATTCCTCTGTATCTGATGAATTAGTTTGGTAATTCATCACTCTTAGCAATTCAAACAATGCATCAAAATCCCCCTTACTTTCACGAGATCTTGGCTGGTAGTTCCATCTATATAAATCCAAATCATCATCACCATACCATTCGAAATTAGCTGATTGACTTCTAAAATTTCGTGCATCTCCTGGCTCTCCACGAAAATCAAAATAAGACGTAATTTCGAATAATTGATCATTATCATCTCTAGGATAAAAAATTGACAAGAATTGGCTGTTGGGAGGCATAATATCACCCCAGACTAATCGGTCTTGGTCACTATTGAAACGAACAGTAATCCACTCTTGTTCCCCCCTAGGCAACCCCATTTTTCGAAGAAGGTAATATGATAACCGCTCATGATACGAACCTCCTGGTGCATTATCATTTCGGTCAAAACGCGCCATTGAACGTAGACCATGTAGCTTCTGGTCAGCATTAAACCGGATTTTATAACCACTCGGATAACCACTGCGGCCACGTCGGTAAGGGCTACCAGTCCACCGGCAACCAACTTGATAATAAACATCGGTCTCATTAAAAATAAAAGTCGCATTCATCATTTTATTACTAAGAGATGGACGATTTTCGATCTCTTCTACGTCTTCAGTTCGCATAATAATGCGGTAGCTGGGTAATTCCGGTTTGAATTTAGCTTCGTCGTGTTCAATTCGGTAGAGTCCTGGACGACTGATATCACGGGGCCAAGTACTCGTTGATCCTACCTCATTGGTAGATTGAACGTAAAAAGCAACCGTTTGCGGAGCAGAATGGTTCGGAATATTCGCTCTATAGAGAATATAACCCGATTTAGCTTGATGAATTGGTAGCATAGTTATCTGACGATAAGATGTAGTTGACAATCCGCCCGAATCAGTTGAACGGTTTGGTCGATCTGCTTTGTAATTTAGATGAACTTCTGAGATGCCGCTCGGGTCATAAACCTGAATTTCAACTTGCACATGATCTTTAGCCGTTGGTGTAATAGGTGAATGGATAGGTTTTTGAAAAACGGGGCCAATCATAGACTGATAAACCGAATTCTGTCGACCTGGTGTGCCTGGTTGATTAGGTCTCGGAATCCAATGAGTTTCAGACAATTGGTTTCCGGAACATCTAGTTAGTAACAGGTTACTACCCTTCTGCCATTTGGCCCAAAATGAAATCAAATACTCATCACCTGCTACTAAAGGAAATTGGAGTGGAATCTCGACGTGGTTTGGTCCTGTATTTCCAGAACTAGAAGCCAATAATCTTAGACTTTTACGTCCATGTTTCGACTGATTGACTACTGTCTGACTGTCGATATGTGTACCGATGATCTCCCAGTCTTCGACGCCGTACTCAAAAGAGCCATTAGCAACCCACTCTCGGTCTCTAGTAGCTTCAACAAAGAAAGGACTATTTTTCTTGGTCAATCGTACATCGTCGATCAGAATTTCCCCGGCTCCCTGTAAATTCAAGTGTAAGCGAGGCCAAGCTTCTTCACCTCTATCTTCTTTACAAATGCCCAAATAACTAATGTAATGCCAATCGGATTTACTTGATTCCTCACTATTTTGCCAAACTTGGCTATTGCTATTGTCTTGGCCTGGATTAATAAGCTCTAGACTCGAACCGTAACCGTCTGCCGATTTCGGCCAGCTTCCCCCATCGTAATATTCAACTTTATCGACTAAATTACCATGTTCGTTTCTTAATTCAATCCTGGCGTTGTTATTACTTAGTGTTTTTTGGAAATTACCAGTGACATCAACGGTCTTATATTGAGATCGAAAATAGTCAATATCTCTAGCGACTACCAGATAAGATCCAATTGTCAGTTTAGTATTTTTCTCAAACCTAAATTCGATTCCCCCTGTAAGTTCCCATTGAGATAAATCGACTGTCTGAGTCCCACAATTATAAAGCTCAATGTACTCACCTTTTTTAGATCCATCAGGTGGATGGTACATGATTTCGTTAATGACGAGGCTATCGGTCTCGTCAATTTTATTGGCCTTTGATAAGGAATTTGGCATCAAGTACCATTCTTCCGCCGATCCATCCGGATAACGTCCATAACTATGGTAGTGATTGGTTGGTGTATGAGGCACACTAGCTACGTCTATTACCTGCTCAAATGATGAGTGGGTCAAAAAAAGTCGTTCCGTTTTTCGAGCCAGCTTAAATTTTAATTCTTGATGTGTTATTACAAAAAAANCTTCAGGCTCAATTTTCGTAGCTTGAGGTATTTGGTATTTTTGCAGACGATTTGGATTGTCACTCAACCAATACCCACTCAGGTCAATCTCTATTTCAGTTGGATTGTAAATTTCGACCGAGAAGAACGNCGATTTACTTTTCTTGTCTTTGATNAATATTTCATTAATCAAGACATGNCGAAAATTTGTAGTACTATCTAACGATAAATTATTAGCTCGACCTGGTGTGCCACCAAAAGTCTGGCTGGGTAGCCAGTTNGTTGATTTATTGTCATTGAGGCGAGGGGAAATTTTAGATAATGTGTGGCCAGTTCCATCAGTAGCCATTGGCCATGGTTTTTTATCTTCATAAGCGAAATCAATCATTGCCCCCCCAGCNGGATCANTCAGAACTAACCNATCTTTCTTATCGCTNAANAANCCTTGGAATGGACCAAAAATTTGGGCAGTAANATNTTNNTGGTAAAATTTAATATAATTTTCCCTCAATTTTTCGGGATTCTTCGCCACTAAAAAATAAGTCTGAGGAGCAATGATCACGCCCTGTGGAAATTGAAATTTTATCCCCTTAGTAAATTTCCACTCCCCCAAATCGAGGTAGTCGGCTTTTTCATTGTAGAGTTCAATAAACTCCATGGTTGACTGGGAACTTGTTTCCTCATTTCCCCTGTTTGGTGGGTTGTACATCAATTCTGTGATTTGTATAGAGCTAGCAGGAAGAAAAATGAACCAGCTGATTAAAAAGATAAACAACTGATAGTAGAAACGAAGATTTTCTGGATTACCATGGATCATACTAGATGAATCGGGAAAATTGAATACCTTTTGATGTGCGATATTAGCCAAACTTACTTTCCTCGCTTTATAAGTAAACATTTTTGAAATATGCCCTAATTTCAGTTGGTAACCGGTCGGATCAAATACATCTTTCTGGTTCAAATCTACTACGATGCAGAGAGATGTTATAATATCACTGTTGTTCCAAAAATGTTACAAAAACATCTCAGGTCTTTATCAGCCGTTAGNTGTACTTAGAACTGATATTTACCTGACGTATTAGTGCTAATTGCAGGTATCTTAAAGCCNNATGCTGACTGAATTACAAACATTTTCTTCATCCTTCCAATTGACCGAATCAGCGACGTCGCAATTACCAAAAGCTTTTTCTGTTATAGTGAGCCTTTTATTAGCTTTTGTCTTGGGTATGATTATCTCTCTAGTTTATCGTTGGACACATAAACGTATTGCGAGTAAGTCTTTCATGGAATCTTTAGTCCTTCTGTCAATGTTGATAACGGTTGTAATGGTAGTTATTGGAGATAGTGTAGCTCGTGCTTTCAGTTTGGTTGGAGCATTNTCCATTATCCGGTTTCGAACTGTAGTACGANACCCACGTGATATTGCTTTTGTCTTTTTCGTCTTGGCGATTGGTATGGGAATTGGTGCAGGAAATCCGTTAATTTCAGTAGTTGCAACTTTTACAATTTGTTTAATTGTATTGGGGCTAAATTTCACCCCTACCTTGTTTAGAAAGTGGGGNCAAACNAAGAATAATCAAACAGGCAAAAGAGAGTTTATCCTTTCTTTCAAAGAACTCTCATCACAAGAAACCCAATCGAGTTACTTAGATATTTTTTCCCAATATTTATCCAATTATCATCAACTAGAACAAAGGTTAACAAAGTCAGGAAAATTCGAACGAACCTTTTACATTTGTTTAAAACGAGAAGCCGATTGGACCGATTTCACCTCAGAACTCAGGTCATTTGAATTTATTTCTTCCATCACCTTGCAAGAAGAATAAACAGGTAGAAAAACCTGAATTGCCAGAGTCTCTCTTATTGACTCTTCGTAGAACAACCTGACATGACACGACAGATTTTATCGCTAATTTTATTAATCGGGTTAAGTTTGCTTCTGTTAGTTCTGTACGATCTAGTTCCCACACCCAATTCGGTCGAACAACAAGTTACAATTACACAATTACCTCACAAATGGGTTGGCAATATTCTAGCCTTTCCAGAAGAGGAACTTTCTGGGATCACCTACCATCCAAAACGAAAAACGCTCTTCACTATTAACGATGAAGGTGGGCTTAGTGAATACCTGACAGACGGCCGGGTAGTACGTCAAGCAATGATAAATAGCGATGATTTGGAAGGCTTAACTGTTGATCCAATAAGTGGACTTTTATATGCAGTAGTTGAAGGTCGTGATGCAATTTTGGAGATTTCACCTCAAGATTTTAAAATTCAGTATGAATTTCGCATTGATCGAGATTTTGAAGGAAGAGAATTGCTCAAAAAAGGTGGTATGGGACTAGAGGCCATTACGTTTGTAGCTGACAAAAGTCATGCTGAAGGAGGTACATTTTGGGTGGGCAACCAATCCTTCAGCCTTAAACCAAACAAAGAGCCATCAATTGTCTGTCAAATCGAAGTACCCATTAAAACTCGTCAAAAGCAACAAAAAAGAGGAATCATAAAAAAAATGAAAGGAAAAATTGTAAAATTTTTCCCACTAGATATTATCGATGTGTCAGGCCTAATGTTCGACCAAAATAGAAAGAGGCTATTAGTTTTGAGCGATACAACCAACTTACTGTTAGAGATGTCTCTCGGTGGAGAGATTTGGCGGCGATATCTTCTAACAGGTGAGGACCAAGAAGGTATAACTTTAGACCATATGGGTTTCCTCTATTTCGCTCAAGAAAATGGTCAAATTATTAAGCTTGAAGACCGAAGAGAATAAGTGAATCCTATTGCTGTATACGACACAAATTGATAAAATTAGTAACGAGATCAATCGTTGGGTATGCATCTCTAGTTGCGAGTAAATCAGTTTGATGAAAGACTCAAACAAGAAGCAGTATGAAAAAAGAAGAAATCGAGTTTTACGAAGATGAAATTGACTTGTTTGAGTACATTGGTCTATTTTGGCGTAGAAAATGGCTAATCATTTTTATCACGCTTACTTGTTGTATTGTGGCAATTTTTTATGCTTTCTACGTAGCAGAAGAGATATTTG
>PAYP01000096.1 GCA_002714785.1 Candidatus Poribacteria bacterium | reverse complement strand
TATAAACCCAGTCCCTAAAAGCACTCATATCTTGTTCAGTGATCAGGTCTCCAGTCAAAATTCTAGTTTTAGAATAAGCATTCGGATTAAAAAAAACGACTACAATCAAGTGCCAATTTTAAATATTGATCAAACCGTAGACACGAACAAATTAAGTCAAATACTTTATTTTATAACCATCATCTTACCTTTCAGCGCCAGCTTGCTGCAATTTTTGGGCAATCTTGAAATAATTATTCTTTTTAGCCCACTGAAGAGCTGTCAATTTTAACTCTGGTTGATCAAACATACCAGTTTTCACATCGTATATTTTGGGGTTGGCACCGCTAGACAAGAGAATCTCAATAATTGCTTCGTTGCCTCTTTTCGCCGCCATTCTCAGGGGTTCACCTAAACCGAGCTGACCATCGACCAATTCTGGATCTCCAATCAATATTTTTCTTACAACATTTTCTTTACCTAAATTAATGGCGTCAACTATATCTATCGAACAATTTTCAATCATGTAATCAGCTAGCTGATTGTTACCAAAATGTAAAGCCCAAGAAAGCTGTGTGGCCACATGCTGAGCATCACGAATTCTAATATCCGCTCCCTGCTCAATTAAATATCTCGATAATTCTGGGTGACACTGGATCGCCCAATGCAGACCAGTCATACCCCAATGATCTATACCATTTATATCAGCACCTTTATCCAACAAGAAGTTAATCAGATCAACCCTACCAGTATGACAAGCCATAGCAAAACAATCGTTCAAGATATCTTGCTTTGACTGGAGTTTTCCCAAGTCCCCAGCATTGTCTTTTAGGGTACCATCTTGGGAAAAAAAAGACAGCACCAGGTCCCATCGACCTAGACCAACAGCGACCCAAAGGTTATTGGGTGTTACTTTATGGGAGGCAATTAGTTCAGCAACCTCCATGCTTTGTACGTTAAGCGCTTGGCACAAAGCCGTCCATGTACCTGACCCAGCACCTTTATGGTCCGGCATATAACTGTTACGGGGATAAAGTTCTAGTGGTATCCCCAAATTGATTAGTTGCNCTGCTATTTTTGACCTATTGTATTTTGCCGCGTAATGCAAAAGCGTGTATTGAGAATCAGGGTGTTGTTGTAAGATTAATTGAGGTGAAGATTTGACTAATTTAGNAAGTTTTGTTTGTTGACCTTCTTCAATNGCCCTCACGGCTTGGTCAAAAATATTGGTAATCATAATTGNCTCTAGGTCTCTGGTGGCATAAACCTACATGTTTTCAGATTTTGATTGTCACCACAACTCACCTTCTCGCCATTCAGCTGATAGAGCCTCATTGAGATCTAGTTTGGGAGTTTGAGGTAACCGGAAAATCATAACCTCTTCTTGAGGCGTATGTATAAGACCTGAGCCTATTCTTACAAAAAGTGGCCCTTCCCATAGCTGCCAACCCAGGCTCTCANAGTAAGCANNACTAAATGGAGAAAGAGCGCCTAGATCAAANTCTCGAATCTCATCGGCTAGACGTTTCATGACTAATGTTGCAAAACCACGGTTGCGATATGCCTTCGCAGTGGCGACCATTTCAATATAAGCAGTATGCATGGGCAGATTCTTTCCAGTCTGCAAAAACCTATCTACCCACATGGCGTGAGTAACTAAAGTTTGTTTGTAGTAGCCTAGGATATGAGTAGNGGGGTGTAAGGTATTGAACAAAGNCCCGAGGTCTTCCTCGTAGGCTCGATTACAAAGAGAAAGGACTAGATTTCGATCTGAATCANACAACAAGGTACTGGAAATGACTTTGAGTTTAAGTTGATTCTCGATTTTAACAACCATATCTCAACCTCTTCTGAGGGTAAGTATCGGAAACTAGAAACTAGTATTAAGTAACGTTATACCTATCCTAGANCAAAAGGCACATTCGATTGGCCTTGATGANTAATCAATTAGAAATTAACTATTTAGATGCTTTTTCAGAAATCGGCCAGTGAACGAGTTCTTCACCCTAGAAACCTCTTCCGGTGTTCCGTATGCTACAACGGATCCACCTTTGTGTCCTCCTTCTGGCCCTAANTCAATGACATAATCTGCGCTCTTAATCACNTCCAAATGGTGCTCGACCACGATTATAGTGTGTCCCTGATCCACTAGTTGATTAAGGCTATCTAGTAGNCTCTGAATGTCAGCGAGGTGAAGGCCTGTAGTCGGCTCATCAAGCATNTACAAATTATGTTTGCCCCTCTTGATTTTTCCCAGTTCGGTCGCCAGCTTTATTCGTTGAGCTTCACCACCAGAAAGAATTGTGGCCGGGTGACCGATGGTCAAATACCCTAATCCAAGGTCATTGAGTACTCCTAATTTTCTAGCAATTAGACTATGATGGCTAAAAAACAAGACACCTTCCTCAATTGACATTTCTAGAATATCAGCGATGGTTTTACCTTCATAAGTAATTTCTAAGGTTTCTTCATTGTAGCGTCTACCCTTACAGGTCGGACACGTCNCTTCCACATCAGGCATGAAATAAAGTTGTGTAGTAATTGTCCCTTCTCCACTACATTCTTCACATCTTCCACCCTTGACATTGAAACTGAATCTAGAGGGCGTGTACCCTCTAGCTTGAGCCGAAGGTGTATTAGCGAAAATTTTGCGAATATTATCGTAAAATCCGATATAGGTAGCTGGATTAGAACGAGGGGAACGCCCGATTGGAGTTTGGTCAATATTGATGACATCGCTGATGTGCTGATAACCGTCTAGNTGATCATGATCACCTGACAAGGTTCGGCTATCATGGTAAATCGAATAGAGTTTTTTATATATGATTTGGTTGGTTAATGTGCTTTTTCCTGATCCTGAGACACCGGTGATACAAACTAGCATACCTAGTGGAATATCTACGTCAATATTTTGCAGGTTATTCTCACGTGCGCCCCTTATACTTAGAAAGTCTTGGTTTTGTTGTCGACGCGTATCTGGCAAATCAACTTTTCTAGCCCCACTCAAAAATTGACCAGTAAGAGATTTTTTATCAGCTNTAATCTCCTTGAGCTGTCCTTCAGCTACGATCTGCCCACCGTGGACACCCGCACCAGGACCAACCTCAATAATGTGATCGGCCGCCTGGATGGTTTCCTCATCATGCTCAACTACGATGACAGTATTGCCCACATCTCGTAATTGCTTTAATGTACCGATCATTTTAGCATTATCTCTGGGGTGAAGGCCGATTGATGGTTCATCTAGCACATAGAGCATTCCCATTAAACCTGAACCTATTTGGGTAGACAAGCGGATCCGTTGCGACTCCCCTCCGGAAAGGGTCCCAGAACGGCGGTTGAGATTTAGATACTCTAAGCCAATACCATTCAGAAGTTCTAGCCGAACTGATAATTCTTGCACTAATCTCCGGCCAGCTTCCTCAACTTTAGGATCATGAATTTCAATTTTACTGAGAAATTGCTGTAAATCTTGTAGGTGCATGGTTCCTAATCGGTGGATATTATGATTGTTTATGGTAATTAGCAAACGTTGTCTTTTTAGCCGGGTGCCGTTACAGTCAGGACATGTGTGCTCAACCATAACTCTACGCAGGTAGTCCTCCATGCCAGAGTGAGACGTCCCCTCTTTTCGGTAGTGACGATATCGACGATCCAGCCGATTAGCAAATCCGTCAAAACGCACCTCATGTCCCTCGTAGCGCTCACCAGTCTTAGCATCATCTGGAATAGAAATGACAAGTTTATCTCCTTTGGTTCCATACAGCAGAAGGTCTTTGGTCTCGTCTGACAGATTCTGGTAGGGCTCATCTAAATCGAAGTCATATTTCTGAGATAGGCTGTACATTATACGTCCATCCCAACGATCTGGATCATAGACAAAAACGCCAGGGACAAACGCTCCGCCACGGATACTTCGTCTAGTATCTGGAGTTAGAAGTACCGGATGAACTTGTAAATAGGTGCCTAAACCTGAACAGGTGTGGCAAGCACTAGTAGGTTCATTGAAGGTAAAATAGGATGCTTCTACGGTCCCCATTATGATTCGATGTTCTGGGCAACCGAAATCAGTGTAGAATTGTTGGTTTTTAAGGATTTCTTTCCCATTTTTATATAGGTGGAAACTAAGAAAGCCTTCACCTATCACTAATCCATGTTCTAGGGTCGCTAGTATTTGCTTTTCAATTCCCTGTTGAATAACGAAACGATCAATAATCACATCCAATTTGTAGTCTCGATCTTCATCTAGGTCATGTTCTTCAGCCAAGTCTATATTCTGTTGTCCATCCAATAACACATATCGGTAGCCATTAGTTCGAATTTGGTCAAACAGATAAGCGTAATCCTCACCATGTATTTTGAAAATCGGTGCTCTAATTTGAACTTCGGTTCCATTAGGCAAAGATAGCATCCGTTCTACTATCTGGTACTTGGATTTCGTTGAAACTAGATTTTGGCAATATGGGCAATGGGATTGACCAATCGTAGCATATAGCATTCTTAGATAATCACCCAAATCAGTCATAGTTCCAACGGTTGAACGTGGGTTCATAGAGATTGTTTTTTGTTCAATTGAAATGACCGGTGATAATCCGGTCATAAAATCAACGTCTGGCTTTTTTAAATGTGCCATGAAGCGTTTGGCATAAGTTGAAAGAGATTCCATAAAACGNCGTTGACTCTCAGCATAAACTGTATCGAAGGCTAAGGACGACTTACCTGAGCCACTAATACCCGTTAAAACTGTTAATTTATCACGAGGTATCTCTATGTCTATATTTTGTAGATTATTCTCTCGAGCTCCCTTAATTGAGATCGTAGTTCTCATACTAATCTGAATCCTTTTTCAAACAAACGACTAAAACCATAGATTTTTTGCAGTGGGTATTTAATTGTACGATCCTTAGAAAAGATCTTCTTCCAAGAAATCGTACAAATAGGCAATTTCCTCGACCGTACTAGAGCTGTTGGGAGTTAGTTGTAAAGGCACTCCCATTCTTTCTAACCATCCTTGCCTGACCATCCATTCACAACCCAAAACTACTGAGCCAATGGACTCATCGGCAAAGTTATGATACAAATCGGTAGCAGTACAAATTCGATTTTCAGCTTTTAAGTAATCGAGGACAAGCTTGAACATCTCTTCTGTTCCTGTTGACATGTATTCTGTCAATGATGTGAGTGCTTGTTGAACGGTCNATTTGTCTTTTTTTCGCTCTATCAAATCAGCACCCCAAAGTTGAAAAAAGTCAGGATTCAACTCCACGGCTTGATGAAGTGGCTTCTTGCCTGGGATTTGATGATTTCGAAAGATTTCGACTCGAGCTAGATCTTCTACAGCTTTCAGGATATANACAAAGCTATAATTCAAATCATTTTTTACATGAAACCATTTTTCAGCTTTGGCTAAGGTGGCGCTCAGCATACAACCTAAATTCATTAGTTGGATACGACCGTCTCTGCTGGAGACAGGCGCAATTTTATCAACTTCGATCTGATCAGGGTTGGTATTATACCTTTGGATGTCAGTGTACCATTGCGGAATGGTGGGATCTTTAGTGAATAAGATCCGGCTGTCGACAAACCAGTTGTAGTATTCATCCCCAACTCGTGCCTGACTTAACCTTCGGCGGATGGTGTTCCTTGGTACCATATCTACACACAAATCTATACCATTTTGCTGCAGGATGTAGCGAGATTGAGACTTAACTTTCTCCTGAATAATTAAGGTGATATGAAGATGAGACGTCGACCAAAGGTGATTTTGATTCTNTGCAGGATCGCCGAANAAAAGACCTGCCACCACATTAGAATCTAATTGTGCCTGTTCGATGAATTGTTCAATTGATGAATTNATCTGCGATTGAGTTACAAACTCTGGTATAGAAGTAGAATCTGGGTCATAACTATACGCTGTCTCATCTAGTTTAACTAAATTATTATGTGTCAGACTTGTAGGTAGGCTAGATTTTTGTAAAATTCCCTGACACGCCAACCAATTGTAGACGTTGAAATGTGAAGGTTGACGACTAGACAGTTTGAGATGAGAATCAATCTCTGTTATGGAACGTGGACCACTCTGACTATGTAAATAATCAAAAATTGGTTGGCAAATTGAAAGGTGATCGAATAAGTATTGGTCAATAGCATTCAAGACTTGTTCCAACCGGTCAGCAGTTTTGGGTTGATTAATAAATTTATGATAGACAAAGTTAAAAAATGTTGAATTATATTCCAGTGCCGGTTGGATTTTTTCCCTTCCGGGCACTTCTCCATTCCAGATGACTTCAAAACCGGCTAACAAGTCGATTAAATCCAAAATGGATATAAAAGCATAAACCATATCTTGTTTGATAAAGAATTCTTTTTTTGCCGTTTCGAGCTTAGGAAGAG
This sequence comes from Candidatus Poribacteria bacterium, assembly GCA_002714785.1. Lineage (GTDB taxonomy): Bacteria > Poribacteria > WGA-4E > WGA-4E > UBA9662 > TMED15. The sequence continues at coordinate 9,570 of PAYP01000096.1, read as the reverse complement.
CACGCTCCAAAATTTGAAGGAGAGCAAACTTCCTGTCTCGTTCTCCAATTTGAAATCGGTGATGATTTTGATACCACGTCTGGATAGTCTGATCTTTAGAAAAGAGAAGAGTACTGCGAACAAACACCATCTCTGACCACGAATTCACTAGGCCACTCTCGAGACCACGCTTAAACTGCCCCCGAGGAATCAAATCCACGTGCATAAAAATATCATTAGAGACTAAGCTGTAAAAGTTGGTGTTTTTGGGATTATCGACCGTAATTAACCACAAATCTAAATCAGATTTCTCCCAAACTTGGTCGTGAGAAAGACTTCCATATAGGATCGCTGCGATTATATTAGGATCTTTCTGAGCTTGCGAAACGACTAATTCAACTGCCAACTGATAGTGTGCTTTTGTGGATTTTAACGAATTCATCAGACGATGTACCTTGGTAATTTAGCTCCTTATCTGCGAACGAGACTATCCGACTGGAGGAAGCCAGAAGCCGATCGACAAGTGCCAATCAACTTGGTAAAATCAGTCAGACAGATTAGAATATTATCACTGTTCTCAATCGATTACGACAAGATTAGATCGAAGTTTATTGNCAGCCTACTCTGGAGTATTACCTCAATGAATCCAAGAAATAGCCTGTAAACACCAAGNTNTTATACGCCGAAAAATTAATCCAAAATCGCTTACTTTTGCTCTGGTTTTTACTCAATTTGAAATTATAAAGTGATTTAGTAAAAAAACTGGCCGAGATCAAATAGTGGCCAAATATCTCGTGGAGGGGCAAGCAAAACTACGCCAAGTGTGACCTAATACTCATTGGTTGACATCAGTTTTTTGATTTTGTACTAACTCGAACCACCTTTAGAATTCAAAAGAAATCATAACTAGAAAGACTAACTATTGGTTAAGGCCTTCAATAAGAACTGGGGCTGATTGGTGCCTATACGAAATCTTTTATTGTTGCTATATGTCAACTCTATTGCATTCAGCTCACCCATATACCACACCCAGCCGTGTGGTGTTAATCGAGTACCCCAGCCATACCACGAGCGATTACGAATCTGTGTACTTGATCAATGTTTTGCCGGCAGATCTTATGCTTAATTAAGCCCAAACCAAAATATAGTCGAATTTCTTTACTATTGACTGCGATCGTCAGCCCCCAAAATACAGTAGTAAAAATGACAGACGGTAATAAAAGCACCAGCGCAGCTCTCGACTGAGCACATATCAACATTAGGGACAGTAACCAAAAAGAGAGTACTATTATTATAAACCAGACTGGTAATTGACGATTCCGATAGTGAAACTGTTCTATACTGCTACTGTTTCCTAATTAAGCCTAGCTGAGTTTTTTGAGATAAATAACTAATCCTAAAGTAATAATCTGTTTAATTACAGTTCATTATACTTAACTGTGTGAACACATACGATCTTTCAAATATCGGAGTTAACTGATTTTTTGCGGCCAACGACTATCAAGGTAGATGGAAAATTATTCAGATTGACTTCGAGCCAATGTTCATCCTCAACCTGAAGATCATGTTCTTCAACTTTGACCAGTTCACAACCAGCATTTACCACTGACTGAACATGATCTGAAACCGTCCAGTGGTACTCAAAAGTTGGCAATCCTTCGTCTGATCGATATTCATAAGGACCTCGGTTTAAATAGTTATAGCAAGAATTTTCTTTGCCAGTGGTACCAGTCCACATTCGGCGGATAGGGTGATATTCACTTACTAAGAATATACCTCTACTCTTTAATATACGAACCGCTTCAGAATAGTATTTTTCAATATCAGAGACCCATACGGATACATGTCCACCGGTATAAACCAGATTAAAGCTACTGCAGGCCAAGGCAGATAAGTCTGTTACATCTGCCTGTAGAAACGACAGTTGAAGGCCAAGTTGGCTGGCACGATTAGCAGCAATATCAAGCCTACGTTGTGAGAAATCCACCGAAGTGACCCGTCCACCAAGACCTACTAAAGCAAAAGCGACCTCGTTGTCCCCACTACCTAGAACACAAACCTCTTTCCCTTCGATATTATTGAAAAAAGACATCTCTAGTGGNCCCAAAACCAAAGAAGGATTTTCATGAGCTTTTTTCCACAATCCACGATGATCTTCTTTTTCTTTCCACCAGTTTGCGGAAGCGTTCCAAAAAGCTTGATTAGATTGATGTGGGTTCATAATGTTTTTCCGATNTAGAAAATNGTTTCAGCTTATCTCNGTATTTACAGATGATCAACTCTTAGTTATTATCTAGCGTAACAGAAACATACTTTCCTACGAAGTAATTTCCGTTTCACTTTTCACAAAACAGACCGATTTGCGTTGGGCTCTCCCATGGGTAATTATTTCAAACTTTGGCTTAGTGATTTTTGCCTGTGGTTATATGTGGGACTGAATNTGCTTTTAGGCCTAAATGNTTNCAGGAAACAATTNATAACTGACTATCCCAATAGTTTTCCAAGTTTGAACGATTCCACCGCAGACCGAGAGACCCGNTACCCACTGAGAANTACCATGAAAACAAGCCACGTCCTCTCAATAGTTGACCCAAAAAATATCAAATAGCAGAGGCTGGTGAAGAATATATTATTACGGCACCCGTGGTCAAATACTATCAACCCTCCCAATTCTTAGTCAAGAGCAGCNCTGAGCTTATTCAATTAGGAACAGAGATGTTGCCCTACATGGAGCTTGANGATCTAAGATTTTTCATNAAAAAGTATCAAATTGCCAGAGGATTTGACACACCGGAAGAAATTNACCTATATAACTGGGTGGATGAAGCTCAAAAATCCATGATCCTCCAAACAGGTGTTGTAGTAAATCAGGTTAATACAAATACGCTGCCATCCACTAAGTTCAAATTGGTTCACTTACCAGCTTTGAAAGTATGTAGCATTCTGTATATCGGCCCATTTCCCTATCAGAAGAATAGCGGTTGGCAAAAGATTAGTTGGGAACGTAGGNCAGCAGAAGCTGGTTATAAATATACAGAAGTTTTGTACCNAGAACTCTATCANCGATACGACTTTGGTGGTNGGAACCAGNATNTAACCGAAATAGAAATCTCNATCNATTAANAATAATTGGATCAAATGTNNATTACAATGGCGTACTGGTACCTAACTGGATAGCTATTAATTAGGGAAGAANAATGACAAANAGATCTCAGGCATTCAGACAAGCTGTTTTATTTATCGAGCAAAAAGACTCAGAGTCTCTTAATCAACTACTAGGAAAATACTCCGACTTACTACACAACTCCGAGGTCGTCATATCCGATCAACCCCTTATCCATCATACACTTTCGTATGCTAATTTCTCGGGAGATGAACCTGATTTCTGGTCAACGCCCGAATGCGCTGATATCCTGAAGAGACATGGTGCTGTAATTGACGCTAAATTCTGTCTAAGAGCTCTTAGTACAGCTGATTTTCCAATGATTGAGTGGTTAAGGCAAGAAAACGAGCTACCAGCCTGCCTTAGGGTTGTAGCATCTCTAGGTCAGACTAAAGAACTTAAAAATTGGTTGCTCAGTGAAAATATTAGGGTAAATACAGCACCACCAACTAATTGGCTCAGGAGTACTTCCGATCCTCTTCATTACGTATGGAGAGATCAAAATAGTGAATTGACAGATAAATGGCTGATTACCGATGCTTTGCGATATGCTATTCGGTTCAGTCATAAATCGACAGCTAAACTGCTTTTAGAACAGTTGGTAGAAATAGACCAAGAGTTATGCCAAAGAATCAAGGGAAAGTGTAAGCCTGATTTTCTATCCTATATGATTCAACACCGAAGTCAAATCATTATGAATGATACATTGCCTGCGTGGGAAATGTATCAACTAATTCAGGCTGAGGTTGCTGTTGTCAACGGAGATATGAACTTATTCCAGTATGTTGTAGAAGAAACACCATCACTACTCAGTCGACATTTTATAAGGCAACAAGTAGCTCTACTTGAATTGGCGGCTTATTCGGATGGGTACTTATTTGCCAAATTATTATTGGATTCAGGGGCATATATCGGTAAAACTAATTCTCGCCCGAACTCCAATGCCTTGGTCTACGCCATTGAATATGGAAATCGTGAGATGGTGGAATTGTTGAAGGACCTATGGACACCTCCGTACGATCTGCCGACTTTAGCAGGGTTGGGTGATTTATCAAAAGTAAAAACCTACCTAGACCACCAAGTGAATGCAGATTTATCTGCTGGCTTGGCCCTTGCTTGCATGAACCAACACCAAGAGATAGCTAATTATTTAATAGACCAAGGTGCAGATATAAATGCCGAGTGGAGTTTACATGAACCAGCTACTATCCTACACCATTTGGCTTTTTTTGGTAAATTAGACATGGTTCAATTTCTAATTGAACGAGGTGCGGATCCAACAATTAAAGACTTTAGATATCAATCTGATGCTTTGGGTTGGGCTGAATATAATGGCCAAGACAATGTAGTAGTTTACCTAAGGCCTGTGATAAGGGACAAACAATTGCGGGTCGAGTAAACAGGATAAATATTGAATAGTTTTTTGTCTTAAATAACTAGAGAATATCTCAAAGGGTTAGTTTTTGCTCACTTCGTATCTAGGTTGTCGGCGCCCAAGTCGAAATTCATGTTTGTTTCTTAAGTAATTTCTTACTGGAATTGACTCGAAAGATAAACCGGTGTATGCTCGAATGCTTGTTGTGTGGAATATTCTCCCGAATATGTATAGATTCAACAGTGTGTTTCTTTTTCGAATACGGACTGAAATTAACCTGACTAGAGATATTCAAAGCGAGGTGATTCTATGAATTTTCCGTTACTCTTTTCATTAAAAGCTGAAGCTTTTTCGCATCTAACCTGTTTTTTGTCCTAATCTTGCTGCACAGATCTATCCCAAAGGGGTTTACTTTTTCGATTGCACTTTTAACGTTATCTCCTCCTAATCCACCTGCCAGAAACACAGGAATCGAGCTCCTTTCAACAATTTCTGCAGACAATTCCCAATTATGGGTTCGACCTGTACCTCCTAATTCCCTAATTTCTAAATTAGGATTACCACTATCTAATAACAGATAATCAACGTAAGGTGTAATTTTTAGGGCGGTATCGATTGCAGATCGATCAGTTACGTGTACTACTTGCACAATGGACACTTTCGGTAATTCTTTTCTTAAAATATCATAGACTTCACAATCAATAGAATCAACAATCTGAATCATATTTGTAGATGTTTTTCTGTGATGTGCAACAATTCCATCTACAGTAGTTTCACTGGTCAGTAAGCATGTCTTGATATAATCTGGAACAGAGGAAGTAATTTTTGCAATCGTTAGATCTGAGATAACTCCAGGACCGCTAGGCATGTGTCCAACCAATCCCAAAACCCAAGCACCATAGCTAATAGCTAAATTTGCTTCTTCAACTGAAGCAATACAACAAACTTTGACTCTTGTCACTATCGACTCCAGAATATTTTATGGTTGATTGGAGGGATTATTTAGACAATATATTATAAAATTTGGAACCCTCAGTTCATCCAATAGATCAGGGAATTCTACCGATTTCTTTTTATCAAGAGTAAGCTCGATTATTGCCTCGATATTAAAGCCAACCTCTATAAATCCTTGTATATAAGTTGATAATGTACGATGGAAATTTGTAGGACTCACTCCCATCATTCTCCAGTGACGCTCATCTTCTTCAAAGTAACGATCTAATATTACGTGTTGTTTGAGCCCATCTTCTGACTTATACCAGCCTTCTCCAGCTGATTTCATCGGGTGTAAATTGGCGATAACGAATCGCCCTTTATTTCTGAGAATTCTATATACTTCTCTCGTATTAGCTATAAAGTCGGGTAAATCACATTGATTGAGATAGGAAACAACCAGATCGAAACTCTGATCTGCAAGAAAAGACAAATTCTGCACATCAGCTATTCTATATTCATTACCACTTGGCTGTAGTTCCTTAGCTGCTTTGATCATCGGCTCACAAATATCCAGACCTAATACATAACTAGCACCACGCTGCGCTAAGGTTCGACAAAAACGGCCCTCACCACATCCACAATCAAGAATTCGTAACCCTTCTACGTATCCACAAGCCTCTAACATCGGTTGATCTAATAATCCGTTTCTATGGGAATTACGACCTTCACGAGTTTCTTTGATCCAAGCAGACGAAAGTTTTAACCATTCCTGTTTCAGTAGATCCTTTTTCTTTTGAGTAAGACTCATCTTTAACTATCTCTAGGTTGTACAGGTATGATACAGAGTCATTATTGTTTCGCAAAGTTGATAAAGTACAGTAACATTAGTCTTGAACAATTAATCATTAATAATACGTACATTTAGGTAGCTATTAAAACGAAAATTAGCGAAGAATATATCGGACTATAGATCCTCAGTATGATGAGTCAGAAATTTTATATTTGGCATATTCCCGCCACTGATATCTGTGTGTGATAGATGAAAATCAGATAAGATAAAGTTTGAAGCTATTGGGCAAAACAGGGACAAAGGATAAATCTAATTCTTCCATCTTAGTTATACAAGAGACAACAAAGCTGAAACTTAGAAACAATAAGTTAATCAATGTCCTTGATCATACGATTCATGTTTAGCTTTCTTTTTGACAAAAATAAAAATCGACCAATCACTTAACCAAAACGCAATACTGATCAAAATAATTTGAGCCAACCCACGTAATACGTGCCACGTGGCCGCATATGTTTGGCCATTGAGAGGAATGTTATTGATCCACATATTGAGATTAGCCCAATAAAGGATTATCAGAAGAACAGCAATTGATGGACCTGCCCAAGTCCGGTATTTCGGGATGAGAATTGCGACTCCTAGAAAAACCTCAGGCACACCACTTATGTATACCCAGATTCTTGAGTTCCCTAGTATAGCCGGGACAATTGGTTCAAACCATACGGGATCTGTGAAATGCTTTATGCCAACCAAAACAAAAAATAGTCCCATAAAAGCTGAAAAAACATGTTGAAGGATTATTTTCAAATTTAAATTGACCATTTTGATTTCTGAGTAATATCCTTCATCACAAAATGAGCGGGAAGTTGACCGAAAACTCTTGTCCTAAATCTAAAGGTTTAATAAGATTCCTTATAATTGTGAAAAACACGAAAATGAGTGAAGATAGCAAGAACGAAATGAACCTTGGACTGTACCTACGGTAACAGAGTTTGTCCTACTTTATTTTTCTTAATTAACATTCAAAACGTGAGTATGAAAAGTTATCCGCTTACTACGTAAATCTGTTACTTTTCGTGGGGTTCATTTCTACCCAGCTCAGAATGATTTATTCACGGGTATCCTACTAACAAGTAAATCATTCTGAGCTAATTTACAAAAAGTAATTTGTGTGCCATTCGCAATATCTTTTCGATCACCTTTTTAGCTGTTGTCCAAAGCTTATCTTTTCTTCCTAACATACCCTTTCTTTAAGGGAAACCAAATTTAAGTATTTAATTTATGACTTGGTTCAGTTGTTCAATTAGTTCATCAGACCTAAACGGCTTACCTATATACCCATCCATTCCAGCTAACTTACACTGTTCTTTTACTTCTTCTATTCTTGCGGATATCGCCAGAATTGGCACCCTTTTAAGTCCAGATGATTGTTCCAGTTGCCTGATTTGTTCCGTTACCATGTAGCCATTTGCTTCCGGCATCTGTAAATCCATTAGTATAAGATCATATTGATTTTGTTGGTAATTCGTCAAGCATTCTGTACCATTGGCGGCTTCATCTACCTGACAGCCTAAATTCTCCAAAAATTTTCGGAAAATAAATCGATTAATCGTATTATCATCAACTACTAGTCCCTTCATGTTTGATAAATTAATTGATTTTTTCTTTTCCATTTCTGGTTCTTTCCATAAATTAACTTGTACTAATGGCAACTCAAACCAAAAATTTGATCCTTCTCCAATCTTACTGTCTACCCCGATCTTTCCACCCATGCCTGTAACAAACCTCTGGCTAATGCTTAAACCTAAACCCGTTCCTCCGTAACTACGACCGATCTCTGGACTTGCCTGATTAAATGACTCAAATATATTTGCTGTTTGATCTTTTGGAATGCCAATTCCTGTATCTATGATTTCTACTCTAATTCCAAACTTAGTAGTTTTGAGTACTAACTTCACTTGACCAACCATCGTGAATTTTATGGCATTAGAAACTAAGTTGATTGCTACTTGTTTGACTTTTTGCCGATCACCTAACCACTTACCACACATTGTGAGTGGGTAATCCAGATTTAATTGGATTTTTTTCTGTTCAGATAAAGGAAGTAAGATTTGTCGAGCTTGTCTAAAGGTGTTAACTAAATCAAATGGTTCTTGGTGATATACGATTCTACCATCTTCTATCTCAGCGAACTGAAGGATCTCATTAATAACTGTTAGCAGGTATTGTCCGGAATTTTTTGCTCTATTAATATGACTTCTATGCTCAGAATTTAACTGTTCGGCATCAATTAAATTTAGAGAGCCAATTACCCCATTCATTGGTGTTTTGATTTCGTGACTCACTTGGGATAAGAAGTCTTTTTTGATCTGAATTTCCTTCTTTGCATTTTGTTTTATAAGTTCTAATTGTTCGAGATGTTCTTGGTAAGTCAATACTTTACCAAAATCAGTCACCTTATCACGCCTGACATTCTTATCCAAATTAAGCGTTTCTAATTGTTGTATCTCTAGAATCTCTGATGGTATCTCTGTTAAACAATTATGACTCAGGTCAAGGGATATTAACCTTTTTAAACTGCCTAATTCAGATGGGATTTGATAGATTAAGTTTTTGCTCAGGTCCAATTCCATCAACCCATGCAATTGGCTCAATTCGATCGGTAATTGACCGAGTGCATTCCCATCTAAGTGTAATCTTTCTAGTTTAATTAGATCTCTAATCGTCGATGGTAAAAATTTTATTTGATTATCGCTCAAATAGAGTTGTTGTAAATTTGATAGTTTGTTTACTTCGGTAGGAAATTTCTGTAATCGATTCTGGTTCAAATTGAGAGATTGCAGTTTGAATAGTTTATTTATCTCAGCTGGAATATCTGTCAAATTGTTATTTTTCAGATTTAGGTCGTGAAGAGTTTTCAGATTTCCAATCATGCTGGGTAAAAATTCTATTAAGTTCGATTCTAAATTTAAGACCTCTAAATTGGTTGTTTTATTCAATATCTGCGGAAAAGTCCTGACTTGGTTGTACCCCAAATTGAGATTTATAAGATTAGCCAAGATACTACTTTCAGCTGGAATTACCTCGATCTGGTTCCATCCTAAATGGAGTGTAGTTAGGTTAGTTAGTTGCCCAATTCCAACAGGAATGATCTCGATCTGGTTCGATACTAAATGAAGTTCAATTAAATTAGTCAGCTGAAAAATCTCAGCTGGAATTACCTTAATCTGGTTATACCCTAAATGGAGCATGGTTAGGTTAGTTAGTTGCCCAATTCCAGCTGGAATCATCTTGATCTCGTTCGATGCTAAACCAAGTCTAGACAGATTG
>PAYP01000095.1 GCA_002714785.1 Candidatus Poribacteria bacterium | reverse complement strand
GATCAAACGTCATACCTCCATGTAGCCAGTGCCCTTCAGTACCTTCCTCCATTTGGATTAATCCCGGTCCGTGATCTAGTCGAAAACCAACACCTAAAATTTCATTCAGGATAGAAATGACTTTGGGATGGACCAACATATGGCGAAATGGTTGGCAGTATGGATGTTCAAAGGTTAGCGGGTTACGTTGAAATTCTCCTCGACCATTCTCAGCTTTTAGCGCAGAAGAATTTTGAGCTAACCCGGTGGGACGATTGGTAATTTGGTGGTGATCAGTTGCGACATTCGCTGATGCAACCTCGTCCTCGNTAAGNACATTCTNAATTACCACATAACCCCATAAATCGAAGAGAAATTTTTCTTGNTCTGTCATNNCTAACTTCCGAATTGAATCAAATAGCGAATATGAGTTGAATNTTGCAGNTTTTCATACTTTACNAATGNNTTAANACNTTCAANNGNNCTGNTATAGTAGCTTACNNCANAATATAGTAACTACTTGTCCGATTGTANTAAGTTTTGAATACAATTCCCAAACTCATGCTGTAATTCAGCCCTAAGCCTCCTAACATATCAGCGAAGGTCATCAGTCCATTCAAAACTAACTCAGCGGCATTCTACTGAAATTATTCAGTCGAGGCAAGTATTATTTAAGGAGACCAAAGTACGTAGGTNGGAATTCCGAAAATTGTACCCAACAGCGACCAACCACTAACAAATATATAATCTCCCAAGACCAAACCCAAAAAGAACGGAATTGCTTTCTGGTGAGTTTTAAAGCCAAAAGATTTGAGTAGTATNAATTTGATCAACCAACCGAGAAAAACTGAAAACCAGAAATCAGCTAACCCACCCCATGTAGCCGCGGTCATCACATAGCCTATTGGGTGAAAAGGCCACCACATGAAACGGTGCCNGAGTACNGATAATATCCAAGTAAAAGCTGCTCCAATACCCATCGACTGAGTACCTGACCAATTAATTCCAGTAGGATTATTTATCCAACGTTCTAGTCGCCGTTCAAAAACCTCTCGACCAATACCGACAATGTAACCATGCACCGTTAAAGCACCATGTTTATACATCAAGTGTAAAAAAGCCCAGAATGATGCAAGAACTCCAACTATAACTGCCAATACCATTACGTAAACTAAACCACGCCGATTGATATTGGTACGTTCAGCAATCTTAAAAGCTTCCATTTGATTAGGCATTGGATGAGAAACATTGAGCCGATTGAGCCAATAGTAGAAAGAAATTATGGTCAAATTAGGCGCTCCGACGAATCTAGGACCAAATGTAACCGACAAGAGCCTTGCAGGGTCGAGGGCTAAAATTTCGTGTGATGGTGGTCCAAATTCGGCTCTCACTCGAGTTATACTAATTGCCATCAAAAAAAAGATAACGAAGAAGCCCAAAATACCCAAGNTGGACATACCAGCTTGAAGTGAGAACATAGTTAAGCTTAATAAGCCAATGATCAATCCCCAAACNGACATTCGGTAAGATAATGGTTCATCAGAATCGTCAATTTGTGTTCGGTGATCGATAAATTTTTGCCAAACAATCGTCAAGTGCTTACGTGCATTCCAAAGACTAACGATTCCAACTGCCAGCCATGCACCTCCAGCTCGTTCGGCCATGTACAATTCACCTGTCCCCATCAGACCTGTTCGAACAACTCTCTCTGTTTTTCCGAATAAATAAAAGAACCAAGCGGACATAGAAATATCAAGCGGAACGAAAAAAGTTAAGCCAATGATAAAAGGATAAGCTGACAAACTAATCCAGCCAACAGCGTTCCATGGCTTCTCACTGAACCAATGTGTAATTGAATAGTGATTAAGATGAACCGCAGGAATTTGTGGAAATAAGTAATTTAGACCTGCCAGTAACTCTAAGGTACCAGCAATTGCGAAGCCTAGCCACATTATGCCATTTTGGTAGAATTTTTTTTGTCCCATTACCATCTGTATTGGCAGTTGAACGATTGGGTAGGCTAGTTTTTCCTGTTCTGTCCATTTGGCTCGAATAATTACGTTAAAGCAGATCATTATGAACCAAAGAATAGTTATAAATCCGGTCCAAGTCACAACTGGTAATACCCAACCGAATAAGTGTTTAGTTTGATATAGTGTCGAATCACCGGTAAAGTAACCGTTTAACACTTCATCGGTTGGTACGAACCAATCAGGAATGAAGTGCCAAAAAAGATTAGCCCATTCATTTTCTGACGTGGCAAACCGAAAAGGATGAGCGAGAGTTCCTACCAAGAAGGTCATCATAGTATGCCCACCAAAAGTCGAAACCATAACGACCATTATGTAGATGACTAACATCTCTTGAGCCGTAAAAGCTTTTTCGGGAGCTAATTGCCTGAGGAAAATATTGATAAAAATTACGAAGGATAGGCTGAAAATAGCGTTGAAGAAAAGAGAAACAAAGTTTAGTAAAAACTGGGGCCGAATCAATTCAGCCGCATAAGCCAACCAATAGGCATTCCACAAGCAAAGTAAAATGCCTATCAGAATGGAACGAAATGTAACACCAAAGTTGCTCGGGATATTTTTTGGGCTTTCATTCGACATTTTTGACAAAATTTGTTTCCCGGATATCGTTTATCAAAACGAAAAAACTGGGCATCACTCGTAAAGCTACCACTCACGGCCGGATGTCCAGCATAATAGAAAATTCTTGATAAGTTTTGTTAATTTATTGGAATTTCAGATTGCCCCAAATTGACGGTAATTTATGGATGGGCTCAATTGCCAAACCTCGATCAGAATTAGCGCTTTGCGGGACTTCAGTATCACTCAGCAAACGGGTGTAGACTGTAAACTCGTTGATTAATCCTTTAAAATGTCCGAATTCACCATTGCAACGTCCCTCTTGACCTAAATCCAAGCGGACGTCCTTAATGTCTTTTTCTGGTTTTTCATTCAAACCAAGTGGACCTTTGCCAATTGGTTTACCATCGACATATAGTACTGGAGAGTTCCATTTTTTCCTTCAGCCGTTACANCTCATGGTGCCATTTACCGTCTATAACTTGACCTTTTTGATCTTTGAAATTGCTAACCTAACCTAACCTAACCTAACCTACATCAAAAGATCATACCTTATTGGAAATCCACAAAGTTTTCANGCCTTGAGNATCACTACCAGCCGGTCCAGTTTTACAAAACAGAACCCCGNTCTCCTCCGTTTTTATCCAACACATCCAAGTGAAGTCTTTGCTAAAATCGATATTTCCAGGAAAAGTCACAAAGTTAGNTTTATCTCCATCGAATTCTGAGGCTTCACCGATTTCACCCGTTTTCGAAGCGATTTTACCTTGAATTACACCATCTGTCGTGCAAGGCTATCCCGAATAGTTTTTCCTTGCATTTTACCTTGGTCAAAACTCCAGTAATTGNCTAGGTCTTTTACAACAATTTCTGCTGAGCCAGTCATAACAAATGATCCAACCAAGAAATAAGAGCACAATATGAGACAAAATACTACTTTTGACATTAGAAAATATATTGGGCGTAAACTTCAACGTATTGTATTTATTGAAACAGATGAAGACTTTTACATCACTCCTCCCTTAACTATAAATTTTCTCAACAGGCGATTACCTGCTAACTCTACTGCGCCAAACTTATCTCATAGCTGCTTCTTTTTTGCAAATAAAAAGTGGGTTTATATCCTTTCTGTTTGATGCAATAGATAATCTATAGGTGATGATTCGCCGGTTAATCTGAGTAAATTTAGTGACGAATTTTCATCTGGCGGGAACTCAGTAGACCTACTAAAACAACTTTACTTTCATTGCAGTTTGGTCGTATATTTCTGATCGTTCTTGATTCCAGCATTATTGTTTTGGGTACATCAATTGATAGTAATGAACGGTTATTAGGACCGAAAACCACTGTTCAAGATAGCCATTCCTACTATGAATAGAAACAATCACTATTACCTGACAATCTATTTTTGAATGCCGAATTTATTTGCCATATTTTCTATGTTAGAGAACCCATGTTCAGTGGAATTATAGGATGTAAAACCGGTTGCGAGTTTTGGCATATTATCTATTTTGATATTTGGACAGCTTGGTTTATTACAGTAGTTATAACCTCAGTCTATACTTGGTTGAGTTATTTATCATCAAACAACTTTTGTTTGGTCAGAAGACTGTACACTTTTGTGCTTGCATGACAGCCTGTAACAAGTTTTCATGTCTTATATCAGCTAGTTACAAAAGCTTTATGAGTTCTACTTTTATTTTCGGAAAGTAATCGATTATAATAGGTAGCCTTTGTTAACATCAAAATTGGGTTTATACTTCTATGGCTGCTAGGGTCCCTTTGATTGTTGAAGTTTTCCAACATCTAAATTTTCATGGCAGGAACAGTTTCGTCATTGAACCAGTACAACACCTTCGCCAAATTGGTCTCAATGATCAGATTTCGTCACTCAAGGTATATCGCGGTCCAAATTTTTCTAATTCTAACCACAAGGTTATTCTCTACGAACATCCTCGTTTTCGTGGTCGAAAAATTGCTTTTGGTCCCGGGTTCTATCCTAATATTCATGAGGCTGGTTATAATTTCTCTGATCGGACATCGTCTATCAACTTTGGTACTATGCCAATCCCAGTTGGTCCAGAATGGGGTACATTACCGGTAATTGTCGAATGTTTTGAACACCAAGAATTTAGGGGGAAAAAATTCACCGTTCTGAGGGATATCGCTAATTTGCGTGATCCAGACGGTGGAACTTGGTTTGAAGATCGAATCTCTTCGCTCAGAATAACAAAAGGCCCAAATTTTCCTCGTACACCAATAGAAGTTATTTTGTACGAACACCCAGAATATGAGGGTGCAAATCTATCAATTCCGATTGGTCCAAGCGAATTCAAAAAGGAAATCCCAAACCTGCATGTCCTACCGCAAAGTTTTGGTGATAGCATATCGGCTGTCAAGATCGAAGGTTGGTCATCAGCCCAAGAATTTCCACAAATAGTCTATTTTGATGAATTCATTGGGAATCAGATGAATCCTGAATGGCGTTGGGAAGATCCACAAGGTGGTGGATCTTGGTCAGAGAAACAAGGCTACCTAGAAATGAAGGTCGAACCTGGACAGGACTTGTGGCACGGTTCACCACCAGGACGTGGAGGTAACATGGATGCTCCGCGCCTCTTGATGAGGACTTCTGGTGATTTTGCTATCGAAACAAGAATCAAGGTTTCACCAGAACTTCGTGAACATGGTGGGCTGATTGTTTGGAAAGGCCCTTGGAACTTTATTCGTTTAGAAAAGACCTCCGGTCCGCACGCTTTTCGAGGTGATGTCCGATTCGAGCAGCATGTGAATCGCGTATTTCGCTTGGTCGGTCGTGGGGCAGGTCTACGTGAAGTAAGAGAAGTCTATCTGCGTATTGAACGTCGGGGTAATCGATTTACGGGTCTTGCTAGTGAAGATGGTATCAACTGGAAAATTTGCGGCGAAACTAATGTTGGCATGGGTGACCCAGTCAATGTCGGATTACATGCTTTATGTCCAGGGAACATCCCACCGACCTTAACCCGGTTTGATTACTTCCGTCTTTTAAAGCGAAAAGGTGAAATGAGGCACTATCTAGGGCGAAACTTTGACAGGACACAACGTATGTCTGACGAGGATCGGAGACGTAAACAGAGAGATCAGCGCAATCGAGCAATGAGAGATTTACTTTGAATCAGGATCAACAATCTAATCTCGATTTTTTCTTACTTAGTTATAGGTACACACTAGAAAAGAAGGTGAAATTTTGCGAGCTGTATTGATCGGTTGTGGGCGGATGGGTACCACGATTGACGAGGAAGTCACAGACTCAAAGGGTTCCAAGGATCCACGGATGGCGTATTCTCATGCCCAAGGCTATTCAGTCGTCGATGGAGTAGATTTGGTAGCTGTTTCTGATGTTCTACCTGAGAAAGTCGAGACAACTCAAGAGAAATATGATGTGCCACGTGGATACTCAGATTATCGTGAGATGATTTTAGTAGAAAGGCCGGATATTGTGAGTATTACTACACGTCCGAGTACCCACGCTGAAATAGCAATTTTTTCGGCTAAAAATGGAGTAAAAGGCATTTATTGCGAAAAACCTATGGCCTGTTCAATGAGCGAAGTTGACCAGATCGTGTCAGCTTGCCATAAAAACAAGGTGAAATTCAATTATGGAACAAATCGTCGGTATCAGCCACTATTTTGGCGAATGAGAGACTTAATTGAAAGCGGTAGGATTGGTGATTTACAGTGCATAATTTGCCATTGTGGTCCTAGTTCAGCCCAGTGGGGACATACCCATATGACGGATATGATGCTTTATTTGGCGTTAGACTCGGATGTAGATTATGTTCAAGCCGATATTGGGGCGACTGATGAAGATTGGGACAATTGGCAAATTTCTATTGACCCTTCGATTCTTATGGCTTACGTTCAATTTAAGAACGGGGTCCGTGGTTATCACACAATTGCTTCGGGGTATGAGTTTGAAGCAATCGGTTCCCAAGGTGTTTTGAGAACTTCTGGTAGTAATGGGCTGACACATAAGCAGTTTGGCCGATTAACTCCAGAGACCGAAGATATCACTCCTGACTTCGGAACAGCCAATTGCATCCGTAACCTCATTGACAGCATCGAACATGACACCCAAACAACGTGTGGTGTGGAGTTAGCATCTAAAAGCCAAGAAATGATTTTTGGCTTCGTCGATTCTGGCCGGCAAAATGGTCGGCGGGTTTCTTTTCCACTTGTGAACCGCCAACTCTGTATTTCTCCATCTGGTTGGTGACAAATGGAGCAAAATGATAATTATTTATCGATTATAACTTTGGATCAAGCCCTAGACAAAACGATTGACATCGTAAAACAAAATTAGTAAGTGAGAAAATATGACAAAAGACCAATTGTACGATAAAGCATTAAGTTTGTTCGGCGAGAATTTACTAGACGATGCCATCAATGCTTTCCAAGAGCTAATAGAGAAGTTTCCGAATGAGATTGAAGGGTATATGGGTTTAGCCCACGCCTACGAGCGTGCGCAAAACTACGATGGTGCTATTGATGCAGTCAAATTGGCAATTGAAATGGACCCAGGCGACAGTTTAGCTTACAGTAGCTTGTCCGCTTTCTATCAACGCAAGGGTATGATCGCTGAAGCTGAAGCCGCTATGGCCAAATCAGCCGAGCTAAATTTGACGCAGACGAAGTGAATTAGTAACGACTAAGACTGAGCTGAAAGCCATGGCGGCGGCAGCAAACATAGGGTTCAAAAGTAGACCCCACCACTTGAATACACCAGCGGCAAGTGGAATTCCTAGTACATTATAGGCAAACGCCCATACTAGATTCCAACGGATGGTATTCAAAGTCCGCCGACTCAGTTGGATGGCAGTTGCTACGTGTGGTAACCGCCCCTTGATTAAGACTACGTCGGCAGTTTCAATCGCAACGTCAGTTCCTGTACCAATGGCAATCCCAACTTCGGCTTGTGCTAAAGCTGGAGCGTCGTTTATCCCGTCACCAACCATTATCACTACATTATTCTCTGTTTGTAAGTCGGCAATTATATCTGCCTTGTCGGCTGGTAAAACTTCCGCCCTAGCTTGACCAACACCGACCTGCTTAGCTACAAATTCTGCAGTCTTGGTGCTGTCACCGGTCAGCATAACGGTTTTCAAGCCCATTTGTTTTAGTGTCTCTAGAGCTTCCATAGCGTTGGGCTTAATCACGTCAGTCACCGCAATTTGTCCAGCTAGCTGTTCTTCTATGCTGACCCAAATTACTGTTTTACCATCTCTAGCATACTCAGTTTCTCGATCGATGTCTACTCCGAGTAACTGTATACCTGACTTCTCCATTAATCGACGGCTACCGCACCTGACTTTTTTACCATCTAGGTCAGCTTGTACACCAAAGCCAACTAGTGCTTCAAAATTGTCAATTTTGACCTGTTCAATCTGTAAATCTCGCTCGTGACAAGCTTCGATAATTGATAAGCCTAGGGGGTGTTCAGATTTTGATTCCAAAGCGGCCGCTAATAAAAGTAAATGTGTTTCTGAATATTCATTGCTAGGCATAATATCAGTAACAGAGGGCTGTCCCTGAGTCAAAGTACCAGTTTTGTCAAAGACCACGGTTTCGGTACGATGTAAAATTTCCAAAATTGGAGCGTTTTTGATTAATATTCCCTGCTCCGCAGCTCGACCAACACCAGCAATTATAGCGGTCGGTGTTGCTAACCCTAAAGCACATGGACAAGCAATAATCAAGACAGAAATAAAAAATGTTAAAGATTGGGCTAACGAAGCATTTAAGACAAAAAACCAAATACCGAAAGTTAATGCTGCAATACAGATGACAATCGGCACAAATACACCTGCAACCCGGTCAGCAAGCCTTTGAATAGGAGGCTTCGAACTCTGTGCGGATTCAACCATGCGGATAATCTGAGATAGCACGGTATCAGCGCCAACGCGCTTTGCCGTTAGATTGAAACTACCTGTACCATTGACCGTGGAACCAATAACTTCATCATCGATTTGTTTGTGTACCGGTTGACTCTCACCGGTTACCATTGATTCGTCAACTAAAGACTGCCCTTCAACCACTATGCCATCAACTGGAATACGTTGGCCTGGTTTAACCATTAACAAGTCACCAACTTGTACTTCACCAACATTGACCTCAGTGGTTTTCCCATCATCCTGAATTTTCAGCGCTGTCGGTGGTTGTAGCTGAATAAGTTTAGTAATTGCTCCTTGAGTCGCATGTTTAGCCTTATTTTCTAAATACCGGCCAACCAAGATCAGCGTAATAATCATGATTGCAGTTTCATAATAATCATTGTGATTTTCTATATTATAATTTGTCCAATATAAGATTGTTATAAACAGACTGTATAGGTATGCAGAAAAAGTCCCTAGTGAGATGAGTACATTCATATCCGCAGATTGATGCCGCAATGCAGAAACAGCTCGATGATGAAATTGCCAACCTGCCCAAAATTGAACTGGGCTTGATATCAGCGCAAGAAGTAGTAACTCCCATCGGTAGGACAATTGGTGAGGTATGAACATAAGTGCCATCGACACAAAAGAAGCCATTCCACTAACCCATATCTTGATCAGTAGAATCCGCGACTCTTTCTGGTGGACTCTCTCTTTTTCTTCTAGTTGCTTTTGGCGAAATTCACTGGCGCGGTGAGCAGTATAACCGGCATCGATAATTGCAGACTGCAGGTGTCCAAAGTTGACAGCTTTCGTGTTATACTCAACCTCGGCTTGTTCTGTTCCATAGTTAACTGAAACGGTGAATACACCTTCAATTGCCATAAGAGTCTTCTCTACTCGAGCCACACAAGCCGCACAGGTCATTCCTCCAATTGAAATAGTAGTTGTAATGTGTTTCGGGTCATTATTTATCTTGGAATCAAGAAGTCTTGTATGCATTTATGATTAGCCTAATTCTTTTCACTTTTTAGATTTGTAGAGTCTTGATTTTTTGCCATAAGGTTGTACGGCTTATTCCTAGCAACTTTGCCATTTTCGAATAATTATTATCAGTTTTCTGGCGCAGCGCCAGAATTAACTCTTTATCCAAACTGTTGGTCAGCGTCTTGTAAAGGTTATTTTGATCAGATAGTGTGTTTGGGGAATCTAAAATTTTTCGGACTGCTAGTTCAAATGTTTCATCAAATAATGTCTCCCTTAGATTTTCAGTGTCTAAATTGAATGAAACAAAATTTCTGATTTCAGACGGCAAATGGTCGGGTAAGATTACATCAGATCGAGATAGGACTGCTGCACTTTTAATCGCATTTTCTAGCTCACGCACGTTTCCTGGCCAATGATAATTTTGAAAAAGAGCTAAGCACTGGTCCTCAATACCATAGAAATGACGATTGAGTTCAATCGAAGACTGTTCCAAAAAATGTTGTGCTAGCAGGGAAATATCTTGCGATCGTTTTCGTAAAGGTGGTAAAGCAATAGGTACCTGCTTAAGTCTATAATAAAGATCTTCTCTAAAATGTCCATTTTTGACTGACTTTTCCAAATTCACATTGGTAGCNGCAATTACTCGAGCATTGATAGCGACCGATCGAGTTCCTCCTAATCGTTCGATTTCGCTATCTTGTAAAGTACGTAAGAGTCGCATTTGCAGTGCAGAACTCATATTACCAATCTCATCTAAAAATAGAGTGCCACTATTTGCTAGCTCAAATTTACCTAATTTCCCTTTTTTTTGAGCTCCAGTGAAAGCACCGGCCTCGTAGCCAAACAGTTCACTCTCAAGCAAGTTATCNGGTAAGGCTCCACAATCAACAATGATAAATGGGTTGTGTCGCCTAGAGCTATTGTTATGGATAGCACGAGCTACCACCCCTTTTCCTGTACCGTTTTCACCTTCAATCAAAACAGTCATCGAATTAGCCGCCATTATACCAATCATCTTCCAAACCTCTAGCATTTGCTGNCTTTGCCCGACTAATTGGGGGGAGCTTTTTACGCTTATTCTTTCTGAGGTCGTGGAAATAGACCGACGAGCTTGCTGAAGTTGTGAGATCCGTTCTAAAATCGACTTTACTTGNTTTAGATCAATCGGTTTCGGCAAAAAGTCGAAAGCTTGTAGGCTCATTGACTGGATAGTGTTTGCGATGTTATCGTAAGCCGACATTACTACGACCTGCATCTTGGTGTGGAGAGATTTGAACTGCTGGAGNGCTTCTAATCCAGACATTCCTGGCAATTGCACATCCAACAGGACAAGATCTGGCTGATGCTCAGCGGCTAGACGTAAACCATCTTCGGAATTACTAGCGATCAGAACATTATAGTTCAGATCTTGCAAAAANTGCTCAAATGCCCAACATATATTTGAGTCATCATCGATAACAAGAATGGTATCCATAGTTCTTCACTACTTTACCTGCAGTGAGAGCAATAGCCTAAGATCTCGTAACGATACTTGATCGCTTGAAAATTNTGTGTATGGCAAATCTCTCTCTGTCGATNTTTTACTTCTGGATCTTGAAATTCAATAATTTGCGAGCATTGGATACAAATCAGATGAGCATGCTGACTAGTATTATCATGAGCAAATTCATACAAAACNTTATTGTTCGCATCAATGATTTCAGACAGTAAACCACTTTTTACCAACAATGGGAGCGTACGATAAATGGTTGCTTTAGAGGTTTTATGTCCATTCGCAATCATCTGAAACAAGAGATCGTCAGCTCGGAAATGCGTTTGAAAAGCTAAGGATTGCTCCAACACTAGCTGCCGCTCTGTTGTCAGCCGAAGATTTTGTGNCTCTAGATAATCCTTGAATTTCTGGATTTGTTTTGTACTCTTTTTCAATTTAGTTTTCTTCTATATGTTGTTGAGCANCGAGGCGTTCATCAGATTTAACCATTTCCCAAATTTGATNTAACTGTTCTAAACTGTAGTCAGTTAACTGGTGCCCACGGGCAGAGATATGAGCTTCTATTTGATGAAATCGACTCTCAAACTTTTGGTTGGATTTACGAAGTGCCGACTCAGCTTCTACATTCAAAAATCGAGCTAGATTCACTATGGAAAATAATAAATCACCNACCTCCATTTCCACCTGATCTATTGGCCCATCAATTAAGCAAGCTTCGATCTCCTCAATTTCTTCTTTAATTTTTGGCAACACTTCAGCTACATTATTCCAATCAAAGCCAACACGTGCAGCTTTTGTTTGCAGTTTTTCGGCTCTTTGCAGGCTGGGTAAGGCAATGGGCACCCCATCCAATGCTGAATTTCTATCTTGGTATCCTTCTTCACTTAGTTTGATTTGTTCCCAATTTTGTATCACCTGATTGGTATTTTTCACACTAAGACCCGAAAATACATGCGGGTGGCGACGGATTAGTTTTTCTGAAATTTTTGTTAGTACTTGTTCTATATCGAAATTGCCACTTTCTTGACCTATTCGTGTATGAAGCATAATAACTGATAGAAGGTCCCCGAGTTCTTCACAAATTTTGGCTGAATCGTTACTTTCAATTGCCTCAATGATTTCATAGGTTTCTTCTAGAAGGTTTGACTTCAGACTTTGGTGTGTTTGTTCTCGGTCCCATGGACAACCGTTTTCACTACGTAATNTGGCGACAATAGACTCAAGTTCTTCAAACGATTTCATTTACTTAATACCCAGCCTTAATTTACTTAATACCATTAAACAAAAAAAGCCCAGATAAACCATCTGGGCTTTTGTGCTCACGATTCATTACTAGAACTAAGCTAGAGTAGTCGCGCGTAATACTCTACAATCAGCTGAATATCTAGGGGAAATGGAACTGACTCAATCGTTGGCAGTGAAGACACTGTGGCCGTGCGCTGATTTCGATTTAAGTCCAACCAGTCGGGACTCATTAGACTAGGATTTTCCATAGAAACAACCACACACTCTAGATTTTGGCTTTTTTCTTTAAGACTAATAACTTCACCAATTCTAACCCTATAGGATGCAATATCTACCTTTCTACCATTGACTTGAAAATGGCCGTGATTAACCAGCTGGCGCGCCGCAGGAATAGTAGGAGCGAAACCTGCTCTGAATACTACATTGTCTAATCTTCTTTCCAGCAATTCCATTAACTTATCACCGGTCGAGAGCTGGCTACGACGGGCATCGGATACTAGGCGACGCAGTTGCTTTTCACCTAATCCATAATTGAACCTTATTTTCTGTTTTTCCGTCAAACGGCGACCATAATCAGAGACCTTACGACGAAAGTTATTACCATGCTGTCCAGGAGGATAAGTCCTCTTCCTCCTTTTCCGTGTTAGTCCAGGCAAGTCCGCATCTAAAGCTCGACACTTTTTGAGCCTAGGTCCAGTGTATCTACTCATCTACTTCTTATCTCCACCGTGTTCTTTTATGTGTCCGACTAAACTAATTGAATTATCTTTGATAGATCAACGAAAAGAGGTAGATGTTAACATTTTTCCGCCTAGACTGCAAGTGCAAAGTAATAAGTAAAAGTACAAAGCAATAAGATAAGCAATCAATTAGTGGTGTGATAAAGAAACTGCACNCCGTATAATCTCAGGATCATTCGACAATCGCTTAGCAGCTTCGATAACTGTCTGGTGGTGGTGTTGCATTTCTTTCTGGATTCTATTCAAGCGGTTTAACAGAAAAGTTTGATTGTTTTGATAAATGGCTTTTTCAGTCATCTTTGCCAAATACATGAATAGTTGATCAGCTTCGCTTTGCTCAATTTCAATCGTTATTTTAAATCCATCACTTAAATTCACGTTCATTTCAGCAACTCTTTGTTCGTGCTTAGTTAAATCATCTTTAATTTTGCTAATGGAACCACTAGCGGGCAANTCGTGGATCGGCATGTCTAAGTCAAAAGCCGTAGAACAAAGACTACGACCAAATTCGATCAGGACGTAATGCTGCCATTCTTGGGTACTCATTGTTTCCCAAAAACGAGCGACTCGATCGTCAACTCCTCCTAGCAACAAGGACAGCCGAGCATAAATTTTAGCGAACCGTAGTTCAATATCTTGACATGCATCAAAGGCGTCTCTAAGTGTTAAAGATTTGTCGGTCATAAAACAATTAATGGTAAAAACATATCTAGAGGGATCAATTTGCCTTTACCTCCTCCATTTTTTCTTTAAGCGAGAGTTTATTCTATTTAGCTTTTATATCTTACTTATCTTTTAAGCTTGTTTTGTCTTTAAAATTCGGACCATATACTGTATACAGCTAGATTCAACATATTGACTAGGGCACAAATAAGAATCTTATCTCATGATTCAGGTTACTTCTAAGAGTTCTGGTACCCACAGAAGGGGGGTAAATGTTGAAAGTAAAGACCAAGAAAGAGTGTAGAGTTGTCGAGAACTTTACTCAGCANTTACTCAATAGTACCACTTTANTCAGCAATACACTGAGGAGGCTCGACATTTAAATTGATTTCTTGAGCAGTTTGATTTTCGGCTGACGCCATGTCACTTTCCCTACACAATTGACCTTCTTGGAAGCGTATTGGCTAGCACATCCGTTTTAACTAAAAAATTTTGCCAACCTTAATTAAGTTAATTCCGAACACTCAGGCGGTAAAGGCTATTATCAATTAGGATAGGGATATTCTAGCACACAGGACTTTTTGGATCAGCCACGACTTTATGTCCCAGATGGTTATAAAAGAGCAAAGCCGAGTGTACAGTTTATCTTATCTCGTTACCAAGAAGTGTCTAGGTTAGAATCCATATGAGTCTCTAGAACCGAATGAAGATATACTCTGGCGTATGTGATCTAACTCCGTAACTATCCGAGTTCTAGCTTTTTTCTCTAGTAGTCATTCAACGCAAAGAACGAAAAGAAAACCTTCACATTGAAATTTTATCACGACGATTCATTAATTCCAAATCGAATCTATGAAATACGAAAAAGCTTGCATACAAGAGGTAAATTTGTCAAAATAGGACATCGGACCGAGGAGGCAGGTCATCTTCCATGAAAGAATTCTTGAGAACAACACGACGTGTTTTTCTCTCTGGGGCTAGTTTGGGTTTGGGGTCAGTTGCTCTGTCTCAACTTCTGCCCCAACAGGCATCCAGTCTTACAAATCCACAGTTTTCACCTCGTGCTAAGCGAGTGATTTACCTTTTCCAGAGTGGTGGGCCATCACAACTTGATCTATTTGATTATAAACCTATTTTGAATAAACGAAATGGGGAGGAACTGCCTGATTCCATTCGCCGTGGTCAGCGGCTAACGTCTATGTCTGCTCATCAGGCAAGCTTACCTTTAGCGGGTTCAGCCTTTCAGTTTAAACAAGAAGGACAGTCAGGGAATTGGGTTAGCCAATTACTACCTCACACAGCTTCAATTGTAGATGACCTCTGTTTCATCAAGTCAATGTATACAGAAGCCATTAATCATGACCCTGCAATTACTTTTTTCCAAACTGGTTCGCAAATCGCGGGTAGGCCATCCTTAGGAGCTTGGCTCAGTTATGGTCTTGGGTCGTTAAACGCTGACTTGCCAACTTTCTGTGTTTTAGTTAGTAAAGATAAAGGTGGACAGCCGCTCTACTCTCGGTTATGGGGTAGCGGTTTTTTACCTTCACGTCATCAAGGAATTCAATTCCGGTCAGGTAAGAATCCTGTACTCTATTTGACTAATCCGGATGGGATCTCTCAAGAATGCCGACGCATAATGTTGGATCGATTACAAGAATTACACCAGCTAGAGTTTGATCGTGAAAGTGACCCAGAAATCCAAACAAGAATAGCGCAATATGAAATGGCATATCGTATGCAGACTTCTGTACCGGAAGTGACTAGTATAGAAGATGAGCCTGATCATGTTTTTGATATGTATGGACCGGATTCGCGCAATTTCGGATCCTTTGCGTCCAATTGCTTGCTAGCTCGCCGGCTGGCGGAGCGTGATGTGCGGTTTATCCAGTTATATCATCAAGGTTGGGATCAACACGGAAATTTACCTGGTAGTATTAGTCGCCAGTGCAAAGAAACAGACCAGCCAGCAGCCGCTTTGGTTCAAGACCTCAAACAACGAGGTATGTTAGATGACACTCTGGTAATATGGGGCGGTGAGTTTGGTCGAACTAATTATTGCCAAGGAAAATTGACTAA
This sequence comes from Candidatus Poribacteria bacterium, assembly GCA_002714785.1. Classification (GTDB taxonomy): domain Bacteria; phylum Poribacteria; class WGA-4E; order WGA-4E; family UBA9662; genus TMED15. Next base: position 6,071 of record PAYP01000095.1, on the reverse strand, counting down.
AACTAATTATGGCCGCGATCATCACCCGCGCTGCTTCACTGTCTGGATGGCTGGTGCTGGAATCAAACCTGGATATTGTCACGGTAAGACAGATGACTTCGGTTATAACATAGCTGAAGATCCAGTTCATGTACACGATTTGAATGCAACATTGCTCCATTTACTCGGAATCGACCACGAAAGATTGACATTCAAATACCAAGGCCGCCACTTTCGTTTAACCGATGTACACGGACGGCTGATTAAGCCAATTTTGTCGTGATCTGACTAGCTGTAATGATATTTGTCTATATATCGATAGTTACGCGGCTCTTGAATTTTCGATGAGAATTATCGCTGGGCGCTTTAAGAGAAGGCTGTTAGTTAGCCCGAAACATACAACCGTCCGCCCAACATCAGATAGAGTGAAAGAGTCTTACTTCCGCATGGTTCAGAATCAGATAGTTGGGGTGAACTTTTTGGATTTATGTGCTGGCAGTGGTGCTATTGGCTTAGAAGCATTCAGCCGTGGAGCTGAACAGGTTTTTTTTTTAGAAAATGACTATCGATCGGTTCGACTGATTAAAGACAATCTCAAAAAGTGTGGTGTGTCAGCTGACAATCATCGCATTAAGCTACTGCCAGTTGATGCCCAGAGGTATTTGAACGATTTTGATAGTACACAGATACAGTTTCAAATGATTTATTTCGACCCACCGTATGATTCAGACTTTTACTTCAAATGTCTTAATCGAGTCAGTACATCACATATACTGGTAGATCAAGGAATAATTTGTGTTGAACATGATCAAAATAATTTTCCTACACAAATTGGGGACCTCAAGCAAATCAAACAAAAAAAATACGGAAATACCCGTTTGTCTTTTTTTAGAATGGGAAAATAAATATTCTGACCAGCAGAATTGGCATCATCTGTACCGAAGGTATAGCCACTATATATTTTCGAAGATAAAACATTAGACGGCCTTAATGAGCAAGCATGCAAATCATATACACTGACTAATAGAAGATGTCTGATGGAGAAGTCTTGGGTGTGATATGTATTTGTATCTATGACTTTTGGTCATGCTGAATTGTCAGTGAAAACCCCTCCTTTTTCCGAAAAAATGGTTGTGCCCCGTGCGAATTTAGCGAAATTGACAAATTTATTGATTTCAGGATTAGAATATCGATCTTGACACAAAGCCCCCTAAAGCCATGTTGGTATTTTCGATACACATTTGAAGCCTTGGATCATTAGAAGAACGAGAGTTCCTTACTAATTGGAGGAAACTCTTATAGCGACAGGTAGTCAATGTGCTTCGAATAATGTATAATCACCTTTGAGTTTGGCCTATTCAGAAGTGAGAACAATTGCCACATACGGAATGGTGTGAATTGTCAGTATTAGTTTTGCCAAGGATACAGTCTCAGTTGTTTTTTCTTTTGTATATTGAAAAAAGGACGATGAATTGGGTTCGATCGATCCGATATTGTTGTTGTATCAGCGATATTGATGGAAATTCAATCAGTACGGATTTTCTGGCTGAATAGAACAATATGTTGTTAATATGAATGGCTAGCCCCGCGAATATAGGTATTTTATTTGCACTTTCAAAAAGTATGAAGATTTCGAAAACTAGAGAAAGTTATAAATGAGGACTAAAAAGCTTACAGTTAATGCTTTCAACCAGTCGATCGTATTGATTAATACAGACAAAGCTGTAACTATGGATAAGGTGTGAAAATGAAAATCAGTGTCCAAATCGGAGACTTACGAACAATCGAAGTTGATGCTATTTGCTGTCCGACCTTTGAAGGTAAAGAATTAGATGATATTAGTAAAATAATTGACCGATCAACAAATGGTCAAATCAGTCGTCTATTAACACTTGGAGATCATACTGGTAAGATAAAACAATCTACTATTTTGTACAACAGTGAAGGGATAACATCTTCACGTGTCTGCTTGGTTGGTCTAGGTAAGTTAAAACAACTAAATCTGGAATCCATTCGACAAGCAACAGCAAGTGCTTTAAGAAAAATACAGGAGCTTGGGTGTAAAACTGTTGCCTGTTTTGTACCAGAAGCAAGTGCCGATCAGGTCCAAGCGCTAATTATAGGCGCAAAATTAGGTTTATATCAATTCAATCAGTATCAAACCAATACTGACACTGAAACTTCTATTGAAGAATTATGTTTGTTGGTAAATAATGAATCGGAACGTGAAAGAGTTGAAAAAACAGTTAGAAAAGCTGAGGCGATTGCTGATGGTACACTCTTTGCCCGGGATTTAACTAACCAGCCTGCCAACCGGTTGACCCCAACCGATTTAGCCAATGAAGCTCAAAATCTTGCGGCTACCAATGACTGTCTGGAATGTCAGATTTTTGATCAAGTGGAACTAGCGAAAAAAGGATTTAATGCCTTACTAGGTGTCGCTCAAGGTGGCCCTCAGGAACCGAATCTAATTCAGCTGACTTATAAACCCGAAAGCCCAAGTAAAACTGAGACTGTAGTTTTGGTTGGTAAGGGAATCACTTTCGACAGTGGCGGATTATCATTAAAATCTGGTACTGGAATGATGACAATGAAATCAGATATGGCCGGAGCAGCTGCTGTTATGGCAACGCTGCAGGTTATATCTCAGATTCGTCCCAATCTTACCGTAATTGGGCTGATTGCAGCAACCGAAAACATGCCATCAGGTACAGCACAGAAGCCAGGCGATGTTGTCAAGTCATTCGGTGGAAAAACTATTGAGATTCTCAATACAGATGCGGAAGGTAGATTGGTATTGGCCGATGTTCTTGGTTATGCCAAAAATTTTGAGCCGAAAGCTGTTGTGGATTTGGCGACCTTGACCGGCGCCGTGGTAACAGCATTAGGTCGTTACGCTGCTGGAATCATGGGAACTAACCAACAACTTATTGACCAATTGATCGTCGCAGGTGAAGCCACTCATGAACGACTCTGGCAACTTCCACTTTTTGATGATTACGATGATAGTATCAAAAGTGATATCGCTGATGTCAAAAATATTGGGGATGGTACCGCTGGAGCGATTATTGGTGGCGCATTCCTCAAGCATTTTGTAGATGGTTATGCTTGGGCGCATATCGATATTGGTGGAGCCAGTGATTACCAAAAAGGATCCGCCTACCTGCCCAAGAGTGCCTCGGGTTATGGCGTTCGTTTATTAACCCGGTTTCTCTGTGATTTTACAACTGACTAAATCTCTTAAATCTACAGCAAATTGTAAACAGCCAATAAGGTCGTGATGGTTGGACGCTAATCGGCTTTTAGCGTTTTGGTGGTAGCTTGGGTTTTTGCCACCAGCCGGATTTTCGATCGAATTAGCATCACCGAAAGGACAAACCTAGCTTTAGAAACAATTGGAACATTTTGAAGTTTCCCTGCAATGAGCCAGACAAAAGTAGAGATTTGTTAGCTTGGTCCTAAACCCAATTATAGGCTTGTCTTCACCAGACAAGATTTAGCAACAAGTTAGGTAAATCGATTTGGGATTCAGCTTTACTGAGTCTTAAGTCATAGTAGCAAATAGAAGTACTAGGTATACTGATCCGATTAATGCAGATTATACTCAGGGTAGTTTAATTTATTAGTTACTTGATTCGTTCTATTTGATAATAAACCAACTAGGGTTTATGTTCTGTTAGCCTTGTGACCTAGCTTTGACAACCAAGATATGATCTGTCATAATCGTGGAGATTTCGTCGTCTCGTTACCTCATTACAAATAAGTTTTAAAAAAAGTATGTTATATAAGTGAGTCATTCATTATGAGCCAAGAAGTACGTTTTGGTGTTGTTGGTCTAGGTATGGGTATGAACCGTTCCAATCAGGTTGTTGATACTGATGGAGCTAAGCTAGTTGCTGTGGCCGACCTCGACGAGAACAAGTGTAAAGTCGCAGAAGAGAAATTTAGTTGTGACAGTCATACTGATGCACTTGAAATGTTCGACCGAAACGATATCGATGTAGCTTTTATCATGCTGCCAAGTGGGTTACACGCAAAATTGGGCGTCGAAGCAGCCAACCGAGGAAAGCATGTGATTACGACTAAACCGATGGATGTCAATTTAGAAAATTGTGATGCCCTAATTCAGGCTTGTGAACAAAATCAAGTTCAACTATTGGTCGATTTTCAAGAGCGCTATGGCAACAAAAATCGAGAGATTCAATACGCCGTGCAAAACGGTTTGCTCGGCGAAGTCATTCACTGTGAACTTAGAATGAAGTGGTATCGCCCTGATAGTTACTATGTGGGTTGGCATGGGACATGGGAGTTTGACGGCGGTGGCTCAATTATGAATCAGGGCGTACATTATGTGGACCTAATGCTTTGGTTCATGGGAGGGGTTAAACGGGTGATCGGTGCCCACTATGACGTATTTGCTCATGAGAATTGCGAAACTGAAGATTTAGCCACCGCTATTCTAGAGTTCAAAAATGGTGCTATTGGAACAGTCTATACTACGACAACTTTTCCGAAGGAGGCTGAGACGGTGTCCATGATTAACATCCATGGTGATAAAGGAGCAGTTGGATTAGGTCCTGACGTTTGGACTTTTGCTGATGGTGAACCCGACATTAGCCTCCCAGATCACCCTGTTAATGTTGTAGATGATGCTGTTCGTGCAATTCGTGAAGGTCGTATGCCTGCAGTCAGCGGCCAAGAAGGCCGTCGTTCAGTTGAGCTCAATATGGCAATCTACGAATCAGCTCGTACTGGTCGATCAGTTTCTTTATAATTTCAATCACATTTATGATGAAGTGTCGGATTCTATAGTTATGAGTGAAGAATCAAAGAGACTATTTCTATTGGACTGAATGGTTTTAATATTCCGTTCCCATTTTGCTTTTAGTCGCAACCCACGTATTACTAATCAGGGGAAAAATGTATCAATCCCTTATGGTTTTACCAGCACTCTTATCAAAATTTTAGAAAAAGAGAAGCCTACTCATATTGCAGTAGTATTCGATACCACTGGCCCGACACAACGTCATCTGATTTTTCCTGATTATAAAGGACATAGGGATAATGCACCTGAGGAATTAGACACCGCTATACCGGACGTTGATCAAATTTTAGGTGCGTTTAATATTCCCGTTTATAGATTAGGGGGGTATGAAGCGGATGATCTTATCGGAACCATCGCAATAGAGGCCGAAAAAGAAACGTTTGAGACTTATCTGGTCACAACCGACAAGGATTTTGCGCAATTAGTCACTGATACTACTTATCTTTACCGCTTATCGTCCCGTAGTGATGCTGAAGAAATCATGGGGGTTGAACAAATTAAAGAGAAATGGAAGATTCAACGTCCTGAGCAAGTGATCGATATTTTGAGTTTATGGGGGGATTCTTCAGATAATATTCCTGGTGTAACTGGAATTGGAGAAAAAACAGCACAAAAATTGCTTGCTCAATTTGACAATTTAGAAAATTTACTAAAAAATACCGACCAACTCAAAGGCAAACAACGGGAAAATCTGGAAAATGAGTCGGGCGTTGCCAAATTATCGAAACAATTGGCAACGATAGACTGCGAAGTACCTTTTGAGTTTAACTTTGAAGATATGCGTCGTCGGTCGCCAGATATAACAAGACTCAACGACATATTCATTGAATTTGAGTTTAACCAGTTGGGCAAAAGGGTATTTGGTGATCTTTTTGATCAGCAAAAAGATGCGGCCAAGGCAGAACTTTTACAGACTATTAACGATATAGAGGTTAACTACCAGTTAGCCGAAACGGCCGACGAAAGATCTAATCTAATTAATTTGTTGTCTCAGCAATCAGCTTTTTGCTTTGATTGTGAGACAACTAGTTTGGACAAAAAAAATGCTCAATTAGTTGGTTTAGCCTTTTCTTTTGATGCACAAACAGGATTTTTTGTTCCACTTCCGATTGATCGGTATGAATGCAAATCCGTTTTGGATGAATTTCAAACGCTATTCGAGGATACGGGTATCGAAAAGGTGGGGCAAAATCTTAAATATGATCTTACCGTCCTTCGATGGTATGGTATTGAAGCTAAAGGTCCATTTTTCGATACTATGATTGCA
>PAYP01000094.1 GCA_002714785.1 Candidatus Poribacteria bacterium | reverse complement strand
AACAATTGAGTCAACGCCTGGAAAAACTACTCAACAAAATTCGTCCTGAACCTGGCAAACGAAATCACTGTATCTTAAAAATAAGTCAGTACATGGCATAATAATGTTTTCGGAAATCCATAATTAAATTTGCAACTTGTAGGTAACGTTACTCTGAGTTGAAAACCGAATAGTCATTTCATCAATTATCTCGACTGAAACAGGTTCATCTGAAACAGTAACTTTCAATTGAGTACTGGCTCGGACTTGACATGAACGACCTAAGTCAGATTTTATCACCGCATACAAGATTTTTCCATTTTTCCAGCTGATNTCAACTTCAAACCCACCTCTAGCTCTCAGTCCCGAAACTGTACCTNCTTTCCAAACNTCTGGTAATGCCGGCAAAAGATGNATTTCACTATTNTGACTTTGCAGAAGCATTTCAGCTATACCTGCACAACCACCNAAATTTCCATCAATTTGGAAAGGTGGNTGATCNTCAAATAAATTGGGAAGTGTTGATTGACGTAATAATGCCAGAAGGTGCTGGTACGCCGAGTTACCATCAAGCAATCGCGCATAGAAATTAATAATCCATGCTCTACTCCAGCCAGTGTGCCCACCACCGTGAAGTAATCTATGTGCGAGTGTCTTTCTGCAAGCCTCGGCTAAATGAGGAGTTCGAATAGGCGAAATTTGCTCCCCAGGGTGTAAAGCAAATAAATGAGAGATATGACGATGGCCAGGCTCCGGTTCTTCGAANTCNTCTNNCCATTCCATCAGTCGNCCATCNCTTCCGATGGTATTGGGTGGCAANCGATCCTTCANACTTTTCAACCTTTCACGAAANTCGTCATCAATCCCGAGAATTTGGCTAGCCTGAATACAGCTNTCAAATGAATCACGAATGATCTGATGATCCATAGTCGAACCCATTGTGAGATGCGCAACTTGGCCGTTTCCAGTCAGAAAGCTATTTTCCGGTGAACTAGATGGTCCAGATACCAATTGTCCAGTTTGAGGATGTTCCGAAAGGTAATCGACAAAGAATAATACCGCTTGTTTCATGATTGGATAAGCAGTATAAGCCAAGAATTCTTCGTTNCCCCCATANAAGTAGTGTTCCCATAAATGACGACAACACCAACCTGCTCCCATCGCCCACATGCCATATATTGGATCACCAATTGCGCTAGTAAATAAAAGAGCATCAGTAGTATGATGTGCAACAAAACCCCGACACCCATACATTTTTTCTGCTGTAATTTCTCCTCGTTCTCGTAACCGTTCGATAAAATCAAAAAANGGTTGATGACATTCAGNTAANTTACAGANCTCCGCTGGCCAATAATTCATCTGTATATTAATGTTAATATGATAGTCAGAATTCCACGGAGGGGATAATCCAGGTTCCCATATTCCTTGAAGATTNGCAGGTAANCTCCCNGNCCGAGAACTGGATATTAGTAAATAACGACCAAATTGAAAATACTGGGCCANCAAGGTTGGATCTTCGGACCCAGTTTGGAAAGCTTGCAAGCGCTCGTCTGTCGGAAGATAATCAGTTTCACTAGGATCTGTCTTTATACTTAAATTTACCCTTCTGAACAAACGTTGATGTTCTTTTACATGACGATTCTTTAGTTCTTCAAAGGTTTTTGTGCGGGCTNATTCCATTTGCTGGGCCGCAACCAATATCGGATCTTTTCCCCAATAANTAGTTGCTGCAGTTACAGTAATGGTGACTTCAGAGGCTCCTGATACCAATACTCCGTTACCGTCAGCTATTATTTGGCCATTATCAATATCAACTGCTAACNGCGCANCATATTTAACACCGATAGCATGTTCCTCTCCACCTTCACCAATCGCTTGTCCTGANATAGTAATGGTTTCACCTTCAATTGAGATATCAGGATTATCTGGCCGAGATAAAGCTACATACGTTGATAAGTCCCCTTGACTCAAGGTCAAATGAATTATAATAGCCTGATCAACNAAACTAGAGAATACTTCTCGTTTGTAATTGATTTGATCTATTTGGTATTCAGTAGTAGCAATAGCAGTATCTAGATCTAGACTGCGCCGATAAATCGAAGGAACACGAGAATTNTGGTGGGCGTTATCATTTCGAAAGTCGAGAGTCAAATTTCCCAAGGTCTGATAAGTATGNATACCTTTTTCAATTCTCAGGCCCATGATTTTTTCTNTAACTAAATGTTCTGCATCCATATAATTACCGGAGAACAGCAGATTTCTAGCTATTGGTAGATTCTCGAGTGCCGCGGGGTTTTCGCGTTCAATGGGNTGGCCACTCCACAAACTATCTTCGTTAATTTGGATTTTTTCACAGTCTACTTGACCAAATACCATGGCTCCTAGCCGACCATTACCAAGCGGCACAGCTTCAACCCATTCTTTAGCTGGTTTTCGATACCAAATCTGATTTGTATTACTCATATCANATTCTCTCATTTTTGGGTGACGTGCCCNGTAGTGCCATTAGATTTTGGCAGCCACTCATTCTGCCAACGATCCTCAATTTCTTGNCTCCAATTTTGAGCGAGTTGGGTCAAGTCAGCAGTTAGATTTGGGTATTCGTCTTTCAGATTGTTTCGTTCTTCCATATCAGTCTCCAAGTTAGCTAAGTGAACTTCATTTTCTGGTGANGTTCCTTCGACTAACTGACCTTTCAATACTAACTTCCATTTCCCTCGCCGAACTGCTGTTTGTGCTCCCATCTCCCAAAAAATGGCTTCATGTGGAGAAGTCTCCCCATCAGTCAACATTGGCAAAATATTTTTTCCGTCTAGTTGATAATCAGATATATTACCACCAGCAGCCGAAACAAAAGTTGGAAATACATCCATGGCTACTCCCGGTTCACTAATGACCTGAAGCGGTGGAATTCTATCGGGCCAACTCATAATTCCAGGCGAACGTATTCCTCCATCGTATAAGCTAAATTTATGACCTTTTAATCCACCAGCTGAGCCGCCATAATAAGGATCTTGAGTTCCATCTAACCAATTTCGAGCCTCACGGGATGGACCATTATCGCTCTGGAAATACGTAAAAGTATTGTCTAACAACCCTTGTCGTTCCACTTCGTTAAGAATTTGGCCTACGCTGTCGTCTACAGCTGACAACATGGCAGCCATAATTTGCCGATCCCAACTTAATTTTGGAAACCGTTTCACATACTTAGCAGGTGCATGCATTGGGTAATGTGGTGCGTTGTAAGGTATATATAGAAAAAAAGGCTTGTTCTGTCTAATAGATTCGCGAATATACTTGACTGCATATTCCGTTATCAATTCAGTGAAATATTCACCGTCTCGATAAATTTCATTTCCATTTTCCCATAAATCATGAAATTGTGATTTACCGTCTCGATTCATCTGCCAGTAAAAGATATGTGAATAAAAATCGATACAACCTGCCATAAAACCAAACCAATCATCAAAGCTATGGTTTTCTGGCCGAGATCCATCAGCCAAACCGAGGTGCCATTTACCTGACATCGCAGTGTAGTACCCTAGCTTTTTCAATGCGTAAGCAATAGTGGGGACTTCGGTCGGTAAACCAGTAGCTGTTCGATGGCCAGCCAAAATCGATCGTACGCCCGCATTACCAGGATATCGACCGGTCAACAAAGCTGCACGTGAAGGAGAACAAACAGGTGAATTAGAATACCAGTCAGTAAACCTAACACCACTAGTTGCCATCCGGTCCAAATTAGGTGTGCGAAAGTCTGTAGCCCCCATACAGGATAGGTCTCCATAACCCTGATCATCAGTAAGGAAAATAATAAAATTAGGCTGATTCATAAATCTCTTGCTCCTTGTTTTCAAGGATAGTCAACTTTAATATATTCTATGGGATAGTAAAGCAATAGAATGAGATTGTATAATACCCACTTTCTAAAGTCTAGACCGCGATTTGGAAACATGTCACACTATTGACAGATAGAATTTCGTATGATAATCTAAAATTTGCTCGTAAGTAGTTGTTAACTAAGTCAAGTATTGGCAAGCGAACACCTTTCAGACGGATCTATTCATGAAATCGGCTGTTTGCCTATTCCATTATTGGTGTTAGATTTTTGAACTTATGCTAGCGTGTGAGTAGATATCAAGTCTATCCCGGACCAATACAAAGGAAATAGTAAGCCGTAGGTACAATCTCACCTTTGTTGTGGGGGTAACCTGCGGCTTTTTGTTTGCATTCAGTTTTATGAGGAAAATATGGAGATTATAGATCAACTAAAATTCGATGAGAAAGGCTTAATTACAGCAGTCGTTCAAGATATTGATACTAACCAAATTCTAATGGTTGCCTACATGAATCGAGAAGCCGTAAAAAAAACAATAATTGGGAACCTCGCTTGTTTCTGGAGTCGGTCCCGACAAGAATTCTGGATTAAGGGGCAAACCTCTGGACATACGCAAACGGTCAAGTCAGTTTCGGTGGATTGCGACGGCGACGCCTTATTGGTGAAAGTTGAGCAGAAAGGGGGGGCCTGTCATATGGGATATCAGTCCTGTTTTTTCAGAGAAATTTCCATGACAGGAGAAGAAACTAAGATCGTAAGTCAGAAAGTCTTTGAGCCTAATCAAGTTTATACTTAAATTCTGTCGACGGATAAAGAGGCCTTATGATCGATTTCAGCAGACATTTCCCAGATTTAGATCAGTTTCGACAACTTAGCCAGAATGGAAATTTGATACCTGTCTATAAAACCATTTTAGCAGACTTGGAAACTCCCGTTTCGGCTTTTTATAAAATCCGATCCGATGGTTATGCTTTTTTGCTAGAAAGTGTGGAAGGTGGAGAGAATGTAGCTCGTTATTCTTTTCTTGGGAGCAATCCATCTCTATTATTTGAAAGCAAAGATAACTCAGTTACTATAAGAAACTTTCAAGATAACAGCGTTGATAATTTCGACAGTCAAGATCCTTTTGGAGACCTCGAACGCTTGATGGAGGATTACAAACCAGTTTTAGTTGAAGGATTACCTCGGTTTCATGGTGGAGCCGTTGGGTTTCTTAGCTATGATATAGTTCGTTTTTTCGAAGATCTACCTGATAGTACGGTAGATGATCTAAACCTTCCTGATTGCAGTTTTATGATCACAGAAACTTTGCTAATTTTTGATCATGCGAAACACCAAATCATGGTTGTTGCTAATGCACATATCGAGGGTGATGTTCGCTTAGCCTACGACAAAGCTGTAGCCCAAATTGATTCTATTATTGAGAAACTGAACAAGCCCCTGCAAGTAGATGAACAACAAGTATCAAACAGTTATGACAGTTTAGTATCCAATTTTGTCAGACCAGACTACGAATATGTAGTCGAAAAAGCCAAAGAGTATATTGCGGCTGGTGATATTATTCAAGTAGTTCCTTCACAGCGGTTTAGTAGACCTATAAATGCTGATACTTTTTCAGTGTATCGAGCCTTACGAGCAGTTAACCCATCCCCCTATATGTATTACTTGCAACTAGGGAATGGGTTGCAAATTGCAGGGGCTTCCCCAGAGATGATGGTAAGAGTTGAGGATGGATTGGTAGAGACGTGTCCAATTGCTGGCACTAAACCAAGAGGAAAAACACCAATTGAAGATGATGCTCTAGCCCATCAATTAATTTCTGATCCCAAAGAACGCGCTGAGCATGTGATGTTAGTGGACTTGGGACGGAATGACTTAGGTCGAGTCTGTGAATACAAGAGTGTCCACGTCAATGAAATGATGATAATAGAACGCTATTCACATGTAATGCATATTGTGTCCCGTGTAACTGGAAAATTGCGTTCTGGCAAGACGGCATTCGATGTAATCAGGGCTTGTTTTCCCGCCGGTACCTTGTCCGGTGCCCCCAAAATCCGAGCCATGGAAATTATCGATGAAGTTGAACCTACTCGCCGCGGCACTTATGGTGGAGCAGTTGGCTATTTTAGTTTTAGTGGTAATGCGGATACCGCTATAACCATACGTACAATCGTAGTAAAGGATGGAATCGCACACGTACAAGCTGGGGGGGGTATAGTCGCTGATTCAATATCAGATGCGGAATTTGAAGAAACTGTCAATAAAGCGAAAGCCGTTATACGAGCAATCGAGATTGCACATCAGGAATTGGGACAACAAACGTTCACTTTTCCATCTGAGCTCGATGGGAAGATGGACAGGAAAGACTAATGATATTAATGATTGATAATTACGATTCCTTTACCTACAACTTGGTACAGTATTTTGGTGAACTGGGAGCTGATTTGCGGATTTTCCGAAATGATAAGATTACCATCCGCGAGATCGAAGCACTTCAGCCAGAAAAAATCGTTATTTCTCCTGGTCCTTGTAGTCCAAATGAGGCTGGTATTTCTTGTCAAGTCGTCGAGCATTTTTGTGATCAATTACCACTTTTAGGAGTTTGTCTGGGGCATCAGTGTATAGGCCAAGTGTTCGGTGGACAAATCGTTCGTGCCGATAAGCTAATGCATGGTAAAACATCGATGATTCAGCATAAGAACCAAGGTATTTTCAATAATTTGCCGAATCCATTTGAGGCTACTCGATACCACTCATTAATACTTAATCCTTTGTCGAAGCCTGATTGTTTGACGATTACAGCTTGGACTCAAGACGACGAAATCATGGGTGTTCAACATACGGACCTACCTGTTTTCGGAGTGCAATTTCATCCAGAATCAGTTTTAACAAAAGAAGGGAAAAAATTACTGAGTAATTTCCTGAATTTCTCATATTAACAACTATGGAACGATGACTTTCAATCGTTTGGGTAATATCTGAATTTGTTTCGGTGTATTGCCCACGTATTCACCGTCAGCATATATTTTCATTGGTGGATCAGTCGAAATTGATAAGGTAGTAGTTCGAAAAATCTTGACAGCCTGATGGTTCTTGTGTCCTCCCCAAAAAAGTTTTGCCAACATAAATAAAACGGTCCAATTTGACACTGGTTTGATAATGCAAACGTCAAACTGTCCATCGTCTAGTACAGCGTTAGGTAAGATGCGCATTCCTCCACCATAACTAGTTGTAATACCTGTAGAGCAGATTAAGATTGGTCCTTGGTAAATGCCAAAATCCCCCTTAATCATAGCCGTTGGTGGTTGAAAAATAGGTAGTGTAGTAACTGCTGTCACCACATATGCAAGGCTGCCCCAAAAATGAGAAAAAACCTTATTTTCCGTAACTCGTCGCCCAACTTCTGCGTCGAAACCGCAAGTGGCAATAGTACTGAAATATTTTTTGGTTGATTGACTATTTTCAGTCGTTAGGCTACAAACTTCGCCGACATCAATATATTTGGTTTGTCCTGATAACAAAATATCGATGGCGCGTGTTGGTTGACTGGGTATGTTAAGTTCCCTAGCTAAGTCATTACCTTTTCCACTAGGTAGAATACCTAGAATCGAATCTTTTTCGGACTGACAAATAGCATTGAGTACTTCGTGTATTGTACCATCACCACCACAAGCTACGATGAAACGATAACCTTCCTCTAGGGCAGTTTCGGCTAGTCGATAAGCATCACCTATTGATTCAGTGAAAGACAACTTACCTTTTGGTTGATATCTTAGCAATTTCTGATAGGCCATCATTGCTATTTGGACTGATCTTCGGCGACCCGAGATAGGATTGGCAATAATAGTGAAATCAGGTATATCAACCAACATAGGAATCAAAACGTAAAGAGTAACTTAGGAAGAATGAATAGGAATCATATTATGTGGTTTAAAACCTGGAAAAGATATGATATTGGCAAGCAGGTCAAGACCATAATGTCCCAAGTCTGGTGGAATGTATATTACACTACCGGGATCAAGTGACATATCTTGGTAGTAGCTAGGATCATCTAATTTGGGGTAAATTCTTAAGTTTCCAGATCTACTTTGCGGCTTTACCCAACCCTCAGTGGCTGGAGTTTGAGTGGCGTCCATAATCAAATAAATCTGGGCTTCCGCTGAACCACCTCCAACTGGACTTGAAGGATGGTAATGGGCAAAGTTACTTTGGGGCGTTAAATAAACTACATGATTATTTATACTATTTACACCATCTGGCTCGTCTACGTTTTCTGTATGAGGATACCATGTCAGAGGTAGACGACGAAACTGATTGCTTTCTGAAGATGCACTACTATTTCTCAAATAAGATAACCTCCGAGTAGCAGTAGTATGAGTCATAAATATCTGCGTATTTTCGATCCAAAAATAATCGAACTCACCTCTAACAATGATTGGTTCATCATCGGTAACGGTTAATTGGTCTCCAACGCCAAATGGCTCAAATCCGGCGACTTTTTTGGTCGACCATCCGAGTTGAGAATAATTAACCTGCAAAACTTCAAGAGCTCTGCGAACTTTGGGTCGAGTTGACCATTCGCGCAACGGCAACCCAATCTCCATCATTTGACGAACTGGATAAGAAATATCTCCAACTAAAACATTTCCATTTAATCGAGTTAATAATGAATCAATAGCGGGTCGTATTTTGTCATGCATAGTGTCCAAATTTTCGGACAATGTTTTTAGGATGGGTTGATTTTCACTGTCGCAAATATCTGGTTCATAAAATGGAGGTAAGGGTTGGCCATCACCTTCCTGAGTGCGATAGCTAATATCTAGGAAGATTTCTCCTTGCCCGGACAAGATGAATAAATGTTTTACACCATTATATTGACTTGTGATTTGTTCTCCATTCCCCGATAGAGATGCTGAAAAGTGATCGTGACCAACTTTTAGATTATGATAGTCTGTTTGACAACGATCTATAATGGGAATTAATGTTTGCATCTTGTGGATATGACCAACTATTGGCTGTTCCATCCGAGTTATTCCTTTTTAATTTTTATTACTTAAACCCACCAGGTTTTTCAAGTTTGTTGGGTTTAAGCTGCAATCGAAGCATGTCTGCTTGCTGCTGTGCGTAGGCGGAAACTACACTATCGCTATATGTATCTGCTAATTGAGTATATAGCTCAAAAGCGTTACGATTATTGTTGAGATTAAACTGGTATATATCAGCGACTCGCGCCTGCGCTTCGATTGATAACCCACTCTCTGATTCTATAATTTGGCGATAGGTTTGAATGGCGCTTTTATACTTCCTCTGATAGAGATATAAGTCCCCTAACATCCAAAGTAAGTCATCAAAAATTAGAGATTGTGGATGTTTTTGAATCGCCAATTGAAGATGGACTACGGCTTTTTCTATCTGACCTTGCCGTTTTAAATATTCACCTTCAATATATATGATTAAAGACTTTTGGTTTGAAGATGAATAGGTGTTGATTCGGATCAACCAATCTAAGGCTAGATTCGTATAATCGGTTAAGAGTTGAGCCACACGCTGATAATTTTCTCGAGCCTGTTCAAAATTGTATTCAAATAGGTAGCTATCTGCAATTAACTTAATTGCTCTGGCTTGATATATCGAATTTTTGTTATCTGAAATTGGTTGCAAAATGCTTCGAGCTGCAACCGGTCGGTCAGATAATAGAAGTGTTTCGGCTAATCCAAGATTAACCTGAGTCTGATAACGGGTAGGTAAAGGCTTTCGACTCAATTTTTTG
Organism: Candidatus Poribacteria bacterium; assembly: GCA_002714785.1. GTDB lineage: Bacteria > Poribacteria > WGA-4E > WGA-4E > UBA9662 > TMED15. Next base: position 60,732 of record PAYP01000094.1, on the reverse strand, counting down.
TATAGTATCTCGGCTTCTAAAAATCGGTAAGCATCATGAAGTAGTAGCTCAGCGATTTTTAGCTGAACTGGGGTATCTTTGTTCTCGATACGCTGCAATACTGCCAAAGAAAGCTCCCATTCATTGGATTCCTGATACCGATTAGCTAATCTGAGTTGACTTTGGCGCTTTATTAAGCTGTCAGGATAAAAATCAATCAACGCCTGATAAAATTGATCGGCGGAAACACTTTCGTTCCTATCTAAAATTTGTGCGTATTTTTTCAAAAGCTCTCCTTTATCAGCAGGATACTGCTGACTGAACATCTGAAAAAAAATTAAAGATTGATCAAAATTTTTAGCGTAAAAGTGAAGTTCAGCCATAGTAAGTATTTGTTTCGCTGATCTTAAGGCATTTAATTCCAATTTTGCAATTACTTCACGTAGTAGCTGGTGTTGACGATTTCCTTCATAAATGTTGTTTAACTCTTGTAGTATGATATCGCGATTATTGAAGCTATAATTCACCATCGATAAAGCTTGTAAAAGGACATCAACCATTTGATCTATTTGCCCCTTGATTTTGTATATACCGGCTAATTCAGCGTAAAGGTAAGAACTCGTCGGGTTCAATTTCAATGCAGATTGGTAAGCTAAAATTGCTTGATCATAAAGTTGGTTAGAAACATAAATGTCAGCCATTTGTTGATAACGGTAATATTGGTCAGGGTTTGAAGATACAATCCGAGACCATAGGCCTAGGGCTTTTTGCTGATCTCCTATTTCGGCATACATTTCACCCATTTTTTTTAATAAATTTGTATCGGTTGGTGATCTGTCTAATGCAGATTCATAGAATTTTAGTGCTAAATCTGAACGACCTTGAGCTTTATAAACGTCAGCGATCAACTCAGATAATTCAGTGTGGTTTGGAACAGACAGTTTTGGACTAGCTAATAGATTTTTCAGTAATTTTTCCGCGGATTCAAATTCCTTTGTCTGAATCCAAATCTGAACCAAACTTTGCAAACCACTACTACGATAAGGCGACTCTGGATAATCGACTAAGAATTTTTGGTATGCTTGAACTGCTTTTTTATCTTGATTAGCATAATGCCAATACTGGCCTGCCAAATAACTTGCGATAGCCCCACTGCGTGTCTGTGGATGACGCTCTGCAATTTTTTGGCAGGCACCGCCGGCTAGGTCATATTGATATCGTGAAACGAATAAATTTCCAATTTGATAGACAGATTGAGTAGCGTATGAACTTGTTGGGTCGCGACCAATTACTTTACTGAAATTCTGCAGCGCTTGGTTATCTTTTCCTAATTCGGCATAACAACGGCCAATATTGAATTGGGTCTCATCCAACTCTCGATCATCTAATCCTTGATGTTCATCAAAAACTACCGAATACACATCCAGAGCTAATTGGTATTCTTTATCGTAAAAATAGTCACGAGCTCTTTGTAGTTGTTGTTCAATACTCAAATGGGTATCTAATAGTTTATCTTTCTCTGCCCAAAGAACAACATGATGAGCCAATAAAACATGGATCAAATATACGATCAAAGTCTTTGAATTGATGAAATTACTGTACAACTGATTCAACAAATCCATAGGCCTCAATTTCATTGATTTTTGCAAGAGCCTTGGTGTGTCCACTAAACATCGAAACACCTTGAATTTTCCGTACATTTTGCCTTCGCAGGGCATCATCATCCGAAGTTTTATTGACTCGGATTTTTAAACCGGCAGTATAGATTGGCACATTCAGAATTAAATTGTAAGGACGTTGTATTATATTTTTTACTTCTTTTGTATGCTTCCAATTACCGTTGCTTTCCAGAATAAATAGATCAAATGATTGAAGGTTCTGAGAGTGAATAATTATTTTTTTAATTGACTTTGGTTTTGGTAACATGACTATTCCTTCTGAAGGAACCATGAAACCACGTACTGTTTGCTTGGAAGTCGATTCGATGTACTTCGTTTCGCCGATTGTTTCTAAGTTTCCATCAATCATAGCTGGGTCGTTAGATGTCGTTCCACTGGTCAAAACATAATTCTCGCTCCATTTTTGACTCGTAGAAAGAATCTTTAGTACTTGGCAGCCAGTTAGAGAAAACCAAAGAAGACCAGAAAAAAATAGGACAAGACTAACTGAAAGAAATTGACATGTCATCCACCAACTGACAGGTAAATTTCTTCTTTTGGTTCTCAAATTGGGCTTCAAAATTTTTTACCTCCTTAGGGTTTTGTTAGCTGATTTAATAGCATCAAGAATTTCATCTTTGGATAACCTTTTAATTTTGAATTTAAGGCTTTCAAAATAAGGTACTAAATCTTCACCAGCTGCTTGGCTCAAGTAGTAGACCAGAAAACTAGTTGTCATCTGACCAGGTAAACGTTGGTACAGCTTATCAGCCTCCATCAGACTAAAAAATTTTGGATAAAAATCTTCCCCAAAACGTTCTTTTAATTCAGCAACAATTGCATAACAGTAATTATATCTCCATTCAGTAAGTGCGTCAGCTCCAGCATCCAAGTCGCCACCCCACTCTTGAGCTGCATTCAGACCGTCTAGTGTTAACTTCATTTTGTTGATTTCTACTTTCCGATGATCTCTTCCTTTAGCGTATTCAACCTCCACCCAAACCGCAATCCCCTCAGCAAACCAAGCAGGTAGGAGATAAATTTGTGTAAAAGCATGAGTTAGTTCATGAGCTCTTACTGGTAGTTGCGCGAACATATTCATAGGGAAATTCATTTCAATTCCACGAATGATTTTCAAAACTTCTCCATTTGATTGAAGGCGATTTTGAGAATGGACAGTCGTTGTTGCCATTAACTTAGTTCCCCTATAGATTTCATGGAGAATAACATGAATTTTGTGTTCCGGCTCAAAACCAAAAATTTGATATATAAACTGGTATAAACTCTCCATGAAGACCAAATAGCCGTGTCCAGATTGCTGTCGCTCTGAAACAGTATCATATTCAGTATGTTGTTGTAGATCTTCACTAAAAGATAAGCTATAATGAGTACTGTCGATTTTTAGCCCATCTCCGGAGACGTTTACGTTTGTATCACTCGGTTTCTCGAGGGTGACATACTGATCCTTCATGCGAGCGTGTGCATCCTGTTGGCGCTTCAAATTTGCTTTTTGTAATTCTTGTAGACTACTACAACTCATCAAAAAAATCAGCCAAGTACCTATTAGTACACGAAAGATCAACATTTGAGTACACCATCTATCTGATTTGTTTTTTTTTAATCCACATCGGAATTTCCCCTCCCAATTTTCTCTAAATAAGAGTTCAGAGTGCATAATCTTTCGTTTCAATTACATTTTGCAGTAAGCAAAATACTTACTTTGCTAGGTGCAGGAAATCGAATAATTTAGCGGGTTTCAATAACTTCATAAGGAAGAGGTTCACCCTTCAGTCCAGCCAAAATATTATCAGCAGCCATATTTGCCATTTTCATTCTTGTTTGGTGAGTCGCACTACCTAAGTGAGGGCAAATAATCAAATTGTCAAGCGTTAAGAGAAGATGATCAGGATTGATTGGCTCAGGCTCAGTGACATCGAGTGCAGCCCCGGCAATTTGTCCATCTTTGAGAGCCCGATAAAGAGCTTGACCATCTACTATCGGGCCACGAGCAATATTCACTAGGATTGCGTTCGACTTCATTAATCCTAACTCTCTTTCACCAATCAAGTGATAAGTTTCACTACTCATCGGTGGATGTAGAGTAACAAAGTCTGACATTTTTAACAATTCGTCTAGTTCTACATGTTCAATCCCTAGATCAACTTCCCAATCTGGTCGGCGGGTTCGCTTGTTATATAATACTCGCATGTCAAAACCCAATGCACGTTTAGCTACGGAGTAACCAATCCGTCCCATACCAACAATACCGATAGTGGCATGGTGAACTTCTTGCCCCCATAGTATATTTGGATCGTAATAACTCCACTCCTCATTTTGTACAAAGGTATTGCCACGAACGATATTGCGAGCAGCACTGAGTAAAAGAGCAAAAGTCATATCAGCCGTTGTATCGCTTAGAACATCAGGTGTATTCCCAACCGAAATCTGTCGTTTTTTAGCTTCGATTGCATCGATGTGGTCATAACCAACACCGACAGCAGTAATGACCTTTAAATTCGGGGCACTATCCATCATGTAAGCAGTTACAGGTTCATGTCCGTAAGTCATCAATCCATCGAGGTTGAAAATTTTTTCGCCTATAGGCGGCAAAGTTTGGCTAGTCGGCCACATATCAACTTCACAGACTTCGGCTAGCCGGTTGACAACAGTGTCTGGAATCGGCCGAGAAATGAAAATTTTAGGCTTCAAATTCAACTCTCCTAGCTTAAATTTNTACACGCTNCGTGTAGAAATAAACCCTGATATAGGTATATAAATTATTTACTCTGATTACATAAAACATCCAAGATTCCACATCAAAATCCCTTAGTATGAGGGCAAAATCAATGGTTTACTACTGGTGGTCTAAGCTTTGCAAAACCAGTGGCTTGTTGGAAGGCATATGCAAATTGTAACAAACCGAAGTCATTTTGATGACGACCAACAATCTGAACGCCAACAGGCAACCCATCTTCAGTGAAGCCACAAGGTACCGAGATTGCAGGCAACCCTGTCACCGTTATATAATAACAAGACTTCATCCAGTCAATGTACGTTTGCATAGGCTCACCATTAATTTCGATTGGGCTTCGAATTTGAATATCGAATGGGGGAAGTTGGCTAACTGGCAAGATCATAAAATCGAATTTTTGCATAAAGACTCTTACCCTATGGTAAAGTTCCGTCCGCTTAATTTCAGCTTTAGCCAAATCAGTTGCTGATAGTTGTTGCCCTTGTTCGATATTCCAAATTACNGTCTCCTTCATTTGGTGGCGATGTTTTTTTAATAATGGGCCTAGATCAAGAGAAAATTTCCAAGCTCGCCAAGTTTTAAAAATCAAGTCTGCATCNGAAAAGTCTGGACAAGCATCAACAACATTCTCACTTAAATCCTCGAATATTGATCGGTGTGATTCTAAAACAGACTTCACTCTGGGATCAACTGGTAATTCCCCCAAGTCTCCTAGCCAAGCGATCTGACTTTTACGGAAATCCCGTTCTATCGGTTGCAGAAAGATATCAGCTGATTCAGAAATTGAGATGGGTGATCGATAATCAGGGCCAGAAATGGCAGACATAACTAATGCCACATCTTCTACAGTTCGAGCCATGGGACCAACAACCGAAATTGGGAACCAAGCTGTTGAGGATGGCCAAGAAGGAACACGTCCTGGTGATGGCCTTAACCCTACTACATTGCAGTAGTTAGCCGGATTACGTAAAGAACCTCCCATATCACCACCNTCAGCAATTGGTTGCATTCCACAAGCCAACGCTACAGCAGACCCNCCGCTACTACCACCACAAGTTTTTGTAAGATCGTAAGGGTTTAGTGTCTCTCCAAAGATTTCATTGTATGTTTGAGACCCCGCACCAAACTCAGGTAGGTTAGTTTTTCCGAGTGTAATAACACCTGCTTTCTTGAGTCGTTCAATTATAAGAGAGTCATGATCTGGAATATCATGACGAAAAACTTCTGACCCTTGAGTCGTTCGAATACCCACTGTTGCAAAGGAATCTTTATGGGCAATAGGCAAACCAGATAAACGACCGACAGGTTTTCCTTTGGCCAAAAGTTGATCTATTTTTTTTGCCCTGCTAAGTGCTTGTTCTGGCAAAAAAGTGACAACGGCATTAACTACTGGATTGAGCCTCTCAATTTGTGNAATGTGAGCTTCCACTACCTCATACACACTAACTGACCGGCTACGGATCAGTTTAAGCAACTCAGTAGCTGTAGCAAAGCAGAGATCTGGCATATAGCATCTTTCTATTCAACAATTAACTCAGGCCGATTTTCTAGCATCCACTCGGTGTGATAAACAACTGCATTTCCATTTTTATCGACAATAGTCTCACCTTGCTTATCTACTTTGTGGTACGTATGGGCTCCAAAATAATCGCGTTGAGCCTGAATCAGATTAGCTGATAGTCTATCACTCCGATAACTATCGTAGTAGGCTAAGGCAGAACTGAAGGCTGGCGTTGGTACACCTAACCCAACAGCCGTCGAAATTACGTGTCGCCAATTTTTTTGTGTTGATTCAATTACGTCGCGGAAGTAATCATCTACCAGAAGATTGGAAAGCTGAGGGTTTCTTTCAAATGCTTCTGCAATTCGGTGAAGGAATTTGGCTCGTATAATGCAGCCACCTCGCCAGCCCAAACTGATTTGTCCTAGGTTCAATTTCCATCCATGTTCCAATGCGGCCTCTTTCATTAAAGCAAATCCTTGAGCATAAGAGCATATTTTAGCTGCGTATAGAGCATCTCGGATAGCAGTAACAAATTCAACTTTATCTCCTTGAAATGTCTCTGTTGGGCCAGATAAAATCTTGGCGGCTTCTTTTCGTTCAGATTTAACGGCAGAAATACAACGGGCGAAAACAGCTTCCACGATTGTTGGCACAGAAACGCCCAAATCTAGTGAGGAGATACCAGTCCATTTCCCAGTTCCTTTTTGGCCTGCTTGATCTAGAATAGCGTCAACCAATGGTCTTCCATCGTCCTCTTTTTGAGTGAAAATATCAGCCGTTATTTCAATCAGGTAAGAACCTAATTCCCCTTGATTCCAGTTGTCGAAGACTTGGTGTAGCTCGTCAGCATCCATTTTCAACACATTTGACATTAGAGTGTAAGCCTCGCAAATTAACTGCATATCGCCGTACTCAATGCCGTTATGAACCATTTTGACGTAATGACCNGCACCACCATCACCGATATAAGAACAACAAGGGATCCCATCAACCTGAGCGGATATTTTTGTAAAGATGGGCTCAACTATTTGGTAAGCTGACACCGTACCACCAGGCATCATGGCTGGACCTTTCAAGGCCCCTTCTTCCCCGCCAGAAACACCAGTACCAATAAAACCAAACCCTTTTTCATTCAAAAATTTGGTGCGGCGTTCAGTATCAAGAAAATTGGAATTTCCACCATCGATGATTAGATCTCCTGGTTCTAAGTGCGGTATCAATAAGTCAATAAACTGATCAACAGCCTCTCCCGCTTTAACCATTAACATGATTCGGCGAGGTTTTTGTAGTACATCAATGAACTCTTCAACTGAATGCGTACCAATCAGATTTTTACCAGCGGCTCTACCGTTAATAAAATCATCCACTTTAGAAATAGTTCGGTTAAAAACAGCAATGCTGAAGCCTTTACTTTCTATATTCAAGGCTAGATTCTCACCCATCACAGCTAAGCCGATCAATCCTATTTCAACCTTCTGCTTATGCAAGTCATTCACGTTGGTACCCTCCAGATAGTTGGTGCAATTCTTGATGAATAAATTAGTGGTTAGTTTGGAAAAATATTTAGAACTGGTTACTTCGTGCTATACTTATCATGCCATCAGTATCCTATACCATCCAAATAACATCCGAATTATATCAAATAGAGTCTAAGTTTTCATGATCTTTAGTTTTTCAGTATAAGCTATAAACAAAGTTTTTAATAAAGGTTCCTAATATGAGCAATCAAAAAATCCGTGTTGGTATCGTTGGTGCGGGTCAAAATACGACGTCCAAACATATCCCTGGGCTCCAGGCCATCGAAAATGTGGAAATCAATAGTGTTTGTAATCGAAGTCAGCAATCGTCTGAAAGGGTAGCTGCTGAATTTGGAATCCCCACAATCTATGAAAATTGGAAGGACTTAATTCAAGCAGATGATACTGATGCTATNGTCATTGGTACATGGCCTTATATGCATTGTCAGTTGACAATTGCTTCGCTCGAAGCAGGTAAACACGTAATGTGTGAAGCTCGAATGGCAATGGATGTACAACAGGCTCGCCAAATGTATCAGATCTCTCAAAAATATCCCGAATTGATAGCGCAAATCGTTCCCTCCCCAATGACACTTGCTGTTGATCGTAGTATTCAACATCTCATTTGTGACGGATACTTGGGTGATGTACTAGCAATTGAAGTAAGAGCTGGGAATAATTTCATAGATCCAAATGGAGTCTTTCATTGGCGAGACAACGTTGATTTGAGTGGCTTGAATATTATGAGTATGGGCATTTGGTATGAAGCTGTCATGCGTTGGGTTGGAACTGCTAAACGGATAACGGCAATGGGAAAAACGTTTGTCAAAAACCGAATTGACGAACATGGTATTCGTCAAGCTGTTCATGTTCCTGATCACATTGATGTTTTAGCCGATATGGCTTGCGGAGCTCAACTCCATATGCAAATTTCGAGTGTCGCTGGACTCTCTGGAGTNGCAGAGGTTTTCCTTTTTGGTTCAGATGCAACACTCCGTTTTTCAGCGGGAAAACTATACGGTGGGACCAGAGACGATTCCTCTTTGAGTGAAATTTCCATTTCTGAGGATAAAATTGGCTACTGGAGAGTTGAAGAAGAATTTATCAATGCAATTCGGGGAATAGAAACAATTAGTCACAGTACATTTGATACTGGTGTTAAGTATATGGAATTTACAGAGGCTGTTTCTAGAAGCCTTCAATCAGGAAGAGTTGTGGCCTTACCAATATTGTAGCCTTGGTAATCAATATGGGATACAAATCAATGGAAACTCAANTCAATCAATCGCTAATTCGTATTATACAAGGNAACATNACANAGCAAAACACGATGGCAATTGTGAATGCTGCTAACAGTCAACTGATTGGTGGAGCCGGTGTAGATGGTGCAATTCGTAATGCCGGAGGGCCAACTATTACNGAGGAATGCGATCAGATTCGGCGTGAACGAGGTGGTTGNCCAACAGGCCAAGCAGTAATTACCTCTGGTGGCAGTCTTGAAGCTGCGTATGTGATTCATACCGCGGGGCCGGTCTGGAAAGGTGGTAGTGCAAACGAANCTAAACTACTGGCTAATTGCTATCGATCGTGTTTGGAATTAGCAGTTACGCATGAAATCTCCAGCCTCTCTTTTCCTTCTATTAGCACTGGAATNTATGGTTATCCTCTTGAAAAAGCCGCTACAATCGCATTGAGCAGTGTGAATGAATTTCTGCGACAAAGTAACACGCTTAAAGAAATTAGATTTATTCTGTTTGGATCAATCGATTATTCTATTTACCAACAGATAGCCTCTGGAATATTACAATGAAAAAAAATCGGAAACATTACCTGTTTAATTGGTTATTCCCATTTATAATTTTTCACTTATCGACGATGGTTAACTCCAGTATCTTATTTGTATCTGATAGAGATTGGAATTCGGAAATTTATATCATGGACGTGACTGGAAATAATCTTCGTAATTTGACCAATAGTCCAAAAGCCGATAATAAGCCATCTTGGTCGCCAGATAGGCAGCAGATCGTTTTTCAAAGAAGTTCGAATGCTAACGCTGGCAAAAACAAAGGGAAAAATGGGAAAACTGATATATATATAATGGATAAAGAGGGTGAAAAACTGCGCCAGTTAACAGATCATCCTAGTAATAACTATGATCCGGCATGGTCGCCAGACGGTCAAAAAATAGCCTTTGTCTCTAATCGAGGTGGACATAAACAAGTTGCAATTTACGTTATGGANGCTAATGGCAACAATTTACGCCAAATCACCAAAGGTGTTGAACTTGTTTCAATAACTTCGCCTAACTGGNCACCTGATGGACGGCAAGTTGTTTTTGTTTCATGGGTTATCAATAAGGGGAAAAAAGCCAAGAGTTCTGGAATTTTTACGATAGACACGAATGGTAAAAATATACGTGAAGTTACAAAAAAAGCAAAACTTCAATCCGTAAAGACACCCCGTTGGTCGCCAGACGGGAAACAGATTGTTTTTTCCGCTGTTAGAGGAGACAAGAAGGGAGATGAAATCTATATTGTTGACATCAATGGAAACAATTTGCAACAATTGACTGAAAGTGGATGGNATAATAATCATCCGACCTGGTCGCCAAATGGCAGAGAAATCATCTTCAGCTCTAATCGTAGTGGAAACTACGAAATCTATATTATGGATAATCATGGTAAAAACATTCGCAACCTGACGAATCATCCGGCCCCCGACTATCAACCTGCTTATTTTGTTGCCTCCTTGTTGTCAGTCAAACAGGNGAAAAAATCAAAAGCAACTAGCTGGGCAAAAATCAAATAATGTAGCTCGCCGGCACCCGCACTCATTCAGTATGTAGTAGCTTACTAGGTTGGAAGATTGAAACTAGCGGAGAAATGACGCTTTAATAAACACTAGTTTATAAGGAGGGTGTGGTGAAATGCCGAAGAGGGGACTCGAACCCCTACGAGCATAGCGCTCACTAGATCCTGAATCTAGCCTGTCTACCAGTTTCAGCACTTCGGCCCGAAGACCTAATTCTACCAACCTTCCAGTCTTATTGGCAAGCCAAATAAAGTTTANGCTTAAGGACACTTTCCTTGACGCTTGTCCGGTGGCATGCTACATTCAAACGGTTAGCTGTACAAATTAGATGGAATAAATCAAAGGATAAAAAATGGAACTTTCGACACTACTAACTGTCCTTGATTCCGTAACAACTATTCCGGTAATACCCTTTCGTGGTAACGAGATTGACTACGATGGGCACCGAAAAAATGTTGCATACTTAATGGAAAATAACTACCTTAGCNAGAACCGACCCCGTATAATCGCGATTGGTGGTACTAGCCTGCTACACCATATTGGCCCGGTTGATCAAGTAAATCTAGTCGATGTCACAGGCCAGNAAATGGGAAAAAATGGGGTTCTGATTTCAGGTATCGTCCCCAACCCAATTTCACAAGCTGAGGAACTAATTTCACAACAATCAAAACTGNATCGAGCTCCTGATGCTTACTTGCTAATGCCCTTGTTTGGAATAAATAATCCAGAGGGTGTTTATCATCAGTATAAACAGTTTACTAAACACTGCGGTGAAAAGTATGGTGCTCGCTTCATTTACTATTTCCGGCAGCCACGTGATCGAGATGTAGTTATCCGCTTGGTGAATGAGTCCCCACATTGCATTGGTGTAAAAGTTGGTACAGACGAGGGAGACATAGAATCTTTAGTCACTGGAATAGATGATAATGGGTTGGTTATCTGGGGCATCGGGGATCGGTGCACCAAAGCTAATCGTCTTGGGACTACAGGACACACATCTGGTATAGCTGTAATTTTTGCGCGCGCATCGGATGAAATCAACAACGCTCANAGAATTGGTGATCTAGAAACCTCTCAGGAAATCGAGGATAAAATTGCTGATCTGGAAGAAATCCGCTTCCGTAATGGTAGGGTCTATAATTACTCCGCAGTAGTTGAAGCCATGATTTTGAGTGGATTTACCGATATCGATGGTGGTAACGGTGGTCCATTTAACCCTCGTGTTTCTCAAGAGATCGTAGAAGAAATACGAGCAGCGATTGACCACCTACGACCTTATCACTAAACAATTCGCTGATTGATTGGAGAACGAATGCTAGGAATATTGCCGACTTTACTTACTTATACTGCTGACTGTTCACTAGAAAAACAAGTCAACAATCATGATAGCAAAANCAATATTATTTTTATTTTAGCTGATGATATGGGTTATGGAGATCCTGGTTGTTACAACGATCATTCAAAAATTCCGACACCTAATATGGATAAATTGGCTAACGAAGGGATGCGGTTTACTGACGCGCACTCACCTTCTGCTGTTTGTACACCAACACGATACGGTGTCCTAACAGGTCGTTATGCTTGGCGCTCCCGAATGAAAAATGGTGTTCTGAATGGATACTCTCGTAGTTTAATCGAGGATGGTCGGCCAACAGTAGCTTCTTTGCTNAAAGAACAAGGATACCAAACTGGTTGTATTGGTAAATGGCATCTCGGTTTTCAACCTTATGACACAACTGTTGAGAAGGTCGATCCTGTTGACTACGATCAGCCATTAATTCCTGGTCCTAATCAATATGGGTTTGACTATTTTTGGGGTATTCCAGCTTCACTCGATATGCCTCCTTACATATACGTTGAAAATGGGAAGCCAGTCGAATTACCCACTGATCAAGTTGAAGATAGTGGTCATCGAAGACAAAACGGNGGTGGGTTCTGGCGGGGTGGTCCAATTGCACCTAACTTTCGTCACATTGATGTGTTGCCTGAGCTGACAAAACAAGCTGTTAGATATGTTGAACAAGCAACACGANGAGACCAACCGTTTTTCCTCTATTTCCCACTAACTGCCCCACATACACCTTGGATGCCAATTCCCGAATTTGAAGGCAAAAGCGATGCNGGCTACTATGGTGATTTTACCATGCAAGTTGACTGGTCAATTGGTCAATTAATGGCAACTCTCGAATCGGCCGGTGTTGAAAATGAAACTTTGATTATAGTAACTAGTGATAATGGTTCACATTGGTATCAAAACGATATCGAAAAATTTGGTCACCATTCCAATTATCACTGGCGCGGTCAAAAAGCTGACATTTGGGAAGGAGGTCATCGAGTACCATTTATTGCTCGTTGGCCGGAAAAAATTGAAGCCAATACAATTTCTGACCAGACAATTTGCCTAACGGACTTNTTTAATACCGTAGCGGATATTACGGCTTCGCCTCTTTCTGCAGAAGATAGTTTCAGTATACTACCAGCTTTGAAAAATCCAAATTTCACAGGTTCTATTCGTTCAAGCATAGTTAATCATTCTGCCAGTGGTACCTTTGCCATTCGGAGAGAAAACTGGAAACTCATAGAGGGATTGGGCTCTGGCGGATTTAGTAGTCCACGAAGTGAAGAAACAAAACCTAACGGCCCCAAAGGTCAACTGTATAATTTAGCCCAAGACCCAGGGGAATTAACCAACCAGTACCTAGATCAACCCAAGATCGTTCAAGAATTACTAGAGTTATTAGAAACCCAAAAGACGCAAGGCTTTACGTAAAAACAGAATAAAGGTACATATAATTAATGAGAATTTCTGTTTGGGATCGCGGATTAGACGATAATTACTTAAAACTGATTACTCAACTTGGCGCTGATGCGATAGATTTTGGTACCGACAGTAGCTTTCCCNGTGTTCAAGAACAAGGTTATCCTGATTTAGATGAACTATTAAAAATTAAGAAAAAGATTCACTCTTGGGGGTTGGAAATTAATCGGGTTACTTTACCGAATATCAGTGAAAAATTCATGATTGGTCAAGATGATAGCGAAATCGAATTAGAAAATACTACAAAGGCTTTGCATGTCTTTGCCGAGGNAGGTTGCCCACTGGTTCGGCAACGTTTCGCAGGTGACACCTTCCCACAGTTGATGACACGTTATCAGTCAAGACACCGAGGTGGTTATAAATCCCGTGGAGAGAGTAGATACTTAACGAAGGGAAAGCCTCAAACTCCAGCATTACAGGATTTAGAGTTGTGGTGGGAACGTTTTTGTTTAGTATATCAAGCGCTAGTCCCAATTGCTGAGGACACAGGAATTAAATTAGCAATCCATCCCAGTGATGTTCCAAATCCTGATACCCCACTTGGAGGAATCGGTTTTCACCGGGTAATTGACTTTTTCCCCAGTAGAAGTGTGGACTACCTTTATTGCTGCGGAACCCGGTCTGAAGCTGGTGGTTCAGCTATAGTTATAGATGAAATCAAAAACTATGGTCGGAAAGGTAAAATTTTCATGGTTCACTTGCCTAACGTACGAGGCTGCTTAGCCACTGCAGGCGGATTTGAAGAGGTCTTACTAGATGACGGAGATATGAATCTTTTCAAAATTTTGCGACATCTGGACAAAGTTAGATTTGATGGTTGTATTAATGCTGATCATATTCCAACACTTGAGGGCGATAGAGGAAATTTGAGTCATGGTTTATCTTACTCTATCGGTTACATTAAAGCCCTTTTTGCAGCATTAGCGGAATGAATCAAATCAGGAGAAAGGACAATGCTAACCCCAGAGCAAGTCAAATTCTATCGTCAGCAAGGTTATCTAGCGGTTGAAAATGTGATACCCAAAAAATTGCTGGTTGATTTGTGTCGAGTAACTGACGAATTTGTGGACAAATCCCGTTCAGTCGAAACCCACACAGATGTTTTTGACCTAGAACCTAACCATACAGCTGAAGAACCCCACGTTCGTCGTATCAAAAGTCCGGCTAATCACCATTCAGTTTACGACCAAGCCATGCGACACCCTAATATTCTTAATTTGGTTAGTCAATTAATTGGTAGTGGGATCCGACAAAATGGGCATAAGCTGAATATGAAAAACCCAAGATCTGGCAGTCCTGTACAATGGCATCAGGACTGGGCTTTTTATCCACATACTAATGATGACCTTCTAGCTGTTGGTATTGCTTTGGATGACATGAGAATTGAAAACTCATGTATGATGGTAGTTCCCGGTTCTCACACTGGTCCAGTATACAATCATCATCAGGATGGTGTTTTCGTCGGTGCAATCACAGAAGCCAATTTTACACCTCAAGGTGCAGTTCCCGTAGAAGTTAACGCTGGAGGAATTTCATTACATCATGTTCGAACATTACATGGTTCATCTTCTAATACCTCAAGTCAGCCAAGACGTTTATTCTTAATTCAATATTGTGCCATCGACGCATGGCCTATTCTTGGAGTGACGGAATGGAACCAATTTAACGAATGTATTTTACAAGGTCAATTAACATATCAACCCCGTATGATTGATTTACCAATTCGAATACCTCGACCTTATGGAGAGAAAGAGGGATCTATTTACGAAGTCCAAAGTTTGCTGGAAGAACCATTATTTCAACATAACCGAAAAACCTTCTACAAGAAGAGAGAAATTTCAGAGTAAAAAAGAATGGGTTTTCAGTTTAAATCAGAGATGATTGATCAATACTTATCACAAGGGTATCTGGTATTTCGAGGAATTATACCTCCGGTACTAATGACTGACTTACGAGTTGAAGCCGACAAAGCTCGTCGGTTGGCCCATCAGCTGAATGGAGCTCAGACTCAGCGTATCCAACCACTATCTAATTATGCCGATGATCTCAATTTAAGCCCGTTCGAAGATTACACCAATTTGCCTGAACTTAAAGATGCGATCCAAAAACTACTTGGACATCCTTACACACACGGACACCTTGACATAATGGGTTTGTTAGTAGAACCGGTCAATCATCCCTGGCATATTGGGTGGCATCGAGACGGTGTTGTGGAAGTTCCCCCGGAAGCATACGATGACGAAATCAAAAAAGAGCTGAGTTCGGTATGGCATGACTTACGCCACTACAATCAAGTCAACTGTGCCATTTATGCTGACTCTTGCACTTGGTTTGTTCCGGGCAGCCATTTACGACAGTTTGATTTGCCCGGAGAACGCCAAACAACACATCAGGCCAACTTACGGAAGCCACCTGCAGAAATGTCTAACGCCCAAGCTGAGCGTTACTATCTAGATCACTGTCGTAGTTTTCCATCGGCGGTTCAAGTCCATTTAGGGCCAGGTGATTTCATGATCTATCGTAACTTAGGATGGCATACAGGAAACTATATCACCTATCAGCCACGAGCTACCATTCATGATATCGTCCGCTACGAAGGAAAGACTAGCTGGCGTAACCGTTGGCAAGAAATAAAACACAAAGCAGTCACACGTTGGAAGGAGCAGAAAACAGAGAACAAAAAATGATAACAAATCGCAGCAAGTGCCTGTTCAATGAATGAAATCATGCATTTGAAATCAACACAAACTGGCTTACTATTAATCCTATTTTAAAGCTTTTCTTGCTTTCCGATATTTGTTAGAAGCAAATTTACTCCACTCTTTGAGCTTCTTATTTCGTAAGACATTGTCGTTGAATTTTTCTTCTAACTTGACCGCTTCAGATTCGGTCAATGGAAGTTCACATAAAATAGATATTGCTTTGTTTCTTTTGTCTTCATTTTTTGATTTATGGATAGCTCTCCAAGTTTTAACCAACTCTTTGTGTTGATCTATCAGCAATGCTCCCATTAGATCATTCAGCACTTTGGTACGTGAGCTCCCCTTAACGGGGTCATACTGGATAGGGGTAAGCGTACTCTCAAAAGGATTACTTACGACTGACCGATCTCCAAGTTCGTCATAAAGAGATGGCAAAACACTAGCACGGTTGAGTCCTCCTTTGATTTTTGGGCCTTCCGGGTCAGTATCCCTCAATAACCATAATTTCTGACCTGCTTTAGACATAACATAAGTTACAAACATTTCAGCAATTTTTTTGTTAGGAGCACCTTTTAAGATAGCAATCGAGTCAGGAGCAATGACCGTTGCGTCTGGGGGTAAAGTATACTGAATTTTGTTTGGATCACTCTGTTGTGCAATAGCCCCATAGGCATAGAAGTCAATGGCCATGCCATAGATCACTTGGCCAGCGACTACATCCTTTGGGATTGCATTAGAACCGGCAGAAAAGCCACGAACGTTAGCTGCTAGTTGGGTTAAGATGGAAAATCCATCTTGCCAACCATATCCTTGCAAGATAATTTCATAGATCATATGGGCACTTCCGCTTTCTCTCGGGTCAGCTGCACCAACACGACCAATTAAACGAGGATTAGTCAAATCTTTCCAATTACTAACTCGAGGCAACCTAAGTCGAGAGCGAAGAGCTTCGTTATGCATGACACCAAAGCTAGATAACGCTGCTCCATACCACCGGTACTGACTATCGTAGACGGGAATACCATTCATGTCTGTGGGTAATCCCATGAGTTGCTTTTCCGGCAGCTTGTAAGCTTCTAAAAACCCCATTTCAGCCAATTTCATAAAAGCATCAGTACCACCACCAAATAACAAATCTATATTGATCCCATCTTTGAGACGCTTGTATTCAGCTTCGATAAAGCGAATATCAGAAGACGTGCCTCCCTGATCCAACCAATCCATTTTGATAGTCCGACCCGTTTGTTCTTTATACCAGGATTCGAACCCGCGATTGAACTCCTGCTCTATACCTTCCCAATGTGGTGAAATGATAACTAGTTTGTCTTGAGCTGTTTGCACAGAAAAAGTGACAAAAAATAAAGTTAGAACTAGGCAAAAACCTACTTTCAAATGCCGTGACATANATCCCTCTTCGAAAGAAATTTGANCGCAAATATNCGCTGNAACTTGATTTTCATTTGATCAACTGTCAAAAATGCTTAGTAATCGAAATCATGTTNTTCATTGCAATTATGATTCCAATCAGCAAAATTGTATACCAAATTATCCGTCCCCAACCAGGAGATGGACGTCTTTGTCGATGCTGTATCATACGACGTGGCTCCGTTTTGATATGATGACAAACTATTTTCTGATAGCAGGAGGATTAGATTTTTTAGCATGAAGAACAGTAATACCATAGCTAAAAACTTCTTCTACTTCAAATTCAATACCATCGAAGTTGATTTTGACTCCTTGAGCAGGCAACTCGCCTAAAAGTTTAAGAATGAAACCACCAATGGTGTCACAACGATCCTTAGGAACTTGAATTCCAAGTTGTTCATTGACTATGTCAATTGGGGCACGAGCGTCAATCACCCAAGTTCCATTACCCAGAGCTTCAATTTGTAGGTTATGACGTCTTTGAGTATGGGAAATAGTACCAACGATTAACTCAATAATATCAAAAAAGCTAATAAATCCGACACAACCACCATGTTCATCAATAATAATAGCAACTGGATCTTCAGCAGTCCGTAAATCTTCTAGAAGATCACTAGCAAGTTTGGTTTCAGGAACGTAGTGGGCTGGACGAATAAAGCTGGTTAGCTCACTTTCCTCACTATGAGCATATAGGATATCAGTTAAACTAACAATACCAGTTAGGCGATCAATACGCTGCTCATAAACTGGTAAATGTTGATAGTTGCTATTTTTGACCATAGATTTGACTTGGTCAGTTGGAGTACTTATATGGACGGCCATCAACTCAGAAAGTGGTACCATCAATTCACGAACAGTAGTATTGGAAAGAGCAAAAATTCCTCTCAGCATCTTAGCTTCCTGATCGGGCATGCTACTAATCGATTGAAATAGTAACTCTTTGACTTGGTCTCTTGAAACTAAACCACTGCTCACTTTCTTTTTCCGGCTACCAAACAATCCACCCTTTTTAGGTTCAGATTCTACAGGGAGGCGGTTGTTGTATTTGATAAGAGTGTTGGCTTGTCCTGCTTGCCCATCAGGATAAGTAGGCGGTGCTGATTTCAATTTTTAGGTGCCTCCCATTTAACTAAAGTTTTGTCTAAATTCAATACAACAGAATCAGATGATATCACAATTGATTTAACCTGTTAATACTCAATAAAAGTAGTAATCTTTTCAATAATTCATTTTACTATCATCATAGACCNGATCGGAACTACTGTTGATTGTGGCTTATTAGTATGTAACTGGTAGTAATACACACCACTGGGTAGTTGTTCACCCTGCTTATTTTTACCATCCCAATAGGCCGCTAGTCCCTTGGTCAGATAAGAGCCTGCATGCTGCATACCTAAATCCAGTTGACGAACACATACACCAGCTACATCGTAAATCTTGATTACTACTTCAGTTGTTTGGTGTAACTGGAAAGGTATCCATGTTTCAGGATTAAAAGGGTTAGGATAATTGGGGTATAGACGTATACATTGAGGTGAAATCAAGGATGATAATAACTGGCGAGTTAGCAAAAAGTCTGGATGATTTGCCATAGGGTGTTGTTCTAGTTCGAGTACAATTGGAATGAGGTCAGATAGATCAATAGTAGGTTGACGGATAGCTGTGGGAGCTGTCAAATCGTCAGTTTGGTTTACAGGATTAGGTGAATGGGTTCGATTATAGTTTGCACCGACTTTGACGAAATCAAATAAATCAACTTTTCCATCTCTGTTAACATCGGGATTCGGACGCGGTTGTCCCAAAATCTCTTGACCTAAGTGGCTGGCAAGAATCACCAAATCAAACAAATCAACTACGTAGTCTCGATTTATATCCCAAGGTGGGGCAGCGACCACCTCTATTTGTTTGGAATACAATGTAGGNAAAGCTGTTGTTTCCAGTGGCCCACTTAATAATCCGTCAGACAAAGTAAATTTCAAATCTCCTCCCTGATGTATTCGAAATTTAAACAAAGTATTTTGAGTAATACCGCGAACTTTGTTAATATCGAATCCAAGTTCAGGTTTATCCAAAGGAAGTAACTCTAGCTGTGAAGGATAATTAAGATCAACCTGAAAACCATATACATTGACAGGAAACCCAAGTTGAACCTCAGCTAAAACATTAGGCCCGTCAGTCCAAGCGTTGACAAAAATATCAGCAGAAACACGAATTGGCATATTAACGGTAACACCATTCGCATACGCGACAATAGGTTTGCTCTCTTCGTTAGATAGCTGAAAGTTAGTAACCTCGATCTGGTTATCGAAAGTTTGTTTGGGTAAGAAGTTCAGGCGGGCTAACTGACCCTTTCCGATAACTTCACCAGGCGCGAGACGCATACCTAGTATACGATGAATGACACCAGAGGAGTCGTCAACAGTACCTGGCATCCAATAAGTGTCGCCACCCACTTTTTTCAGAAAATTTCCCTCTGTAACCGATTGTAACTGCAGGATTTTGGGATCGAATTTGAGATCAAACTGAAAACCATATAGATCACTAGCATTAGCAACGTTTATGTCGATTTCAACAGATTCAAAAGTTGTAGAAACAACTTCAGCCTGCAAAATTGTAGGGTTGAGGTATGGTTGGATATCCCATATTAGAATAGTACGATTGTGTGTTCCAGTTGCAATGGATCGACCATCCGGAGAAAAGTCGACAGAGTGAATGTAATTTTCTCCATCCTTAAGTCGTGCAACTGTAGACATACCAACGACTGACCATAGGCGGATTTCACGCGAAACAGAAGCAATAAATTGACCATTCGGCGAAAATTTAGCTTCCGAAACATCAGACTCATGTCCGGCTAAAGATTGAATCTCTTTACGATCGCTAGCTCGCCACAATTTGACCTGGCCATTACTCTGGGCTGTTAGAAATATATCGGCAGATGGTGAAAAGTCGATAGCCCAAGTCCAACCGCTCGTAACATTCCAAGAATCCAATTGTGTGAAATCAGAAACCTCCCAGAGTCGAGTGCTATCGGACCCCGTAAGCAGTGTCTGTCCATCAGGTGAGAATTGAACCGACTGTACNAGATTACGTTGCCGATCCAAAACAGCAATAGCCTCTAGTGTTTCAGTTGACCATAACTTGACTGTATAGTCCCTAGCCGCTGTTGCAAAGAGTTTTCCATCCGGAGAAAAGGTAACATCATTTACACCATATTTGTGAGCAACAATAGTAGCTATTTCTTTTTGTTTAGATAAAGACCAAATACGGACAGTCGCATCACTAGAGGCTGAAATAATTAATTCCCCGTCAGGTGAAAACTCGACGGCATTAACCATTGACATATGCCCAACAAAAGTAGNAACTTCTTCACTNTCAGCTACAGACCAAACTCTGACTGTTCGATCACTAGAACCAGAAACCAAAAAACGACCATCAGGAGAGTAATCTACAGAGGTGATCCACCCGTCATGACCAGATAGGGCAGTGGTAGGCAAAGCACGGTGATGATGTAGCTGACTACTAGCCAATAGGGGCCAAATCAGACCAAGCGCAAAGCCAATCAAGTTGAAAAGTAATTGGGTCGTGGGCAATGATCGATTTGACATTACATTTTCCTTCTGCTCAAATGCTGATAGTATCATGTACTAATTTTTTGAAAAATTGGTGAAATCACAGCCTATTCTTTCGTAAAACTGGCACCATTGACAATTCGGATTAGAGTCAGGCAAGCAATCCTGCTGCAAAATCGTCAAAGCTTGATCAATGGCGACCTCGACTATTTTTGAATCTTGTGATATACGGTGCCATTGGATCTCACCTACAATCCCACCTTTTCGCGGCGGATCAAAACCAAATCGATGNCCAGTAAANGTCAAAATGCCNAACTCNTTGACTGGGGTATAATTANGNTTGNTNTCGTTTTTATTCAACACTGCNGGATAGTTTAGGCAATAAGCATAAACATTCAGTTGCAAAGAGTAATTAGCGCGAACATATTCTGGTCTATCAGTCGTTTTTATATCGATGATAGCGTATCCACCTGCGTCAAGAGCCAACAAGCCGTCTAAATAGCCTGTCAACTCTACATTTTTGTATGGCTGAGATCGGACTGATAGCTCACTTTTTACCAGACGGCCAGCAGGCAGTTGAGGCAGACTGCGGTTATCTAGATATTCATACACCCAGTCGTGGATTTGTTGGTGAATCTTGCCCAAACCAGTATCCGGATGTCGAATCCGATGGCGAATACGCANCCAAAAACAGCGAGCACATCCCCACTTCTTATTGACAGCATCCTTGAGAGCTGTGGGTGAAAGACGAAACATGAGTCCGATTTTACCAAATCTCGCCTTTTTGCGTCAACCCGTCCACTTTCAGTCTGATAACTGATCAGCAAGCGTTTGAGCTACCCGATATCCTTCTAATCCAGGGTCAGTAGCAATGATTTGATCCACAGATGTATTATTTCGACGAACAGGCTGAAAAGCTAGATCAGCCCCCATCCTCAAAGCTAGCCGAGCAGATATAGTACTTCCAGCTCTTAAGTGATCAATTTCAATTTTCTCCAATGTATCATAAGCTGTATGACCAAACCCTCGACCTTTAGGTCCTGATTCTGGATCCCCCATATGTCCACTAGGAACACCAGCCANAAAAAAGGGAAAATGATCTGAGTACGAATGTAATTTTTGCCCAACTGGTAACTTAACCGACATTTCTCGGTAAGCATTCTCAAAGAAAGATGTTAGTTCNGCCCAACGATGTAGAACTAAACCTTTTCGGCTACTCCCACCAGCAGCATCTAGATTGTACATGAATCGTAATTGATCCATTTCAGTCTGGTGCGCTTTGACATATTGGAAAGCTCCGGTTAAGCCGATTTCTTCGGTTCCAAATGCAATAAAACGAATGGTCCGTTTGAGGGCTGAACGCGCATGTTTCGCCAACACACGAGCANACTCAATCATAAGCACTAGGCCTGAAGCTGGATCATGTGCTCCCTGTGAAATATCGTGTCCATCATAGTGGCAACCCAATACAATCTGCTCCTCATTTACTGCGTCGGGTCCCTCTGCAGGCAGATCAGCAACTACATTCCAGGATATACGAGGCGTATTAACATCAGTAGTTTCAATCTGTAGTTGAATGCAACTTTTTCGGTCTATCAGACGCTGTAAAAATGCACCATCCTCCTTACTAATGGAGATACCGGCAATTGGAGCCGGTCGATTATTTTGTAAACTACCAGTTTCTGGGCCAACGCCTGCATGTTCGCTAACGAAAATAAAAGCCTGAGCTTGAGCTAAAACAGATCGTTCATATTTTTCTTTTCGATGAACCCATCGTCCTATTTCAGGAGAGGATGCGCTACTTGCCAAGACAATCTTGTCTGACAGTTTGCCTGATAAGCGCTCAAAATCATCGGGGCCACCAAAACCAACCGAAATTAATTCACCATTCACGGATTGAGAAGGACAGTATGGGAGAGATATACAAGGTATCTCACGTTCAATCGGAGCGGTGATTTTTAAGCTTGCATTACCTCTTGACCAACCTGCATAGGGATAAGTTTCCAACCGAGCTTCTGATAAGCCATATTCTTGGAAACACCCCAATATAAAATCGGCCGCCTGCTTTTCTTCGACTGTACCGGCAAAACGAGAGCCAAAGTCATCACACAAAACAGTTAGGTTATTCATAACTTCACTGGATGTATAAACATCGCCCACTATCTGCTGGTCAAGAGACAAGTAAGGATTATTCATTGTAAGTTACCTTAAAAACGACTGATTAAACCACCTTCAGCATAGACGATTTGGCCAGTCATAAAATCTGAGGCATCAGTCGCTAAAAAAACAGCAACAGATCCTATATCAGTCGGAGTACCCCAACGGGCCAATGGTGTTTTTTGTAATATCTGTCGAGAAAAGTCCTCATCTTGCCAAAGTGGCTGCGTTAGCTCGGTAGTNATATAGCCCGGCCCAATTCCATTGACGTTTATTTTATATTTGGCCCAATCAATGGCAAGAGATTTGGTGAGCTGACGAATAGCTCCTTTCGATGCTGCATAAGGGGCATTATCTTCTCTTACGACTTCACTCAGAACTGATGCAACGTTAATAATTTTACCACCAAGCTTGCGGTGAATTCGATCTTGAGCAAAGGCNTGTGATAACACAAAGACGGAGGTCACGTTCAGGGTCATCACGAATTGCCAATCATCAGTTGATATTGATTCAGCGGGCCCACGCCGAGTCCCGCCAGCATTATTAACTAAAACATCTATACCATTCATGTCTTTACTGATTTGGCTAAATAAATCAGTAATAGAATCAATTTGGGTCATATCAAATGGATAAACATGAACAATAGTATTAGGAGATAATTCTTTTATCTGAGACCGCGCGTGTTCCAGATCATTCTCATTACGAGCCACCAAAGACAAATGTGCACCCGCTTCGGCTAACGAAGTTGCTATACCAAATCCAATACCTTTACTCCCACCAGTAACTAGTGCAGTCTTTCCGTCCAAACGAAATTTAGACATAAACCAATTCCCTCAAACCAAACATCGAGAAGTTGTCACTCAGCTGTGTCAGGTGCTGATGATAACACTTGACTCAATTAGGGTCAAGATATACAAAGTTGGTACCTATTGAAAATACAACTTAGTGGCAAGAAAGAACGGATATAAGATAATATAGGCAGGAATTAGGATAGTAGTATTGCTGATGAAAATTGGTGTCATGGGTGGAACATTTAACCCTATTCATCTAGCTCATCTGATCAGTGCTGAGCAAATTCGTCAGGGGTTGGCTTTAGATCAAGTTTTGTTTGTTCCTTCTGCCAGACCACCGCATAAATCTCCTGATGGGATTGTCGACCCCGAGCACCGCTATCAAATGGCTAAACTCGCTGTAGCGGATAATCCGTATTTCTTTGTATCTCGAATTGAAATAAACCGAAAAGGTCCATCGTATGCAATTCAAACCATTCAAGACCTAAAAAATCATTATGGTCCCAGATGTGAGCTGAGCTGGATTATTGGCAGTGATTCGTTGATTGAGTTTAAGATTTGGAAGGACTATGANCGNCTGCTCGACATGTGTCAATTTGTTGCGATTAATCGTCCCGAATACCCACTCTCAGAAGTGCCGCCAGATATTATGAAGCGAGTAAAAATATTTAAAATTCCGTTCATGCAAATTGCAGCAACCGATATTCGAAAACACATTCGGTCTGGTCAATCTATTCGGTATCTAGTTCCATTAGCTGTGGTAGATTACATTCAGCATCATAAACTCTATCACTAGGAGACATTATCATGGAATCTCGTTGCAGTGTCTGTGGACAGGGTTATACTTTTGAATATAAGCCCGGTAAAAAACTGCCATCCCACTTNCCTTTTTGCAGCCAACGCTGTAAGTCCATTGACCTTGGTAAATGGTTAAATGGTGAATACCGTATTAGTACCTCACTACCCCATATCGAATCCTTAACTGACACAGAAAAAGAAGTTCTTGCTGAATACCTACTAAAAGATGGTGAAGTAGATGAAATTTTGAGCGAAGAAGATGCATAGACCAAACATNGAAATTGAGAGAAAATTTCTAGTTCTGGGGGAAGAGTGGCGAGGTTTATCAAATGGTGTCTACATCCGTCAGGGCTATCTATGCTACGATGAAACCTCGACTGTCAGGATACGACAATTTGGAGATGAAGGGTTTCTTACTGTCAAAGGCCGAACAATTGGTATTACTCGTACTGAGTATGAATATAAAATCCCNATCGATGANGCTGAATACATGTTGACTAATNTATGTCAAAAACCTTTGATAGAAAAACATCGATATCATGTTCCATTCGGGGAATTGGTATGGGAGGTTGACGAATTTCATGGATCAAACCAAGGGCTAGTTATAGCCGAAATTGAGTTAATAAGCGAAGATCAAAAAATTCATAAGCCTGTNTGGGTCGGCTTGGAGGTAAGTCTAGATTCGCGATATACCAACTCAAATTTAGCTAAAACTCCCTACCGAACTTGGTCNTAGGCTCCGCCAATGAAACATGTCACCACTAAAGATCAGATAATCCAGTTCTTAGAACAGAAATTAGAACCAAATCGTTTTGANCATGTCATTTCTGTACGGGATACTGCAGTTGCGCTAGCTGAGAAATACGGTNTAGAACGACAAAAGGTAGAGCTGTCAGCATTGCTTCATGATTGCGCTAAATGGATGAAGAATGATCAACTAATAAAAATCTGTCAACGAAATCAGATAGAAGTAGATTTTATTGAAAGTCGAGTTCCATCACTACTTCATGCAAAAGTAGGTGCACTCTTAGCTCAAATACAATTTAATGTTGCGGATTCGTCTATTTTACAAGCTATTGAGTCTCATACGACGGGAATGCCTAGTATGTCCGAATTGGATCAAATTCTTTTTGTCTCTGATTTCTGCGAACCACTGAGANATTACCCCGCAGCTTCAAAAATAAGAAAAATAGCAAACACTAGCCTGAAAAAAGCAACTTTTGAGGTTTGTCGACAGAAGTTAAAGAGCCAGATTCGTGGTCAACGGATCATACATCCACGAACAGTAGAAGTTTTTAATCAATTCTTAATANAGATATAATGCGATTAACAAATCTCAATTTCACTATAATACTTCTTAGAGCCAATTACCTTCTGTATCATCAAACTAGAAATAGCTTAGAACCAAGAGAACCAATTTAGAACTATCGATGCACAGAATTTAAAACCTCATTCTAGAATAGGAGAGCCGAAATTAGGCCGCTCATCCTATTTAACTTAGTAGGCATCGAGTCTGTTTACTTTGACAGATTAAAATCTAGAGGTGTTTAGAAAGCGGAAGTGTATCTAAAACACAAAATCATAAAATAATGCCATGAAGAGTTGGGCTACCATACCTGCTCAATCTCATCAATTTTTTAACACGATGAAGGTATAAAACTTAGGAATAAATTGAGACTTAAATATTCTCTACCATTTNCGTCGTTTTCACCTATAATCAGTTCATCTTCAATGTAAATATAGAGAAACTTGGTTATGAAGACAATTGGCTTTTTTATTAACACCACTAAACCTGCAACTTTTGATATTGTCCCTGCTACTATTGCTTGGCTAAGAAAGCAGGGAATTCAATCACTAGTGGCAAGCNATGAAGCTAAAACGATTGGATTATACCAACCAGAAGTGGCCATCAACTTGGAATCAGGAGATAAGGGAATCGATCGAGCTCAAGTGGTTACTGATAGCGACTTGATATTAGTATTAGGTGGCGATGGTACTCTTCTTAATGCTGTCCATACTACTGGCATCGAGCAGGTCCCTATTTTAGCTGTTAACGTCGGCCATCTCGGTTTCTTGACAGATGTAGCTCGTGATGAGTTGTACCCCGCATTGCTGCAAATTTTAGATGGAGATTACCAAATTGATCAACGTATGATGTTAGAAGTCGTCTTGCCTAATGGCGAGAAGCAACAAGCACTCAACGATGTTGTAATTCGTCACCCAATGCGGTTGATTCATCTTAAAACACTCATCAATGGCCAGCCTTGCATTAATTATACTGCTGATGGGTTAATTNTTTCGACGCCAAGTGGTTCAACTGGCTACTCTCTTTCTTGTGGTGGATCTATCGCTGAACCTCATCTGAACGCGATTCTTATGACTCCAATTTCGCCTCATGACTTGACGGTTCGTCCTTTTATCACACATGGCGACTCTGAAATCCAAATAACGATTCAAGAAGACTCGTTTGCAACTGTAGAACAAAATCATGAGGCAGAAGCGAAAGTCTTGGTCGATGGCCTAAGAGAAATTTACTCTGTTCAGCCAAACCAATCTGTTTGTATATATAAGGCTGAAAAAACGATTCAACTCATTCGCTCACGGCGGCGTAATTACTACGATGTTTTACGAGAAAAACTAATGTTTGGTGAAGGGGTCAGCAGAAAGACTGCCGAACATTCCGAATAAGATTGGGATAATCATGAACCAAAAAACAAATCGGCCGACTCATCGAATATGCTTATGGTCGGGGCCTAGAAATGTTTCAACTGCGTTGATGTATGCTTTTTCTCAACGTAGCGACGCACAGGTTATCGACGAACCTCTGTACGGTCATTACCTAAGAGTATCTAAAGCTAAACATCCAGGGTACTTGGAAGTACTATCAAAAATGAACACTGATGGAAGTCAGGTGGTTGATGAGATAATTTTAGGTCCTTCCAAACAACCTGTTTTATTTATGAAGCAAATGGCTCACCACTTAGTAGACATCAATCTTGATTTTTTGTCTGAGACAATTAATGTACTTCTAATTCGAGACCCATTTGACGTGCTACGTTCGCTTATCAACCAGATCCCCAACCCGGTTTTGCATGATACAGGTCTTAGGATTCAGGTAGATTTACTGAACACATTCCNAAAGCTAGGACAAAATTTGCTTGTTATTGATTCTATCGATTTACTGAAAGACCCATCAACTATTCTATCAAAGCTATGCCAAAAAATCGATATTTCATTCCAAGATCAGATGTTATCTTGGCCTAAAGGTGGGCGTCCTGAAGATGGAGTATGGGCCCCTTACTGGTATAATAATGTCCATCAATCAATGGGTTTCAAACCCTATATTCCAAAAACCGAACCATTTCCCCCACACCTAGAGAAGCTATTGGCTGAGTGTAAGCCTTTATACAAAACTTTAAGGTCTCATGCGATCACTTGAGGAAGAGAAAAGAAAATTCCATCAATTAATTCATCCTTGGGTAGTACCGTCGGTTATTTTTGCAAGTCTTTCTCTTTTAGCAGCTTGGTTTGGGCATCATCAATCAAAANGGCTACCTGAAGAAAACGTTGTCTGGTACAGTGTTCTACCACCTTTATTTGCAATTGTGGTCGCAATTTCCACACGTCGTCTTTTTGTTAGCTTTGGTTGCTCAATTCTGTTGGGCTTAACCCTATCATCATTTTTGACTGCAGAGCAAGCCGGGCTTGGTAGTTGGACACAGGCTTTCGTTAATCAATCAGCACAAATAATTGATAACACTATTGGNACTTCCTTGTCTGGACAATCTGTTAGCCTGTTCAATGGTCAAGTAATTATTTTTGTGATTTTAATTTTGTCTATGATTTCGGTGTTGATGGTAGCTGGAGGCCTGCAAGGCATTGTACAATCGATCTCCATACTAGTGAGTGGTCGCCGTTCAGCCCAACTGGTTACAGTATTATCTGGTTTGGTTGTTTTTATTGATGACTATGCTAATACTATGATTGTGGGATCAACTATGCGACCATTAACCGATCATCAAAAAATCAGTCGAGAAAAGTTNGCTTTTTTGGTCGATGCCACTACAGCCCCAATTGCAGGTGTTGCCTTCATCAGCACTTGGATTGGTTTCGAACTTTGGTTGTTTTCAAGTGTTTCCGAAACCTTGGGTATTGATCGAGATAGCTATACGATGTTTCTGGATGCACTACCGTTTCGCTTTTATTGTTTTATAATGATTATTTTTGTCTTAATAAATGCAATAACAGGACGAGATTTTGGTCCAATGCGAAAAGCTGAAGAACGAGCTGTTATATCAGGGCAACTATTTGCAGAAGATGCAGTCCTCATGACTTCGCAAGACCTATCTAATCTTAACCGCCAAGCTACGACTCATATTTCTTCTCTATCAGCTATAATTCCTCTTTTTTCATTGTTCATCACCATTTTTATAGCTTTCTGGGTTTTTAGTGATAGTCAAAATTCAATTTGGTCATTGAATGCTTGGCAGATAGCAATCTCAGAAGTATCGGCTCAAGAGAAAAATTTGACGGTATTAGCAATTGCTAGTGGGGTTGGTTTGCTCACCGCAGTCTTTTGTGCAATTGCGATTGCTCGACTAGATATTGGTCAAATCACANAAGCATTACTATACGGTTTGAAGAGTGGGCTATTACCAACGGCTATTTTATTGTTGGCTTGGATGTTAAAGTCAGTTTGTGACACGTTACAGACAAGCGAGTTTTTAAGTCAAATGATTGGAGGAAACGTTTCACCTAAATGGTTCCCAGCTATCGTCTTCTTGTTGGCAGCACTTACTTCTTTTACAACGGGTACAAGTTGGGGAACAATGATGTTGTTAATTCCGATNGTCGTTCCAATTTCTTTTTCTTTAGAAGGGGGTAAATACAGCNTAACTACAATGATTTGTTTAGGCGCTGTACTGGATGGTTCTATCTTTGGCGATCACTGCTCACCCATTTCAGATACTACTATTATGAGTTCTATATCTAGTGCATGTGATCATCTACACCACGTACGAACCCAGCTGCCATATAGTTTGGTGGTTGCATTANTGGCCTTGATAGTTGGTTATTTACCTGCTAGTTTAGGTCTTTCACCCGTAATTAGTTTTGTTTTGGCAGCTATACTGTTGTTCATTGTCTTTCGTTTGATTGGTTCAGTTCCAAAGACAAACCATTTATAGCAATATTGCCAAAAAATAAAAATATTCTGAGCAATTTTCGATTTGATATTGACATCAATTAAGTTGTAACTCTAAAATGCTCAGGCCACGTAGATTGAGTTACCTCATCCTATTTTTAAAATCATCGGAGAATTAGTAGATTGAGCAACAATAATAAAAAGATCGTTTCTAGTCCAGAATTAGCAACACTTTCTTATACTACCCCAGAGCGCTTAGTTCAAGACTTTGCTTGTCGAGGAATCGTAATTTTATCGCCCGATAGTTTAGATATTCCACTTGAAACTCATGAGCGGATTTATCAACAAGAAAAACAAGCCATGAACGATAGAAAGCCCATTACTCCGTCTTCCATACCAGATGTATTGACAGTAATCAATTCGCCAGGTTTGGTTCGTGCTTGTGACCAGTTAGTAGGAAAAAATTGGGCGATTGTGCCCTTCACACATAATGCTTCTTTCACTAGTGGGAGTAATGACCAGCATTGGCATAAAGATGATAACGGACCTTACAACAGCCGTAAGCAGCGACATCATCAGTCTATACAAATTGAAATGCTTTACTACCCACAGGCAGTGCGTGAAGATATGGGGCCAACAGCAACTATACCCTATTCACATTACTGGACCTTTAATCATGAGGAAGATCATGATAACTTCGCTGGGGCCGATCATCTTGATTTTAATTATCAGCTCAGTCGTATGGAAGCACAACCGGTTAGTGGTCCTAANTCCAAATACGAGATCGAGGATATTGTTAACCGACGTACAGAACACGATATTCGAATGAAGTCTGCAGTTACTGATCTTAATTGGCCTCTGGTTGATTCTCTTGAAGCTGCTCCATTGAGAGCTGGAAGCATAGTTTTATATTCACATAATACTTTCCACAGGGGCAATCACCGACGNGACGATTGGAAGACGTGGAAAGACAATCCACGTTTCATGTGGAGATTTTGGCTCTATCGTACGAACGAACCACCGATTAGAATTAGGGAATCTAATGAAAAACCAGTGCCTGCCGTTGATTGGCCGTCGTTGGGTATTGACCCACTGACGGGGGTTGATTTGAGTTCCGTGGATGATGATTTGACAGCCGTTTGGAATTACCATTACCACTGGATTCATACAGGGCAAGGTCAACCGCCTACAAATGGAACCGCAGGAGAAGATGAGGTTGAGCGAAAGAAAAAAGTTGATCTATTAGCTAACCAAATAACTAAAAAAGGTAACTCAGCTGAACCAGCTCGTATTGGTGCAGCCTATAGGCTCGCTAATATGGACGACACTAATCTGGCTATTGAAGCCCTCGGCCAAGCTTTATACAACGAAAGAGAAAGTGTCCGCAGGGCTGCCACCTACGGATTGGCTGCGGCTGGGCCATCCTCAACCGAATTTTTACTTGCGGCCGCCCNGTCACAAATTAAGTGGGTCCGAAAGGCAAGTATATATGCCTTAGGTGATGCGAGTCATTTGAATGAATCAGTTTTAGAAGTAATAATAAATTGTNTAGAAAACGATCCGTCTGTTTACGTCCGATCAGTGGCGGCAGGAGCACTCGGCTGCCTTGGGCGTCGGGCTACGGGTACGAACGATGGTCAGTCGCTAATCCCCCAGTGTCTCGAAGCATTGATTCAAAGTTTGGAGCGTGAAGAAAATCGGTTGGCGATGGATAGAGCTCAACAACGGAGTATCAAATTTGTTCGACCTACTGACGATTGTGATGTCTGCGAAGGTAATGGAATTGATTTTGGCCGCGACCGATTNAAGCCAGTACGTTCCGCAGTAAGAGAAAATGTTCTCTGGTCTATGGTAATCCTNTGTTCCCACGGTGCTGAAGTCATTGGAAATATTTTAGAGCCAACGATAAAAACACTGAAAACAGTAATTGAAACCGATGAAAATGTTATCTGTGTTGGTTTTGCCATGGATGCGCTAGCCCGTTTGGCCTACATACAATCAACGAGCNAAAACATACCGATGGTAAATCAATTGAAAAAAGATTTGGTAAATATACTCAAATCTTCTCCTATTCATAGTTGGGAAGCTCTAGTTCGGAGCGGTTTATCTCGTGAAGCCTTAGCAGAGTTTGCGGCAAAGGCTTAATTATGCGACCTAACCTGATTTTGATCATGGCTGATCAGATGCGAGGTGATTGTCTAGGGGCTGATGGGAACACGTACATCGAAACACCTAATCTGGATTTTCTGGCAGCAAATGGTACACGTTTCCGGCACGCTTATACCGCTTGTCCTTCGTGTACACCTGCGCGAGCTACACTAATGACGGGTATGAATCAGTGGCATACAGGAATACTAGGAATGGGGCGAGGTCAAGGTCCAATGCCCAATGATTTTCCTTTTACATTGGCCGGTCAATTGTCTTTGGCCGATTATCAGACCCACTTGGTTGGCAAAGGACACTTNACACCTCAGCGGTCAAAAATGGGATTTGAAAGCCACGAACTCGATGAATCAGGTAGAATGATCACGGATGGTCTAGTAGACGAATATCGACTTTGGTTTAACCAAGAAAAGAAACGTGATATTAGTCCCGATGATCACGGTGTGGATTGGAACTCTTGGGTGGCCCGGCCTTGGCATACTGAAGAGTACCTGCATCCGACGGCCTGGACAATGAGTCGGGCTATACACTTTTTATCGCAGAGAGATCAAGACCGTCCGTTTTTTTTGAACATTTCTTTTGCTCGACCGCACTCGCCTTTTGTACCACCTCACAGTTATTTCGAAATGTATCACAAAGAAGAACTACCTTCACCATTTTTAGGAAATTGGTCAAGTGTTCATGATCGACCAGAGACAGCGGTCAATCCGAATGCTTGGAGAGGAAAAAAGACAGATCGACAAATCCAGCGAGCCAAAGCTGGTTACTATGGTGAAATTTCTTTTATCGATACACAGATTGGTCGATTGATGAACTGGTTAAGTAGGCACCAAAGCAAAACCTTGGCTAATACATGGTTCATTTTTATTTCCGATCATGGCGAAATGTTGGGAGATCATCACCTGTGGCGGAAAACTTACGCATATGAAGGAAGCGCTCGCATTCCNTTCATTGTGGCTCCTCCTCGTGGAAGTGGAATAATAACCCGTCCAGTTGCTGATGAGGTAGTCGAATTGAGGGATGTTATGCCCACACTATTATCTGCAGCCAATATTGATGTACCACCAACAGTCGATGGTGAGAACCTAATACCCTTGGTAAGTCAGCCAGCGGTTGAATGGCGTAACTACATTCACGGAGAGCATTGTACTTGCTACTCGAGTGAACAAGAAATGCAATATGTGACCAATGGCAAACGGAAATTTATCTGGTTACCCCGAATCGACGAAAAACAATTCTTTGATCTTGATATCGATCCGGGAGAATGCCACAATCTGATAGATGAGCCTTCACGAAAAATTGAAATTGAATTATGGGAAAGCTACCTGATCGATGAAATAGAAAGGCGAAATTGCGGTTGGGTTGATGCAAGCCAGCTTGTTTCACCCCCACCAACAGCTCCGTTGATTTCAAATTATAAAGAAGTTCGATACCAGGGTTGACTATGGCAAAACAACAGCTAAGGATGATTCGACCAGAACTCACTACCTTACCACCGCTGCGAATCCCTCGCAGCTATGGTTTACGGACCTACCAAGTGGGTGATGACCAACATTGGGCCGAAATTATCAACGATTCATTCGGGGGGCAAAGGACTACGGAGGATTCGAGGCGTGAGATTATGAATCAGGACATTTTTGATCCTGAGGGCTTGTTTTTTGTCACATATCAGGGGCAACCNATTGGTACAGCCTGTGCTTGGCGATGGCACGATCCATACGAAAAAGAAATTGGCCAATTACATATGGTTGGTGTACATTCAGACCACTCAGGGGCCAAGTTAGGTATGTACGTTTCCTTAGCGGTTCTTCACTATTTGAGAGAGCATGAGTATACTTGTGCAATTCTGGGAACTGATGACTTTCGGTTACCTGCTATCAAGACCTATCTGAATCTTGGTTTTCTACCTATTTGTATTGATGGTGATCAACCTGAACGGTGGAGATCCATTGGGCCAAAGTTGGGATTACCACCACTTGAAGATAAAATCGAGCAAATCAGGTCTGAACTGACAGAGGCTGTTATGCTCCGAGCTATTGGTCCGTAGTTCGGTTTAAAGAAGATAAAATGAAAAATATTAATATCGGTTTCATTGGTACTGATGTTCATATACATGATTATATTGATGGATTCCTTCATCATCCACGAGTAAATATGATGGGGTTTTGCCAGACAGAAATTCCATCTCAAAGGGCTACNTCTCAAGTTTTAGAAGTAGGAAAAACTTTTCAAATCTATCAAAATACTGAAGAATTAGTCGAGGATACACAGATTTCAGCTGTTGTAGTTTGTAGTCCTGATTACTTACATGCTGAACATACCCTAATGGCACTCGAAGCAGGAAAGCATGTATTATGTGAAAAACCACTAACCGATAATTTACGAAATTGTCAAAATCTTATAGAGAAAGTTAAACAGACTGGACTAACTTGTATGGTTAGCCAATTCATGCGATTCCAACCTATTTATCAACGTATCAAACAGATTTATGATCAAGGTCAGATCGGAAACGCTTTTTTTATTGAGGGAAGTTACATCCACGATATGCGCCCCTATTATCAACCAATGACTTGGAGNTCCAACCCCAATAATCCGCAAAATATTTTGATAGGTGGGGGGTGTCATCCGATGGATTTAATGCGGTGGACAGTCAATTCAGAGGTGGTATCGGTCCATGCTTTCTCTAACGGGTATGCGTTGCCGGATTTCCCTCTAGATGACTGTTATATACTTAGCTTTCAGTTTGAAAACGGTTGTGTAGGTAAATTGCTGGCCACTAGTGGTTGTCGAGGTCATGGGATGGGTGAAGGGTTTTTATCGATTTATGGTACTGAAGGCACAATTTGGAAAAACCAACTCTATACCACAGAAAACTCTCAGCCAGAAACAATCGAAGTTACAGACGAAAGTTCAGCCATTCACACAGCTGTTGAATACTTCTTAGATAGTGTTGCAAATGGCACACCACCCCCCATTGATGTTGTGGATGGAGCAAAGACTGTTTCAGCACTAGTTGCAGGCGTGGAATCAGCAAAGACAGGGCAACGAATTCACGTTGACCTGTTGACTTGATTTCTCTTACTTGAGCATGATCATTTGGTNAATGGAACTGAAATTGTCTGCCTGCATTTGATAGAAATAAACTCCACCCGCAACTTTTTGGCCCGTTTTGTTTCTACCGTCCCAATAGGCCGAATTTTGCCTTGACTGATAGGAACCGGCCAATTTCCAGCCCAAGTCCAATCGATTAACTACCTGTCCGTTGGTGTCATAGATTGTAATAGTTACCTGAGAGGGTTGAGCTAAATAGTACGGAATCCAGGTTTCAGGATTGAATGGGTTTGGAAAATTCTGTCCTAGTTGGCTAGCATGTGAAATTGGTAATGTATTATTTTTAGCTTTTGTTTCCAATTTGGATAATATTTGCTCTAGCTGCGGACTGGCAATGGTACCACTTCCAAAATGCCGAGCAACTAATATAATATCGAAAATATTAACACTTCCATCACCATTAATGTCTGGCGTTGGGTGAATAATCGGTGGGCGTGGCTGACCAAAGAATTTAGCAACATAAACCAAGTCCATAATATCTACTAACCCATCTTGATTTAAATCCCAAGCTGGAAAATCTTCTACTAAAATGGGACCGAATACCTGGCTCCAGTTCCCCTCCTGTCCTACACCGTTGACTGCTTTGATTCGAGCATAATACTTGTAACCGGCGGCACCTAAAAAAGAAAAATCTACGTGGCTTTCATAATTTTTTAATTCTGCAATTTTGGTGTCAGCCCACAATTTATTTGGGTTCGAAAATGTCCGATCATCGACATCTATCTGGACAAGATAATGATCAATCCCACTTACTTCGAGTAGCATTGGCCAAGACAAAACGATTTCTCGTTGCGTCGGTGCTGGTTGATTGGGAGGGGCTAAAATTTCTGGCACTGACCATTCGATCGATTCAACTAATCTTGGTGGAGTATTGTCAATTTTTATTTTGAAGTGGCTAGTATCAGTCCAATAGTCCAGCTCATCTTTTGCTCTTAAGTGTAGCCACCATTCACCATCATTCAGGCCTTTTAGCGTGAGTTGGTTATTTCTAATCAAAGGGTCAGAAATAGTATCTGGATTAGTCTTGGCATCATGATCAAGNACNAAACTATAACGGCGGCTACTCATGACCTCAGGAGTGGTCAAGAAATAAAAAGTGGGTGAGCTATTTTCGTACCACAGACCAGATTCAGGGTGGGTTGGAGATTCGATTTTTGGTGGCAACAAAGGCGTATGATCCACAATCACCATTGTNTCAGAATAAATACTGGTTAACTCTCCTCTTTCATCTTTAACTCGTGCCAAGAGATAATATTGTCCATCAAAGACAAAAACTGTATTCCAGTTAAAAACAGAAACTTTGGAACTTATACCAGTTTTAATCGGATTAGCACGCTGCGTATTTTGGTCAATATCATAGTAAAGATCTACAAAAAAATTGTCTCCATCAGGGTCATCAGCTTCCCATTCAATTTGTAGTGAATTATTGATGAGAATATTATTTTCACTGGGAAAAATGAACCTGAACTGAGGCGGTTCGTTAGGCTTGGATAATGCGTGATGAGTAGCGTAAATATTCTCCAAATCATCTAATTGTGGAAAGTTTTTCTTTCGCCAAGACATAGCTATTTCAGTAATTGTTTTTGGCTTATCTTCTACCAAAATTTTCCAGATTAAGTCGAATCGGTTGTGAATCAGGTCATCATCCTCATTTGGAGTTAAATCTATACTTTCTTGGGTGTCAAAAATATCCCACAAAATACTAGCCACACTACCTTCTACAATCCCACCGTCGCGATTACTTCCACTGCCATCATTACTTCCCGTCCACCATGTGTTGGTTTCGATGTTNGGAAATTGGTCTTCCCACCGNCCTGTTACGTTCAAGGCTCTATTATCTATAGCCGCTTCCAGAAATTCAGACCACCCTTCACTAAGAGCAAAGCCTGTATCAGAGACTGTTTCTAATCTATGCCCACCCTGGTATTGCCCACGTGGGACACTATTATATTCGTAGTCGTAGGCTGCCATCATTACTGCATGACCATATTCNTGGTACATAGTTATACTACGCCATTGGTCGACACCACCGGCAATAGTCAATGTTTCACGTGTTACACGCCCACCAAATTGAGTAGCATAGTAATATGAAACCTTACCACTACCAGGCCAAGTAACTTGGATTGGTTTGGAGCGTTCCCAACCAACTTGATCTATAAAGAAAAGGTGGGTTTTCATAATTGAATCAATGATATTTCCTACACCACGGTCAGCATTAGTAGCTGATAAGGTTAAGTTAATCGTCACCTCTTGGTCATCAGCGATCTCCGTCGTTATATCAGATTTGAATTCGTAAGATCTCCAGCGGCGGTTGACAACTGTTAGCACCCGGTTATCAGTGGTAATAATTATATGTAGTTGAGGTGGCTGATTAGGNTTGATNCTGACCGACTGAAATTGGTATTGCCCATTTTCATCAGAAAAGGTCCGCCCAAGTTCCTGTCGATTTTGGTATAGGCTAACTCTCATCTGTTGAAGGGGTTTGAAATTACGTTGATTGTCATTAAAGTACTGTAAATGACCATTAACCACAAGACCTTGTCCAGCAAGTCTAGGCTGAATTTTCACCTGTGTAGGAAGGATGACATCTTGATTATGGTGTTCATGTTCAATCGGATTATTGGAAATCTTAGAACTGTATAAGTCAGTTTGTAAATAAAGATAGAAGTGATCAACAAATTGACGGCCTATCGAGGTGGTAGCATAGACCGAAGCCTGAAGCGGATAATTCCCCTTTCGTTTAACCTTTATAAGCAAATTACTGGAGGAAAATCCATAAGCTGATAGGTAGACTTGACTTTCTATCAATTCAGGTAGCTCTGCGATGATTCCATCGGGTAGACGAAAAACGATCTCAACTCGTACCGATTCGGCTAAATTAGATTCCAATCCAAGTCTAAGTGTCGCCGTTTGACCAACCAAAGGCGAAGCCGTCAAATCTAGATGTCCGTTAAGATATGATGGCCAATCTCGCCCTGCATAAATTAACTGATATGATAAAAAAGCCAAGAAANAAACGGCAAACCGTTTACTTAAGGCTATTCGTTGCGAATCCTTGCCCATTTAGTAGATAATTTTGTTTTTTGGGAAACCGCTGTTGTAGCTATTTTAATATTATGTCGGATTAGTTCAAATACGATGTCACCAGAATTAATTAGTTTGACTGGGCCTAAATCGGGAGCAAGCCACATAGTTCCTGTTAACTCCATTCCCAAAACTGGGGACTTCAGAGCGTTATTCTGTGTGATTTTTAAGCAATCTTCGAATTTGCCTGCTGGTACGGAGACACTTTCCACCGCTACAACTTTTTGACGGTTTTCAGCTTGAATTTGNCCCAAAAGAGGAAGTTTGACGGAACCTTTGACTGACCATTCAGTCCCCAATTGAATAGGAATAGGTAAAAAAACTTGGGGGGTAGTATAAGGAAGATCAATTTCACCAACCAATCCAAAAGTGAATGTGGATTTGATGATTTTAATACTATTTGTTCCGGATTGAATAATGAAGCGACTATACCCGGTTTCTTCTTGAGGAGGGCTGACTTCTCTTGTTTGATCAATAAGCTTCCGGTAACTTTTCTCAGCATTGGCCTGAATACGTAGGATTCGTTCTTCAAGACCGTCGGTACTCAGAAAAACCCATTCATTACCAATATTATCCGGATAGTAATCTTCCGCTGATAATAAGTTACTATCTACCCCAATTTCAACTACCAGCAGAATACCGATCACTAGAAAATTGATTAGCCTAATTAGCGATCTTCTAGAGNCTAATTGCAATGTTGTTTCCTATCACAAGTAATATTATCGTTCAACGGTGAGCCACCATCGTACAATCTAGTATACAATTTCATAAAGAAGAATTTCAATCAGGAGAAGGTATTATGCTGCTTTCTCTCCCTTGCTATTCATCATGGTTCTTGATAGTATTATGACTCTTGTTTAGCTTTTTCTTTTTCTACTTTTCTACTTTTTCGTTTTACAAGCCTTCGCTATGTCAACTAAGCTGATTTGCCTTTTCTGCACGCTATTATTCTCGACAATTGGTCTTAGGCTACCCGCGGCAGACTATTACTCGCCCTATAATTCTAATTTACTTCTTCGGATGGATAACCAATTATTCGATGCTGTTTACGATGCCAATAGTGTTGAGACCGTTCCATACAAGCTGATGCAAGGTGTCACTCACTTTGGAGATCCTGTAGCTATANTGGGTGTTTGTGCATTGTTGACGACATATGGTAATGATGATGTCAGAAAAACGGGTAAATTATTGACTTCGGCCTTTACATTGTCAGCACTAACCATATGGTCTAGCAAAAAGATCGTTGGTCGTCGCCGTCCACTAGATAGACTGAAAAAAAAAGAGCCCCCTGAATCATTTCCTTCTGGTCATACTAATTGTGCATTTGTTCTGGCGACAACACTATCTAATCGTTATCCAAGATGGAAAATTCCACTTTACTGTGCTGCAGGTCTTGCTGGGTTTTCACGTATCTACTTAGGCAGGCATTACCCACTCGATGTGCTAGCTGGGGCACTCGTTGGTATTAGTAGTACTCATCTAATTTTGAAATATAAACAACCAGTTCTAAGTTGGGAGTTCTAAGTAGTTGGAGGTTTAACGCCAAGTCCGACAAACACAAGTGNGACTCTGTCTTAGATTGGATTAGGCACCCAGTTGCCTGAGGATCTCGAAATAGGTAGGAAAGGTTTTGTCTACACAACGAGGATCTTTGATTTTAACACCTGCTTGCCTTACACCCACAAGTGAAAAAGCCATTGCAACACGGTGGTCATTGTAGGTTTCAATTTCGGCAGGCTGAATTTGGTCAACTGGTTGGATTTGTAGACCGTCGTCAAATTCAACCACCGTCACGCCAAGTTTCCGAAGTTCTGTCACCATAGCTGTTAAACGGTCAGTTTCTTGCCATCGAATGTGTTTAATATTCCGGATAGTAGTTTGGCTTTTAGCAAAGGGAGCGATAGCAGCTAACGTAAGAGATGTATCTGATATAGAGTTCATATCAATGTTTATTCCCTTGAAAGAATCACCTCCCGTTACCTGAATACCATCAGACAAACATCGAACGGAACAACCCATTTCCTCTAATACTCGAACAAACTGAACATCACCCTGTGCCGAATTAATATCGAGATGCTTGACAGTGACTTGACCTCTAGTGATTGCAGCTAAAGCAAAGAAGTAAGAAGCACTTGAGGCGTCTGGCTCAATTTCGTAACTCTGGGATGAATAACTTTGTCCACCATCGACCGAAAAATGGCAGTAATCATTATTGGTAACTTCAACTCCAAACTGATTCATGATAGACAGTGTAATATCAATATATGGCTGTGAGATTAATTTGTCAGTCAGCTCAATCTGCAANCCCTTCTTCGTAACAGGAGCAACCATTAGCAATGCTGTCAAGAACTGGCTGCTTTTGCTAGCATCTAACTTTACGGGACCGCCATCTAATCCATTAGCAGAAACGACTAGAGGAAATCTTTGGTTGTTTTGTTCTGATGTGATTAATACGCCAAGTTGCTGTAATGCATCTAATAAGTCAGCTATCGGTCGACTCTTTCTCATGGGAGAAGCACCATCGAAGCGGTAAGTTCCATTTCCCAATGCAGTGTAACAAACTAAAGATCGTGATGCTGTTCCAGAATTTCCGATATCCAAGTTAGCTTCTGAAACTGGTATACGTCCACTATTACCGTTAACACGTACTAGATGGTTAAGACGGTCAATTTCGAGGTAAGTACCCAGTTTTCTCAGTGAATCCAGCATCCGTTCGGTATCATCACTAAATAGGATCCCAGAGAGTTCGGACTGTCCCTCCGCTAGAGCAGCAATCAATAGGGCTCTGTTAGTGTAACTTTTGGATCCTGGTACATCTATACTAGCAACAACAGGCTTGGAGATCGGTTGGATTTCAATCGTATCTGACATTATTTTTATTTTTTACTTAGTAAACCTATCTGTTTGGGCTATTCTGAAAATAGACTGGATCAGGTTTGACCCATTCTTCCTCACCATCACACCATACTTCTCGTTTCCAGATTGGCACAATCTGTTTCAGGCGATCCATTGCATATTGACAAGCTTCGAAGCCATCTTTACGATGAGGGGAGGCTACACCAACAGCAACACTAACTTGACCAATTTCTAGTCGACCAACACGATGAATCATCGCCATACGCTTAATCCCCCACTTATCTCTTNCTTCGTTGGCTATTTCAGCCATTTTCTTTTCCGCCATTGGAGCATAAGCCTCGTACTCTAAATAAGCGGTAGCTCTACCCATCGTGTTATCTCGAACTGTACCTAGAAAAGTAACTACAGCTCCCGCNTCGTTTCCTCGTATTGGTTTGGTGACATCTTGTACTGTAATTGTTGTATCGGTGATTTTGAATAAACCCAATTCGTTTGAGTTCACATTCCCACCTGAAACTGGTGGAATTANTGCAACTTCATCTNTAGCCGACAGTGGTGTGTCTAAAGAAACGAATTCCATATTAACCGAAATC
This sequence comes from Candidatus Poribacteria bacterium, assembly GCA_002714785.1. Classification (GTDB taxonomy): domain Bacteria; phylum Poribacteria; class WGA-4E; order WGA-4E; family UBA9662; genus TMED15. Next base: position 19,301 of record PAYP01000094.1, on the reverse strand, counting down.
TGCGCAGTATTTAATGCATCCTTAACCCCGGGGTAAATGGTTCGCAAAGAGTTCAAAAGATCAGCTACAGTNGCTGGATTTGGCAAATTAATTTCATCACTAGTACGACCAATTTGCTGACGAAAAAAAGCAAAATACTTAACTTCAATTTTCATTAATTAATCACCATCTAATCATTTAGTTATCTACCTNCGAGGATTTTTATGGGTTATTTGATGGGAAACAGGTCGTTATGCTAAAATTCAAGTCGGCTTAGTCAAGATATAAACGTAGGTGTCTCATATGTGTGGTCGGTATACGCTAACTGCGGATTTTCCAGACTTAACTCAAACATTTCCTCACTTTTCCTTTTCAGACGATCATTCTCCTCGCTACAATATCTCCCCGACTCAATCTGTTTTAGCTGTTGCCAATGATGGCAGGTATTACGTTGAAAACTTTCGCTGGGGGCTTATACCTTACTGGGCAGAATCCCAATCGGTCGGCAGCCGAATGATTAACGCACGAAGCGAAACGTTGGCCGAAAAACCGTCCTTTAAAATACCTTATCAAAAACAGAGATGTCTAATTCTAGCTGACGGATTTTACGAGTGGGTAAAAGACAAAGACGGCAGCAAAACCCCCTTCTACATCCATCTTAGTTCAAACAAAGTATTCACCTTTGCTGGTTTGTGGGAGAGTTGGCTGCCGCCCAATAGTAATGCTAAAGTAAAGTCGTGTACAATCATCAACACCCGAGCTAACAAATTCATGAGCAACCTACATCATCGAATGCCGGTCATTATCGAGAAGGAGAACCACGACCGATGGCTGTCCTCGAGAAATTGTAAGCCAGACGATTTAGTCGATTTACTCACGCCCTACCAAGATGACGATTTGGTTGCTTATCCTGTTTCTAAACGCGTGAACTCCCCTAGGAACGATGACCTCAAATGTATAAAATCATCCCCTGAACATAACGTACAACCNCTCTTACCATTCTAACACAAGAAGAATATTCCTTCAAGCTACAAGNGNATNCCAAAACATTGCAAGTCGAAGCCCGTCTTGACTATGTACAGGTTAGTATGATAGAGTTAACAGCTGTTCAGTTAGTTGGCTGGTTGCGTGGTTATTGCCTTGGGTAGTTGTTGCTGGATACAGTTTTAGAGTCGGCTCGGAAATTGTATCGGGGCGTAGCGCAGCCCGGTAGCGCGTGTCGTTCGGGACGACAAGGTCGGAGGTTCAAATCCTCTCGCCCCGATTCCATACTTTACTTTATCCAACAAGCCGCTGGCACTGACACAACGTAGCGTCGATTCGTTGTAAGCTTATCCACCCCTCATGGCAATTCGTCAAACAGAAGCTTTCTTGATCCGTACTTACCCCCTAAGCGAGTCATCCATGATTTGTGTTTTTTACACTAAAGATTTTGGTAAAGTACGAGCCGTGGCTAGAGGCGTTCGAAGTACGAAGAGCAAATTTCGAGGCCAACTTGATCTTCTTAATCGTGGGGAGTTGATTTACAATGAAAAAGCCAATCGTGAGCTTCAATCAGTTCGCGAATTTGATCTTATTGATAACTTTGATCGAATAAAGGCTAACTTTAACTTATTTACCTACGCGTGCTATTTTTCTGAATTAGTGGATGCTATGGAATCTGACGGGGCGGATAATCCGGATGTTTTTCTTTTACTTACTCATACCTTCCGGAGTCTCCAAAAGATGACTGATCTAAGACTCTTTGCTCGTGCTTTTGAATTGCAACTGTTACNGATTTCCGGCTATGCTCCAGATTTCACCCGTTGTGGTACCTGCGGAAGGTCCTTTACTGTTAACGATGTTAACCTCCACTATTACGACCAATCTGGCGAAATCGTCTGTACAAGCTGTAGTACACCTCAATTAGTTTCTTTATCCCGTGGCAGTTGTGAGTTGATGAGGAGAATTCAAGAAACCAATTTTGATCGACTAAAACGCATTCGCACTAGTCAACGAAACCAAAAAGAAATGAGGTTTGTTTTGTCGTCCTTGATTAGTTTCCATACTCATAGGCGATTGAAAAGTCTTGAATTTTTAGATTTAGTAGAAAAAGATAAATGGTAACCAAACGTATCATACCTTGTCTTGATGTTCGAGAGGGACAAGTAACGAAAGGTNTAGCTTTTCAAGGTAACGCTAACATNGGTGATCCCGTGGATATGGCCCATTTTTATTACGAAAATGGAGCGGATGAGCTGGTATTCTACGATATAACCGCCAGCAATGAGCAACGTGATATTATGATCAACGTCGTTTCTGCTGTAGCAAACCAAATATTTATTCCTTTCTCGGTGGGAGGTGGTCTGAGGACCTTGGACGATATGCGTAAAGTTTTGTGGGCAGGTGCGGAGAAGGTGTCCATTGATTCTGGGGCCGTTCGGAATCCTGACTTGATTGCTCAAGGTGCTAGGGCCTTCGGCAGTCAATGTATTGTTCTAAGCATGCAAGTGAAAAATGTATCTGCCAGTCCAGAAATTCCTAGTGGATATGAAATTTACATTGATGGTGCAAGAAGNCCTATGGGAATTGATGCTATTGAATGGGCAAAAAAAGGTGTGGAACTTGGTGCGGGAGAAATTGTTGTTAATAGCATNGACCAAGATGGAACTAANGCTGGGTACGAGTTGAAACTAACGAAACAGATTTCTGAGACTGTATCAGTACCAGTTATTGCTTCTGGTGGAGCCGGAAATCCACAACACTTGAAGGATGTATTTGTAGAGAGTCGAGCCGATGCCGCAATTGTAGCATCAATCACACACTATGGAGAGTTCTCAATTAATAGTATTAAACACTATTTAGGCCAGCAGGGGGTTACTGTCAGAAGTACGTGGAAATAGTAGGATAGATTTTTGGTAATTTTGACTGGTAAGAAGAGATAATAGGAAGATGTTATGCAAATCCTTAATTTGGAAGACGGTATTTTTTTTGAAATGGGAGATGGGAAAAATTGGCGGGTTGTCCATCCAGAAATGGGAGCAACCCAAATCACACTCAATCATGGCATTCACGCACCTGGTCAAGAATTCACACAGCATATTCACGACCAGTCAGAAGATGCTATCATTTGTCTGGAGGGTGGGGGATCAATTCGACAAGGGAACACATACACTCCAATCACGGCTGGCGAAGTGATGTTTGTTCCAGCAGGTGAGGTTCATGGAACCAAAAATACAACCAGCGAACCCGCTAGAATGATGAGCTTTCAGGCACCTCCTGACATGGCTCTCTATCGAGGAGAACGAAACCATNCTTCTGGCCAATCACCAAGGCCTGAAGTTGGACATATTAGCGATGTACAAGTAATCGAAATGAGCAAGGGGGGACCAATTTTTGGTCGCTCAGGGAATTGGAGAAACATCATTTCAGACAAAAAAGGGGCAAAATACCTTTCGTTGGATTTTATTCAACTGGAAGCTGAACAGTCATTCAAACACCACCCGCAGCATACTGAGTCGATTTACGTTGTTATCGATGGATCAGCTTACGTGAAATCGAAAGGAAAAGAATGGGACCTAACCTTCAAAGACGTAATTTTCTTAAANGCTAATGAAACTTTTGAACTGACGGCAACAGTTGATAAAAATGAAAATCAATTGACAAAAATAGTCCATTGCCGCAGTTTGCCTTTTGAAGATTAGGATTAGTAGTACACATAGGAACTATAATAAATGAGCTTAATGTTTGAACGCCGAGGGAATTTAGCGATAGTACAATCTGCACACTATCAGATCAATTTTGACCTCTCAACTGGCACTTGGCANTACCATGATAGAGATGGNTACGGTGTTATAAGAAACGCGTATACAAAGATAATACTAAATAATGGTACGTTTTTGACAACCGTGGATGCAAAGTACCGGAAATTTACTACACGACAACCAAGTGATGATGTTTTGGGCCNATACCAGCAAATTACTTTCTCCCACGAATCTCGTTCACGAAAACTTAAAATCAACCTTCACCTGAAATGCTATTTCGATCAACCTTATCTAGTTTTTTCTGTGGGAGTCCAAAATCTGTCTCCAAAACAGATTAGACTCAGCCAAATTGACCTAATTAATACTTCACCCTTAACTCAAGCAAGTGAAACGTCTGGTGGGCTATATCTGTCAGGTAAACCCGAATCGTATCAATTATTCCTAGACACTCANCCACTTTACAAAAATGAGATTTCGTCTTTGTACAAAGGTGTAGAAGTTAATCAAAATCACGATAGTTTTCCATGTTACCATGGTGAATTTTATCATCCACAGAGCAAAAAATCGTTATCCTTTGGTTTCTTAACTAGTCAAAAATGGTGGTCGTCGGTTCAGGTTGGATACAAAGGTCAAACAACCCCCGACGAAAATGGGAATTTGGGAATCGATGATTGGTCAATCTACCACAATTGTGAAAATGCTATTTGTCCTAGTAATAACTTGGGCAGTAACCATTCCGGCTATCGTGGGCGAAGAAAGAATAGCCGCGCGACAGAAGTTTGTTCAGAGTCTATATATTTGAATTTCAATCAAGATCCAGCATCTTCCTTTGAAAATTATGCTCACCTGATTAGTAAGTTATCTACATTGGGACATTCTTCTGAGTCAAAAACTAGTTCAGCAAAAATACCATTAGGGTCGAGTTGGAATTTGCAAAGTGAAACTTCACATCAAGGCTTTCAGAAGACATCTATTGTTAAAAAGGATATCAAGAGAAAAATCGATTTTATCAGTAGCCAAAAACAAGCTGGTTATTTAGATGACGTGGAATACGTCCAATTAGCATCACTACCGAGCTTATTTGCTAACGATGACATGAGTTTTGATAAAGAACCTAAAAACAATAAAGATGTCAAATTGACGGCGAACGATCAGCTCTTGGCCATGCTAAAAAATACCGTGCCTGAGCTACACGAGAAGGGGCTGAAAGCTAGCTTAAGGTTTTCTCCATTCTGTCTACTAGCTTCTGACAAATCAACAAATAAGGCTGATGATCTTTTACTTACCGANGAGCGACAAAGGAAAACAACACTGTTCTTACCTGGAAGTGGTTTGGAGGTTGGCTTACTTGATCTCTCGCAACCAACGGCCGGAGAAAAAATTCGCCAACAGATTCAAAGTCTTGTTGATGATTGTCGAATTGACTGCCTGTATATTGACGTTTTACCATACGTTCAAGGACCATTAAAAAGTCCAGAAAATTTCACTTGGAATAACAAATCATTAACATCGATAGAACTATATAAGAAGGGGTTAGAACTACTNGTATCGACAGTTAGAANCTGCAATCACGAGGTTAAATTAATTGGCGAACACTCACCTTTCGTTCTTAGTTCAGGCTTCTTTTCCGGGCACCAATTTGTTAGCCAAGAAACTATTGGTGATCAGTTATGGATTTCACGTCGAGATATTAAACAAACGGTGTTTAATTTTGCAAAATATTTACCTCTAAATCAGTCGATTGGGAATACAGAATTGGGAGCTATTACTATTGATGAACCAAACCCGACTAACGGTGTTCATTTGACCGCAACACTTGCGGCTATTGCCGGTGGTTCAATCATGATTAATGACGAACTCGACCAAATGAAACCCGATCGTTTAGAGATATTGGACAAACTGTTTCCACTATCCTTAGGCCCAGCAAAAGCGATTAACTTAAATGACAAGACTAACATGGTAAGCAATTACCCACAGGTCTGGAATTTACCGGTCGATAAAACCTCATTCGATAAAAAAACTCACGGCAAAAAGTTGGCTACGGACGAAACCTGGAATATTTTAGGAATCTTTAATTGGCAGGAATATACAGATCAAATAACATTTGGGCTAGCTGATATTGGATTAGATAAGTCAAAAAACTATTTGGTGCATGATTTTTGGAATTGTCAATTTTTAGGAACGGTACAGAACCGTTTGACATTGATGGACGTACCGCCTCAATCAGGACGTTTGTTGTGTATTCGACTGAAACAAGACATCCCACAACTACTGGCAACGGATCTTCATTTTTCGCAAGGTGGTGCTGATGTATTATCAGTTGGATGGGATGAAGACCGACATACCTTTTTGTTAGTTTGCCGAGCACCAAGAGAAAAAGGTGATATTTTTCTTCATTTACCTGATGATTATTTACCTACTGAAACTGCTTGTGTAGGTGCTAAATACACTTATAAATGGCAAAAGCCAATCCATAAAATTACTTTTAGCCAAGCTCAACAGAACGTGATTCAACTCAGTATTCGATTTTCTAAAACATCATCTGGGTAGTAGTATTTAATCCAACAGAAGTATACTGAAAATGTTAAAGAAATGGGGAGGGGAAGCCAATTGAGCATGAAAAATCCCTGTGTACAGTATCTCGGGATTCTTAGTTGGTTAGTCTGCTCATCTATTTGGGTAACATTTTTTTCGCCGTTTACAGAGGTACTAGCGGAAAGTCGAAGCTCATCTGATTTCGATAATAGTCGACGAATAGTCTCTATCAACGCACACCTCGGAGGATTAGCAGAAAATATACAAATTTCCGATGGCTTCTTGTGGAATCCTGCCAATTTAGCTTTTTCTGAAAAAAGCCAAATTACTCTGATTGGCACACCAATTTTATCCCAACCTCAAGACGCGAGGAGCTACGTTCCGATCAGNCGTGCTAGCGGTCTCTCCGCTACAGCTAGCGGGAAACAGTTTAATCTAAATTCTGCTGGTGGCTTTTCTATTGCTTTTTGGCGAGAAGATTGGTCAGGTCAGCCCACTAATTTATCAAAGTATCAAATTGGTGCAGCAGTTAGCTACGGTATTCCTTGGAGTGAACAACTCGGTATAGGATCAACAATTCGATACTTTAAAGCTTCAAATCAGCTATTTAACACTGATTCGGATAAATCAATGAATGCTCAGATGGCTCTAGATTTGGGATTACACTATCGCCAAGCGAATTTTTTATGGATGAACCGAACAGCAACCTTCGATTTCGCATTAATGGATCTGGGAAATCTAGCTGAAGATAATAATGGTCCAACAAATCCTTTTGCTCAACTTGGATCGATCTATCATCTAACACCTCGAACTCATTTATCTGCCAGTTGGAATTTAGGTNCATCGGTGAGTAACAACAATAAAGTACAACTTGGTATTGAGCAGTGGTTCTTTGCATTGCCTGATTCTCTATTTAAAACTAATAACATGGGAATTAAAGTTGCTGATGGTTACTTCGCTTTGCGTGCGGGGTTAACTATTCCAACCCAAAAATCCAAATCTAATCTAAGCTATCCTTATCAAATTGGTACAACCTTTCAGACTGGTAATTTGCAATCGAAAAGTAGAAANACTATAGCAACCTTAAGATTGGAATACGCCTATACTCGATGGTCTCATTTGCCCCGAACAGTTGATCATTGGATTGCCGCTACCATAAATTGGGGAAAAAACACTACAATACAAACGGAGAATCAGAAAGTAGAAATAGGAGAAAGTATCATTGATATTGAGCCAAATCTGATACGATCAGCTGAAACCATTGTAACCAATTCATTGCCAGCTCCACTAGACTTTAGTTCACGTCTGATAGCTTCACCATCGATTTTTTCGCCTAGCCTAAACGGAGGCGATGATGTTGTGACTTTTACATTTGGGGCTTTGCATAAAGGGATTGAAAACAATCAAAAAATAGATGATTGGATATTAGAAATAAGGGATGAATATCAGCGAATCGTTCAGAAGTATACTCACTTTCGTCAAAATACAGATAGGTACCAAGTGATCTGGGACGGAANCAATTTTGCTCAGAACCCATTAGCAGACGGACAATATACAGCAAAGGTCATTTGGCAGAAACCCAATGGGGAAAAAGTAGAACATAGTAGAACAACCATCATTATTGATACTATTGCTCCAACTTTTAGTTTATCTGCGGAACCAGTTATTTTAGTGAATGACGCTCTGTCTNTAGAAGGCCACGCAACTCATCGGTCTGGAATTGATCTTAGGTATGAAGATACCGAAATTTCTCATTGGGAAGTTAAATTAGTAGAAAATGGGAAAAAGGTTTTAGAAGAAACCAGTGGGTATGGTTCTCCTTCTAACCCATTTTTCTGGAAGCTTAAAATGACTACCCTGATCTCTGAAAGCAACAATNACGAANGAGCATATCATTATGTTGCAACCCTCTGTGATTTAGCGGGTAACTGTCAGACAAAAACTATCCCAATTTCTGTGATTGACTTACGGACAGTCTCTAGTCGGCAGGAAAAGCGCGGGTTAGTAATTTCTCTGCCGTGCATTATGTTTGAGACTGATTCATACGAAATAGAAATTGAAAGTTACGTTAAAGAACTAGGCGAGATTTCACAGGCCATTGCTGCCTACCCTGAAACTAAAGTAGTAATTGAGGGACACACCGATGACGTAGGAGATGAGAATTACAACTTGGAACTATCTGAGCGAAGAGCAGAGGTTGTTCAACAATATTTAATCGATCATTTTCAGGTCAATCCAGATAGATTATTAGCTATCGGNCGAGGGGAACAGTCCCCTATTTTGCCTAATAATTCTAATACGAATCGTCAAAGAAACCGAAGAGTTGATATTATTTTACTCACAAGGGAAAGTGAGACTTCACAATCTTCGGATTTCATCAATGAAAAAGATCAATTAATGGATGGTGAGTATTATACCCTGTTGGTTGGCTCGTTCCAAAATGAACAAAATGCAATAAAACTGGCACGAAAATTAGAGGAAGTAAGTTTACCGATGCCAATTCAGGTTTCTAGAGTTACAACTACTGGTTCTCGACAAGTTTGGTACCGGGTAATGGTAGGAAAGTTCTATAAAAAATCCATAGCACTAAAAAAGGCTAACGACTTACCTCAGTTCATAATAACCAAACCATTACTGATATTAGCTAACGACTAATTGGTCTACCTATCATAATTACCCTTTTATGAACGNTAGGACTAAATACATCGAAAAATGATTNGGTAGAACATGAGCAGTAGACAGCAATGAGAGAAAGAGGCTACTCGAGTATTATTACTGATGGTTTGCAACAGCAAGGGTGTGATGCACGGTAAGTAAAACGCTAACAGGCTCTTATTGTGATAGATGTGNACTAAGTAACTCTATAAGCATTAGGTTTTACATGACATCTTAAATTTTTCAACAAAAATTAAGAGACCGGATATCCTTATACAAGTGAGTTTTAATAATCACTATCTTTTTGAGCTGTTGTCTCGGGTGAGTTGGTCTAGGGAAGGAACGTAAACTACTGCACCGCTCGAAATGCCACTGGTAATTTCAAAATGCGTATTATTTCGCTGACCAACCTCAACTCTCGTTCTGGTTCCTTTTAATTCTTCAATTTTGTCTTTTTTTCTCTTGCGCTTTTTTGTCTTGTCTTTTTTGAGTTTAGGAGCGTTTAGGTCATCAAGCTGAACAAAGTATTTTCGTTCGGCCTCAATATTTGTTGACAAATCACGGAGATCAAATTTCCCTTCAGAGGTTAAGTGTATAGATGTCGGTCCTACTCGTAATCCATTTGAATTTTTATCCAGCAAAACTTCAACATTATGACGGTCAATATTTGCATTGATTTTGCCAACTGTAGATTCGTATTTTTCCCCAACTAGTGTTTCGAGAGTAACCGATTGATTCGGTACTAACAAACCAAGATCTACGTTCGACACAGTCACGTTAGCGGTTAGCATTTCAGACACAATAACAGCCTCAATCGGTAATTGTAGAACTGATACTTCGTCGAAAACAATAATATCAACATTCGCCGACATTCCAGGTAAAAGTTCATATTCTGAAGTCGCGATTTCGATAACAACTTCAAAAGCTACTACACCAGAAGAGCCTTGTCCCGTATTTGCACTCGGAGCAATTTCAGTAACTTCTCCACTGAATAATAGATTAGGATAGGCGTCTATCGTTATTTCTGCTTGCTGGCCTAGGGCGACTTTCGAAATTTCCGCTTCGTTGATCCTTGTTTTAACAACCATTTTGGACAGATCTGAAATAACCAAAATTGCTGGGCCTTGAGAGCCATAACCTGATCGGGATCCCATAACAATCTCGCCTTCTTCAAATGCCAATCGCGTGACGCGGCCTGACAGGGGCGCCTTAACCACAGTCCAGCCGAGCTCATCGTCAATTGACTGCAAAGCACTTTCGGCACGTAGTAATCCCGATTGTGCTTGAATCTCTGAATTGATACTAACCGAGGTCTCTTGCTCAACCGTTTCAAGTGCCTGTTGTAATCGGATTTTAGCTGATTCCAAATCGGCTTTGCTGCGTTTGGTATTGGCTTCTTGGGATGTCTTTATCGTTCCCAGATTCTGTTCTTGTAATCGAATTGTTGCTTGTCTGTTCGCAATAGCTCGGTCTCGGGCTTCGATATTCCGCTTCTGAGATTCTATAGATTTGGTTTGAGAAGTTACATTTTTCTGCGCAGTTTGATAAGAGGATTTGACCTGAGATAAACGAAGCTCAGCATCTTCCAAGGATTTTTTAGAAACATACTTTTTGGTGTATAAGTCTTTTTGTCTTTCGTATTCAGCACTAACATTATCAAATTCAATTTTCGCAGAGGATTCGTTGGCTTGATTCTGTTCAAGCTGGATGTCAGCTTGTTGAAGAGTTATTTTAGCTTGGCTAAGAGCAATCCGGTCTTGCTCCAACATATTTCTGCTACGTTCAATGTCAGTTTGAGCACTGCTCAATTGCTGCGTAGCAGTAGCTTCTACAGAAGCTAAAGAAGCCTCTGCCGATTTAACAGTGTTTTTGAGTTGTTGGATATCACTAGATTGTCGTTTTTCGGTCAAAAAGGTTTGTGACCGAGCCTGTTCCAAAGAAGCTCTGGAAGATCCCAGATTTGCTTGTGCCTGCTTTCTTCGCTCAGAAACCTGCTCATCATCAAGGCGTAAGAGCTCTTGGCCTTTTTCAACATAATCACCTTCTTCGATCAGCAGTTGTTCAATTTCGCCAGACACATTTGATTTGACTTCTACGGAAATCAGTGGCTCCAAGTTGCCAGTTTCTCGAATCTTTACTCTAAATTCACCAGTACGAGCCATTTCAGTCTTGTCTTCTGTATCCTGTTTTTTCTTCCGTATTGGGATTCTATCACACCCGGTACTAACTAGAATGAAAGCAACAAGAATTACTCCCCAAATTCGGTACTGCATTTTTATAAATCTCCCATAGCTCTCTGCAGTTCTGTACGTGCGATTTTATATTCATAAAAAGAACGAACTCGATTAGTTAAAGCACTTGCATAATCGGTTTGTGCTTGTAACAACTCCAGCAAAAAGGCACGCTCAAGTTCATATCGACCTTTAGTGACATCCAAGTTGAGTCGAGCATTAGTCACTTGTTTCTCAGCGATCTCTGTCGCTTTTACCGCTCTAGTCAAGTTAAGGTATGACTGACGGGTTTCGAGAGCAATGCTTCGTTTCAAGTCTTCAATTGTTTCCTGGTTCTGCTGAATTTGTAATTCGGCAGTCTCGACTTGACGCCTACGAATACCCGCATCAAACAAAGGAAAGTTAAGCGTTGCAGCAGCACGCCAATCCCTCAAATGCTCCAAGTGTTCGTAAGTGTCAAAGAAATCATCAAAATAAGCATCTAAATCCATGTTATGTGTGTACTCTACATCAACTGTTGGTAATCGGTCAATTCGGGCGAGTTTAAGCGAATACCGCAATCTCTTTTGGCCAGCAGAATTTTCAGCGAATTCAGGTCTACTTTTTAGGGCTTTTTCAATGGCTTTATCCAGTGTAACACTCGGCAATGAGACTTGATTCAGTGCTTCCTCGACTTTAGTAATATTGATACGAACACTAGGGTCAAATCCCATCACTCGAGGCAGACGTGCCAAAGCAATATCGAGTTGGTTTTGATTGTTAAGCAAGTTTAGTTCATCATTAGCCTCTCTCACTTGGGCAGCTGCTACGTCTGCTTCAATCTGTATTCCAGCTTGAACAAAAGCCTCAACTCTTTTGCGATTATCTCTGGACCTTTGAAGAACTTCCTTATCTACATCTACCAAAGCTTGCGCTTTTAGTACATTGTAGAAGGCTTGGGTAACATCATAAATCAAATTCTGCCGGATGCGTTCGTTTCGGCTTTTCTGAGATTCTAATGATTCTTCTTCTCGTAAAAGATTAAGACCCCGCTGGCCATAATCCCAAATCGTATAACGTCCTGACAAGCCAAAATTGTAATTTTCTCCTCGCTCTAACAACACAAACGTATCTTTATCTAAATTTTCTCTCTGACGTTGAATTTTACGGAGTTGGTCGGATAGAGTGTAGTTGCCACTTAGGCTGAAATTAGGGTAAAAACTAGAGCGAGCATCTTTAATACGCAAGTTTTGTAATGCAATATTGATTTGGCTATTTTTGATGGTGGTGGAGTTTTTAAGTGCTAACTCAAGACATTTATCCAAAGTCATGGGTTCAGATTGATTCACAATGGTGCTGCTTTCAGCCCAAGTACGTCGATCAATTTGAAAAAAGATGATCATTAGTCCAAAAATAGCCAACCCTAATAGATTTCGCTGATTGACTATTTGCATTTCAGTTAATTCTCTTTTACACATCTGTTTACCTACTCCCATCCCTACTGTGGTGCCAGTTAAAATTCAAAAACCAACAAGATTTTGGACGAAATGATCCTTCCAAAGTTTATATTCTATTGCTGATTAAGCCAAGAGTAGACTATCCCTAGTAGGAGAAATGTTCAGAAGTTGAACGGGTTGGCCGTTAGTCAAACAGTCATAAAAAAAACAGTACTAAAAGTGGGTGTTTAGAACCTAAAAAATGGTATGTATATTGCCTTGCTACATATTTGACTCAAAATTATCAGGAGATAATTGTAATTATGAATCAATATATACAGGGTCGGTTTTTCTCTCTGTTCTTTTCCATAGTAAGCGGATTAATTAACTTGATAAGTCATGGGGAATCTGATTCTCAGGCTGAAGCCATTAAAATGGGAGAAATATCAGTATCTGCTAACCGGATTGCTAAAGAAACATTTCGCACACCAAATTCTATTTCGGTTATTGAAAAATCACAAATGCAAAGAGTAGCAGCAACCATAACACCTCAGATTTTGGCGGAAACCGTTGGTGTCTTAGCCCAACAAACTACAGTAGGACAAGGATCCCCTATTCTGCGTGGACTTACCGGTTACCAAACGCTGCTTCAAATCGATAATGTTCGTTTGAATAATTCGACATTTCGCTCTGGCCCGAATCAATACCTTTCTACTATAGCGCCACATGGACTGGATCGGATCGAAGTATTACGTGGCCCAAATTCTATGCTATATGGTAGTGGAGCAATTGGTGGAGTAATCAGTGTCTATTCCCACCGATTGAATTATAGAAATGATGAAAAATTTAGTTTAGTACCACTTGCAAATCTCCGTTACTCTTCAGCTCAAAAGGGACGAGTTGGAATGCTTGGTCTCCATGGTAGCACAAATGATTTAGCCTTTTTTGTAACTAGCTCCGTACGGAGGTTTGGGGACCAAAAATTAGGTGCAGGCTACAATTTGCACTATAACAATCGGAAATTTGAAATTGTTGGCGAAAAACCTAATCCTTTACCCAAAAATTCATGGATAAAAAAAGATGAAAAACCATTGGGCTGGTCAGGTATTGATGCTACGGCTAAACTAGGCTACAAGATCAGTAAAGACCAACAAATTTCATTCTGTTATCAAACCTGGAGACAGCCAGAACTAAACCGCTATGACAAAATATCGACAAGAGAGTACGAGTTATATCAATTTTCACCACAGAATAGAAATCTACTCTATACTGCGTATGAATCGAAAAAACCAATTGAATTCATAGATGAGGCTATTTTAACCCTATCTTATCAACAACAGCTAGAAGGTCGCAAACAGATTAAAGCGGCAAACCCAAATGAACAGAAAGAGCAGTTTGATGAAGTAGGAACTTTTGGCTTATCAGGTCAAGCTATGAGTACTAGTTTACCTCAACAGCGAATCATTTTCGGTGGAGATTTCTATTTTGACCGCCTGTCAAGCCGAACAGTAAAAACAAATCTTGTGACTCGTACAGAACAGGTGAATTCAGATTGGGGACGCTTTCCCAACAATTCCTTGGCTTCCGACTTAAACCTATTTGCTCAGAGCGAGGTCGAAGTTTCGCCTGATTTGCAGCTGGTGTTAGGAGGTCGGCTCACTCATTACGATCTACAATCTGATCTTAGTTCCAGAGATGCCAGTTTTGGTCTCTATCAAAAATCAGGGCAGGCACTAACTGGAAATACAGGTGTCGTATTCAGCATAACTGAAAATTTGAATTGGGTGGCAAATTTCGGTACAGCCTTCCGGGCACCCAACTTGAATGATACGACAGTAGTTGAGGTTACAAACGAAGGTATTGACGCTCCAAGCTTAGACATAAACCCGGAAAGTAGTTGGACATTAGAAACTGGTTTAAAAGCTAACTTTTCTCGTTTGATTGGGTCTGTCACACTATATCATAGCGAGATCCGAGACTTGATTTCTCGCGTACCAGTTAAAGAAGTCTACGAGGGTAAAGATTTACCAAAACTTTATAAAGATATTGAATTAGAAAATCCAGATACTGAAATTTTTATTCAGGATAACATTGACCAAACTCAAATCAGAGGAATTGAGCTGTCTGGTACTGTAGTTCTAAATTCGAGGCTGACCATGTACGGTCATGGAACCATCACTCGGGGGCATATTTTAAAAAACAATGGTGAGCCACCAAATCCTAAAGAATTCTGGGCTGCAAGGATCAGACGAGAAGCACCACCAATGGGTCTGATGGCTCTACAGTGGAAAGATCATAAGAAACCGTACTGGTGTGAATTTTATGTTAGAGGTGCAATGTCACAACGAAGATTAAGCCGAGGAGACATTAGAGACCCACGTATCCAAGGAAAAACTCGCGACCCAAAATTGGTAGAATTTGATGAAAATGGTTTGGCTCTTGATGCAGGTACCCCTAGCTGGTACACGTTGAATTTGAGAGGTGGAGTCAAACTGGGGCAACTAGCAAGACTTAATATGAACATCGAGAACTTAATGAACCGTCGCTACCGGCAACACGGGTCTGGTATCAGTTCACCCGGTTTTAACCTAACAACTAGCTTGAGCACATCGTTTTAAAAGATCCAGTCTAATTACCGACAAGATTTGAATTTAGATATATCTTACTAATAGTTAGCCAAAGTCATTATTCCGATGAGGAAACGGGTGCATTCGCCTCTCCATTTCCTTGATATTCAGAATTTGGAACCCCGATTTCTAATTCCGATAACACCTCTTGATTGTCAAATGGAACTTCTGATTGATGGTCAGCTAAAAGAGTCACAGGTAGGACAAAAACATACTCAGCTAATTTTTGGTTCGGAGGATAACCTAATTCAGTTGAATGTCGTTCCTGATGACTAGAATGTCCATTTGGGTCTGAGTTACTCAACTCGTCAGGCTCATCTAAAAAGGTAAATTGGTCGCTGTCTTTGTTATCTTCCTCAGTCGATCGAATAACGTTTTCCCCCTGTGCAGAAACGGGTAAAAAATAGACATTCTCTTGACCGAAATGATGTTGCAACATTAATTTCATACTACGGAACTGATCGGCTAAAGCATCNCGGTGGCGCTTTAGTTCAGGCAAACTNCCAATGGCATTACCAATATTTTCTAGGTATTGGCTCGATTTGTCAGAGACAAATCGAGCTAAATCTCGTTGGTGTTGTAATCGATCTTGACCAGGATCAGCCAAGCCNGCCCCACCTAGTGAACATAGCCCNTTGTAAGATTGATTTCCGCTTTCAAGTGCAAATTGAGATGATACGAGTAATTCCTCTTTCTGTAAATCTTGGCACAATTCAGTTAGAAAATATCGTTCTTTTTCGGTTGAACTNGTTTCAGCAATATAGAGATCTGCTTTTGGAACCACACAAATAAACTGAGTACCTTTAAGTTTTTCTGGCCCACCACGTAGGACTAATAAGTCGCTAACTAACTTTTGTAGTAATTGACGTTGACTTATGTCAGCCTTCCTGTCACGCGATAAATCCATTTGATCAAAATTTTCTTTCACGTTCCCGAGACCTTTGATTTTCTCGCGAATTGAGGCTTCGACGGATAGGTCAAAGAAAAAGACTATGGCTTCNGCATTCTTTAAAATACGGGAGACAAAGGGGTCTGAGCCATTTTCTGTTAAGCTAACAGCTGCTTTCTCACCTGGAATATCGGAAAAAACGAAATTAGAACGTATCGGAAGTTGACTATANTCATTGAAAAAGTCGAGGGAAAACTTAATACTTCGACGGAANCCCTTCTCAGTCTTTTCTGGTAATTTACCTCGCCAATAATCACTTGATAAAGCTCTCATTTGTGCTTCATCCGAAGGTGAATCAAAAGTAATAGTAGCTCCTAAAGAGCCGATGTTGTTGTAAAAAGAGGTAAATCCCGATAACATGACTGTCGATTTCCCAGTACCAGGACTACCAATAAAAATTACAGAGTGTGTTTTTTCTTGTTTNGGAGACCAACCNCAGAATCGNACACTCTCGTCAGTGGNAACATCGTCTATGTCTGTTTCAACTCGCTCTCCAGGCGGTCCAGGGCAAGTGAAATCGACTACACGATGTATCTGGTCTTTTAAAACATCAATTGCGCGATTGATCTGATTGGATCCATTTTCACCATTGGTGGAATTAAGATAGTCTTTTAACACTTCTTTAACAGTTTCAATGCCATCTGTCGCACTAGCCTCAAGTTCTTGTACTGCTAAATTGAAAGCTTCGTGTGCAGAACGTTTAATCAAGTCTTGCCTTAAATCTTTGAATTCCTCCGGCCATTCGATTCCTAAATTTCCAATCAATAATTCAGATTTGACCAGATTTTCTAATANTTCNGGTGAGATACCAACTAANCTTGGCAANTGGAAAGGCTCTTGATCTACACCAAGTTTATCTAGTATCTGCCGATGATTTACAATTTTCGAATTGTGCCCAAGTAAAATCGCCAAATAAAATTGAAATCTGAGAACCCCTTCTACAAGGNGTTTACTTTCCTTACTAACNGTAGCATTCTCCTTAAGAAAGCTTAGGTATTCAAACAGNCTCGGACAGACCTCTTTCAACAAATTGTTGAGCGTTTTTAACTCGGGTGTNTTTTCATCTTGATTCGAACTAAATTGCCGCATCCATTCTTTGACGTAGCCTTGTTCAAATACAATATCCATCAAAGGNCCAACTGCAGAAATCGGTTCAAAACCAGCAATAATAGTATTATTGATGGTAGCAAAAGTCTCTTCCAAGCTACGAGACTCATCTTGATTACGACCACTAAAATCCCTATAACGAGGAAATTNTTGATACAACCTATTCCAACCAAGATAATCAATGTCNCTAACAAAGGCTTTGGAGCTTTGCTCCCACTTTGTTTCTTCATATAAACCAGAATAACTCAGCGTAGGAAAATCTCGTTTTTCTTTTTCGTAAGGATACTTATCAATCGGAGGGCGGTTAATACCTTCAATGTTGATAAGCTCTAATTTATCTTCTANTCGTTGTAGAAACAAGCGGTACTCACTGATGGCATCGTTCAACTCGAAACGGGCGTTTTGTGTCAATACCATCCGATAACTACCCTTTCGGATACCCATTACGGTTCCACAGGCTGGGCAAACGATACCGCGATGCCCAGGCTCAACAGTCTTTAGAAAATCACGTCTTGTATTTGACAACATTTTGANGCTCCGTTTCATTCATTTGATGGATATTTTTTTCAGCAAGGCTTACCACCAATTGGTTTGGGCTAGCTCTTTAGATTATACCTGAAATTCCAAAATTGTAAATACTGAAATAAAAAAGCTATTTGGTCTTCCGTGGCACAGTNTGTGCTTNGNATTTANTAATTAGAATATAATCATCACATGGAAAGAGCTTTATGTATCCTCGGAAATNCCTAGATATTAAAGCGAGTGATCTTTTNTATGGATTACTTCGTTGTCTGAACCAGACTAATCGAATTGAGTGGGTATCTAAGCTCCAATCCAAATGGTCGTCCTCAAATGACACACTCATATGTTACTCGGTTCGTACAGGATTTAATCTATTGCTAGATTCTCTAAATCTACCTGCTGGTAGTGAGGTTTTAGTGTCCGCTATTACTATTCCACAAATGATTGATCTATTGAAGTCTCATCAGTTGGTACCTNTACCAATTGATATAGATATGGGAAGCTTAGCGGTCAAGTCAGAACATCTGGAATCATCAATCACAAAAAAAACGCGGATGATTTTGGTCGCGCATATTTTTGGGTGTCGTATGGATTTAACGGAAGTNGTGAATTTTGCTGCGAAGCACGATCTCTTTNTGNTNGAAGATTGCGCACAAGTATTCTTAGCCGATGGTTACCTAGGTCATCCATCGGCAACGGTATCAATGTTCAGTTTCGGAGCAATTAAGACAGCGANAGCATTAGGAGGAGCNATATTTACTATTCGTCAGGCTGAATTGAACCAAGTTATGAACCGTCGTGTCAAGNAATACCCTACGATTACACAATTCAGTTTTTTTCAACGTTTAATCAAATACAGCTTTCTCAGATTAGTCAACCACAGTTCTATTTATGGGTCGATTTTCACATTTCTTGAATTGTTACGTCNCGACCCAGATGAAATCGTGATGTCGCTAACCCGGTCTTTTCAAACAGGGAATCTTTCAAGCCAACTTCAATACCAGCCTGCTACAGCTCAATTAGCATTGCTGTACCGCCGCTTGTCTCANTATAGAACAGAGACAATAAAACGTCGGCAGGCCTCTGGTTATAAATTAACTCGTCATTTCCCAAATGATGCTTGGTGGCCAGGTTGTCACGCAAAAAAACATACATTTTGGATTTTCCCAATTTGTGTTTCTAATCCTCTTCAGACGAGACTCCGCCTAAAAGAGCATGGGTTTGACGCAACTCTAGCAAGCAGCAGTTTGATAGCTTTACCTAAGGCAGATAAGAATGAGCCACCGACAGAAGCTCAACTGGTACTATCAAAAATCTTATACTTGCCTTTTGATGTGTCAATGCCTTCAAAAGACCTCATACGATTAGCCGATTTAGTCGCACCTGATATAACTCGCATATCCAAATAGGATTATCAGCAAGAATCATAATAGGTCTTATTGTGACATTAGCGTCTCATGTGCAATACCAATGTCGCAGTTGTCAAACTGCCGGCTATTACAATAATCTTCGATCCACATAGAGAAATTACCTCTTGT
>PAYP01000093.1 GCA_002714785.1 Candidatus Poribacteria bacterium | reverse complement strand
GAAAAGTGCTTTGTTTTTGTGGCAGCTGTGACATCAATTCAACAGTTGATAATCCGAATATAATTGAGCTGGGAATTGTGAAAACAAGAAGTTTTTTTAATGATATTTTTAGTATAGACAAAAACCACTAGACTTAATTAGAAGAAAACTCTGATATTAATTTTAGTCTCAATGTTCAATTCTAAGAAGATATATTTCCCTGTTAAAATCCACGTAACATTCTTATTTGAGAATACCAGCTCAATTATCTTGTATTCTTATGTCCCCAAAATTTACTGATGAATATTAAATTTTAGCTGAGATATTCAGTCCCCCTGAATTAGAATTTGAGACGGTTAGCTAACGCCTTCAGAGGCTTACTGAATCGAATTATCGCTAACTACTGATGCCATACAACCATCAAGAGATTTGGATTAATTTTCGTCTTGAATTTAGTACATACCCAACGAAGATATCTTACTAACATGAAAACTTTTTCTTACATTATTCTTTAAATGATGAAAGATCATTCAGAAACAACTGAATCTGTCGCGTTCGATTTTTTATCTTATGCTGAAGAATGTATATTGGTTGTAAATCAATTGGTTAGTATTGTCGAACTTAGGTTAGCAATATATTCATCCGCCGGAAAATAGGGCCTCTGGAGTCTTTCATACTGTAGATATCTGCAGGTGGCGGGGGTTGGCCCAGGTGTATCAAGTATGAAAATAGATTTGGCGATGTCACCATAAGCAAACTGATAGTTCATTGGATTCTTCACTACAATAAATTTTGCAGCCGATGTATCCAGTCCTACTGATCGAAATTGCTCATTGGCCCAATCATAGGTGGCATAAGTTGTTACTAAAACTTGTATTGATCCTAACGCTATAACTGCACTGGGCCCCATCTTGCCAATCGATCCATCCCATATTCCACCGGTGTATTGAAAATCTCCCTGACTTAGATACACGACTCTACCAATAATGGAAATTGGTTTGCCCCATCTAGAATCAATCTGATAGCCTATCTCTGTCCTTATTTCTTGGCCAATTCCAACTTTATGGCACATCTCAGCAACCTTTGGATCGACAACCGGTACTAGTGATGGTAATGTTACTTCAGCTTTGAGGAGTGCAGCCAACGAGGCAATACTATCACCAGAAGCTCCACCACCACAACAATCTGCAGCTTCAACCAACAGAATGGGGCCGCCAGATGTTTTTAGACCTGTTTGAATGGCTTCCTGGGGCGTGTGAACTTGTGGTTCGAGTTCGAAACGCTTGCCCCAATATTGTTCTGATAACTTATTGGCTATATTGATTGCCTTATTCATATTGTTGTTAGTGATAACTAATCCACCACTACCCATATCAGGTTGATCTATGTATGGGTGAACTAAAAAAACACTTGTTGAAACAACATCGTTATCAGATTCATATTGTTTGGCAGTGTTCATTACTTTAGAAAAGGGAGAATCGGTCCCCGTTGAACCATGAATAGCACTAGTAATTACTGGTACTTTTGCCATCGCCATGGTTGGTTGGGTTTCGCCCGTGATTATTGATAACAGAATCTTTGCGCCACGGGTACCAGTAGAAAATGTGTCACAATGTGGATAAGTTTCCCATGCAATCAAGGCTTGCGCAAAACGTATCATGTCGTCGGTAACGTGAGCATGCAGATCAAGGGTAACTACAATTGGGACCTGATCTCCAACTACATACCGAACTGATTTGATAAGATCTCCTTCAGGATCTCCAAGATCTTCAACGACGCTAGCACCATGTAGCGGTAATAACACCCCATCAACAGGCATAGCATTTTTCAGCCGACCAATTAGCTCATCTTTTAGCTGCAAGTAACATTCTGTAGTTATGGGACCTCCAGGACAACTGCTGGCATATAATAAAGGGACAACCTCTACTTGATTTTCTTTAAAAGTTTGTAATGTACCACCCACTACGCCGGTATTGACCTCTAACATATCAATACCCTTTCGTAACTCTTGACGTTCAAAAGACTGGATATTAATCGGACATCCTCCAAACTGGTTACATTCCGTTAGAATGGATCCAACAGCCACGCGCATTCTCATTTCTCAGTTGTACCTTATTCTTGAAAGTCCTATACGAGCCCAAGCACGAATGTACTCGTTTTCATCTTCGGATGCTTCTTTAAGTTTACAAATGGCTTTTGAAGAAGGTCGAACCTTAGCTAACGAAGCTACGGCATTCTCACGTAAAGGAGAATCTGAAAGAGACCAAGGGGACGTTTTCCTTTTATCATCCAAGGCATTTAGAAGTGCTGTTTCTGTCATTTGCGAAGTATCACCTGTATTACCCAGGGCCTCAGCAGCATTTCTCCGAACCCACTCCGAATCGTCGCTTAAGGCCTTTGCTAAATGAGGAGCGGCTGATTTAGCATCTTGTCCAATACAACCCAATGCGCTACAAACCGCGGCACGTACTTGCCAATCTGGGTTATTTATTGCTTCTACCAATTCGGTTACGGCTCTCTTACCACCTGCAGCTAGCCCGTATAGGATTGGAATTTGACTTGGATTAGTAAAATCAGATCGGTCCAAATTACTTGTAGATTCAGTTTTTGATTCGTTACTAAGCTGCTTGATTAACCTAGAAATAGACAATGGTGAACCCAATACACCAAATTTATACAAATCGCTTAGATGAGTGATTTTACCCTGATTAGCTGATTGTTCTCCCGTTCCCATTATTTNTTCTGCTCTAGNGTTANCCATATAACTANTTTTTTTTCTGGTATCACGATGCCCAAGATACCATTCCCAGATGTGCTGCCAAATATTTTGATTTACACCTAGAAAAGATGATCTTTTATTCCAACTAAGATCATCGCAACCGCCAAGGTTCCATGAAGGTTGCTGAGGCTCTTCTGTGCGACAAAAGAGGAATTTCAGCATTAATCTGATCTTCTTACTTCGATTTTCAGTTGCTTTGTGCCATAAATCATAATGGACNATNGTAACAGTACCTGCTTTTCCACAGAGAGGTAACCCTTCTACNATTTTCTGGTACTGCTGGAAGTATTGTGTACCTGGTTGAATAGCTGTTGGACCCATCTCATCTGAAACGTCTTGTGGATAATAAAATGCCATCGCCATTCTGGGACGATGATATCTGATATTTCCTCCAATGGGATAATCTTTATGCCAGGCTTGTGCTTGACTCTTTGGAGGGTGGTAATGACATGCACGGTGTGGATGCATGACATAATCTGGTCCCAAAATACTAGTTAATGCTCCTGTAATTGCCGGGTCAGTGAAAACATTATCCAACATTGGAACCTTGGATAACAGATTGTTCCCTGGTGTTCCTTCTGTTTCTATCAGGGCCAAAATCCGGCTCTGAATTTTTTGATGGAAATCCGGATGAAGTGAAGTTTTGACGATGTGATAACCATTTACGATGAATTTTCTCATCTCTTGATCGGTCAGAAGAAATTTACTNTCTGTGTACATTGTTTTATATGAATTCGTCTTATCATACNAGCTCTCAGGAGTGGGGNGCTTCCGAGATTGATTATCTTAATTTTTCCTTCGATTTTTGGTACATGATTAAGACAAAGTAGGATTCATAAATATATGTCCCAAAAATATTTGTGAGTTTTATGAATAAGTATCTGTCTTATTGGTAATGAAGTTAAAGTGAATCTCATAGGTATTTTCTATACTACATTAGATATGAGTATCCGGTATATTTTCCTTCGTAAACATATTTTCGTTAGTTGAACAGATATTTAAAATGCAGGAAGGAAACAAGAAAAGGAGATGGCTAAAATATTAGGNGATCCACTCAAAACGAGATTATATGCTTCTNCCAAAAGTACGTCAATATGTATTGTTCCACATAGAAATANTCATCATACAGAGGCAAGATAGATCAGCCAATGAAGAATACATTTTGTGCCAGGGTGAAAAATTCATCCTATATCTAGAATATGNATCCGTTTTAAATTTTATAATAGATTTCAGCTGTATCAGTAGGTTACGGCCGATTTTGGCTATAAACATATCGCCTGACCGAAAAAACACCTAGACTGAATTTGGACATATGCTTTACTATTTGGATTGAGCTTTAGATTAGTCAACAATTCGGTAGGACGTAAGCGTAAAAACAAAATGAGAAATGAAAAATACAGGGTATTAGTTCCCGATGCACAGTTTGCTGATGATGCTGAAGTTGAACGGAACCTAGCTTCAGAGTGGGTAGATTACGATATTCGTAGAGTTCGACAGTCATCACTNATTTCTGATGAAGACTGGGCCTTCTGTGATGCACTTCAGGTCTGGCATGAAGTGCCGATAGATAAACCTCTGCTAGCTAAATTAGATCAATGCCGCCTAATTGTTCGGTGTGGTGTTGGTTATGATCATATCGACCTTGAAGCGGCGGGACGTNCTGGGATTCCAGTTTGTAATACACCCGATTATGGTACCAGTGAGGTTGCAGACCATGCTATTGGATTGATGCTGATGTTAGTACGCGGAATTGTAACACTCCATAGAGAACTAACCGAAGACCCGGTNGGAAACTATGTTACGGCTCGTACACCACCACTTATGCGTAGGATTCGTGGCACAAGACTAGGATTAGTCGGTTTAGGCCGTATTGGCACTGCTACTGCCTTAAGGGCTAAGGCTTTTGGAATGAAGGTTTACGCCTATGATCCATATCTGGCGCGTGGAGCTGAAATTGCTTTGGGTGTTGAAAGNGTTGATAGTATAGATGANATTCTTACGGCNTGTCCTATTGTTAGCCTACATGTTCCACTAACCAGTGAAACGTATGAAATGATTAATAAAAAATCGATAAAAAAGATGAATCCTAACTCCATTTTGATTAATACTGCCCGCGGAGGAATCGTGGATTTAGATGCTATACACGATGCGTTATACCACAAAGAAATAGGTGCTGCAGCACTCGATGTTTTACCAGAAGAACCACCAGATGACAGCCATCCCCTTATGCTTGCCTTTAAGAATCAACCTGATTGGATTAAAGATCGCCTAATCTTAACTCCTCATTCAGCTTGGAACAGTCCGGAAAGTCGTTACGACGCAAGGGCAAAATCAACAGAAACACTACTAGCTATGTTTCTGCATAATGAATTGAGGAATTGTGTTAACCTGGAATATCTCAACCATAAAAAACGAAAAATAATGTAGAAATTCTGGCTTATTCAAAGGTACTAGCCATCTATTTCTCACTTGTGATTATAGACCTGTTTNGTAAGCCATAGGTAGTTCGTCTGTCAAATTTTGATTGAGATCTAGGCTCATTATTTACTTAGTTGAATTAAGATTAGTCATAGTTTGAAATCTACATTTTTCTGATTGAAAAAATTATCAGAAAAACGTCATTTTGCACCAAATCTCTAGATAGTTAATAAAAACAATATCATGGGTATCGATAAAATTCGAAATAAGAAATTTGCTGTTAAATCAGTACTAATACGTAATTGAATCGTGGGATTTTAGCAATGAGAGTACTTAGCTTTATTCTTTTAGTCTGTTGTTTTATTTTGTTTGTCATAGGTTGCCAAACTGAAAAAGAACGATACATACAATCTTTGGTACAGAAAATAAAATATGCACACAACGAAAGTGTCCCTGAAATTGAAACCGAATTAGTCGAACTTGGTATAGAATCTCTACCACACCTCATCAAGGCACTAGAAATTAAGAAAGTTAGTCATNAGATCGAGNCAATCCTAGTAAAAATCGGTAANAATGCNGTCCCCCAANTGATCTTGGCCCTNCAAAGCAGGAACCCATTGGTGCAGCGTAGGATAGTAAGAATACTATCNAATATAGGGGNAAATGCCCATCCTGCCCTGATTCAANTAACAACTGATNAAGACCGCAATGTGCGATGCCATGCGATATGGACATTGGGTAAAATCCAACAGAAGACGAATAATGTTTCACAAGCTCTAATCAAAAGCTTAGATGATGAGGATGCGNATGTCAGATGTTCCGCCGTGTTAGTGCTAGCACGATTGGGAACAAGCCGGTGTGTTTCTAACTTGATTGAGAAATTAGATGATGAGGATAACAGGGTACGATCTAATGCCTCATACGCTTTAGGCTCTCTAGGAAGCAGAGCAACAGAAGCAATTGTACCACTTTTAAAATTATTAAGGGACGAAGATCNGGTTGTTCGCCTAAGTGGGTTGAAAGCACTTGAAAAAGTTGGAAATTATGCGGTTCCAANTCTAATCAAAGAGTTGTCTAATGAAGACCTNATAGTTTCCGGGTTAGCTGCAAGTATTTTATTAGGGATTGGCTCCCCCGAAGCTATAAGCTCAGTAAAGCAGATGTTGCCCAGTTTGATTTTGATGCTAAAAATGCCGGAGATCCGTCCTCACTTGGGAAAGGTCATTCANAAACTGGGTCAAGAGATTGTCCCCCATTTGATTGTATTACTAAAAGACCCAAGCTCAGAAATTCGGCTTAGTGTGGCCAAAATCATGGGAGATATCGGTCAGGAGGCCAGAGAAGGAATACCGGCCTTGGTGCATTGCTTTAAGGATCCGAAATGGGAAGTTCGGATCGAAGCTGAAAAAGCACTGGGAAAAATAGGTGAAGATGCTGTTCCGACTTTAATATACCAGTTAGAAAATTCTGATCAAGACACCAAGATTTTGGCTGTCAAATCTTTGGGTCGTATCGGTAGGGACGCATCCAGTGCAATAGCNCCCTTGATTAAAGCGTTACANGATTCTAGCTCGGGTGTTAGGTGGCAGTCTTCAACAGCATTAAGAAAAATAGGTAAAGATGTTATTCCGGATTTAATTCAAGAATTGAAAAATCCCAATTTAGAAGTATGCCACNGTGTAATAAGAACACTGGGACAAATAGGATNGGACGCCGAAGTTGCCGTTCCANTCTTGATACAATTAGTACAAAATGACGATGAATCTACACGACGCTTATCTAGCGCACTAGCGACTAGCAGTATTGCAATTGAGGCATTAGAACAAATAGGCACAAGGCNAGCACTTGATNTTGTTGCAAAATATGACAAAAAACAAAGATTAAGATAAATCCAAAAGTAATGGATTAACTAGGTTAGATTATTCTGCATTCACAATTTTTGACCTTTACAAATTTAAATAATTTAGTTGCTGACATTCTATCGGTCAAATCAATTACCTAAATTACAAAAAAGTGAAAAAAAAATACATTCGGATATTATTTTTATCTATTTTGATTTCAATCGGATGTGGTCTATCTGACTCACCCTCAAAAAAAGAAATTAAGAGACTTACCAAAGATTTAAAGTCGAAAGACCCAGAGGTTCGCTCAAATGCAGCATTCGCATTAGGTGGAAAAAAAAATGAAGCTCAAAATGCAGTTCCATTTTTAGTTAAAGCGTTAAAAGATAAAGATAGAAACGTCAGAATTAATGCTGCTTTGGCTTTGGGCTTGATTGGAAAAGGTGCAGCTAATGCCATACCAACCTTAGTTGAATTATTAAAAGACCCAAATCCAGATGTTCGTGAATATTCTGCATATGCAGTTGGAAGAATAAAAAAAGGGGCCGTCGTAGCGATACCTTCTCTCATACGTTCACTTCAGGATGAAAATACAAGTGTTAGAATCAGTTCGATATGGGCGTTAGGTGCCATAGGCCCAGAAGCAAAAGACGCAACACCTGCTATAATCCAATCATTACAAGATGATGATAGAGATGTTCGGCTAAATGCAATAATTGCATTAGGAGATATAGGAACAGAAGATTCAATACCAGCCCTCGCAAAAACCTTGGCACAACCAAATGAAGACTGGTCAATTTTAGATTCCGCCGTGGAATCGCTAAATCGAATAGGAACACCAAAAGCAATACAAGAAATTAAATATTTTCAGCAAAAAAATAGAGAAATTGGCAATTTCAATTTTTAGTACCCACAACTAGTTGAAAGAGCCATGTGCATGATTAAACGATAAACCCAAACACAGAATTATTGAGATTAATGAAAGCCATTTTTTTTTTAATAAGAGTCGTTCGTTTTATTCGTATTGTCAGTTTTCTTTTGGTAGCTTATTTAAAACAGAAATTTAAAAAGCCCAAGTAGTATATGGATTAACTTTGTTTTTATAAACAGCGAAATATTGTCCAGATGTGCTGATGGAATGACTGATTACTACTATCTACTGAATTGGAGGTATTGAAGGAATGTTTTTCAAGTAAGAAAATACTTGAGAGGCGCTGACTTGAATAAAGATAACTTGAGTGGAATTAATCAATTGAAGCGCTTAGATTGGTCAGCAGCAGACAGAGCTATTGTTAATCGAATAGTCAGTCAAAAAGTATAAATAGAGTCTAGTTGTAAGTAGAATTATTAGGGTTATGTCAGCAACATTTGGCCTACCAATCGAAGCAAGAATCCAAGGCAAAATCTCTAGTACTGATATCCCAGCCGTAGTGATGGGTAAAATCAGTAAAAGCGGAGACATGTCTTTTTATTCTAACGGTCCTTCCAGATGGGATAGAGACGGTGACATTACCCCTCAAAACATTTTTAATGTCGCTTCCATGACTAAAGCCCTGACTTCGGTAGCTGTTCTACAGCTAGTAGAGCAAGGTCAAGTGGCCTTAGATGAGTCTCTTGATCAGCATTTACCTGAGATGTCTAAGAGACTAATTCTAAATCAAGACAATCAAATTATTGAACCCCAAAATAGTATTACACTTAGGCACTTACTCACTCATACTGCCGGTTTTGGTTACTGGTTTACTAGCCCTCAACTGGGAAGATGGAATCAGTTAAAAACTGAGATAAACTGGATGGAAAATTATCAACCCCGATTGTTCGAGTCAGGCTCTTCGTTTATGTACGGAACCAATATAGACTGGGTTGGTCGATTAGTAGAGAAAATTTCTGGTATCGATTTAGAACAATATTTTAGACAGTGTATCTCTGGGCCGTTAGGAATGGATAGTACTTGGTATAACGTGCCCGATGAATTAGAACATCTAGTAGTTGGATCTTCCTACAGAGACCCTGATAATGGCACTATTGTAAAAAAAGAATATCAAAAAATGAGTCCGTCAAAAGATTTTAATGGGGGAGGTGGATTATCGAGTTCTCCTGAAGATTACGGCCAGTTTTTGGCCTGCATGCTGAATAAAGGAACTCTGAATGGTGTACAAGTTTTGGAAGAAAGCACTTTTGATTTACTTAATTCACCTCAACTTGATAATTTTAAAACTATTCACAGACACGTTGATACCGAGGATGTTGACACGAAGCCCAGAGGGGACAAAGACTTCTTTTTTGACAGTTATGATAACTGGACTTTAGCCTGGGCATATGAAGAAAACTCAGTTGTTAGACCAAGGGGAACAGCCTATTGGGCAGGATTTTTTAATACTTACTTTACCATCGATTTTGAGAACGAATTCGCTCTGGTTTATATGACACAAATTCTGCCGTTTAATGATATGAATTCCTATAACTTGTTTACCTCTTTTGAACGAATAGTTTATGATAGCCTTGATTAGAAAGACTAAGCATATTTAAGTTAATTAAATAAGTTAAGATACGAACCAAAAATAGAGCTTAGAAGAAATGTGTTGACATGTAAAACCTTACGTAGAAAGTTGAAGAAGAACAATCCAAGCGAGTGTACAGGGCGTCATTTTTGTACCTAAAGCTAAAGAAAAAGTAAAAACAGGCGATGATGGTAGTATCTTCAAAACTTCCTTCTGTAAGGTGGGTCAACTCGTCTGGCCCATCTTCTTTTTTGCCACTATATTGTTTCATTTTCTGCCTTCGAATCAGAAAGTGAATAAATGATTAAGATTTCGCTTGGTTATTTATCCGGGAATTAGTTAGCTTTATGTATAAGCATTTCATCTCTAGCTTATTATTTACCTTAGTACTGATTTCTGGATGTGGCGAAAATCTAACTAGGCCAGTAAATATAGGTCAAACCCACACCAAATCTGCCGATAACGAACCTGAAAAAGAAATCATATGGCCAATTGACAGTGCAAAAATGGTACTGATTCCAGAGGGTAGTTTTCAGATGGGAGATGCATTAGAAGAGACTGAAGAATTCATGGGTACTTCGCGCCCTACTCACAAAGTTAGCCTTAATGCGTTCTACATAGATATTTGTGAAGTAACTTTGGGCCAATACAAAAGATTCTTGAAAGCAACTGAACATCCTCCACTGCCCAATTGGGTAGAAAAAATCACACCGGATAACAATTATCCAGTAATCGGGGTTAATTGGTTTGATGCTCAAGCTTATGCGAAATGGGCTGGCAAGCGTTTACCAAGTGAAGCCGAATGGGAATATAGTGCAAGAGGTGGGTTAATTGGACAACGATTTTCTCATGGTAATGAACTAAAACAAACAGATGCAAACTTCAAAGGTAAAGGTGGTACAGATATCTGGGAGACCCCATCACCAGTGGCAAGTTTTGAACCCAACAGTTATGGGTTATTTGATGTAATGGGAAATGTGTGGGAATGGTGTCAAGATTTATATGATGAAAATTATTATCTAGTCTCAGAAATCAAAAACCCTAAGGGGCCACAATCAACCAAAACCGAAAGAAGAGTGATTAGAGGAGGAAGTTGGATGAGTTTCAAACACTTCCTGAGAATTGCATTAAGAAATTATCAAAACCCAGAAATGAAAAACAACTACACCGGTTTTAGATGCGTAGCTGACTTAAACTGATTGATGAATACAAGCCAAAGATGAAATATAAAAAGTTTATTTGGATTTTTGTCGCTTTTATCGGATTATCCTGTGATAGAGTTCAAACAGATATCGGACTTAACAAAGCCGCTCACAATGGTAACATACAGAAAGTGATTAAGCTTTTAAGCGCTGGGTCTAACGTTAATGGGAAAGGTTGGGATGGTGAAACACCACTCCATAATGCTTCGTCTGCGGGACACCTAGAAATCGTACAACTACTACTAGTGAACAACGCTCAGATAAATCCAATCTGTTGGGGGAAAACACCTGTTGATAGAGCCAAAAACCCAGAAATCGAGA
This sequence comes from Candidatus Poribacteria bacterium, assembly GCA_002714785.1. GTDB lineage: Bacteria > Poribacteria > WGA-4E > WGA-4E > UBA9662 > TMED15. The sequence goes on along the minus strand of PAYP01000093.1, from coordinate 539 downwards.
ATCTATTACGCCAACATGGGGGTAAAACTGCCGAGGAATTAAAAGCTACGAAAAATGGATCGAAATAACTCTGGAAATATTTAGTGATCAGGCTAACTAATCTTCAGCATGTATTCTCGTAGCTGAACTTTTGTCGCCTGCTGTCGCAGTATAATCAACTATTATCTGTTATGCTAAGCCTAGGGAATATCTTCCCAGTTCTTAGATAAAAAAAGTTGATAAACTCTTTACTGGTTGGCTAATTGACTATTACACAAGCGAAGACTCAAACCTAAAATAAGAGATAGAGTAAGCGAATTAAAATATTTATCTGACAAGAGAAGTTGATGCAGACGGCGGGCTAATAAAATGCTCGCCTTTTTTGTGTCTGGTGTCAATTTTTAGCTGAATAAGATGGTAACACTGTCTTCTATGAGCTGGGCTAAACTTTTTTAGCTTACCTTATTTTTGTGCCGGCTTAATCTCTAATACGCTGAATTATTAAAATAAATAACCGATACTGACACCGGTGTAAACCTTAAACCCTTCATCAATCGGTT
>PAYP01000092.1 GCA_002714785.1 Candidatus Poribacteria bacterium | reverse complement strand
TTTTACTTACAGAAGTTAGATTTTCTTTATTTACAATATTTGGATTTGTGTATCTACCAAGAGGTACGTTGAATTGCCCTTTTTTGTTTACACGGTATAATCCATTAAAACAGGTCCTGTTGAGGAAAATCAATCTAGATACTTTTTCGATAATTCCATCTAAAACTTCTGTTTGAATAGATGAATCTGTCTTTCTTTGGCTATTGTCTTCAGGCTCTATCGCTTCTGTGGATTCAGCTTGATTTTTCTCACTATTGATGACCGATTTGAAGGACTCATTTCCCTCTGAATAGTCAAGCCCTAAATCCAAATTATCAAGATCTAAATTATCAAATTTCTGATCTAGATCTTCGAGATCAAGTACATCACCCTCATCAAAATCATCAAAATCAGCGTCTTGGTCCGCTTCATAGAAATTTTCCGAGACTAAATCACTCACCTCACTGAATTCACTATCAAAAGCGTCGACATCCGAGGATTCACCTTCAGTCTCGATATGGGATTCGGAAATCAGTTGTAGGATATCGTCATGTGAGACGCTTAAGTCTTCTAACTGTTTTTCTAATTCTTCGTCAGATACAGAATAGTTTTCAGTTATACTAGCCTCTACTTTTTCGCTCTCTGTTTTGCGTGGTGATTGTTCGTCGTTTAGAGGCTTTTGGGAATTGGTAGGTATTGGAATTGAAGCAGATAGTGATGGATTATCCTGTAGTCCAGTATAGGCGTCACGAATCGGTAGGTCATTAGCCATGAAGAAATCGACGCTATCTTGTTTCTCTTGCTTTTTCGAACTGACGAACATTAACCCGCCAGTAGTTATCCCTCCAAAAACTATAAGTAAAGCTAACAACACTGGAAACATAGAACTAGAATGAGATGGTATAACCGAAACTCTATGGCGCGGTTGCAAAACTACATAGGCTGAGCTCGGCTGAATCGTAATGTAATATGTGCCAATTTCACTAGGCTTATAGATAGTACTGAATGAAGTTTTTTTTGTTAAATCATCAGCAGTAAGTTGGATCCTGTTTTGTTGATTGTTCGGTTGTTTTACCGTTGCATATAGAACATCAAAATCAAGATTATTACCTGAATTCAGTTTTTCACTATCAATTAATTTAACGGATAATTCTATTTCTCCATTAGGAGCAGTCAAACTTTTTTCGACAGGGTTAATATAAAAACTTAACTGAGGCAGATTGGGATTGGCTTCAGTTTTTGTGCTAATCAACTGCGTAACCTCGTCAATATTACGGAACATAACCTCCCAGTTGCCTGGTATTGGCCTCGGAACAGTATAGAGCCTAAAGTTTTTTGATTCAGCATAGTGGTAAACAAACTGATCTTGACTATCTCTTACTTCTAATTCTGGCATATCTGTTTGGTTTGTGCTGAAAAAATATTGTATTTGCAACTCGACGATCCTTGGGTCGTGGATCAAAAAGCTCGACGTACCGAAGCTTTCAAGGCTAATTGGTTGAACAATCGCGACTTCAAAGCCCTGAATCTGATTGATCATTTGTGCCATTTGGGTCAATATGGCAACCTTATCCTGCCCAGATTTAATAGTGATGACTTCAACATTTACGGCACTAATAGAGAAGTTAGCGGCTGTGGCATGATGGGTTAAAATAACAATAGNCGTAGGCACTGTACTTGTTCGTTGATTAACAATAGACCGAAGTTCGCTAGCANGTTCAATNGTGGTTGTGGATAAAGTTTGCTGATNTTTTTTAAGGCGTGACTTCAGCGACATTTTCTGGCGAAATCCACCTTCTAAAACTTCATCAATNATTGGTTCACCAGGTTGAGATAAATCAANTACGGTCAGGTGGCTACCAGCCCTCATTTGTTCGATTGATANTTCGACTCCCAGCCAACGATGACCTGCATGGTCCACCTGCTGTGTCTGTGGNGAATTATCGACAACTACAATCAAGCCAATTTCACTCTCAACAGAAACTGCAATCCAGCAAAAAATAAGGAATAAAACTTTAATATTCAACTTTCGACAANACATCAGCGAATTCGGGTAAAATCTTAGGCTTAATCTATTTACGTCGTCAATGACAGTTGGGCTTCAATCTTATTTAGAATTTTTTGAGCAATATCAATTGTCACGGCAAGTTCTATTTTATGCCCTGACTCAGAAACTAGAATTAATATATTGGAACGAGCAAACAAAATATTTCGTTCAGCTCGCCACGTACAGTCGGCGGTTAGTAAACCTGTTTCAGGTTGATAGATTGACTGTCGAGTACCGTTTATAAATCGTTGACGTGCCGATATNCGATTTATAGAAAGTTCACTAACTCGTATTGCTTCTTCCGCTGACGTGAATCCCCAGTAATTCAAAGATAAATTCTGTGCAGAAGTTTTATTCAGCCACCACCGGTCGCGCCAGCCAAAATTACATTCACTTGGCTTAGGCGAAATCGGAGATAGCAAGGCTTGTGATGAAGAATGTCTGGGACTATACTGCACTAAGTCTTCAAATGTTAATCGAACTTGGTCAAGNACCACTAAATTTCCTTTTTAACACTAAATTTATTCAACCCATCAACCGAAATCATTTTAGCACAGCTAATTGCGATGCGACNAATTGAAAAACAGTACAGAAAAATACGTATTAGAGTGATTTTTAATTGAACCAGCTAGGATTGGATGTTATTTTATAGCGTGTCGGTGTAATCTTACATACTTTACAAAAGGTAGCGCTCATGAAAAAATTGAGGCCATACGACCATTANAAGCCAGTATCAGGAATTCCNGACGAAATATCACACAAGAAGAGNAAGCCGAAGTCTTTNGCAGTAGTCGACTCAGGCAACTGCACTGGCTGTCGAGTTTGTGTGCCTTTCTGTCCCGTTGATTGCATTGAGGTCGACAGTGATTTTATTAATGGTAACTCCCCGATAAATCCAGTCCGGGTTAGATATGATGAATGTATCGGGTGCTCAATATGCGCCAGTGTTTGTACAAAACTCACGTGGGATGCAATTCACATGATTTCTTTATCCGAATTTGAAGTAATGTTCCCCGATGTAGAAATTACTAATAGCTTTTCGCCGGATACAGCAAAATCTGAGAAGGAAAANTNGCAGATCATCGAAATTTAAGTCTCCGTTAGATCTCATTTAGGTGCGATCTGGTCATTTATTGTGTGGTTTTTTATGTATGCCTGTTATCTGCTGACGGGCATTTCTTTTNCTTCCCTATTAGTTACAGGTCTTCAAGGCTATTTCAGCTTTAGTGTGTTTGGCCTACCGATCCTTCAGTTTGCACTGCTGACATCNATTACCTATCTTTTTACTCAAACTTTGATCATCTTCTTCTTTGTTGGTACTGGTGTTAGCTTAAAAGAATTTGCTCAAATGCATGATCTCACTGAGGACTTTCATCGGCGTTCTATTTCTATTAAGAGAATCATCTATCCTCCGACTCTTTTAAATATGGTTTTAGTGTGTACATGGTTTTGTCTGTTAGGGGCAGTTCAGACTGAAGCAATTCCAGCTTGGATACATGGCGTTCTATTTCCTCTAACTTGGCTACATTTCGCACGGACAATCGTAATTCAACATCGCTGTTTTCGGGACAACACACAAATTTTCTACGATTTGGCCGAACTAGACTTAGAAACGAGCGCCTAAGCACCGAATGTTATTTTATGTTAGCAAAGCTATTCAAGCTAGTGGGTTGATGGCAATTGCCATAGGGTTCGTGACCAAGTTTCCCAAAGTAATGGACATTCGACTATGGGGAGTCGGTTTGCTGATTTTTGGGGTTGGTTGGTTTTTAGAGCGTTTTTTCTTGAAGTAAAACAATACCAGATTAAGTTAGATTAGATGAAAAAAATTCTCAAATTTGACACTGGCAAGAAAGGATTTGAGCGGGCCGCCTACTTATTGCTAACCACCGCAATCGCATTGTTAGTGATAGCTGTTGTGTTTCTCAAGGCCTTTTTCTAGTGAGGCAATCCCCAATAGCCGACTTTGGTGAACAGACCAACAAAAATCCAAAATGCCGACATCAAATATTCACCCAGGATCAATCCAAGAAATAGCGGTTGGAAACGGCGATAAGCACCAACACCAAAACACTTCAGCATGAGGATTTTACATTTCCACCCCAACAAAGTCGAAAACCATAGGTGATGAGGAGCATAGGTAACACCAACGATGTAACCTATGGGATGGAACGGCCACCACAAAAATCGCTGTCTCATAAACAAAAGAAACGCAGCCCAAGTTCCACCAAGGAATGCGCTCAATATTCCAGATAAACTTGGGCCATACGGGTTTTGAGTGGCCACATAAGCTTTTTCCAAGCCGCTTCTCCCAAACCAATTGTAAACCCAACCTTCCAAACTAGATGCTCCCTGATAGTAGATAAATTTGAGTGAAGAAACGAAAGCTGTACCAATTGCAATTAAAAGTGAGAAAATCATTAAAAAAATTAGTTTTGATCGGTACTCCCGAGTTTCCCTCAATAAACGTAAGCTTTGCATGGTATAAGGCATCAGCGACTCAGAAGACCAGTGCGAATGTACCGAACGGTCGAAAGCCATCAGTGTTAGGTTTTTTCGGCTAAAACTACGAGATCCAAACAGAGTCGTAAAAAAAGAAAACGGTGACAAACCGACATTCACCAGTAACATACCGGCGTTAGCTACCATCCAACAGGTAATACTTGCTAAACTCAACAATAAAATAGAAAATAAAATAACGACATGCGGAGACATTCCTACCCAGACCAGTAAAATTGAAAAGATTAGGCTACTCAATAAAAAACCAACTACAGCTGATCGATGGGGTATTACTTCGCTTGGTAACTGGTGAGATTCTCGCGGGTTTATCGCTAACCGAAATACTGATATTAAGTGTCTACGACTCATCCACGCTAGGAAAACAACTAAAACAATATCAGCTCCTATGACTTGCTGTTGAGTTGAAACTCCCCTGACCGAAAAAGCAGAAAATACCACTTCCTGTAGCTTATAAAATAGGAAGAAGAACCACAAGCTAAACGAGACATCTAACTGTAAAAAGTAGGTAATACCAATCACTGCTAGGTAAATACGGCCCCATAAAGGCCAACCTTGAACTAGGGCTGACCAAGGCTTTTCGGGAAACCAAGTGTTAAAACTATAAGAAAGTCTCAAATGAGGAATAGCTGGATTATATCGGTGTAGACCGTTCAAAACGTGAATTAGAAGAGCCACGAATAACCCTAGCCAAAATAATCGATGACGAAGGAGTCGGTTCAGAATTTGCCCCTTACCTTCGGGTTGCGCGACCATTATTTTTGGAATCTGGACTAGTGGAAATGGATAACGTTCTCTTTCTACCCACTGACGACGAATGATAACACTCCAAAAAATAATTATCAGGGAAAAACTAAGACTAATTGTTAACCAAAATGTAATAGGCTTCGCCCAAGTCCTCCAAGGAACCAAGCTCTCTCCAGCGTAAAAGTCTTGAACTGCCTGGATATCGGAAATATATGCCCAATCTGGTATGTTAGGAAGTAAAAGTGATTTCCACTCATTCTGATCGGTAGCATTATGCAAGGGAGCAACCAAGATCGGAAAAAGGAACTCCATCATTCCATATCCAGGTACGGCCGAAGCCACTGAAACCATAATCCAAATTATAACTAACTCTGCTTCTGAAAATGTCGTTACAACCTGGGTTTTTTGGATTAATGGATTAATTACCAGAACCAGTAAAGTTAGGAAAAAAAGCCCGCCTAGAGGCAGATGGTTGGCAATTAATTGACCTATACTATTACCGTGGATGTAGCCCGCTACAGCACTTTGAAAGATAACCCACAACAAACCGATCAGAATGGCTCGAAGGGGTAGTTTAGAGTTTGGGGTATATGTTTTAATCGGTAATTCTCTCTGCAGTTAAATGCTTTATCGATCGCCGAAAAGCGAAGGAAAGAAAGGGTATAGGATAGCGGGTTCAGCTAAAAGTATCTGTTGGCGAACGGTTAATTCAATACTTATGGGATCTTTTGCTTTTCTCGACGATAAATCCATTTTAAAATACAGTGTCCGTAGAGAAGTATTCAGTAATTATGGGCTCTTTGCCACTCAGAAGTTATGTGAGTCAGAGTAATAATATTGCAGACCCAGCATGTACTGAAGAAATTACCAAATAACTAACATTTTCGTTTTGATTGAAGATTTATTGTGGCGATTTGCAGCTATTTTTATGGCTAACGAAAATATGANAAAACGCACTATGGTTAGAACCTGTATCAGCCAGATTCTACNCAATTACAACAAACCGGCTTTGAATTTCATTAACTCCAAAGGTATTGTCTCGACTGAGAATCATTGTATTGTGCAGTTTTACCACAGTCAGTATGAAGACGAAACCCATTCATCCACTTCTCACCTGAATCTTGTAAATTCAATCTGGGCGAAAGCAGCCACCTGACCATAAATCGTAGAACGGGCAAGATAACATGATGGTCAATCAGGTTNCAAAAGGTTTGCCCCAATCTAAAAACCTGATATTTCCACTGTAACTCCNTTTATACTACCAAAATGAAATTATTGGGCGGTGGTGGGTCAGATTTGTTGGTCAATAAGTTCATTAAGTTGNCTAATTTCACCAGTAGTCAAGGCGTTTTTTACCATCAAATAACCTTATAAATCGAACAGATACTATTGTTGCTCTTGGTCACTCATTACTCCCATCTCCAATCATAAAAACCAAGGTACATTTGACAATTAAACTCAATTACCAACCCAAATGGTTGTGCAAAAATTGGCGATTGTTCTTAGCACACTGTAGTGCATCGATACCACTATCTGGCAAGATGTCTTGTTCGACTGTTCCCCAACCATTGTAATTCATGTTAATTAAAACGTTTTTAATGCTTTCCCAATCGATTGTGCCTTCTCCTAATGAAGGAAAAACTCCAGAAGCAACCCCGTCGAAATAGTCNCCNTGGCGATCTAAAACCTGTGTTCTNACACGATTGTCACACTCCTTAATATGCANATACCAAACACGATCCTTCCACTGGCTCAATACATCCACTGGGTTTCCTCCTCCATATGCTATATGAGCCATATCGAAGCAGAGNCCNACGTAATTGGAGTCAGTTCGAGACAGCAAAGCTGTAATTTCAAAATCAGTTTCGAAGTAGCCTCCAACGTGTGGNTGGAGACAAGTTTTCAGNCCGTATTGTTCCCAAGCTAATTGAGCAAAAAGGTTGACATTATTGGCGACTTGATCCCAAGTTGTACTATCTAGACTATCTTGGTGGCGAATTTGCCCAGCTCTTTTGGCTCGATTNNCTTCCACAAATAGAGAATCCGAAAGTACAAGATATTCACATTTCATTTCTGACAAGACTTCGATGGTCTCTAAGGCTTCCATATATACCGTTTCGTCTTTTTTACCTTTCAGAAAATTGAAAATTATAAAGGCTGAAATTAAGGATAGGCTACGACTTGCGAGTTCATCAGTGAGTTGCGGAATATCGAATGGTAAATAACCATATGGGCCAAGTTCTGTACCGTGATACCCGGCTTTCCTTATTTGGTCCAGAACAACTTGGTAAGGTGGAACATTAGGTGTGTCCTTCATTAGGACTCCCCAAGATACAGGGGCTGTAGCGATTTGAATTTGCATCTGAAGAACTCCGAGCGTTCATGTATTAGAATTACCGCGGCCTATCACGCCTAGCATAGAACCGCAACGACCTTGAACTTCCACCCAATCTATTGTAGGGTAAGTAGGCTCAAAATTTAAAGGTTCACAAAATGAATTATATAGTTAAATCTGATGATGTAAATTGGCANCCTAAGTTTTTTCCCAATGAGCAGCAACAGTATGGAGAATTCAAACCACTGTGGCACATACATGGAATGGAACAAATTGAGGTGAGAATCACAAAAATTCCCGCCCAAGGCACCCATACAAAATACCATACCCACACTAAAGAAGAAGAGTGGTTTTACGTACTAGAAGGCAGTTGTCATGTCAATATAGAAGGTCAATGGGAAAAAGTAGCTACTGGTGATTCTATTTATAAGCCACCCGGCATTTTTCATATCTTTCGGAATTTCGGCGACCAGCCTTGTGTGGTTATAATGCTTGGTACCAATATCGAAGGAAACGAGGTTTTGCGGACAAACGAGCCCGCACCACCAGTTGATCTTGATTAAATAAAATGACCATACTTCTNCAACTATTTCCCCATCTCTCGTAATGCATCTAAGCATTGTCTAGGTATTTCAAAACCCAATCCGTCTGGACCACCCTGTTCAACTACNTACCATTCGGTATTTTGGTTATTTTCACAAAGATGAAAGATTTTCTCCCACTCGCCTTCTCCGCTACCGATTATGGAATTTTCCGGGTTACCGTACTCCCCCAAGTGTAACGATCGAGCTCTGTGTGGGAAAGCCTCTAATACGGCAACTGGGTCCTCNCCGCCCCCCGCACAGTTTCTAGTATCTAACTGCATTATGACTTCTGGTTTAGTTAAAGAAAAGAGATGATTCCAAGCCGTTTNTCCTGAGACCTTTTGAAAATCAAAGCCGTGAGCATGATAACCTGTAAACATTCCTTCATCGGCTAATTGGTCNGCGGCTTGATCTAAAATCACTCCCAATTCTCTGATGGTATCCATACTACTCATTCGACTTTGATCTCCAGCTATGATAAGAAATCGATTACCCAGGGTTTGATTGAACTCGATGGTCCGAGTAAGATTCTCACCCAATAAAGCCTGTGTACTTAGATGAATACCACAACAAGTTAGCCCGTTGTCATCCAGAATTTGTCGAAGTTCTGTGCAAGAATAGCCCATCCATTCTAGACTTTCACCGCCGTATCCCCAAGGTTCAACTGCTACGTAACCCATTTGATTAATTTCTTTCAAGGTGGCTGGTAGGTTTTTGGTACATTCACCACGAACTGAGAAAAGTTGAAGACCTATCGGAATTTTATTTTTTGTCATATTCTAACTCCCTTANTTTAGTGGGTTAAGACATAAGTAATAATGTTTACAGCCATGCGAGCTGCTTGTTGTCTAAGGTGAGGTGGGTCATCAGGATGGATTTTTTTATCTTCTAAACCATCTCCAATGTCAGAACTGTAAGCATAAAAAACTACCAATCGTCCATCATGAAATAGACCGAANCCNTGAGCTGGATCACCGTTATGTTGATGTATTTTGGGNAAGCCTTTTAGATCGTAAAAACAGTGATAGATTGGATGATCGTTGGGAATCGATTTTAACTGTTTTTTTGGAAAGACTTTTTTGATTTCACGACGGAAACTCGCGTCGAGACCATAGTCATCATTGACGAACAAGAAGCCGCCAGAACTGAGGTACTCTCGTAAAGACTTAGTTTCTGCAGTAGATAGCTGGATATTACCATGCCCAACTAAATATAAGAATGGATATCGNTAGAGGTTACGATCTGTCAATCGAACTACTACTCTTTGGTTAGATACATTCATACCTAGGCGTTTTTTCAAAATTTTGAGCCAATTACTGACCGCAGTCTGATCTCCGTACCAGTCCCCCCCTCCACCGTAACGAATCTGGGCAATCTCAAATTTCTCGGCGTTAGGAGAAACAATCAAAACAAACACGAGTAGGAAAATAACGACAATGTGAGTTCGCCTGTTCATAGACCTACAGGCTAATACCTAGCAATCCTCGGGTAACCTGAAAATCAGTATTACCGTAGCTATGAAGTTTTGGGATATACTCACGGGACGCCACACTCTGAATCAAAACAAGAAGCTGTTTAAACGAAATATCATTGTCAACGAAATCCAAGTCAGAACCGTACATCTCTATAGTCGGAGGGTGACTTGAAAATTGTAGAACGGGAATAATCGGGTGAGATTGGATGGGTGTATTTATTACGTGAGCAATGACCAGATCAACACCGGTAGCACCAAGACCTGTTAGGGTTTCAACGGCTTGTCCAGTTTGTGTATCCATAATGTGAAGACCGGGCTTGATCTGGCACTCACCATACGAAAGTGTTTTTTTATCATGTTGACCATCTACTAACTCCACAAAAGCTTCAGTTTGGATGAATGTTGCATTGTCAGGAATGACAACTGTTCCGCCGGATTGGACTGCTATTTGCACTAATTGTATTAGTGAAATAACTGACTGTTCACTCATCGAGCCAAAAGACAACAACCCGATTTTCAGATTAGGCCAAGAACCTTCAGCTATTTGAGTTGGCATTTTTTGTTCTATTTTTTTCTCAAACCAATGCTCAACTTTTCTACTAACTGATTCGATACCACCATCTAGCTGTACACTCGCCCACCCAAAGCTATTTGTGTCCCACCCAACATTTTCTATGGATTGACGTAGGTGGTCATTGTGTGTTTTTTCGCAACCATGCTCGAGTAAAACACCACAACCAACAGTTGGGTGAAGAAGATGACCGACTAATGTACGAGTAAACATTTTTTCGGATTGGCCGGCCGAGACCCCACAACCTTCAGTATGAACTAAACCATGAAAACTAGAAATTCCTACTGACTGACCGAGGCGTTTATTATTGAGCTTTTTAGCAATCAAAGTGGAAATTTGACTTGAGCACAGGCTAGTGGGTAATACTAAGCCAATTTGGTTGGTACGAATTCCATCCTGAGTTTCAATACCCTGAAAACTAAATTGGCTAGCATCCTCAATCAAATCAGGCTTTTCGATAGGAATAATTGATAATGGTTTCCCATCTGGTTCACGAATGTTTTGTAATTGGATCAATTTTGAATCATCAGTTTGTCGCCAATCTCGCCAGACCGAAATTTGAGAATGACCGGCTTTCTCGCCTATGCTCTTTTGACCACTTGCTACATTCAATGTTAAATCGAACAATTCTTGCCCCATTTGTTTCATTGATATACCATCTTGGTAACGGCCCGCATTAACATCCATATCATTTTGCAGCAATCTGTAACGATCGGTGGTAGTGACGATTTTGATCGTTGGTACAAAGGGGAAATTGGTAATAGAACCGTTACCAGTAACAAAGTAGATCATGTTGCAGCCAGAAGCTACTTGACCTGCAATACTCTCGAGGTCGTTGCCTGGACTATCCATGAAATAGTATCCTGCCTTATCCATCGGTTCGCCATAATCTATAACCGCATCCAATCGGACATCAGGATGCCGCTTCATTGCAGCTCCAATCGACTTAATGGCGATATTATACAAACCACGATAGAGATTGCCGCCAGAAGGGTTACCTTCTGCTGAGTGACCATGCCAGCTGGCTCTTTTCTGAAAGCTATTCTGTGTCTGCATGAATTTTTCCGCGACCTCCACGGATTTTACATTTTTCAATGCATAGGGCTCAGCACCAATCAATTCGTCTGTTTCTGCTAAATTTGCACTTCCACCATAGCGAATAACTTCTTTAGCGGCATAGGCTGCCAAGGGGTTTCCTGAAACTCCAGAGAAAGCATCTGAGCCACCGCATTGCAATGCCAGCTTAAGATAGTCGACTGACTGTTTGGTACGTGGCGTTTGATTGACCTTAGGTATCCAATTTTCAATAGTTTGTTTTGCCTGAACTACCTTCTGCTTAAAACCACCTTGGATGGACATAAATCGATGGGGCATAGACTGATGTTTACCTTCTCCTTCCATAAACTGTTGTACCATTCGATTATTAACGGATTCAGTTGAGTAATCGACCATCAGAAAGGCGCCAACATTGGAGTGAGTCGCAAAACCAGAGAGAGTACGCAAAAGTAACTGTAAGTTATTGGGTTGATGTAACTCACCCCCCTCAGTGTGTGTTACTGCTACTACTCCATCTACGTTTGCGTATTTGGTAGTATCAAACTGATTAGCTACTTGTCGAGCGAAACTAGATGTCCGAGAAGTAGTACCAATAACCACAATATAGTTGCGAGTCCCAACACCTCTACCACCATCTCGAAAAAAGCCATTGAAATGGCGCATAGTCTTAGAAGGATTGATCTGGGAACCAACCTGAAAATCACCTTTGCTCAGGTCAAAGCTTGGAATGTCATCAATGAAGTTGCAGCGATCTGGAAGATCAAATTCGAGGTGCCGACCTTCTAAGGCTGCCAACATTTTTGGGTTACAAACATATTCACCAGCTTTTATGACAGATGTTGCTGTGCCAAAAGGTAGCCCCCAAGATAACAGATATTCACCTTCCTCAATGTTAGAAAAGGCAAATCGATGTCCTTCCAGTACAGTGTGTGAGATTAGGAATTTCCGCCCCTCGCACTGAATGCTTACTCCAGCATCGATGATTTTTGTAGCAATTGCCACATTGTCGCCATCGGCTGGTAATAAGGCAACTTCATCAAAATCAAAACTAATCATAAAATATTTTCAGTTAATCTACCATCTTTCAAGAGGTTAGAAAAACTAAGACTCCTTTTATATTTTATATTATGTTTAAACGATCTAGCTAGCCGTTATGTGGCTGTTTACCTATACACTTCTAGGCATCTAAGGAAACATATTATCTCAAATGGATAAAATATATAAGGTAATCCTGATTTTGAGTTTGGGTAGACTACTGTAATATATAGATTTCCGTTGATGATTATTTATCTTTATATATCCGGCGAAAGGCATTAGGCATTTGAAAAAAAAGTCCGCCGGTTTCTGATGCTAAAAGGGTTTGAAAGTTATTGTTTTGAGTGGACACACCAAACACGAAAACTCGTATGGCTAAATCTTTACAGACTTGCAAAGCTTTATCTGGCGAATAGGTCCCAGTGGCTAGTTCATCTGTCATAACGACAACATATCGGGTAGATCCGGGGCGGAATTTGAACCGAGGCAATCCATCAACTACAGCATTAAGCAGTTGTTCATCACCTCCAAAGGGGTCAGTCAAGGCAACCTCGATATCACTTTCGCTCAATGGACTATGTTTTCCTGAATCTAGAGTGAGTATTTCTGCTCCATCTATAACCCGAATAACATCGGTCGCTACGGCAAAACGGATTAGGCCAATATGGTAGTCAATAGGTAACAAGTCCATTTCCTGATAAAATTCGGTAATTCCATGCGATAGAGCTTGAGACTTTCCACTCATACTTCGGCTATAGTCAAACATCAACACAATATCTACCTTCCCTTCATTACTGGTTGATTCTGGTGAAGCATTAAATATATTCAATTGACTGTTTTTATATTCAACAGTATACGTTCGATCTATAGTTTGATCAAGAGTGATAGAACTCATCATGTCTGAGTTGGCCAGATTCTGCCTGCTTACGTAGTACGGAGCTAGGTGATTATAAATTCTCCAACGATTTCTACCAACGCGTTTGAACTGAGCGTTGTCAGCAAAAGTAATTCCACGTTTGTCAAATGCGTGCCGTACACTACGGAAAATTTGGTTGTCTATTTCCAAGTTACTTAGATTTTCTGAATTGGAAATTTGAAAATCAATTGGGAGGAGTCGCGTCGCTGAACGTCTAATTTCAGCCGAAATACGGCGAAAGACATTGACTAGGCTTTCGTTAGATTTTCTATGTGCTGGCAGGCTGCCAGTGGTAAAAGTACCACCTGGAATTTCTTGCCACAGCCCATTAGTTCTGCGAGCCAGCTGTTTTTGAAATGGCTCATCGAATCCGAGAACATTAACTGATATATCCGATAGGTCGTAGCCTAAGTTGATTTTGTCCTGTAAAACTTTTGCCATTTCAGGAATTGCAGTTCCCGATGCTTCGTCGGTGACTAAGANCAGATGCTTATCCGCATCTATTTGAAACCGAACTGAATCGAGAGAATAGAGTAGCGCATCTAGTGCGTACTCGTCTCCACTCATTCCTATCTTTTGCATCCGATTTTTCAGAAGACCAACATCGGCACGTAATGGTTCTACATTTATTGTTTTTTCGCCATGAAGGACACTAAATTCGATCATGCCCAGAAAATACTCCAGCATATGTTCATCATAAGTATCGGTCATAGCATACAGGTGTGCCGCAACTTGTTGTATGTTATCTCGCATACTAGCACTAGTATCTAGGAGAAAGACAACGTTTACTTTTCCTTTTTCGCTGGTTTCGACGATATGCTGAGCAATCTTTTGTAGNGCTTTAGCAAATGGGTTGTTACTTTCAATTTCCCCCTCTGCTCCAGTCCCATTTTTAGCAGGAAGTTCACCGATCANGCCGATATCGGCTGTTCCATCGGACTTGATAGATCCAATAATACGATCATTGNAGCTACGTACTCTTTGACGGAAACTTTGAATTTCTCCTTTGGCCGAACTTGTTAGNTTACTGATTGGCTTCGATAATGAAGATTTATCTTGATCTAACGTTCGGTAGGTACTCATTTCAACTAATTTATCATTTGAGTTTGTCGGGGATCTGAGCGCATCATAAACTGGAACTTCAGTCGAGGTTAGAACAGTCGTTTTGGTTTTATTATTGGCCGATTCCATTCGGATTGTTTGTGGGTGAAATTCCGTTTCGNTAACTGTTCGGCGTGGGGTGATTAGTCTCCGATTAGGGACNGGAGNTCTGGGNTGTTGTTTTCTTATTTCACTNTCATCGATTGCCGTAATTATTTCAACNTTAACCGCGTCAGGTTGTATTTGCCACAGANCCGTCTTAGGTAGAAACACAGAAAAGTTTATCAGTGATAGGTGTATAACCAGAGAGATTAGTAGAAAATTGAAGGTGCGCCTTAACCTGACATGACCTCGACGCTCCATCAATTTATCGGTTTATCGATTTAGAGATAAAGGTAGGGTAGGTGAAAAGGGAAGCAGAACTACTCTACCAGATTTGCGCCCGTCATTGGTTTCTACCTCCACGGTAGAACCTTGATCAGTATAGGCGTTTCGAATGTAACACATCGCAATAGTCTGACCGAAACTAATTGACTTNGTCGCACTGGTAATACGGCCTACGAGNTTTGATCCATCGAAGATTTGATCGCCTGGTTGTGGTGGTTGGTCGGCTTCCATCTCTAAGCCTCGCAACAACTTATTGGGATGTCCTCTNTACTTCATCCGAGCAACAATTTCNTGACCAATATAGCATCCTTTATCAAAACTNATAGCTCGGTCTAACTCTGCTTCCAAAGGAATAATGGAANCATCTAGTTCNGCTCCAAATTTNGGGATGCCAGCCTCAATGCGTAATATTTCCAGCGCTGACANACCGACCGGTTGAATTTGGTANGATTGGCCTTTATCAAGTAATTTTTGCCACAATTCTGGTATTAAACTGGCTTTTTCAACAAGAAGGTTATAACCGACTTCCCCAGTTTCATTAGCTCGGACGCAAGTAACCCATTCTTGAGCCATTGATGACGAAATGTGAATCTGACGAACGATACTGTGATGTTCGTCCAANTCATCTAAGGAACAATCTAAGATGGATTCAGCTAACTCGGTTGATTTTGGACCGTTTATCGAAATTATCCCAGACTGATGTGTCAAATCAGTAATGGTAATATCTTCGGTGATTTGATATTTATCGAGTTCTGTATGAAGCAATTTTTTAGATTCTGAAGAAGTGGTCATCAAATCAATCTCATTTTCTGTAATAACTAGCNTCATATCAGAAATGATTTTGCCTCGATTAGTTAAGATCAGATTGTAGTTACCCTGTCCAACACTTAGCCCTTCGACTGCATTAGACACAATTCTATTGAGNTATATTGAACGATCCGGTCCGTTAACGCGTAACCTGCCTCTGTAAGAAAGGTCGCTAATGCCGATAGCAGACCGAACAGCGGTGATTTCATCCTTAGTGTTGGTGTAACAATCTACAGGTCTGTGCTGGTTCATTTGTATGTTTATTCTTCCAATTAAAAACAGCTACTATTGTCCAATTTAGCAATGACGATTATATCNGCCGTTCGAAGATTAAGTCAAATTATCTTGACGCAGTTTTTTTTTATTTGCTATTATTCTGCGTTCGTTTATNGAATGGAAAGCTANATCCAATTTTCTGGAAATTCCNAGTTGATGTTTTTAGTTAAAAAAAAATTACGTTAATTTGATCAAAAGAGAGCAAAAAAAATGATAGAAGTCAACAACTTGACCAAAAGATATGGGGCAACGTTAGCTGTTGATAGTGTCTCATTTTCTGCTGACAGTGGTGAAATAGTAGGCTTCATTGGACCAAATGGGGCTGGAAAAAGTACGACTATGCGTATTTTGACCTGTTACCTGCCAGCAGATGAAGGAAGTGCTACCGTCGGAGGGTTTGACGTTTTTTCTGAGTCGATCGAGGTAAGAAAGAAGATTGGCTACCTGCCTGAGAGTACACCACTTTATACTGATATGGGAGTAATTGATTACCTCAAGTTTGTAGGGCAAATACAAGGGCTAAGTGGTCAGGAAGTAAAAAGCCGAGTGAGTGCGATGGTTGACATCTGTGGTTTGGAAAAAATGGTCCATAAAGATGTTGGCGAATTATCAAAAGGTTATCGCCAGAGAGTTGGCTTGGCTCAGGCATTAATCCATGACCCACCAGTTCTGATTTTNGATGAACCGACCTCCGGTCTTGATCCTTACCAAATTATCGAAATTCGTAATTTGATAAAGGAGTTTGGAAGGGAAAAAACGATTATTTTTAGTACTCATATCCTATCTCAAGTTGCAATAACTTGCGATAGNGTATTGATTATCAGTAATGGGAAACTAGTAGCAAATGGAACACCGGATGAGTTGCAGCAACGTACACAGGATAATCAATACTTGGAGGTTACCCTCGAAGGGGAGCAAGCAGAAATTGAGACCCAATTCGATCAATCAGGGTTCATTCACAACTTTCAATTAACTCAAAATGTTGATAGCTCTGCTTTAGCCTACGAAATCACATCTGAAAAGGGACANAAAACGAGTGATGAAATTGCGCGTTTAGCTTACCAAAATCAGTGGGCCGTGGTATCAATACAACCGAAAGCGGTTAATTTAGAAGAAGTGTTTTTGAGACTGACAGAAAGTGAAACTCAATTGGAAGGAGCGAACTCATGAATAANACATTTGTCATTTTCAAGAAAGAGGCTNGCAGTTATTTCAATTCGGCAGTCGCTTATTTCAATATTATAGCATTTCTATCCGTTTCGGCTTGGCTATTCTTTTGGCTGGGGTTCTTTTTTGAAAGAGGACAAGCNGAAATGACTTATTTTTTTAGCCTAATGCCATGGTTNTTTTTGTTTTTTATTCCTGCAATGACCATGCGACTGTGGGCCGAAGAAAAAAAAATGGGAACAGTCGAGATGTTAATGACTNTACCAATTCGAAGTTATGAAGTGGTGTTAGGCAAATTTTTGGCTTGTTTCCTAATTTTGGTGCTGATGGTAGTGTTATCTTTCCCCTTACCGCTATCGCTTGGCTACTTGGGTAACCCAGATAATGGTCAAATTTTCACTAGCTACTTGGGGTTGATCTTGGTTGGAGCTGCTTACATTGCTATTGGTCTATGTGCTTCNACTTTTACCTCAGATCAAGTCATTGCTTTCGTCGTTGGTATCATTGTNAGTTTTACCATGCTGGTAATTGGTTTCGTTCCACAACTTCGAGACTTTGGATTGGCTTATCACTTCAACAGTATTACNCGAGGTGTGGTTGATTCAAGAGATTTGATCTACTATTTTTCAGTCATTGGGTTTTTTCTCTATCTCAGCGTATTGTCAGTTGAGAGTAAGCGTTGGAGGTAAGTAAATGTCAGCAAAAAGAAATCTTCTATACAGTACCAATACGTTGGCCTTGGCGATCGTGTTGTTTTTCATCTTAGTCATAATTAATGGCCTTTCCAAAAAGGCTTTCAAACGCTTAGATCTAACAGAAAGTAAGCGATACACGATTTCGAAATCAACCAAGAAATTGCTGGGACAACTAGACGATATTGTACGTGTCGAAGCNTANTTTTCTGAGGCNCCGGANCAGGTAAAGTTAATAAAAGATGAAGTCAAGGATATGCTAGACGAATATGATGCTTTCGCTAGNGGCAACCTACAGATTGAATTTATTAACCCGACTGAAGATGACGATTTGAAACAAAAATTGAGGATGAAAGGCATCCCCGAAATTCAGGTTCAGGTTAGAGAAAAAGATAAAATTGAGGTACGTAACGCCTACATGGGATTAGCTGTTGTCTATGGCGACAAACAAGAAGTCATCCCGGTCATACAAAAAACCACTACCTTGGAATATGACCTNACTTCCGCAATTTTGAAGACGACTCGGAAAGAAGCGAAGACGGTTGGTTTTTTAGAAGGGCACGACGAAGTTGACATATATGGTCAAGGATTTGAAAATCTGAGGAGAGAGTTGGGCAAACAGTACACTCTTCGCAAAATTGATGTAAGTCAAGGTAGTTCTATAGAAGGCGATGTCTCTACCTTGATAGTAGCGGGACCTCAGAGCCCTCTACAAGCTAATGAGAAATACGAAATTGATCAATTCTTAATGAACGGTGGAAAAATAGTTTTTCTAGTGGATGCTGTTAAGATGGCACCGGGGTCAATTCAAGCGTCTCCATTGTCGACNGGCTTAACTGATCTTTTATCCCACTATGGTATACAATTGGGCAATAACCTAGTACAAGACATTTCGCATGATAACCTCACATACTCTCAGGGTGGGTTCATGACTATCACTCGACCCTANCCATTCTTTATCAAAGTGCTCAAAAGTTACCAGTACTCAACGGGAAGTACCAGCGAAGGTTTTCCCGCTGATAGTGTCGCGACGAGCGGATTGGATAGTTTAGTTTTACCATGGAGTACTAGCTTGTCTGTCGTAGCTAAAGAGGGNATATCTACAACNATAATGGCTAAAACTAGTAACCAAGCNTGGACAGCTCAGGCACCATATAATCTTGATCCTACTCGTATGTTCACTCCACCTTCTTCTGTTAAGAATTCCTACCCTGTAGCCGTTCTTCTCGCAGGAGAATTCACGAGTTTTTATGCAGGNAAGGAAATTCCTAGTGCGAGCAATGGAGATGGAGATGGAAATGGAGAAGAAGATACTGAAAACAAAAATAAGGATCGAAAAACGGTAGAAAAGAGCCCACCGACCCAGATCGTTGTCGTCGGAACTTCCCAATTTTTGAGGCAGCCTCGTGTAGACGGCCTAACCTTCTTCCAGAATAGTATTGATTATATAACNCTAGGAAGTAGTTTGATCGGTATTCGCTCCAAACAGATCAGTGATCGTAGTTTCAAAACTGATCCTTCAACGTTTGCTCGTCTAACTATCAAAGTCCTTTGCATTGGTGCAATACCTCTACTGGTTGCCCTATTTGGACTCTTCCGCTTCTTTTCTAGAATGCGAGCAAAGCGGATGGTTGAGACTTACGGCCGAGTGTAACTTTCACCATAAGGAGAAAACAAATAATGAAATTGCAGCAACAACTGATAGGTTTTGTGTTCATAGTCGTTATTCTAGGGGCGATAGCGTTTTTTGTTAATAGGGGTGAGGAACAACAGAGCTATGAAAACCGGCAGTCAAAAGCAGAAAAGATGTTTCCTAATATCACCGCCGAAACTGCAGGAGATAAGGTGTCCCAAATTGAAATTACTACTGGTGGCGAAACTACGGTCTTACGTCAGTCAGGAACACAATGGTTAGTGTCCAATATGAATGATTATCCTGCGGACCAGGAGGAAGTTAAGACGCTTTTNGAAAAAGTTGATAATCAGAAAGCGCTTGATCTGGTTTCTAAGAATCCGGGTAAGCAAACTGAATTTGAGGTGGCTGCTGGGTCGGACGAATCCCCTTTAATTGGCGTTGAAGTCAAGCTAAAAGGAGAAGGAGAAAAACTATTAGCTCATTTTTTCGTCGGTAAAAACACACCTGATTTTTTCAATGCTTATATTCGTCAGCAGGGATCAGAGAAAGTTTATATTGCCTCTGATTTAAGTAAATCGAACTTTGATAAAGGTACTCGAACTTGGCGAAATCGAAAAATCTTTAGCTTTAACAAAGGGGATATTACTAATGTCTTAATAGAATTAGCAAACGAGGTCATTGAGATGAAAAGTGGGGATGATAACAAGTGGNAAATGATTCAGCCAGCAACCTCAGCAGTGAAACAAAACACACTGGATACCATCCTCGATAATATCAGTAAATTTGAGACTGATGATTTCGTTTCTGATGATTCAGATAGTTCATTTGAAGCAAAAGAAAAAATTACAGTGACGTTGAATGATGGCTCCAAGCGTATTCTGTTGGCTGCAACTGAANTTGACGGCAAGCATTGGGTTAAGCGGTNNGACCAGGAGCANCTATTCTCGATCTACAAATACAAATACAANCAACTATTCAAGCCCGCAGATGAACTGAAAGATGANTCTCCTCCTCCAANTNCCGATGNANAAAAAATTACGCCCGGAGCAGGAGAAAGCGACGATAATGGATAGTTCGTCTGATGATTATTAAGGCCAAGCTGGTTGTTCCAGATAGCCGCACCGTTATTAAAAACGGTGCGGTTTTTTTTAGCCAATCCGAAGTGAAGCAAGTTGACACTTGGGAGAAAATATCGGCGAATGGTCCTACAAATAACATTTTAGACTTTGGGAATGCAGTTGTTTTACCAGGCTGGGTNAATGCTCATACTCACTTAGAATTAACCAATTTAAGAAATATTGTTCAACGTAAAAAAAAATTTGTTGACTGGATTTGGCAAATCGCAGCTTCCAAAAAGCAAGAATCGTCTAGTTGGATATTGAAATCAATTCAAGACGGTTTAAAAATGAGTTGGAAATCTGGAACCACAACAATTGGTAATATTCATCAATCTTTGGATGGTTTGCAAGCTTTCAAGTCTACGCCTTTGCGAACGACTGTTTTTTACGAAACACTCGGGTTTAATACGAAATTAGAAACAACNTACATAGATCGATTAGAAAATTTGATTAATCAATCTTTACCAGCTACAAAACTGTACCAACCAGCTATTTCTCCGCACGCTCCTTACTCAACGAGTCCTTNTCGTTATAAGCATAGCTTGGATGTTGCCCAAAAATATGGGTTTCATTTATCGACACATATTTCAGAGACTCAGGCTGAAATAGAGTTTCTGAAAACAGGGAGAGGAGATTTTTCTCACCTACTGGAAAAGCTTGGTATTCCTTATCATNCTTGGCAACCACCGAAAGTAACACCAATTACTTANTTAGATCAGTTGGGGGTTTTAAAGATGGGACCTCAGCTGGTACATTGTAACTATCTTTCAGACGAGGATATTAGTTGCATAGCACAAACAGGTTCGAGTGTTGTGTTCTGCCCGGGAAGCCACCAATACTTTTTTCATACCAATTACCCTCTGGAACAGCTGATTAGAGCAGGCATTAGCATTGCAATTGGAACTGACAGCTTAGCTAGTAATTGGTCCCTGGATATGCGAGATGAACTNCGTAGGCTGTTAGGATTTGGGGCTAATTACTTATCAGGTGAATCTATCCTTGACATGCTAACAATCAATGGTGCCAAATCCTTGGGATGGTCAAAAGTTGGACGATTAAAGAAGGGGTGGCAAGCGGATTTAGTTGCTATCAGTTTGCCATCAACTACGATTGAAACAATTGATGATATTTTANGACAAATAGCGNAACCCAACGCACAAAATTTACTCACTGTGGTCGCCGGTGAGATTGTCTACCAGCACAANCTCAATTAGGTNGAAACCATAGTCTTTTGGGTAATGGTATGTCGGAAATCTTCTGTTGAATTACGAGCGAGCCTAACCNNATTNAGATGACCTCGCAATTNGGTNTTNCTGAAAGGNACCCGCTGTTTTACAGTTTCTATCTTAAACGAATAGAAATTCAATCTGAACAGGATTNGTAGTAAGGGCTAGTGATGTGNNANTCAACATTATTTGGTCGAAGTAGATCATATTTNCNACTAAAAGTATAACTACAGTGATGTNGTNGATTAAANTCATACCACCAATGACGTGAACCTAATCCCTTCAAACTATCGTTAGTTTTCGCCTCAACGATAGTTTGAAGAAGGTATCACCGAGGCAATTATTTATTGGTTGCAGAGTAAGTGGTTTTCAGTTATATTAACCTTTAGCAAGCATCCCCACCTGGGGGTTGGGACTTTTGACAAACAAACACACACACACACACACTAAAGGCGTTATTAACCGGCTAGCACGAGTCGAAGGTCATGTCCGTAGCATTAAAGAAATGGTCATAAGTGGGCGTGATTGCTCAGAAATTTTAATTCAGTTAGCTGCAGTTGAGTCTGCTTTGCGGAGAACAGGAAAACTAATCCTTGAGGATCATCTAGAGCATTGCATCACAGATGCAATTAATGACGGAGATCAAAAAGAGGCATTGGCTAATTTCAAGGATGCGTTAACTAAATTTATTCGGTAGATAAGTCAAACCACTAAACTGACGCGCAGACAGAGGAAGTAGAATGATCCACGACCACGACCACGACCACGACCACGACCATCATCATCACGACCATGACCATCATCATCACGACCATGA
>PAYP01000091.1 GCA_002714785.1 Candidatus Poribacteria bacterium | reverse complement strand
TGTCACTATTGTCGGAACGAATATCTACTCTTTGCCTACTTTCAGCGAATCCGTCACATATGCGAGAGAGATTGTTTACGAAAGACGAGTCACTACTTTCATCATTTCTAGATTGTCCATTAGCTAACATTAAGGCAAGCTCATATAGGTTCGTCGTTGATTTGTAGTTGCAATTTTTATTGTCCACTTTATTTTGGTTTTGTTGTAATTTCATTGTATTCGTTACTCGGTTTTTATCGCTTGACAATTGATGGAATCCTACGCTCACTAGCGTTGCGTTGAACGCTTCTTGGCCAAGGTTACGTTTCTGACTGATGAGTACACTTAAAATTTACCTCGTGTTAAACCATGTTTCAATTTTTTTTCATAGTTAATTCAATATGCAACTACAGATCAAGAAACCACATAGCAATATTAGCTTTTTCACACAAGTGTAGACTTAGGCCAATAAGCAATTTAGCGAATCTGGATTAGAATTTCATTTCGACGAAATGGTGGTAACGCCCAAGGGGAATTATATTGCGCAACCATTGGTGGTCCTATTTGTTCTAATCCTAGTTTGGACATTTTTCGCAAAAGCTTTGCTTGGTAGCGAAACACTCGCTTTTCTGTAGCCCATCCTCCGAACCGAATAGAAGCAACTTTACCCAGAGCCCTCTCTTCTAAATAGACATCACCTCGATCAGGTTTCGGGAGATTATCTATTTTGTATTTTTTCGGCATGATAAAAAGAATTTCGTGAGTTTCAACGTTTTTTTCTACCTGATGAGAAATCACTGGTGCCGTCATAGCTATCTTCATATCCCCATCGTTACCACCAAAAATGTAGTTAGCAATACTACGAAAGCCTGAGTACAAGGCTGTTCTATAAGGTTGCTGTACTTTTGTCCCTGCAACAATAACTCTAGGGTATTGACGAATCTCAACAGAACCGTGTCTTTCTAGAATGTCATATTGCGGTTTTTCAATAGCCACAGCTACAGATACAATAAAAAAAAAATAGATCCACATTTGGGACTGTGCTTTTTTCATTTTTGGATTCCTTATTCAAAAAATAAATGGAACAAGTACTGCTGTATTTTTTTTGTAATTTTGATAATTATCTAAATGTCCCCACTTTTTATCGGCGCTTTCTTCCAAGAGATTAACACCACTTATCCTAGTCAGCAGCAGAATAACAAAAACCGGTGAAATCAGAGTCGCATATTGCCAACCAGAAAGTACAGGCAGAGATATAATCGCCATCCCCGTCCAGATCAAAATTTCACCAAAGTAGTTTGGATGACGAGAAATAGACCACAAACCTGAGACAATAAACATTCCGTGATTTTCAGTTTTTTTTCTAAAACGTCGTTTTTGTTCATCAGCAACCACTTCAAAAGAGAACCCAATAATCCAGATAGTAAGACCAACGAAGAATTGGAGATCACCGAATAAGTCAGAATTATTGAGTATCAAAGTTAGTGCGTTTGCCGTTGTCAAAAAAACCCATAACCCTGAAATATTGAAAAACATCAGAAAAACAATAAAAGAATTTTTAGCATCTTCAAAGCGGCTATCTTCTCCTGCCTTCAGAACTCTGATGAACAGAAATAAACCCAACCGCATAGCCCAGACAACAACCATTACAATGACAACTTTCGAACGCAATGCCAATGTACTGGCGGTGCTAGTGACCACATAAACTGAAGTCGAAATCATGGCCAAATAGGCTATAGTCCCAGTAATGTCATAAAATTTCTCTGTTCTCATGAAATAAGAAGGAATAAAGATAACCCAGTGGATTAAAAATCCAATAGAAACAATGAACAGAAGCGCAGGAAAACCAAGAATAGTTGGTCCATTTTGTGCCCCGGCCCAAGCAAAGGCAATAGCGACCGCAATAGAAACAACCGATCCGAGGATGTCACGCATGTCTATTTCTGGTGTTTAAATTGAATAATATGTAATTTTTGCAACAGAAATGCAATTAAGTACCCCAAATCCATTTCGAACCATCGGTGTGCAAAATTTCCTTGGTTAGGTGCTTGATGATGATTGTTTTGATACAGTTCTCCCATCATCAAAAAATCGACAGGTAGTGTATTTTGCGAATTGTCTTCTCTATCCTTAAAGTTACGGTAGCCAACCAGATGGCCAAACCAATTGACGATAAATCCATGAATTGGGCCCATGAAGATATGTAACGGAATCAATAAGAAATACCAGAGAGAAGGTGCAAAAAACCAATAGATTCCAATGTAAAAAAGAACAAATAGTAACCTCAAAGGAAAGGATTCAGTAACTTTTTCAAATTTAGGCCATCGTGGTACGTTTTTGACCCCGATTTCATCGTTCATAAATTGTTTAACAAGTTCGCTGTATTCTAACCAAGTCTTTTTGTTAAAATCAAAAATGTTGGTAACGACTATTGGTGAATGAGGATCTCGTTCAGTATCAGAATATGCATGGTGCCTGCGGTGCATAACTGCGTAAGCGGCTGGGTGCAAAAAAGAGGATCCTTGAAAGATAAAAGACAAAATAAAAAAGACTTTTTCACAAGTCGGACTCATTTTATATAAATTATGGGATGCGTAACGGTGCAGAAAGAAAGTTTGAAAGAACAAAGATAAATACCAATGTGCAATCAAAATAATAAAAATCGTCATAAATAAATTATCTCACTCAAATTAATTGGAATAGCTTTAGTAGGTTTTGTTTTATATAATCCGTTTCAAATCAACTACTTAACAAATAAGTAATGTGAGATACCCCACTCTTTCCCACGGTTCATACTAAATAGTTCGGCACATGACATGAAGAATATTCTCCACCTTTGCCACCAAACTTTCGCATTGTCTGGACCATACGTTGATGAAAATATCTTAAGTATAGCCGTTTTATTCTGGTCCATGTTGCGTAACCAAGCCCAAGAAGTTTTACCGTAATGAGTACCGGAAACACGCCAGACTTTTTCTATTTTCAAGTCTTTTTGAAAATGTAACAACAATCGATGGGAAGGCATTTGTCCTCCACTGAAAAATTCCCGTCCCATCCAGTCGCTAGGACCATTATCTTCAAAAGGATATACTAGCGATTCATGGGAAAAAATATGAACAAATAATTTACCATCAACTGTCAGATAATTACTGATCCGACGCAAAAGTTCATCATAATTACGCATGTGTTCAAACATTTCCACCGAAACGACTCTGTCAAAAACCTCGGACGTAGTGAAATCATTCATATCTGCTGTGATTACAGTTACATTCCCATATCCATTTTGTTCGCAACGTTGTTCTATGTATTTTCTTTGGTCATTAGAATTGCTGACAGCTATAATTTTGGCATTAGGCATACGAGCAGCCATAAAACAGGTTAGCGATCCCCATCCACACCCTAGTTCTAGAATGTCCATGCCATCTTCTAACTCTGAACGTTGACACGTCATTTCCAACATGGCAGTTTCTGATTCGTNTAGTGTTTCTGNGCCCGTAGGCCAATANCCNGAGCTATATTTTAGGTGCTTACCNAGCACTTGCTCAAAGAAGGCTGGTGGGACTTCATAATGCTGTTCATTTGCCTTCTCAGGAACCAGAGCTATNGGGCTTTCTNATAGCTTNTCTACCCACTCCTGGTGATAAACTTCAACGGATTCAGGGCCAATAGCTTGTGCCCATCGTAAACGCTCTCGGCATATTGATCTTATACCAACACAGATCAAACCATCAGGTAAAATACCNTTCTCAGCTAATTTTATTANGGNTTGTAGCATTTCTCGTCTAGTATTCTATTCGAATNTCTTGAACTGAAGGTTTTGAAAATACAAACTGATAATTTCCAATATTTCTCTCTCTGAACCCAGCTTCACAGTAAGCAAAATAAAATTCCCAAATTTTGATAAATTCCTTTGAAAAACCTAGATTTTTGACAGCTACAACCTGATTTAGGAAATTGTTCCGCCAGATGTCTAGAGTGGTTGCATAATGCATCGTAATATCTTCTAGATGAGAAATAGATAAATCAGTATACTTTTTTATTACTTCAGTTACCTGAGCTATAGAAATCAAGCACGAACCAGGAAAAATATATTTTTTAATGAAATCGACAGATCGTTTGTAATCATCGAATTCTTGATCATTAAAGGTTATTCCTTGTAAGCCGAATAATCCATCTGATTTTAGAAGAGATGAAACTTTCTGAAAATAGAGAGGAACATATTCAAAACCGACAGCTTCAATCATTTCGATTGAAACAATTTTGTCATANTGCCCNGTAAGATTACGATAGTCATCTTTCAAAAGGGTAATTTTGTCACTCAAACCAGCATCTTGAATCTCCTTTTTGGCCCAATTGTATTGAGCATCTGAAATAGTAGTAGTGGTAACATGACACTCATAATTCATGACAGCATGTATTGCAAAACTACCCCAACCACTACCAATTTCTAAAACTGAGTCATTATTGCTCAAATCGAGTTTGCGACAAATCCGGTCGATTTTTTCTATGGAGGCTTCTCTTAAAGTGCTGGATTTATCTACAAAAAAACCACATGAGTATGTCATAGTCTCATCTAGCCACAATCGATAAAANTCGTTACTTAGGTCATAATGAGCTAAAATATTCTCTTTACTACCACGTAACGAGTTTTTACGGTGCCAGTGGATAGCTATATTCAAAGGGTCAAGCATTTTTGACCANCCTGATTCTAATTTGCCCAAGACTTCCTTATTTCTTAAAACAATACGAATCAAGAGTAGTAACTCGTCCGTTTCCCAAAAACCAGACGCATATGCTTCAGCTGCACCGACTAAACCTCCACTACCTAGAAGAACGTAAAATTCAGGGGATAGCACCCGAACATTCACCNTCATCTCACTACTTCTGTCCCCAAAAGAATGAATCTCATCTCCATCGGTAAACACAATCAAGCCTAGTGCCAAATTCTCGAATTTTTTCAAGATAACACGTTTGAAGAAGGCAGATAAAATTCCTCGCTTCCTTTCGGAGGATAGCCTCCCTGCAAGTACGTCAACACTCCGATTATTTCTCATGGATCTTCAACTTTCACCTTTATTTCATTCGGATGATCGAACACATGTGCTCCCTTAATCCATAGCTTCAAGGCCTGCCAATGAATTCTAAATAAAATACGAACGGTCATGAAAGGGAGACTCAACGTTTGTAGTACTAGGTTTTTCAAATTAAACGCTTTTCTTTCTAGTGTTAAGGTCGCATCGAAAACTTTGTTTTGGTCTTTGATGTTTTTCATGTTGACTACTAAATTTTTCTCTGGCTTGGTAAATATCCATTCGTACTGATGATCCATACCCCAGAACGGGCTAACATGAAAATCCTTACCAAAACTTGCGGTCAAATTGGACTTGCTATTGCGCTTATCAGATACAATATAGGAGTGTCTTTCTTTCCATGGTGTATTAGTAATTTCTGCCATGATCAACTCTACATTTTGATCTGATTGGTCAAAACAATAATAAAAACTGACGGGATTAAAGCAATAACCAAAATAACGAAGGTGAGTTAAGATACGTATAGGCCCTTTTAAAATCCTGCCCGTTTTCTGATAAATAGTTGATCGAACGGCATCATCTAGAGATTGCTCTTGATTTCCATGGTAATCCTCTCGGTAGAAAGAAACGATAGAAGGTTTATTTACGTTCCAAAACCATGATTTTTTCAGAATCTGTTCCACTTTAGAAATATCAAAATACACCATAAAAATCCGGTAGCTGAAAAAATGATCGAAAGGTACAAAACGACGGTGCCGGATAGTACCGGTGTAAATATAATCACTGACGGATAGACTCATAAAGATAACCCAAAATGGCGACAGACTTCTAACGCACTCACTACCCCGTCTTCGTGGAACCCATTATGCCAATATGCACCGCAATAGTAGGTGTTGTTGACACCACTGATCTCTTGTTTACGTTTCTGAGCACTAACTCCCAACTCAGTAAATAATGGGTGCTCATAATCCAATTCTTTTATGACTTTACTTTCGTTCACAATTTCATTGCTGTTTAAAGTAACGCAGTAGGTTTTTGCAACATCTAAACTTTGGAGTATATTCATGTTATAGGTCATAGCTACAGGTCGACTGGTACTTTGATCTAGATGATAATTCCAACTAGCCCAAGCCAACCTCCGCTTTGGCAATACGGATGTATCAGTATGTAGTAGAGCATCATTCCGTTGGTACGGTATAGCACTCAATATCTCTTTTTCTTTGGGCGAAGAATCAGATAACATGCGCAAAGCTTGATTACTATGAGTTGCAATGACAACAGAGTCGAATATTTCTTCATCATCACTCGCCCCACTTCTTATGATTACTTTTCCTTGAGACCTTTTTATAGAATTGACTGGCGTATTTAACCGGATTCGTTCTTCGAAACTTTTTATTATTTGCTTAACATATTCCCTTGACCCACCTTTAATCACCCACCAACCACTGGTGTTTGTAGTTTTTAATAGGTCATGATTACTGAAGAAACGAATATAGAAGAGAGCCGGCATTTCCAACATAGATTTAGCCTTCGTAGACCAAATAGCTGCTCCCATAGGAATAGCATAATTTTCTATAAACTCTGACGAAAATCGGTTCTCAGAAAGATATTGCCCTAGGGTTATATTCGGTGTCAGAACATCTAAGTCTCTTGTTGCTTTAGTGTTAAATCGTAGAATATCCTGTAGCATTCGCCAAAAGGAAGGTCGAAAAAAATTTTGCCTTTGTGCAAAAACGGAGTTCAATGAATTACCAGCATATTCGATATTTTTTGTTACTGACTTAACACTAAACCCCATACTGGTCTTTTGCCGTTCTACATCTAATTGATCTAAAAGTTTAATAAAGTTAGGATAAGTTACTTCGTTGTAAACAATAAACCCCGAGTCGACCGCGATAGTTTCCTGCTCATTAGTAATAGAATGAGTGTGTGTATGTCCGCCGATATAATCGTTTTTCTCGAATACTTCAACTTGGTGCTTCCGACTTAATAAATATGCGGCAGTTAAGCCAGAAATACCAGTTCCGATAATTGCTATTTTCATTATTCAAAAATCTTCAGCTACTTACCATTGCTGGGGTACCATTTTTATCCTTGATAGGTCATATCCAACATTTTCTAGCTTTTGAGTAATTGTTTTGTAGGTTTCTTTGGGAATTTGTGGCTCGCGAGCCATAATCCAGACAAAATCCCTACTAGGATAACCAATCACTGTGTAACTATAGTCAGGATCTAGGTCAATGATAAGAAAAGGCATTTTAAATGGCCAGACAAACTGCATTCTCCATTCTGCATTTGTTTGAAGATTATGGATGAAGCCTCTTGGTCTATAAACTTTTTTCTTACCTGAGGGGCTATCTTGAAAGAAAGAAAAAGTAGTTTCAATTTCTCCTTTATTGTTTAGTTTGTAAGACTCGATTGCGTTGGTAGCTCTCTTTTCAATAAAGGTAGGAATATTAGCAATTACGTACCAATCTCCCATAAATCGATTGATATCAACATAGGGTACCGTTTGCAGCGGATCCCAGCTTACTTTTGAAGTACTACAACCGATTAGAAAAAGTATAAGAACTAAAGGCTTTCTTACTCTCATTTATGTCTCTGAATGATTCAGCTATTCCTGACTCGGACTTCTTTAATCACATCACGAAATAGTCCTATAATACTTCGCTTATTAATTGCATCCACCAAAAAATCCGGTATTGAACCACCAGGATGCATATACAACATGTAGGAAATTTTCCATTTATTCAATTCAGATGATTCGCATTTCCAAATACCTGCGCCTTGTTTCAGATAAGTTGTGTTCTTAGATTCTATCGGTTTGTTAGTTTCGTAATCTGGATCCAACAATACCCAGTAACACATTGTCGTACCATCTTGATCTCCAAATGAAGTTCGGTTCATTCTAAAAAAGTACTCTCGATCATCAAAAAACGGAAAATCAACTTTAATATACTGGTAACCAACTAACCCGATATCTGAACGTTCAACTACAAGACTTTTTAATGATTTTGCATCAGAAAGAAATGAATTATAATTTTCTACGTCCATTATAACGTCTGTAATTAGATTTGGATCTATCTCTAAGATTTTTTCTACTTTTATGGCTTCTAGTTCGGCATCATCTAGTTTCTTTACACTAATGCTTATAAAGTCTTTAGTTTTTTCCAATTTTTTCCATCCAGAGTTTGTGTTTAGAACATTCAACAATGCGTAGTTTCTGTCTTGTGTAACCTGACCGTAAACAACAAAGTTTAATAAAAACACTGACAAAGTCTTCAATAACAAAGAGTTCACCCTAATTCTTGCTCTTTATGAAAAACATATTATGTAAATAAACACCATATCAAATTTATTTTCTTACAAACGAAAAACGGAAACAGAACAAACACATCCATTCACATCGATTTGTTTTTCAAGTATACATGCAAAGACAGCTGTATAAGTTTTTGAAAAGCATCCGAAACACTAAATGGTAAACAAAAAGCACCTATTATGCAAAAAAATATAATAAGTGCTTTTTTTTACGAAATATTTACTTACTGGGGCTTATGAAAACTTGAGTTGGACAACCCGAAGCTGAAGTGAAACACAAGAGGTTTATCATCGCTCATNAGAAAATCCTAGAGGANACACCGTGTATAACGCCAATTTTGAGCCAAGCAACATATAGATTTATGGATTACTGATCATATTTAGCTAAATTCTGAATCTATTTAGTTGGGATCTACTTGGATNANAGTCACCTTTAGTACCATTGGTGTAGAATTCACTAGGATCAACTCGACTACAGTGTTTGACGGAATTGGTCGAATCGTTCAAGTACNCCAGCAGGTAATGGTGTACTTGCGGAAGTTACGTTATCCAACAGTTGCTGTTTATTTAATGATCCAATATTGTTACCGTGCACCCGCTCTTCTCTCAAACAAAACTGAAGCGCGAGCTGCAATATATCTACACCTTCATTATCGCACCAACGCCAGATTTTGATTGAGGGCTCTAAGTCAGGATCATTTTTCCAACGGCCCGTATTGGATACCGTCTTCTCTAAATCAACACCGGTTAACATACCACGCAGGATTGACCAACCGTTCATTACACCAACATCGGCTTCTGCAGCCGCAGGTAATAACTGATCACTNGCCGTTTGCCGTACAAGATTATAGTCATTGAAACAAAGAAGAAAATCNACTTCTCCGGTAGCAATAGCTTTAAGGTGAAAATCGTGAGGACGCATCCCATAACCGATAAAACGAGTAAATCCTCGTTTTTTACATTCTATCAAGCCCTCTAAAGTTCCACCACGTTGTAATGTAGGATCAATCTCGGGTGGATCATGAATCATCAGCCCGTCGACATAGTCCACATTTAGCGCTTGGAGTTGATCTTCAACATCAACTAGCACTCGCTCTCGAGAATAGTCTGGCTCTCCCTGACCGTATCCACCCCATTTAGCAGCCGAATGACAGCAGACACGAGCAGTAATAATCACATCCTCACGTGAAATTTCTTTCATTGCCAAGCCTAGTTTACGTTGAGAATCTCCATAGCAACGGGCTGAGTCAAAATGATTCACACCTAGACTAATAGCATATTTGATAAGATCTATGGCCTGATCATCAGAAACTGGCCCGAAATTATTGCCGAATCCCTGGGTTCCAAAAGGAACAACTGGAATCATAATCTCAGTCCGACCTAGTCTTCGTCGTGGTAAATTCACATTCATAATCTTGGCCTCATTAAATTATAGATTGCAAACGTCGTATGCCGCCTTCATTGCCTCCATTGGATCCCCTTTAGGNCCAAANTCATGCCCAATGTATAATTCGTAATCAGTCTCTGCAATGGCTTTCATAATTGCTGGATAATAAAGTTCCTGCTGGTCATCTAANTCTTTACGACCAGGGTTTCCTGCAGTATGAAAGTGGCCAATATACTCAATATTATCTGTCAGGGTACGGATGATATCGCCCTCCATAATCTGCATATGGTAAATATCATATAATAACTTAGCTCTCGGTGATCCTACACCTTGACAGACTGATACACCCCAAGGNGTATTGTCACACTGATAATCGGGATGATCAACTTTACTGTTAAGTAACTCTATATTTAGATTAATCCCCTTCTCTTCAGCATAACCTATTACTCGCATTAAACCTTCAATAGTATTGTCTCGGCCTTCTTCTTCTGACTTTCCATCTCGATTGCCAGAAAAGCAGATCAGGCCAGGAATTTCGTACTCGACAGCTAAATCTATATTGGATTTTAACTCATCTTCGATCCTCTGATGATTTTCTTTTTTGTTGAGCCCATCAGGAAGCGACGAATGNCCGGAGATCGTCGCAATGACTAAACCATTNTCCTTGACTAAATCCCAATGTTCTCGTGGTAGCATTTCTACTGACTTGTAACCGAGTTTAGCCGCCTCTTTTATAACTTGCTCCGCNGTGTANCCTTGTCGAGCAAAACAGCCGTAGCAAGCAGATTGGTTAATTGATCCCATTATCATCACCCTCTTGACTGAAATAGAAAATATAAATTGAAAACGACGGGAGTATAGCACTTAATTGGTACACTGACAAGCGCTCCAGTTAAGTATTGCGTGGCCCCTCATCTTCTTGTAAACATCGTTCCAGACGATCTATTAACAGAGAGATACTCCCACGAAANATACTACTGTAGTTTTTAAGACTCTGGTTCAATTCATCTAGCTTTCGACTTAAGCCAATCACATTTTTGAAATTCTGGTGAATATTAGATAGATGAGTTCCCAAAGCCTCAGCATTCACAGTATCGAGTTTTTCACTTTGCTCCATNACAATCAACGTTTCTTGCCTCAGTTTGGAAACCTGACCCATTAGTTCTTCGACATTCTCAATTTCCAGTAATTTTTCTACTGTAAAACTATTTTGAACTGACTTAGATTGGACTATCTCAGCGGCCCGTTCCAAAATCTCAGTATATTCAGGATGATCACTTGCTAATTTAATTTCCCATTGCTTGTTCATCGNAGCTTCTGATCAATTCTATCGANACTTTCTAGGTAAAACTATCTATCCCAGAAAGTTTGTTTGGCTTAAAAGTCGTAATTCTCGTTACCATTATGCTTCTGATTCCTAAGACCAAGATTGATGCCAAACTAGCGTGTTTTGTTCATTATTATCAAGTAAATCCCCAACTTCCAACGACTCAAAATAATCTTGGGGAAGAATATTCTGTTTCCCATTGAAAGTTGAACCATCAGGCATGAAGGCACACGTCATGGCTCGACGATGATGAATAGTCATATTAGCTCCAGCCGCATGGGCCGTTAGGCCATTGTGCCAAACGATAGAGCCCGCGGAACATGGAATTGGTTGAGGTGGAATCATTTTCCACTCCGGATAAACTTGAAATAGTGCCCCTAAGTTTTGACCGATTCCCACATTATCGTAATTCGCTTGCTTATGTGACTCAGGGATATACCACAAACAACCATTAGCCAAGGTTACATCATCTAAGGCTATCCAGAAAGAAAGGGCAGCTCTAGAATCGAAAGACCAATAAGGTACATCCAAATGCCACGCTGTAGGNTTACCGTGTGGAGGTTTGATCAGTGCTTGGTCATGCCAGATGCGCATACCGACNTCCCCAGCCAAAACAGTGGCCATCCGACCAATTTNGGGGTCGTGAACAAGTTGGCGTATACCGGTATGGGTATCNGATAACCGCAAACACTGCGTAAAGACCTGAGTATAAAAATCATCAGGATTCATTTGGTTTGTCATTTGATCAATCGATTTTCCCAACCTTTGCGCTACAGCCTCATCTGTACAACATTGCCACTCAGTTAATTCTTCAGTTGTTAAAAAATCAGGAATTACCAAAAAACCATTCGCTTGGTAAAACTCGATCTGCTGCTCAGTTAATTCATGTCGCACTTGTTATCACCCGTTACTGAAATTTGATTTTACAATTGGCCCAAGTAGTTGTTAACTTATTTTTAAGATCGACTGGCTGCGGTATCTCAGGCCCCTCGACCGTCAAATTATCGAAACTGACTCCGGCGTTAAAAGTCCCAACACCAACAGCGCCTTTAGGAAAAGACTTATCCTCAACATCAAATTCTAACTTGTCATTGATAAAACACTTTATACTAGANCCTTTAACTGCTACCTTCAAAATATAATCTGTTTTGAGTTTGCAAGGTTTAGCTTTGTGAATTTTCAGTATCTNGTTCGGGGACTTAATTAGGCAAGGACCTTCTGCAGCTCTTTGATCAATCCGAAAATAATAGTAATTACATTCCATATCACCTTTTTTGGGATTATCTCCGTTAACTCGAAAAAAAAGGCCGGCAATTGGGGCTAATGGGCCCCCTTCATCGATTCGTACGGTGGCAGAAACAGTATAATCAGTCCAATTTTCGTTTCCAATATGGCTCCGGTGGTAAGTAGTGCAGTTTGCTACGCTTGTCCACTCGGTTTCTGATTGAACATATTTCTTGTTTTTTACTG
Source organism: Candidatus Poribacteria bacterium (assembly GCA_002714785.1). Lineage (GTDB taxonomy): Bacteria > Poribacteria > WGA-4E > WGA-4E > UBA9662 > TMED15. The sequence continues at coordinate 16,292 of PAYP01000091.1, read as the reverse complement.
TCCATTTACCCTGTAGTTCTTGCCACTCCAACCCACCGTCAATCGGAATTGGCCTTGGTTTTCCGTTAGGCTGGTCAAAATCGACGATAAATTTCCCNGCTTGAACTGGTACAAAACTACAAAATAGGAGAAATAAAACTAAATAGTAATTTTGGGTACAACAGCACTTGAGTGAATTCAAATTAATCTCTCCTTTTTCTCATTGGTAAGCCTATTACTAGAATTAATCCNCTATTGATTGGTAGGTTAAGACTCGGAATTGTGATAAAAGGGGATGTGGATTGTTAAGTAGTTGGGTCATCAAAATAGTAATTAGTTTCTCTTTTGGATCAATCCAGAAAGTAGTTGAAGCTGCTCCTCCCCANCGGAATAGGCCTTCAGATCCCGAGATAGCTGATTCCGCTAGATTAGTAACAACCGAGAACCCCAATCCAAATCCAACACCTCTCATTCCAAACGGGTGTTGGTCTGCAACCAAATGATTACAGGTCATTAACTCCACAGTAGTTCGAGATAGTAATCGTTTATTGTCTAGGAATCCACCGTTTAGCATCATTTGACAAAANCGTAAATAATCAGCCGTAGTAGATAATAAGCCACCACCGCCAGAACANATAGTTCGTTTGTGACCAGAGGCATCTAGGCGAGCGATAATTGAATCGCTCGCTTTTTCATATTTCCCCTCTTTTGTAGCTCGGTAGAGGGATGCATAACGGTCAATCTTTTTCTTATCAACATCAAAGCTTGTGTCATACATACCCAGTGGCGAAAAGATACGATGTTGCAAAAACTGATCGAAAGGCTGACCAGCGATTAATTCAACTAGACAACCGAGTACATCAGTTGAAAAACTATAGTGCCAAATTTTCCCTGGATGATGTACCAGTGGGAAACTGGCTAATTTCTGAGCCATTTCCAGCAAGGATTCAGAATTATAAAGATCAGCTTCTTTATACATTTCACTAACTACGTTACCATTGAAATCGTAAGTCAAACCTGAGGTGTGACGCAACAAGTCGTGAATTGTCATTTCACCTTTGGCTGGAACAGTTTCATNCGANCCACTAGCTAGATCAGTAATAACCTTCATATTACTAAAATCGGGAATAAATTTAGATACAGGATCACTNAGTTGGAAATGCCCTTCCTCATACAACATCATAATAGCGACACTAGTAATAGGCTTAGTCATAGAATATATACGAAAGATAGTATCAAACTCAATCTCAGATTGATCATCTTTCTGACCAAATTTACCAAAATGGGCAACTGAACCATTTCGCCAGATCATCGTTGTCAAACCTCGAAAACAACGGTTATCGATGTATCTGCTCATGACATGTTGAATACGATCTAGGCGTTGGCTTGAAAGACCCACGCTTTCAGGGGCAACAACTTCGATTGTCATTACACAACCCTCTTCTATATCTATTTAAGTTAAAGTGAAATCAAGCTAATCATATCCTTAGTGAAGGCAAGATTTTCGTTTTTCAGTTTATTTTTCCCTCCGCGCACGTATTTACCAAATTTTTAACACCATTCACAACGATAACATGAGTCCTTTGATAAAACTAACAATAGGCTAATTTTTTATTGATATTCCCCACANAAAAGCCGTCGTTCTTTCTAATTTCGGTGGCGAGCTGAAACTTCCCACCGATCAATGCAGATGCCTCTTTCATCCACTATGTAGTAAAATTGGTGTAANGCCACTGTGGGACAAATGTGTGCGGGACAAACAAACACGGATTGGCCCAATAACACATTGTCCGATGGTCTTATTTTTACGGACCAATGTTCCTCATGTTGGGCTGAAAGTTTAGAACCATCCAAGTTCAAAATCTTTCCTCTTGGATCCTTAGAATCAGCCGAAATTGCCTTATGTCCAAGATCAAGCGTAGCATGTCCTTCGATAGGTAAACTAATAATTCGACTCAACAGCAGTGCCGCCGGAACAAAACCAAGATCTGGGTATTTTTTCGAATAATTATAATCAGAAAAGACGAAAGTTCCTGGTGAAGTTTCAACATCAGAAATTTCGGCGTAAATAGGAAAAGTCGGCGTCCCACCCATCACAAGGTTAGGTAGATGTTTTTCCCCGATTTGTTGTTTGAAAATTTCAACTTGATCCAAACTATACTGACAAGCTGACCGACGTTCGGTAAGTGAACTATGATGAATATGCCCATCGTAGACATGTAGGCCCCAAGGTATCAGACCGTCAGCTTGCTGAATTTGTCGATAAAGATCTACGGCTCCATCAGCTAAGGTTATTCCTGTACGATTCATACCGACATTAAAATCCAACATCACCTTAACTGATTTATTTACCCCTTGAATTGCTTTTGAAAGAGCTTGTATTGCTATTGGGTGATCGACTACCAGCTGAAAATCAACTTCTGGAAACTGGGTCATTAAATCCANAAAGCGCTGAATATTTGGCCCGACCATCTGGTAAGCTATTAAAACATCTGTAACACCCACTTCAGCTAGCATCTGTGCTTCTACGAGTGTAGCGCATTTGTGTTTGTAGATCCCAGCAGCTAATTCTAGTTCAACAATCCGAGCTGTCTTATGTGTCTTGACGTGTGGCCTCAACTTCTCGGTTCTTCCTTGAACCATCTCAATTGCCTGTTTAATATTATCTTTGACCAACTCCAAATAGACAATTAGTGAAGGTGATGGAATTTGATCAGTACTCTGAATATAGTATTTTTGATCCATAGTTTAATGAAATCCGATACTTTGATTTAGGAGTTGACTATTTAGTTGGAAACCACGGTGTATAAACGATTTTCTCTTTAGAAGAAGGGTNAATAAGAAGACAGAANGTATATTCAGAGGTCATGGGGATAACTCTGCGAGTCTAGCACGTTTGAAGTTGAAGTTCAACTACAACATTGATATATTAGCTGACAACTAAACATACAATTACAACCGTTCTATCCCACTAATGAAAGCCCACAATATCGATCAACTCAATCAAGACTTTAAGCAAAATGCAAAAACAAANCATAAAATCGTCGGTATCCAGACTTGGCATCTTAATTTGAATCCATTAGCCATGTCTCAGTTAGCTTTCTCTAAGGGNGGAAAAATTACTGATATGGATTTGGAGTATCATGTTGATTGGCGAGGCCCATTTGCGACTCAAGCTGGAGCCTTAATGGTAGAAATCACTACTAATAAAGGTCTAAAAGGCTATGGTCTTGGAGGTGGTGGACTTGCGGGTGAACTAATTATTGATCAACACCTACAATACTTTTTGATAGATCAAGACCCTTTAGATGTTGTCCAAATTTGGGATCATCTTTATCATATTAGTTCGATCTATGGTCGACGAGGTTTGGTTATCTACGCGCTGAGTGGTATTGATCTCGCACTATGGGATTTGTGTGGAAAGATTCTGGACCAGCCTGTCTACGCGTTGATAACAGATCAACCCCGGAGCGAAATTCCGGCTTATGCAACNGGNAACGATATTGTTGATTACGTTGAACAAGGTTTTAGCGCCTGCAAGATACCCCTTCGCTTTGGCTTGGCTGAAGGTGAACTTGGATTACAAAAAAACTTGGAAATAGTCCAAAAATCACGAGACCTGATAGGCGAAAAAGTTGATTTAATGGTCGACATTTACCTGCGTTGGGATGTGGACTATACACTTCGTTTTGCTGAATCAACTACTGATCTTAACCTAAAATGGATTGAAGAACCGATAGCCTTAGACAATTATCGAGGAATGGCTAAATTGGTTGATACCATCGATTCAACTTGGATTGTTTCTGGTGAACACGAATTTACCCGTTACGGATTTCGTGAATTACTACAGTGGAAAGCCGCAGATATGATTCAACCTGATGTTAGCTGGGCTGGTGGGTTTGGAGAATGTTTACGGATTGCACAAGAGAGTGCCAATTTACACATTCCCACTTGGCCTCATCAAGCTGGTACTCCTTGGGGATTACACTTAACCGCTTGCCTACCACTACCTGCGATGGCTGAAACATTTGGTTTGAACCACTTAAGTNGGNCACAAAGTGTCGAAAGTGAAATCTATCGCAGGTTACGACCACAGCCTAAAGATGGACTATTTAAATTGAATGACCTTCCTGGGTTTGGTCTAGACCTTAGCCCTGAGTTGTTGGATGCCTATGCTGTCGACACAGTCATTGTAAAGAACATGAAAAAAAGAAACTAGACATGTAAATCCAAAAATTTATCTGAAAATATGGTGATTGGAATCTCATGTTTTACCAAAAATCAAAAATTTTAGTCAATTTTGCAATAAGCTTGATGNTTTCTCGACTTTGAGNCTTTATGGAGGTGCTGATAAAATCATACATATCAATCGAAAAAACAAATGGTAGTAACGCTCAAAACTCTACGAGTTATTTCCAGAATATCAATCAANCTTAAGCGATGCGTANTCGTNGTTGGAGACACAAACAGACTTTAACAATTTAGCTCTGTATCAACAGAAAGAAAAGAAGAGAGAATATCAATATGAAGTACAACCAACGATTTACAACCCTGATTTTCTTAATACTCTGTTCGTTATCGTATTTCAGATCAGAAGCTCAGATGATAACAGAAGGTTTAGTTGCTTACTGGCCATTAGATCAAGGAACAGTAGAAGGTAAAAAAGTTAAAGATGTGATTGGCGAAAATCATGGTGAGATGGTCGGTAATGGAAAAATCAAAGCAGGGAAGATTGGCCAAGCTTTTGAGTGTGATGGCGATGATTCAGTCGATATCCCAGGTAGTAAGACCTTAGAATTTAACGGTAAAAAATCTATGACAGTGGCTGCATGGGTCAAAGCTAAAAACAAACTACCGGTAAAAGGTGTAGTAGCTGCTTGCTGTGGAACTATTGTAGCCCAAAGAGATGCGGATGGATGGGCATTCCGATTCGATGGTCGAAATGCTGGAGCTGAAATAGAATTTATCACATGTCCCGGTTGGCAAGGAGATGCAGGCTTTGGTGCTCCAAAATTTGCGCCCAACGAATGGCACTATATAACTGGTGTTATCGATAATAAAAAAAAGTTTTTGTACGTAGATGGCAAGCTTGTCAAGGAAGCAGACTATAATGGCCCGATGAAAAGTAATAGTTCTGAAACAGAAATTGGTAAGGCGCAAGATGGTGGATTTATTGGTCTAATAGATGAGGTTACTATTTACAATCGCGCCTTATCTGCGGACGAAATTCAAGTTAATTTGAAGGCTNAAGGATTAGTAGTTGACCCAAAAGGTAAATTATCTACNAGTTGGTCTTTACTCAAGGCTGGACTTTAAAAATTGGGCTTGCAAAACCAATGTCCTCTGTGCTTAGGCGAAAGCGGTGATGATTTTTTCCAAGATGATCGCCGCTCATTTCTCCGATGCTCGAATTGTCGACTGATATTTGTTCCACCACATTTTTTCCTATCCCCAGAAAAAGAAAAATCTAGGTACGACACCCACCAAAATTCACCAGAAGACCCTCGATATCGAGCTTTTTTGAGTCAACTTTTTGAGCCCGTCAAGAAGCGATTGTCAAAAAATAGCAAAGGTNTAGACTTCGGCTCTGGACCAGGACCTACCCTATCCGTCATGTTTGAAGAAGCTGGACATCAAATGACACTTTACGATCGATTCTATGCCTTCGAACCAGCNGTCTTCAAAAAATCATACGATTTCATTACTAGTTCNGAAACAGTTGAGCATTTACANANTCCAAAATCAGAACTAGACCAGATTTGGTCTTGCCTTAAACCAAATGGCATATTGGGTATAATGACCCAGTTTGTACCATCAACCATAGAATTCGGTAGTTGGTACTATAAAAATGATCCTACTCACGTTTGTTTCTTTGAAAGACAAACGTTTCATTGGTTAGCCAAAGGTTGGGATACATCACCAGAATTTGTGGCGAAGAACGTTGTACTTCTNACTAAGCGCAGTGACTTTCTTAATCACTCAGTACGATGAGTAGCTGCACCTCTTGGGTTTTCAAACGCATCAACCCATAGATCTGACCATGCTTTATGGTCAATCAGTGCANTATCNTGTTGACTCAAGCTTCGGACCACAAAATCCGGATGTGCAGTACGACCAGTATGCTGACCCGTGGGTTGATAACGTAAATCTAAAGACCATCGGCAATAATCAGATAAGTTAGGCAATGAACGGTGAGGAGTATAACGACTAAGGAAAACGATATCACCACGATCACATTCTAAGTAAACTGGTTCAGANTCTGGCATGATATCAGGAACAATCATGGTTCCGCCCTCTTTCTGATGAGTTAAATATCCTAACTGGGAAACCCCAGACAAAACTTGTAAACACCCTCTATCACGATTACTCAAAGTCAACGGCAACCAACAGGTGATAACATTAGAATGTTCAGCCTCTTTCATCATTACTGCTGCATCTTGGTGCCAAGGGACGCCATGAGACCAACTGCTGTGCCCAAAATTTGATGGTGGTTTCGCTCGAACGTGCTGAATCGGATTGCAAGTAATCTCGGGGCCAACTAACGACTGNACNGCATCCAACAGGTTATCGTTACCCAAAAAATTGAACATGGCAGGCCCTCGCATGTCCATAATATCCATACCACGCCCAATTTCCACCGAGTCCTTGAGAATTAGACCAAATCGTTGCTCAAAACTAGCCTCGGCATACATATTGGTGATTTTTCCTTGCTCAAATAGTTCCTTAGCCCGATGATCAATAAATTCGACCAATTCATCAATGACAGGTTGGGTGTCCGAAGCATCCAATACGCCCTTAGCTACCACAAATCCGTTTTCATTATAAGCCTCAATTTGCTCTCTTGTTAATCCCATATGCACTATTCCTTATCAATTTGCTCTTCTAGATTTTCTACTAGTAGTTATGTCATCCCAAGATTCAACGCTACAAAGATCGGCCCAAGCATCATACAAAGATAACAGCTCAGTAACTACTTTAGGGTACTGAGGAGACAAGTCATTCAGTTCAGTTCGGTCTTTTTCTATATCATACAACTCCCAATTTCCAGGATACTTAGAAACTAACTTCCACCGCCCTTTCCTGACAGCACGATTACCNTCATGTTCCCAGTAGAGGACCTCTTTACCGTTATCTTGATTGTCAAAAATAGGAACTAGNCTATCACCCTGTAGGGGTTGAATTTTGTGGCCTTTNTGTTCAGTTGGATATTTTGCCGATGAGACNTCTAGGCAAGTCGCCATAATGTCTGTTAGTTGGGCTGGCTGATGTCTAAGTTCGCCTCTTGCTGAAATGCCTGCCGGCCAATGAACAATTAGTGGGGTACCAATTCCACCTTCGTGTACCCAATGTTTATATTCACGAAAGGGGGTATTGGAGAGATTAGCCCACGGTACACCATAGCTTTGATATGTAGTCTCTGGNCCAGGCATAATATTCGGATCATTACCATGGTAAATAGGTTGACCATCACTCGTTAAAAATGTTGAAATATCAGTATCGGATTCCCGCACTCGGGCGCTACCAGGTTCAGGTGGTCCCCCTAATTCCTCAGCGCAGCCACCATTGTCAGCTAAAAACATGATAATGGTATTCTCTAACTGTCTCGTATCTTCTAAGGCTTTGATAATACGGCCAATTCCCTGATCCATCCTATCAACTTGAGCTGAGTATACCTCCATTCGCCTGCAATTCCACTCCTTAAATTCAGCTTGTTCCCATGGTAGTTGTGAAGGGTCTCGACCACTCATTTCCCAANNCTCATCTAAAAGGCTCATTTGGCGCATTCTNTGTAAACGTTGCTGCCGCAGAATATCCCACCCTCGGTCGAACCGCCCTAAATATTTATCTATATCTTCCTGATGTGCGTGTAATGGCCAGTGTGGTGCAGTGTAAGCAACGTAAGAAAAAAACGGATTATTTGGTTTTGTCTCTTGATGCAAACGAATATGCTCAACTGCTTTGTCACTAATAGCATCTGTGAAAAAATAATCATCNGGCAAATCTTCCAAATCCAGTTGCTCATTGTTATGTGTCAAAGTTCGAGGTCGCCAAAAATTAGCTGCACCTGTGATAATGCCATAAAAATGGTCAAATCCCCTTTGTAATGGCCAGCTATGTTTGGGTCCATCAGGCCCAATGTGACGACTGATATGCCACTTACCACTCATGTAGGTATCATACCCAACGGCTTTGGTTACATCGGCGATCGTCACACAGTTATGGTTTAGGTCGCCTCGATACCCTTCTAATCCATCATCCGTCATCATGTGGCCAACACCAGTCTGGTGTGGATGTAAGCCAGTCAATAAAGAAGCTCTTGAAGGACAGCATCGTGCAGTGTTGTAGAACTGGGTAAATCTCAATCCACCATAGGCCAACCGATCCAAGTTCGGGCTATGAATTTCACCTCCATAGCAACCAAGGTCTGAGAACCCCATGTCGTCGTTCAAGATCAGCAGGATATTCGGTTGTTTNTATTCACTCATACTACCTCACTATTCAATCCTAAGTAGGTCAAAAGTTTATCGATTTCGGCGTAGTCATTAATAATAATATCAGCACCAGCCCGAATTAATCGCTCGCGTTTATTTGCATTCATTTGATATCGGTTGTTTTCTTGGGAAGCTACACCAATGGCTATAGCAGAAACACTTTTAGCATTTTCTATCTCAACATAGCCATCACCAATAATTAGGAGTTGGTCTCCTGATATGTTGAAATCTGACAATATTTTTTGAATTACCATGGCTTTAGAAAATTTAGCGTATTCTCGTAAGGCTCCAAAAATTCCACCATCAAAATAACCAGCNACGCCTAGTAATTCCGCTTCTTTTTTTACAAATTCAATATCTGTACCACTGGCTAAATAGAGGTGAATAGAGCATTCCTGCAGTTTTTGCAAAAGTTNTATACTGAATGGAACTCGTAGGGAATCAGATTCTATTGACCCATTAACCAAACCTGAAATTCGTTGATTAACTATCGGTAATAAGCGACGATTATAAAGGTCTTTGTAGTCTAGGGGGCTTTCAGCTTTAGCCTTTCTCCTTTCAACTTCTTTAACTAATTGCATCATTTGATAAATNGTTTGCTTGCCAGTTAGCCGGTCAACAAACTCTACCACAATAGCTTCTAGTTGTTGCTCAGTTTCAATTGTGGGTGTCTGAGCCAAAATTTCAACCATCATTGGTACCATCACATTCTGCCAACCGTCTCGTATCAGNGAAAGAGTTCCGTCGAAATCTAAAACCGCGTGACGGATATTCTGCCCATCAACTGCTCTAACTAACTCAATCGAAGTATTATTTAAATNTGTTAAATCCATCNGGCGATTCTATCAACTAACCATAATCCTGTCAACAAACGACAGCAAAGAGGAACATGATAAATTCATTTTGTAAATCGTAAAAGTTGGAGCGAATATTGGGTTAATAATAATTCTGGTTCTGATTGAATNGCACTAACCAGAATACTATTGTGAATATGGTAGAATTTTGTCTTACCTTTGAAGTAAGATTAAAACTATGTCATCATTAGGAAATTCTCGTTTGAACCTTTATAATAAATGAATCCTTATTTGATCATTATAATNTTAGCATTAGTCGGCGAATTCTTAGTTCGCAGTGTCGTTCGGTATCTCAACCTAAAATCTATGAGCCCTAACTTGCCTAGTGAGTTTGACGGTTTTTATCAATCCCAAGAATACCAAAAATCTCAAAGATATACTCAGGCCAAAACTAAGCTATCTTACGTGACGTCCAGTGTAAGTTTGCTCGCAATTATAGGGTTAATTTTTATCGANGGCTTTGGTTTGCTTGATAATTATGTTCGAGGCTTTGGCTTATCGACAGTTCCAACTGGCCTCCTTTTTTTTGGTCTACTTTTTTTAGCCAATGATTGGCTTTCTTTTCCTTTTTCTTTGTACAATACCTTCGTAATTGAAGGTAAATTTGGATTTAACAAAACTACCATCAAGACATTTCTGCTTGATAAANTCAAATCGTACCTATTAACCCNAATATTTGGTACTCTTATTCTCTCTGCTATTTTATTCTTCTTTATCCAACTACGTGAATGGGCTTGGCTATACGCTTGGGGCTTGACTGTCATTTTTTCCGTTTTAGCTCCACCAATTTATACCAGCCTGATTTCGCCATTATTCAATCAATTCACTCCGTTAGAAGAAGGTGAACTCAAAANATCTATTCAGAAATATGCTGATCAAGTAAAATTTCCTTTAGCAGAAATATTTATTATGGACGGCTCTAGACGTTCATCTCATGCCAATGCTTACTTTACCGGATTTGGCAATCAAAAACGGATTGTCCTTTTTGACACACTAATCGAAAATCATTCAGTGAATGAATTAGTAGCTGTCATCGCACACGAGGTTGGTCATTATAAAGAAAAACATCTACTGAAAAATATGATTCTGTCAGTTGCCCATTCTGGTTTTTTATTCTATCTCTTATCTCACTTTATCGACAATCCGGCTTTATTCTCTGCTTTTGGAATGCAACAAACACCGTTATATGCNGGCTTGGTATTTTTTGGCCTTTTATACTCACCCATTGAATTTGTATTNTCAATTGCTTTGCACGGACTTTCGCGCCGGCATGAGTATCAGGCGGATGCTTACGCAGTAAAAACACTTGGTATGGCAGAAAACCTGATTTTGGCACTGAAAAATCTGTCAGTGTCTAATTTAGGCAATTTAACACCGCACCCAATTAATGTTTTTCTAAATTATAGCCACCCACCAGTTTTACAACGCATTTCAGCTATGCGAGAGTTGAAAATATAACACTGTTTCTCAAAGGAGTTACCAAATGTCCCTTAAGGAAATCTCCCATGCTACTCCGTACATAATTGGTAAGAATCTTGGAAGTTCAGCCCTACAGGAACTAGATAATCTACCCGTAATGAATTCGGACCAACTACCGGTAATCAGTTTAAGCCAAGAGCAGAAATACACGTTTGATCGTAAGGGTTGGTTACTAATTCCCGGGGTACTTAGTGGTAGTGAACTGAAAGAAATGCAGGAATTCGGCTCACAATTGCGTAATNACCCTCAATCAATCCCTGAAAAAGATCGATCCGCAATGGGTGGACCTCTCCAGAAATTGGTCGATCACCCATTAGTNGTTGGTTTTATGAACGAATTTGTAGCCCANCCACCACTTTCTAGTTCCTGTTGCTACGGATTTCGGATGGAGTCCTGTTCACTCTTTTATCGAACTCTAAATGATGGTCATTTTGGTCCCCACAATGGAAATGGATTATTCCGTTTCCCCGGCGACTCACATCTCTATCGTTGCATTCCAGGTAAAGCATATAGTGGTTTATCTCGGGTTGTTTGGGAACTCAATCCTGTCAAAAAAGGGAAAGGTGGAACATTATTAGTTACCGGTAGTCACAAAGCTGTCTACGCGGCACCGGAGAGTCTTAAGTCCCCTAATTCGTCAATTTGGGATACTTATGGTTGCCCTGAAGGTTCGGTTCTCTTTTTTACAGAAGCCCTAACACATAGTACCCACCCTTGGACTAACACAGAAAATGACCGAATTGCCGTATTCAGTTGTTACAACACTGTCAATAGCAAATGGCACGATTGGGAACCTCACCCAGAACTATTAGCTGAGATGCCACCTATGAGGCAGACACTCTTCCGTCCAGTTCGAGCTGCTAACAACTTAGTTGGTGAAAATTATCAGCACTAGAAAAAAATGAGTTAAATGGACACCCCAAAAGTATCACTGTAATTAGATATTTGATTTGTGTCCGCATCAAAACATGACTTTCTAATCTGTCATGATATTATTACTTCTCACCAGTTATGCCCGTTGTGCCACTATATGAGTTCGTTGGTATAGATTCACTTAAGAGAAATAAACATGAAAATTATAGTTAATGGCAAAGAGTATACGATAAAACCAGACGCTAACTTGAGTGGTACCAACTTGAGCGAGGCTGACTTGAGAAGTACCAAATTATGGAACGCTGACTTGAGTGGTGCCAACTTGAGTAATGCCAACTTGAGTAATGCCAACTTGGGTGAGGCTGATTTGAGCGAGGCCGATTTGAGTAATGCTGAATTGTATAGGGCTGAATTGAGTGTTGCTGACTTGAGAAAAGCCGATCTTGAAGGTGCTGACTTGAGAAGGGCTAACTTGAGATATGCCAGCTTGAGTGACGCTAACTTGAGTGGTGCCAACTTATGGCGAACCAAATTGAATGATGCCAGATTACAAGGTGCTAATTTGAGCGACGCCAACTTGAGTGACGCCAAATTGAGTGGCGCCGATTTGAACGGTGCCAACTTGAGTGACGCCAAATTATGGAATGCTGACTTGAGTGGTGCTTATGTGATAGAGGCTGACCTAAGTGATGCTAAGCTGGATGGTGCCGACCTAAGAAGTGCCACACTATGGAACGCAAACTTAAGTCATTCTAACTTATGGCGTACCAAATTGAATGGCGCCAACTTGAACGGTGCCAACTTGAACGGTGCTAACTTGAGTGAGGCTAACTTGAGTGAGGCTAACTTAACAAACATTGAATATGACGATGAAACTATTTGGCCTGAGGGCTTTAAACCACCTATGAGCTAGTGCCTATGAGCTAGTGCAATAATACAGAGATTCTTTAGCTTCTGTCTATCTATTACACCACTCCTTTCACTGTTTCTAACCACGCTTGTTTTCTTTTTGTATAACTTACCAGTCATTTCCGAACTAGATTATATATACGACTTTCGAGCCTTAAGAAATAGTCGAATTCCTAATTGGCCTTGCATTTTAGTACTCAATAATTTGGGCAAATATTCCAATCAATATATCGACGATCTAAAATTTCCACCTATAATACATACAAAAGACGTCAATGGTCCTAATATTTTCTCAAGACTTTAATGCATTGGAGCCTCATTTTTACCAATACCCTTTTCTAGTCTACTTTTAGTCACTTATTTAACTAAAGATTATTTATTGGGTTTCAATCTGTTTTTCAATTAATCATGTTTGTCTTCAGAAACTAATAGTCTATTAGCATTGACTAATTTTCTTCGTCTATTAACTGAAGACCTCAGAATAGATAAATTATGTATGAGATAAAATAAATAAAAAACCAGGAATTAGAATCATGATTTTAGATTATTCTATGATGCAATGGGTTTTGTCCATTGTCGTTGGTATTTCTTTAAGCCGNTTTATTAATACGGTTGCTTTAATGGGTAGAAAAAAATCCCGGATTAAATTTGATTTTNTGTTGGTTAGTATNTTGTTTGCTACAACCACNAATATGATTCATTGGTGGTTTAACTCCCCAGATTACTTTAGTAACATTGAAGGCAANTATATTCCTTATATGTTCGTATTTTTAGTCATAATATTTTATGCTATTGCACTCGAGTCTCTATTACCTAGTTCAAGTGAACTTGAATCTGCAGACACAGTTGATTTTAGAGAAATTTATTTCCATCAAAAAGACTTTTTTTACTTGGCTATGGCTACGATCGGGCTGATTATTGTTGGACTATACATTTTGTATCCTGAAGTAGAAGGTCTAGCTTTTGGTCTAGAGTCGAAAACGGTCGAAATACCAGTTTTAGTAATTGTGGGAATCATACTTCCGGTGATATTGATTATTTCAGACAATTATTATTTGCACGTGTTTCAGACAATATTGGTTCTATTAGGCTTCACATCGCAAGTAATTAAGTATGCAACAACAATGAATTAAGTAAAAAACTGTTATAGATTGCTTTAGCTCTATTTTGTCTCATTAGAATCCACCTCTAAATTTCAAGTAGTAAGACTGAATGNACTGCAATCTAGATTATTTAAATAATAAATCACATTAATAAACATATGAAAATCACCGATAAGGCTGATTACCGGTGATTTTTTCTAATAGTTAATTCTGAAAATCGATTGGAATCCTAAACTCAAATGAACGACTAACTTGGTGCTTCAATTCTCCTCGAAATAAATTTCTGGATATACCGTTTATCCTTTAGTATATCCAGAAATTTTGTTCCAGTTTTTTTTTAAAGAGATTACTCAAGTATATTCCAGATATAGATTAGTTTTTTAGTCAATCTTGTATTTACTAATGCGTTCCTTGGTTTGGGTTAATTTAAGGATTCGTTTGCCAAATCCTTTTAGGCTAAAAAATACAATTATTCNCGGCAAACTACACAGATGTGAGAAACTTTGATCTCAATGAATTTTTTCTTGCCGAGATGAGGAAAATAGTTGTAATAGACAGAGATGATCGAAGGAGTAGCCAGTCAATGGCCACATGGAAACCATACCTATCAGCTTCCGTTATTGGGTCTTAATTCTAGACCAAGTTATTGCTGCTTTACCACTTGATTCGACAGATAATGGAATCACAGGTTGTTCTAACAATTGGCTAATCTCTGTTTTGGTTAATAATCTATCCCACATAGCCCATTCATCAAGATGAGTAAGAAAAGATTCGTTTTTCGAGAAACGCGAACCAACGTGCAGATTGGTACTGATATTCAAGTTGGCGCCAGTACCTGGGATACCGGTTCTCTTACCGTTAATATAGAATGTTGTTGTTTTCGCATTCGCTAGGACAACTAAGTGAACCCACTCTTTCCGTGGATAATCACCACTGGGGACTCCACTTCCTTCATCGTTAAATTTAATAGTTTGACTTCCATCTCTAGCAAACCAAGAGCCAGTCGGACGGAAATCGGCAAAGTAGTTCCAACCAGCACCATCAATAGTGTCATTGAACCATACGGAAATTGACAGGGACTTATGGCTTCCTAGATCGTCCCGAACTTCGATCCGGCCTTTTCTATTGAAATTTGCTTCTTTTTCAGCACCCTTACCACTCATCGCGATAGCCCCCCCAAATTTCCCCTCGTCCCAATCCACCTGATCAAACTCGAATATCTCTCCATCATGTCCATTACCAGAATGGTCTTTGACAATTTCTCCCTTGCCCTCATCAAAAGGGAAGTACAGTAACAAACCATCTGTTAAATCGGCACTGGCTGGNATGATAGTCCAGATGTAAGACANAAATGTCAGTATGAATAAATGATATGCTTTTTTCATATTTTGATCTCCATTTTTCTACTATAGTATCTAAATTGTCATCTAACCCTGTAAGGCTGTTTTTAATCAATACGAAGGTATTAAAACGTCTAATCTGAGCTATCGAATTCAACTAAGGCACANCTGGTACGAAAACACTCTTAAGAAGTCAGATCACTTTTATTTTGTTAATTATAATATTCAAATTACAATGTTATGTATCAGGTTTNTATCNGATCTTTGCGTTATTTTTCTTTTTATACACTTTTTCAGGAAAGATAGCAGGGGGTTAGGGCGGTTGGATGCCTAGCCTGGGAGAGCTATCTAAACCAAACTAGGCATTNTAACTTTATCAAAAGCACTCCTGTCAACGATAAGTGACAAGAGCACTTTTAATGTATGGTCTGATGATAGGTTATTCAAAGGTTTATTTTTTTGCCATTTTTGCAACAAAAAAACTGTAAATTCCCGGTATTGTCAGAATACTTATAATCCTAACTAGGTATCANGTACGAGATTTTTGATTTTCAAATTGAAATCATTGGCCAATTAAAATGGATTTAAAACACTTTTTTATTTGCTAACTTAATTTAATTTGAGTAACGGGTGAGAGACCATTGATGCTAAAAAGTGAGAGGAATCGGTTTTTATGAGACCGATTACGGTTCCGATAATTGGGGATAAGAGAGCGAGGATGGATAATGATTTTCTGATACCAATAGAGCAACAGAAAGTCGAAAGTNTTGGCCTCGGCCCGCTTGAAGAAGGAATCAGAAATGAAGAGAACCTACCACGACGCCCGACTAAGCGGGCATTACCGTCGGTTTNAGGTATAATTTTAATATATTCTTGCAGTAGTTACAGAGGTCGAGAGACGAAAGAACTAATACCGAGGGATNGTCATGACGCATGCTCTAATAAAGATCAGAGTTGGACGGCTGAAGATCCAAGATTAGGTCTTTCGAAAACGTTTAGGCGTCCCAGAGCTCAGAATACCAATGGAAAATGTCCGAAAAATGGTCTAAGGGTTGGGTAACGATACAGTGTTCATTCAAGAGTAAGGCCTGATATGGAAAAGGCCACTAGTAAAATTACTGTGTCTAGACTACTATCTTATTAAATATTGGGCGATTCGTACGCAAATCATGTTTGAGTAAAGCCCTTTTGAAAGGTACGCCAAAATTAGAAATGAGAAATAAATTCTTATATCTGTTTACGGTTTTTATGTATAGCATAGTA
>PAYP01000090.1 GCA_002714785.1 Candidatus Poribacteria bacterium | reverse complement strand
TAGTTGATGGATTTGGTAGTGATATCCGTAAACTCACGCTAGTAGTGATTAATATGCGACCTCAAACAGAACGGGTAATTCTTCCTTACTATAACACCGAGACGAAAAAAGGTATTCATCCGGGTGAATTTCGTTATGTAGCGGGCAAACCACCAAGGGGTCGTCTATCCAAACCCACAGCTCGAAATATTATTCTTAAACGGTCGCCAACTACCGTTGGGCAACTTAAATCTAAGTCTGAAAAGACTACTACTCAAAAAACACTTGACCAAGAAGGTGTCTTGATTGAGTGGGAGCTAGAGGATTTGACTGACGTTCATCAAATCGCTATTATCCGCAAGCGCTACGACCATCAGCTTCGCCAATCAGACACTCTCAATTTCAAAGATGATGCCGCTGTTTTGCGGGCTAGTGACAAAAATGGCGACGGCTTAGCTGATGATGATGTCAACATGATAGGTATTGTTCGAGCCACCGATAATCGATTCATTGACGTTACAGCTTTCCAAGACGTCAATGTAAAAAGCACCAAGTTCAACCCAAATAAGGTCTTCTATGTTTATGCTGTTGTACCAATGGACTCAAACGGTATTATGGGCCAGCCGAGTATTCAGGTTGATAAAGTTTTTCCTAAATACCAACCCATGAAACATGCCGAAATATATTTGGCCGGTACCCGTGTGTTACAAAGCTACCCGAATCCTTTCAATCCTGAAGTATGGATTCCATTTGAATTAGCAGATCCGGCGGAAGTATTTATTGATATTTTTGATGCTAGNGGTCAATTGATAACGACTGTCACACTNGGTTACAAAGAACGTGGACGTTATCACCAACCTCAANAAGCTGCTTACTGGAATGGTCAAACCCNAGAAGGTGAACCAGCAGCTAGCGGTGTTTACTTTTATGTTTTACGAGCTAGTAATAGCGAAAAAGAAGTAATTGATACTGGCAAGATGGTTATTCTAAAGTAGTCATTATTCTATTACCAATATACAACGAAAGCCGACCCATGATAAAGTTTGGTTAGGAGCTAAGGCCAGACGAAAAGGTTTTAGGCTTTCTAATTGGCGACTTCTCCAAGACCCACCTTTAATGATTTGTTTGCCTGCTTGCTCAGATAGAGTCCACTCTGCAACATTAGAAGCCAAGTCGAAGACTGAAGATGGTGTAACATCTGAACCTTGAGTACCAACCTCAATTGGCCCAGTCATTTCCCAGTCTGCATTTGTTAGNGGCCCTTCACCCCAAGGAAACAATTGTCGCTGAGCGGCTATCTCCCATTGTTCCGCAGTAGGTAGGNTTTTGTTTTTCCATTTAGCAAAAGCACATGCCCCAACCCAGCTGACACCAACCACGGGCAAGTTCTCTGCTCGTGGTTCCTCTTTCACTCGAAATCTATCATCCACTTTTTCGATTTTCACGTAAGTTGCCGCAAGATTAATCAAGTCAGAAACTAATAAATCAGTCTGATTGAGGAACTCAACAAAATCCAAATTGGTAACTTCGTACTGGTCAATGAANAAATCTCTTTGATGACCAGAAACAATTTTCACCATTCCGGGTGGTACTGTNATTAGTGGTGTTTCGGTGNTTTGCTTCTCTCCAATCGTTTGTTTAATACTACTATCAGGAATATCTTTTGTTGTTGGTGGAATTAGATTGATTGCATTTGTCTCGCTAAATGAACGTTTTACTTGAATCTCAATCGGCAAAAGAACTACCGAAAGTCCATCGGTCAATTTTAGATCAAATTTTTGTNGTTGAGTAGAATTGGAATTGAAGATCAATTTCCAACTCCAGTTATCTTCCTGTAGTTGGAAATCAATCGGNGATCCAGTTTGTTCGATTGTTNTTCCAACTACAGGTGGTAGAACTGATAGGGATANNGAGTCCAANTCCGGATCTTCAGCAATGATAATTAGTGTTAAATTTTTACCTACTTCAGTTTCAAAAACTAAAGGAATTGTATCAACTGATCGCTCGTCAATATANAGNAAACGGGGAGGAGAGTTAGCATCAACATTAACGACAAAGTTGATTGATTTTGATTGGTTGTCATTCGTGATAGCGTAAAACTGAAAATCAAACCTGCCTACCTGGCTCAGTGTAGGTTTCCAACTGAGCCAACGCTCATTAGAAAAAATAGCATTCTCTGGGATTTTTCTGGCCAATATAACTGCTTCTCGGGAGGTGCTAAATTCAACTCGCAAAGACTCACCAACAGTAATTTTATCTGGAGGCACAGGAGATAACTCAACTACTAGTTTAGAAGTTTTCGCCGGTCTAAGTGTATCTTTTCCTGTTGTTTTTTTGGATACTTTTGGTGGCTTCAATTGTAGTTTTGTTATGCTTTTTTCTACTGGCTTTGGCGGTTTCTTTTCTATGTTTTTTGATGACCTGGAATTGAGTGAATGGCTGACGATCTCTCCTTGATTAGTTGACACCCAATATTTTTCTAAATTAGTCGAAAAACATGTAATTGCAGTATAAGTTCGTGGTTCTAATCGTTGGATATTTCTATGGGTTTGTTTCAAAATGTCCCATTGCTTAACTTGACCACTCTTTTCTATTGTTAGTAGAGTATTAGCAGGACCGAAGCAGAAAGCTAAAAAAGAATCATTACTAGCTTCACATGTGTAAACTGGCTGTTGAGATGCTACACTGTTTGTCGAGGCTTGAGTATTATAAATCAGGATTTTATTGTTTGACTGTACTACTGCCAATCGACCTTCTTGATCAAATTGAACCGACTGAACCGATTGCAAAGGTAGATCAGCGTACCAGAGTTGTTTCCGTTCAACAAAATTCCATAGTGATAGTTCTCCGCTACGG
The DNA here is from genome assembly GCA_002714785.1 of Candidatus Poribacteria bacterium. Classification (GTDB taxonomy): domain Bacteria; phylum Poribacteria; class WGA-4E; order WGA-4E; family UBA9662; genus TMED15. The sequence goes on along the minus strand of PAYP01000090.1, from coordinate 16,940 downwards.
TAGATCAAATATTTCTGACTTAAGAGGTGAAAACAAATTTGGTCGACATGACTGTTGTTAGATCCAATAGTATAAATTGGCTTATGTTGTTTTGAATCATAAATTAGAACTGTCCCATCTACCAAGCCAACATTAAGATGATTTCCACTGAAATATAAATCAGCAACTTCACGTTTGGGTCGAGCTAAATTTTGACTTGGAAATTGAGGATTGAGGTCTAAATCAAAAATGTAAATTTTGTCTTCTTTACTGCTATAAGCAAGCTTGGAACCAGATATGGTTACATGTTGGGGACNAGCAACTGGGATTTTCTTTATAATCTGAGGTTTACCAAATTGATCAACTCTNAATAAAATAATCTGGTTAGAAGTTACAGCATAAGCCTCCAAATTTTCATTATCAGAAACAGCTTCAACATCAAAAATTNGCTCAGATACAATCTGGCGACTTGAGCTATCAGAAGTGCAAAACGAAAGAAGAATTACAAGTAATAATTGCCTTATATTAAATAAAGAAATCATTGATTACAATGCGACTAGTAAGTACGCTGGTACGGGAAACTACTTCTGACCGAATCATCATCTAAATGCCAAAAACACATAAAGGAAAGTTTCAATTCGACAAATTAGTAAATTGTTCCTGTCATTATCATTAGCTATGGAGTTATCTTGACCTAGAATAGAGACTATGTTAACCCACGCACAAGGACGTAACAAGAGGGACTTTTGTAATGAGATCTATTGCTCGTTCTGGTAGGGGTTTACTGAGCCGTTCGCAAATAATGAGAGGCAGAAACTTCCGTTCAAGAGCCCTCCCACGTAGACAACGAAACTCCCCATTTGTCAGCAATATCCGGCGTCGGCGAGCACGGATTCGAGCGTCTAGCATTTCTCGGAGGCTTTCCCGCTTTAACCGACTAGTCTAGTTATCGCCTAGGCTGAAAATCAGCGCAACTTTCTCGCCCGAAACCCCTAGTTTCTGCGCGATTTCTGCTTCACCTAATCCCTCCTCCTGTCGTAGCCTTTGGGCTTTCTCTCTCAGCTTCTCGATTTCTAGATCGCTAATTTCTTCAATTTGTGTGCTGTCGATTTCTTCTACCGGTATTTCTGGACCATTTTGTTCTGATGATGAGTTACTAGTTTTAGTTTCTAGATTAACCAAATCAGAGTTAGCAGTTTCGAGGTTTGCCTGCAAAAGGTTCTCAAAGTTCTTATCGTTACCCTCAAGAACCTTTTGCTTAGTTGAAGTGTTTGCTGACTCACTTGGTATTTCTCTTAAGATAACCTGCCTTATGATTTGGTGGTTCCTGCGTAATCCTAGAGCAATTCGTAAAATTCCTAGCAAAATAATTAGATCAATAGGTATTCGTAGATACTTACGCCAAACTTCGACAACTTGTAGCCAAAATGTTTGATCTTTCGTATGCTTTTGAACCTTGGTTTGGGGNATCTCCGGTAAAACTTGGGCCAATGCGTGTGTAGTANCAAGTGATTTAATCTCTTCAAGTNCCCTATTTANTTTCGGCTGACTATTGTTGGGTTGCGCTNTTTTTTGTTCGGGNAGTTGTATGCTTCTGCTATTTTGCTCTGGAGGTTGAACTGGTTTTTCATCGAACCTGATCCATAAAACAGATTTTCCCGGACGCATTTCGCTACGTGTTGATTCACGAGGCTGTTCACTGGACGAATACCTCAATTCATAATTGAGCGAATGATGGAGACTAATAACTACATCTGGTCCTTCTTGACTAATTGATGCTCGATTTACTGGCGAATCAGGATCGCGATATATTACCCATTTTGACTCACTCCAGTGTCGATTTTCTTTGCTTGTGAGGAATTCTGTGCAAAGGGTATTATTGACTTGGACTTTTAGGTATCCACGGTTTGGNGTATGCTCTTCATTGAAAATGAAAGGCTTGCTAAAAATCGCAACAAACTTTCCTCCTTTTTCATTTAAATCGATACCCTCAAGCTGATTACCCGTTGATTGACATTCGAGTGTGTGAACTGAACAAAATAGCAATGCAACGAANATGACCCAAAGAAAATATCTACTGAAAAGAAGGTTATATTTCCATCTCATTCCGATTGATTTAAGCTAAATCCACCAAACAGACCGCGTTATTTTTATCTTTAAAAGCTACTTTTTTGAGAANTTCGGTTGTCAAAAATTGGTTCCATCCAATATTGATTTGTACTTTTTCAAATACAGTGTCNAGGACCAATACATGCGGATTATCTGGCCACCGAGATTCNGCTAAATTTAGTAGTTGATCTAGATTTTTTTTAGCTAACAGTTGGTNNCTCTGATATTTTTTCTGTTTTGACTTGATCTGTGGTAGCTGAAGATAATTTTGATAAGACCGAGAAGTGGAATCATTTATGTCTNTNTCTTCCAGAAATCTAATATTTTTAGCCAGAAGTTNNAATTCCTTGCNNATCTCTTCAATCCGAGATTGAATTTCGTTGTATTTGATTCGGATTTTGGGATGTATACCGACAGATATATATGTCGGAACCCCTGCTGAAGAGCCAAGTCTTTGAATAACAATTTTTTCAGTTGCAGATGCGGTACCACCGACCATAATACCATCCGATAGAAGAATATTTCGCCCAGCNTGTAACGTAGCCCGCATAACATTATTTTGGATGATTATATCCCCGCGACTAGAGACAACACTATTTTCTATAAAACCAGACTTTACTGAACCATTGACTTTGACCTCACTTCGATCAGTAACCCCCTGACCTACAACAAGATGTCGATCAGTTTCTATTTTGGCTCTCTGGATGATACCCGAGACTCTCAAATCACCACCGACTTGAATTTCGGTTTTTTCGAGAACGTCCCCTTGAATGAATAGATTGCCGTCAATTTTAAATGGACTATCTCGCTGATTAAAGTCTCTTTCTATACGAGTCGTTTCTGGACGCACTTTTTCAAAACCAATAAGTAATAGTTTGTTTTAATCTGGCGGCTTTAGCGCATTCCGCAAACGCACAATAGCACTAGAATGAAGTTGAGAAACCCGACCAACAGTAATACCTAGAATCAAGCTAATCTCCTGCATAGTTGCTTCTTCATTATAGTATAAACTGACAACCAATTTTTCTTTTTCCGGTAGTTGATCAATGGATTCTGCTAAAATCTCTTTATTTTCTTGTAACTCAACTTGTTCTTGCACATCGACAGCGTAGGGATCCGCTAACCAGTCGTTTACTATTTCTTCATTTTCTTCGTCTGTCATTAAATCTTCAATTGTTAATATTGAAGTACAACCTACTTCGGCCAGTGTCTCTTGTAATTGCTGCTGTGAGATACCAAGTTCTTCAGCAACCTCAAATTCTTCGGCTGCACGTCCGGTCCTTTGCCTGACAGTTTGATACGCTTTTTCTAATTGGCTTGCCTTGTCTCGAATTGATCGAGGCACCCAATCTAACGCTCTTATCTCATCCAGAATTGCTCCACGTATTCGGTGCCAAGCGTAGGTTTTGAAAATAGCCCCTTTTCCAGGTTGAAACTTTTCAATAGCGTCCAATAAACCCATTAGGCCAACACTAACTAGATCTTCAAAACCATAAGAAGACGATGCATAAATTTCTAAGCGGCGGGCAATTGTATTGACAATTGGTACGAAGTCGGTAATCAGTTTTTCACGCGCTTCTTCATTTCCACCAAATTTATATTCATTCCAGAGCTGGTCTAACTGATCCATCTTGAACTATTCCTAGACAAAATTTTCTTCATATATCTATGGATCTACGGGTTAATTTTCAATCCGACTTCGGTCAACATTATTTTGCAAATCACCACTTGGTGTATTATCGAGCCAATCATCTTTGTAGATAAATGAGAGTTCAGGCCGCATCGACTGCTCGATTAGCCATCCACCAATATAGCCTAATAGGCCGAAGACTAAAAAGCCAATTATCGCCCTAACAAAAACAGTATCGATGGTGTTTTTAGCCGAAAAGCTAATGAGAATTGTAGTACAACTAGCCCAGACACTGAGTGCATGACCTANCTTTTTAGCAATCCAGTTTTTTGGTAGCATTTAATTACCCCTTTTTTCGCTAACCGGAAAGTTAGTCGGAATTATTGGTCAGTACCTGAGAAAAAAAATCCTGGGTATCCCGCTCAATTTTCCCCCTCGAGATCCGACGAAGGTGATAAAGCAATTTCTTTGCCAAATTCTGAAAACACTTTGCTCCTCGAGTATTGGGGTGTTCTAAGACAAAAGGTTTTTGACTACCTAAAAAAAGTGCATTTCTTATTTTAGCCTCGTATGGGATATAACCCATATAGTTAATACCGCGGATGCTGAGTTGGTACCGTTGACTAACTGTTTGTAACGTTTCATACACTTCTTGACCTTGCGCCATACTTCTAACCTTATTTACGACTAAGTAGATCGTCTGATTCAATTTCCGACGGGAAATCGTTTTGATTAAAGCATATGCGTCCGTATAAGCCATTGGGTCTGGTTCTGTAACAGCCAAAATCAAGTCAGCCGANAGAACAAAACTCAACACGTTATCCCCTATTCCAGCTGGTGTGTCAATAATCAGATAATCGATTAACTCTTCTAGTCTACCTAGCTCTTGAATTAAAATTTGTCTCATGCCAGCTGGTAAATCCGCTAATGCTTGAATTCCAGAACTACCAGGGATGATGGAAATGCCCAATGGACCTGGTAGTATGATGTCGTCAATCCGTTTCTCGCCAGTTAAGACATGCCTCAAATTGTATTTAGGAGTCAAACGAAATAGTACGTCAATGTTAGCTAGACCGAGGTCGGCATCCAATATACCAACACGGAAACCTAGCTGAGCCATAGATACAGCTAAATTAGCCGACATATTTGTCTTTCCTACACCACCTTTTCCTCCAGTAATAGCGATAGTTTTCAATCCGNTCAGTGAACTTTCAANTGGTTGACTCTTATTCTTATCNAGCTGCGNTTTTCGAGAGGTTGATATNGAACGATCCGATTGCTGTGATTGTGCTACCGCAGACTTTTTTTTGGCTTCAATTAATTGACGAAGTTGTGTGGCCTGATCATTTTTCAATTTCTGCNTCCTTCATCCTACCTAAGCTTTACTTTTACTCTTTTTTACTGTTTTCTTTGCTTTTTTTGCTTTTTTTGCTTTTTTTACTCGAGCTTGAAATCCACGTAACAGAAAGGTCGCCATACGATTGTGGCTTGCAATCTCAATATCACCAGCGACATCCTGCCCGGTGGTAAAAAAAGATATTGGTTTCTTGAAGCGTAAGCTACTGTTAAGGATGGGGCCAAGGCAATTGGCTTCATCCAACTTGGTAAACACTAGGCGATCAACTCCCAAAGAACCAAACCGACTGATCATACTTTGGATATCTTGGTTGCGAGTGGTCATGTTGATTAAAAGGTGTGTTTCATCTGGACAGGCTGAATTGAGAAATGACTCAATCGACCGAATACGTGGTTGGTCCAGTTGGCTTCGACCTGGCGTGTCGAGCAGTATCAAATCCGCCGAATTGTGCTGGGTAATTTTATCTTCCAATTCTTCAGGTTCATGTGCGACTTCCATTGGTAGAGATAAGATTTCGGCATATGTAGTCAACTGCTCAATAGCACCAATACGAAAGTCATCAGTGGTGATTAAAACTACCTTTTTACCTTTGAATTTATATTGGACAGCTAACTTAGCGATGGTAGTTGTTTTTCCAACACCTGTGGGACCAACTAATGCTACCACTGTTGGTGACGTTTTAAATTGAATTCCACCAGAAGTCTTAACAATTTTTCTCAATAGAGCCGTTAGATGTTGGTGAATTGAGCGGCCTTTCTCGTCGTGAAAACAATCTTCCATCGCCTCAGCTAAATCATAAGCAAGAGTTTGATCGACATCATGTTTGAGAAATTTTTGATATAATCCGGTGACTTCATCTGGTAAATCAGGGATATCGCTAGTTTTTACATTATTGAGTAAAATATGTAGGACATCACGAATTTCTGTCAACTCTGACCCTAAATAATTATAAAGATCGGATGAATTATTGGGCCGACTAATTTCTTCTGCTTGTTTATGATTATTGTCTTCTTCTGTAAAATCAGGTGGGTCTGCGTAAGGAACATGCGATGATTCACCTTGCATTTCAACATCCTTGGTTGAAATCTCGACTGAGTGGAGATCTTGTTTTGCCTCCATTTGCTGTGTGTAAGCGTTAGCTGATAATAATGTATTCACCCGACTGATTGCATCTTTCAGATTCGTGGGGTCGGGTGATTTTTGTTTGGTTCTAACGAGAGGCGCAGTAGTTTCAACTTCACTTTCGATTGCAATAATTAGCTCATAGTTTGAATTCTTATCTGGCTTCAGTAAGCTTCTACCTGAAACTCGGTTCATTTTAACAACACTAAAGTCTTCTCCAAATTCTTTCCTTGCTTTTTGCCGAACTTCCTTAGGAGTTCGGCCATATATTTTGTGAATTCTGGTTGCCATTTGCTATCTCGTTTACGAAATCCCTAACTCAACTCGACCAATCTCGTTTAATGGAACGGTAGCTGGAATTTCTTCAATGGATAATACAGGAATTGGTGTCGGAAACTGGATACTAATGAATTGAGACAAGTAGGCGCGTACCACTGAGCTAGAACAGAGAATTAATGGGATAGCATGTAGACCCGAAACTTGTGTTACGGTATTAGCAATGGCATTAACTAGTTCCAATGCTAGGTTTGGATCTAGTGGCATAAACTCAAATTGGCCTGTTTCGGTTTGCGTGATAGCTGATCGAATAATTTGGTCAACCTGTTCATCCAAACCTACGTATTCGAGCTCACCTTCTGATGATTGATATTGTCGGCAGATTTGAGAGCCAATTCTTTGCCTAACAGCTTCAGTCAACAAAACGACATCTTGTGAAGTTGCTGCATGATCCGCAACGGCTTCTAAAATCAGTACTAAATCTCGAATAGAAACCCCTTCTTTTAACAGAGTCTGTAAGACTTTTTGTATTAACCCTAATCCAATTGAGGAGGTTGTGACCTCTTCTACTAGAACCTCATTTGTTTCTTTGACACGATCCAGTAAGTTTCGAACATCCTGTCGTGTCAGTAATTTATCCGCATGCTTTTTGATAGTTTCAAGTAAATGAGTAGCAAGAATAGTTGAGGGCTCAATAACTAGATATCCGGCAACGAGTGCTTGTTCTCTTTGCTCTTCAGTAATCCATAATGCGGGTTGATTATTTGCAGGTTCTTCAGTTGGTATCCCATCAATTTCCTCGACCACTGAACCGACATCCATAGCCAAAAAGTCGTTGACCCGCAACTCACCTTCGGCCATTGGCTCTTCTCGAATCATAATGACATAACCACCAGCTGACAAGTCTACCTGATCCCGAATGCGAATGTGTGGCAGTACAATTCCAAGTTCTTGAGCTAGGGTCGAACGAATTTGCTTAATTCGGTTTAGCATGTCTCCACCCTCAGAAGGGGTGATGAGCGGAATTATATTATAGCCAACATTAAGATGGATTGGCTCGACCTCTAAATCGTCCGAAGCCTGTTCAATTGGCGTTAAGTCTTCCTCTGGGGTTTCTTCATCTTGGGCTGGTGGTAGTTCTTCCAGCTCTTCTGTTTCGACTCGGCTAGAAACATATGCCGCCCCACCAATAACTACAGACAATAAAAAGAAAGCTGAAGAACCGAGTGTGATACCGAGTAAAGCCAAAGCTCCAGAAGAAATATAGAGGGGTCGTGTTTGAAGTAAAAACTGAGCGGCCAAAGACCGACCGAAGTTACTACTCTCGGAACTTCGGCTAATCAGAATCCCAGAGGCAATAGAAATAATCAACGAAGGTAACTGGCTGACTAGCCCGTCTCCGATAGTTAATAACGTATAGCGCTGAACCGCACCATTAGCACCAGTCAACTCCATTCCATGCCGAACTACACCGACAATCAAGCCTGCAATGATGTTGACTGCAGTGATAATCAGACCGGCAATTGCATCACCTTGAACAAACTTTGCAGCACCATCCATTGCCCCATAAAAATTAGCTTCTGTTGTTACTGCTACACGACGTTCACTGGCTTCACTTTCAGTTAGTAAACCAGCATTTAAATCAGTATCAATTGCCATCTGCTTCATTGGCATGGCATCTAATGTAAAGCGCGCCGCTACTTCTGCAATTCGGCCAGAACCTTTATTAATCACTACAAACTGTATGATAGTCAGAATAGCGAAAATTACAAACCCAACTATATAATCACCACGGATAACAATTCCGGCAAAAGCCGCAATAATTTTTCCAACCGACTGGTCCCCAATATGACCTTTTGTCAAAATTAGTTTAGTTGAGGCTACATTGAGTGAAATACGATAAAGTGTTAAAACCAACAATAGAGAAGGAAAAACCGAGAAATCAACAGGTTGTAGCGTATATAAAACGAGTAGTAAGACAATTAAAGACAAAGAAATATTAATTGCTAGTAACATATCCAACAAAAATGCAGGGAGCGGGATTAAGATTACTAACAAGATCGAGATGATACCAGCAACTAGGAAGAGATCGCCGTACCGAGACAGAGCTGGGACTTGTAATGTGCCAACGTTATTCATTGGTGTTATCTTTTCATTTGAAGAAGTTGGTTAAACTCTCATAGTGTATTCTTTATGCGGTCTTTTTATTTCGGGCTTGGTAGATACGTGCCAACACTTCTGCCACAGGTTGGAATAAGTCATGGGGAATACTTTCGCCCAATTCAACTTCGTATAGCGCCCAAGCCAAGGGTTTGTCTTCTACAACAGGCACCTCATTTTCGAATGCTATCTCCTTAATCCGTTGAGCAATTTTACCCGCACCTTTGGCCACAACTAATGGGCTTTGTGACCGATCTTGATCATAAACGACGGCTATAGCAATATGAGTCGGATTCGTAATAACTACATCAGCTTCTGGAACATCTTGCATCATTCTCTGACGTGATGCATTCATTTGTCGTTGACGAATCAGGGACCTTACTTCTTGTGAGACTTCGGATTCCTTCTGTTCCTCTTTGACTTCTTGGTGTGACATTTTCAATTTTTGAGCATAGCTCCACCGTTGATAAAAGAAATCCACTATGCTAAGAAACAATAGTGAAAGTGCAACTCGAAAACCAACCTTATATGTTAGGCTACCTAAGTAGATTAGTAACTCATCAGTCGATTTTGAACCAGCTGTCTGGAAACTTGGTGCCTCTTGCATAATTGTTATTACGACAACAACGCCAATGATAGTAAACTTTAAGATTGCTTTCAGTGTTTCGACAAGACCATTGCGTGAGAAAATCTGCTTTAGTCCGGACAGTGGATTAAGTTTGTCAAATTGAAAAGATAGTGCTTCGAGAGAAAAAAGTGCTCCTACCTGCAGGAAGTTCGTCAGGATTCCTGTTACTGCCATTGCCATTAGAATAGGTGCCACAATGAGCAACATGCGCAAAACCACCTGTACAAATCCTGTTTGTAAAGTCTGTGGGTCAGGTGAAATATNATTAAGCTGGGAGAAGGCATANACACTAATATCTTTCAAGCCACCCAGAGAAAATTGTGCAAAAAATCGTAACGTTAGTAACCCCAACAGCAAAGCAATGGCTGAGTTTAATTCCCGNCTCTTGGGAACATCACCTTTTTCCCTGGCTTGGTCAATCCGCCTTTGACTCGCTTCTTCAGTTTTTTCGTCTTCTGGCACTAACTACCCCTTGTTCAATCAACCAAGTTTTAGAATGTAATTACTAAAAATTTGAGTTATAAGGTTGAACTCTTAATGAAAAGTAACGCTATTTGGTGAATCCTGTTTCAGTAGAGACGATTTTGTGAGTATTTACACTCTCTCTAGCGGATGATTTTCTACTGAGTAAAGGGAAATAAGCTCTAGGTTTAGGCAGACGACNTCGAACTAATCAATTTCTAAACANAAATGACTGAAATCATAAATCGAAAATCTCGACTGACATAGAATTTAAATCNACAGTAGCTAAGGTTGATCGGCCTGTNACCCAGCCACCAGTTTCACCTGGATTAAGCAANACCGTTTCGCTTTGGTTGGTTTTTGTTCGAATAGTTCTAATGTCTATTTTATGAGTATGGCCGTAAATAACGAGATCATATAGACCACTAAGTGCAATAGGCTCAGCTAACTCGGGGTAGTGTACGGCACATATTCTTCGTCCATCAATCCCAATATCAGCTAAATTGTTGTGGACTTCACCAATATCTTTAATGCGGTTGTATAGACCAATTCGCTCCCCATCATTATTCCCAAATACGCAAACCAATTGGCAATTTAATTCCTCCATTGGAGCAATAGCGAAAGGAGCGACAAAATCACCAGCATGGATAACCAAATCAACTTTCTGGTCATTAAAGAACGATACAGCTTTCTTAATTTTTTCNATATTGTCGTGGCTATCTGAAAACACACCAATAATCATGATATATNTTTCACTCCATAATTTGGGGCANATCTTGGCCTAATCCCATGCGCTTTGCATCATCAATATCCATCGCACAACGAAACCCAATCGCAACAATTGGCCAACTGTAGGTTTGCGTTTTACCTTTTTCATTTTTTTCTTTGACACTAAGATAGCCTGATGGTGGACAAGCGTCACGTGCACTAGCACGTTGATCATCAAGTGGTCTCATCCAAGATCCACCCCTAACCGAGCGATAAGTACCTTGATAATTAGTGATCTGGCTATCCGACTTAATTCGAGTTAGCAGCTTAGGGTCGTACCAGTTAGCACACCATTCCATCGCGTTACCTGCCATGTCATGAATCCCATAAGGACTGCGGCCTTCGGGGTAACTACCAACTGGTTGCAAGTGTTTGAGTCGCGTGTCATCAGCATAAACAGTAATCGGTTGCGCTGATGGAGTAAAGTTAAGGATATTCCAAGGGCCGCTAACGGCTCCTTCCAGCTTTGTTCGTTGGATTTCTGCAAAACCTCGCCAAGCNGTATANGAATTCAGNGGACGGCCAGCAACTCTTTCTGCATTGTTACATTTGCTGCCATCCCATTCGTTACCCCAGGGGTAAATGCGGCCGTCTGTACCGCGAGCGGCTTTTTCCCATTCGTTTTCCGTNGGTAGACGTTTGCCCGCCCACCGTGCATAGGCATAAGCGTCCTGCCAACTGACTAGAACAACTGGGTGATTGGCAGTTCCGGCTGGGAAAGTACCGCTTGACCAATTGTAGGGTTTGGCTAAATCGTGAGTATAGTAAGGTGGGGGATAACCAGTTTGAGACACAAACTCATTGTATTGAGCGTTAGTGACTTCAAATTTATCAATGTAGAAATCATCTACATAAACTTTGATTTGGGGCATTTCATCGGCATAATGTTCTATATTCGGCCGAAAACCTTCCGGCATGGAATTTATTTCGGTCTTAGTTGATCCCATATAAAATTCACCAGCTGGAATAAAAGTCATACGACTACCATCAGAACATTGAATTTCGTGGGTGATGATCGATCTAGATTTTGCTAAACGTACCTGTGGGCTTTTGGAGACATAATATACCAACCCTACCACTGAAACGATCAAAAGAAACAATGCAATTCGAAATAAACGGGTCACTATAGTTTACGACGACTATTGTTATTCAATAACGACGCTCGGTGGGTTGATAAAGTCATGGTAATGCTGTCCAACTTTTCCTTCATTAGCATCTCCATAGTGTATATACACACGGAATCGAAAATTCATTTCTTGGCCCTTATGTAATGTGTAGGAACCATCATTTCTTTCGTCTGACTCAAAAGTCCCACCACCAAAGATGTTGCTTCCCATTAGCCCGTAGTTTCGAACATGCCAGTAAGTTGGGTACCGGGGGTTTGACAAATGATCAAAAAGAGACACGCCAACCGGTACACCATCCACAATACCGGAGTAGTCACACCAGTGTGCTTTTTTTCCCCAAGTTTCATCTTCATTAATACCGCCAAAAGAGTTCTCAATTTTTCCATTAGGATTGGATGCATTCATTTGTGGGTTAACCCTGACGGTAATAATTCCGCCTTCTTTAGTATCTCCAAAAAATACGTCGCCTTGATCTGCTAGAAAAGTTAGGTCTAAGTCAATTATGGAACGACCAGCTGGCAGAGCATAAAGTCGGTAATTTTGAATGTCCGACATTATTGGTATCCCATCTTTATCATGCCAACTATTTCGGGTGTAAATTTTACCGCACACTACTCCTTCTAACTTTTGACTGAAAGACTTGTGCACAATACGTCCTGCCTGATGGCCTTCACTCCATAAATCTGAGTGATTAACTTCTCCGTAGGCAACGTAAAGCGATCGATGATGTACGTGATCTTTCGATTCATGGCTGACTTCGCCTCTTGTCACCTGGCACCCATTTGGTCCAAGAACAGGGAAAAAATAAGGTCGGTATTGGTTAGTATCGTAACGAAATGTAGTAAAGTGCCGGTCGTCAATATCAACTACGATTGTCTGATCTTTCTCAGTGAAAGAAACACCGGCAGGAGTTATACTAGAATCCGGTTGGCTTAATTGGTAGGTGCGCGTGGTGTGAGCTGGCAAATCATCTAGAACCCAGCACAACTCACCTTCATCCTGTAGCAGTTCATACTGACCAAATATTTTCTGGCCGTTTGGTTCAGTTAATATGACCGGACCATCATTCATACCACTGATCGGTTCGATATTAGCAATTACAGGACAGCCGTTCCTATGGTGTTCATTAGCTGAAACTACTATTTTCTTGTTCGACATGTCGGCTCCATTTGACTAGAACTACTAAAGCAATAGTTGGCTAAGTTGTGAAAAACTGGCAAACCCAATCCCAGCTTAGAAAAAACCGNAAAATCTCACNAGCTTTCNCTTCANTATCATACCATATGAAGGCAAAATTTCAAAAAAGATTCAGCAAGAAAGAATAAAAAGGTGAGTTAATTTTGCTTGATTAGTTGTTAAGTCAAATCTTCAATAAATGCTAGTTAAATTGATTATTTGAGTTAGGCATATCAACAGAGGAAGTAAGATTAGTAGGATTTTGGCTTCTATTAGATATCGCTCGTAACGATGTGTCGACGGATCGTCAGAACAGGCTCGGTCAATAAATTCTAGTCGATTCTCGATGGATGGATGTGTAGAGAAGAGGCGTACAAACCATCTAGCAGATGGTGGAACAAAATTAATTCCTCCTAAATGCCATAGGGCTTGCTTGAACCATGTTGGCTGTTGAGTAGTTTTAATTGCATACAAGTCGGCTTGATGTTCAAAACGACGAGAAAGAAAGGGAAAAATAAGAACAAAAAACATTAGTAAGAAGGCTATAGTATAAAAAGCCAGTGCGAATGGTGAATGATCAAACAATTTTAAAATTGGTTCGCCAACCACCATGTAAAGCAGAGGGTAAGAAAAAAAATAAGTTAGTGAAAAAGCAAAGTAGGTCCAAATATGCTTATAGTGAATGTGGCCGAATTCGTGTGCCACAACTGTTTCAACTTCCCTTGTAGAAAAATTCTCTAGTAGTGTGTCAGTCAGAAAAATTTTTCTTGACCTAGGTAGAAGTCCAGCAACAGCCGCATTAGCGATCTTCAAGGAACCAGTTTGCCAGACAACAATACCCCCATATTTAATTCCATTTTGGCGTGCTAGTTCCCTAAGTCGATTTGCTAATTTGTCGTTTTCAAGAGGATATGTAGGCCAAAGTAACCCAAGAAGTAAAGGGGCGTAAATAAAGACAGCCANTATGGTTGAAGCCATTAAAAAAAGAGCTACCCAAGGATGTGCTTCCAAAAAAAGATGAACTGATTNTGGCATCAAAACGAGACTGTCAAGGACAATATAATACAAACACATCGGTACTAACGGCAATAGCAACAACTTAGTCTGAAGATTAAACATCTCGTTCCGATTTTTTGACAATTNATTACTATTNCTTGTACCAATTTGCGCTTGTTGGTCGAANTCAAACGCTACTATGCGAATCAGAATTATGCCTATCAACAATGGTAAAACCGAAATTACGATCTCAGTAATTAAGAAAGAAAATAACACACTGGAGCTAAACAAGCGATAAGGATAGCCTATAAAGTAGAGATTCAGTACATAACCTATTAGTATGAGTATTTCAAAAAGGATCAAGGATTTCTTTATATCATAAGATCTTTGAATCCGTTTTTGGCGATCATTCGGCAAAAACGAAAGAAATGTCTTGCAATAAATATGGGCTAATATTGGAGGGATAAGNATGGTCGAAAGAATACTAACTATAGCAAGACTAATTGCTATTTCGTGTTGCCTCGGCCCAATGACTCCAGTNAAAATGATACCAGCAACTAAAACAAAATTGACATGCCCCATNAGATAAATTCCACAAATACCGCGTCAGCCATCATTAGCCCTTCAGTTGTCAATTGNAGTCGATTATTTGACCAATGNAATAANCCTAGATTTTGAAAACGCTCAATAATAGAACCAAATTCGGTCTGAATGGATTCACCGAACTGACTTTGGTACAGATCTTGGTCGATTCCTGCCAGTTTTCGCAAACCTAACATAATCGTTTCTGCTTTTCGTTGTTGTTCCTTCAGCCGTTCCTGATTAGCGATGGGTTTACCTCTATCGACTGCTAGTATGTACTCCTTTATACCTTTGATGTTGGTATACCTATACTCATTTATGTATCCGCACGCTCCAGCGCCTAAACCAAAATAGGCTTCATTGTACCAGTAGACCAGATTGTGTTTGGCTTCTCGCCCCGATTGGGCAAAGTTGGAAATTTCGTAATGTTGATAACCTGCACTAGCCAAATGNTCAATGCATAATTGATACATTTTCGCTTCCAGTTCGTTATCGACTAATTTCAAGTTTCCTTGTTTCCATTGATCGTAAAAAGGAGTGCCATGCTCCAATGTTAGGTTATAGGACGAAATATGCTCAGGTGAAAGTTTTATCACTTCTTGCACCGACTCTTGCCATTGCTTCATGGTTTGTCCAGGCAGGGCAAAAATCAGGTCCAAATTAATATTATCGAACCCAATTTTTCTCGCNAGATCATAACTGTCATAAACTGACTCCACAGTATGGATACGACCAATTCGTTCCAGAACTACGTCCTGCATAGCTTGGACACCGAAGCTCAACCTATTAACTCCGAATGATTGCATGNCCGTCAACTTTTGTTTGTCTACTGTTCCTGGGTTACATTCAACTGTTAATTCTGTGTCGTCAGTCAGTTGAAAGTACTGGTGTAGCAAATTAAATAGTATCTCTAAATCGTAGGAAGACAAGATCGAAGGAGTTCCTCCACCAATGAAAACTGTATCNAAATCAGGTCGATTGGCTGTGTCTGTTGAATACAGTTTCATTTCTTTCTCTATAGCAATTAAATAATTTTCAGATAACTTTTTACGNAANGTATAGGTGTTAAAATCACAATAGTAACAAAGGGTAGCACAAAATGGTATATGAATATAGAGAGACCTTGGTGTAATTGAACCGTTTAGATTGCAGGAAGGCATCGGGTAATGATAGCACTCAGGGATAGAGGGGTCAAGCAGTGATTGAATTGCTAATTTGGAGCGTGCTATAATCAGAATCACGATGAGAGGAAATGCTAGGTGATAGAAGAACTTCAAAAACAAGGAAGAATCATCGTAGTTTCGGGGCCTTCCGGTGTCGGAAAAACTACTTTAGTTGAGACAATACTAGAGCATTCGTCAAGTATCGTCCGTTCGGTTTCGGCTACTACCCGGTTACCTCGTAGTGGTGAAACCGATGGTGTAGANTATCATTTTTTACCTAAATCGGAATTNGAGNGGCTAATTGAACAAAATGGTTTAGTTGAATGGACAAAATACGGAGAGAATTACTACGGCACCCTAAAGTCTACACTTGAATCGACTATAAAAGCTGGTAAGGATATTATGCTGATAATTGACGTTGATGGAGCTATTCAATTAAAAAAATTAGGCCTTTCTTGCTTGCTAATTTTCATTTTGCCACCATCAGTTCAAATTTTACGACAACGGCTTGAAGAAAGAAAAACTGAAACAGAATCTGAATTAAACCAGCGCCTAGAAAGAGCGAAAGCTGAGTTTGACCTTGTTGCATACTACGATTATTGTGTAGTCAACGATCAAATACCCCTAGCGATTCAGCAGTTGATAAAAATAATAGAAGTGGATAGGTTCAGAATCGACGAAAATTTGGTTCAATCCATTAAACAACAAATCCCACCCGTGGTATCTTAATATGAAAGGAAAAAATATTGTTCTGGGTGTAGCAGGTGGCGTAGCAATTCATAAGTCACTTGATTTAGTCAGCCAGCTAGTGAAAAGAGATGCCAACGTTCATGTGGTAATGACCAAGAACGCAACCAAGATGATCCAACCGCTTCAGTTTCAAGTTATCTCACGAAAACCAGTATTGGTCGACCTTTTTCATCTCAGTGAGAATTGGAAACCGTATCATATTGACCTCTCCGATCAAGCTGATCTACTGGCAGTTGTACCAGCAACTGCAAACATTATAGGAAAAATGGCAAACGGAATAGCAGATGATGCTCTGTCAACTATTGCTATTTCGGTTAATTGTCCGACTTTGGTCGCACCTGCAATGAATGGACACATGTATCAACATCCTGCGATGCGAGCTAATATGAAAAGGTTAAAACGACAACTGGAACCACAGGGGCTTAAAGTGGTGGAACCAGCTTCTGGTATGTTGGCTTGTGGTTATGAAGGTGTTGGCCGGTTAAATGAGTTAGAAGTCATTTTGTCTGCTATTGAAGATATACTTATGAAGAAGCACTCCACTAATAATTTAGCAGGGAAAAAAGTACTTGTCACAGCTGGTCCCACTCGTGAGTACCTAGACCCTGTTCGATTTATTACCAATCGATCAAGCGGAAAGATGGGTTATGCGATT
>PAYP01000089.1 GCA_002714785.1 Candidatus Poribacteria bacterium | reverse complement strand
TTCCGGCTCATCGGTCGTTGTTTCTGCAAAACCTAACTCAGATGGTTGATTGTCTATCTCTTCCGACTCATCGGTCGTTGTTTCTACAAACCCTAACTCAGATGGTTGATTGTCTACCTCTTCCGGCTCATCGGTCGTTGTTTCTGCAAAACCTAACTCAGATGGTTGATCAAAGGTCAAATGCTGAAAGTCAACTGGTGTATTATCAACACGCCAGTCAGAAAAATCGGTTTCAATCCTATCAGTCCATTTGGTGTCCATTTCAGCCGAAGTGTAGATTCCTTCACGAATTCTTTGAAATCCAAAAATTTCACGCAATTGTGTTTTCTCTGCGTGAAGTACGCAATCTTCTGCCAAATGGGGTGGAATGAATAAAACACCGGAAGCGGTACCTAACACAATATCGCCAGGCATACAAATCGCTTGACCGATACGACAAGGTGTATTAAGACCTACTAGCGTCACATCCCGAATTGGAGTTGGGTCGCAGCCTTTGTAAAAAGTTTGCATATTGTCCATTTTCATAATTTGTTGCAAATCTCGAATGCCGCCGTAGATCACTTGTCCTCTTTTGGTTCGAGTAGCAACAGTCGACGATAGATTACCACCGCAAAATGTACCCTCAAATATTTTACCGAACATATCAACAACCATCACATCATCCGTTTGAAGAGTCTCAATAACCCAAGAGTTAAAAAAACCAATGCGATTCTCTTCATTTTGTCCATATTCTAATAGGCTATCATGTAAATCCGGACGAGAAGGGACCATGGTAGCGGTTACTGCTCGCCCAACCAAAACTTTATTACCGTGAGTCCTCAACCAATCTCCTTGAAACTGGAATTTGTAGCCTTTTTCCCACAAAATTGACCAGACCTCCTCAGTTGCGACATTTTCCATCCGGTTCAAAATCTCATCTGAAACCTTTGGTCGACCATTATCGAATCGGTCCCCCTCCCACTTAGGGGTAAGCTGAATGATATCAGAATTGTTGTCAAATTTCATTTTTTCTCCTATAACGCGTACCCAAACAGTCGCTACTTTATCAATCCAGCAATTTGATTTCAATAACAAACTCTAATCAAGATAACTAATTTGACGATGGGTCAGTAATTTGGTCATATAACTATCAAAAAATAGAAATGAAGAGTGATGTATGTTGTGATAATTGTGCCGATTTTTTTCATATATGATGTCTTTTCGGAGGATAGTCAACTTATGTCAAAGATTCACTGAGTAATTATTAATCAGTGATAGTGTTTGTGGAACAATACTTTAATCTCTGAGTACGTCAGCGTAACCGTACCACCCTGCAAGTATCCCATTTCAGGATACGAATTATCCAGAAGATAATAAGATTAGCGTTTCTGTATGTCAGTGGAGGAAATTAATCTATTTTAAATCGATAAATGCATACTTAAAGATATCTTTATAGATAAGGAATTAATCATTTTGGCCACTTGATTAATAAATTTTCTCCAAGGCTGACTAATTAATTATTTTAGGGGTGTGCTATAATTACTCGGTTTGCATTTCTTGAAAATTATATGATGAAGAAAATCTAAAAATAGAATTGTTAGGAGTAGCTCCCGATGAATAAAAACGAATCTCAGCAACAGAATACGGAAAGTCCCATTATTTTGATAGGAATTGTGGTTGCTATTATTGTTGGTACTATCATTGGCGGCACTTTTCCCGAATTTGCGGTCAATTTCAAAATCCTGGGGGATATCTTTCTGAATTCGCTCAAAATGATGGTTGTGCCGCTGGTTATCTTGTCAATGATAGTGGGCATTACTGGACTGGGAGATGTTAGAAACATAGGTAGTATCGGTGGCCGAACTGTTGCCTACTATACAGCAACGACTGCAATATCAGTAATCCTAGGTATTATTTTGGTAAATATTATTCGACCAGGTGTTGGAATCTCTAGTGGAGAAGAACACCCTGATTACGATTACACAGTGGTAGGACAGACGGTCACATTAACCGATAAAACATGGAATAAAAAACAGGTAGAAAACTTCAAAGATAAATACCAAATCGTACTTCCAAGCCAAAACGTTCAGGGTCGAATAATAAGTATTTCTTCTAACAGTGCAACAGTATCGTCATGGCGGTACATTGAGCAGGCAGATAATGTCTTTTATCTGAAAATTGGTTCAACGGAAAAGCCATTTAAGAGTCTGAATGGCCAGATTTTATCGGCCGACCCAGAATTATCCGCTATCGGTAAAGGCGTTAATATTATATTACCAATTGCAGACAAAGTCGCAGGTAAGAAAGATAAAGGGATTGCTGACACATTAGCCGAAGTAGTACTAGGTAATAAAACTACTGGTAAGCAAGGAATGATTCCTACTAATGTCTTTAAGGCAATGGTACAGATGGACATTTTGCCATTGATTGTCTTCTCGTTACTAATAGGAAGTGCACTGACTATTATTGGAGATCACGCTCAAGTTGCCATAAGTACTATTTCGGCTCTCAACGATGGTGTAATGAAAATAGTTCACTGGATTATGTTGATATCACCAGTTGGAATATTTGGGTTAATCGCTGGCAAAATTGGATCTGAAGGTGGATTTGATGGTTTTTTGCCTGAATTAATGGCAGTTGGAAAATACAGCCTCACTGTACTAATCGGTCTCGGTATCCATGCTATCTTCATCCTACCACTTCTATTAGTCATATTCGGAAAGCGTAACCCGATATCATTTGCCTCGGGAATGGCAACAGCTTTATTAAACGCTTTTTCAACGGCATCTAGTTCAGCTACACTTCCGTTAACAATGGACGGTCTAGAGAATAACAATGGAGTTTCTAATCGGACCTCTAGTTTTGTTTTGCCACTTGGGGCTACAATTAACATGGATGGCACGGCACTGTATGAAGCTGTTGGTGCTATTTTTATCGCACAGGTTTATGGCCAAAATCTTGGTTTTGCCCAGCAATTAGTGATAGTTTTGACTGCTACGCTAGCAGCTATTGGTGCTGCTGGCATTCCTCAAGCTGGATTGGTAACTATGGTTATCGTGTTAAAAGCTGTTGATTTGCCAATTGAAGGAATCGGTTTAATATTGACTGTGGATTGGCTTCTGGATCGATTTCGTACTACTGTCAATGTTTGGGGAGATAGCATAGGCGCTGGCATAATCGAAAATCTAGAAGATTCAACGGATGCTACCTGATCAAAATCCTAATTCTAGTAATCCAATTTCTCCATCGCCCAACATACATTCTACTGTCATCAGCAGTTTGGTATTTTTGGTTGGTTGCTGGATTGGGTATGCTTTCTATAATGGCGTAGGTTACCCTGACAAGTCAGGATCGGCGGTCGCTGCGGGGCTACTTTTGCACCCTATTTTTCCAATCATCCTATTGGTCTTTTTATGGTCTATGTTGCCTTACGTCCAACCCGCACGTATTATCGGTTTCGAGATTGTTTTTGTTTCCTTATGGCTATTTCTTCGATTAGTCGATGTTTTAATGCCTTTCATCCTTGGTTTCGGTCTGGCTTATTTTTTCCATTTTGTCGTAGGTGAATTGCAAGAAATACGTCTGCCGATGGGACGAAAGTTGCACATTTCTAGACCAGTTGCTAGCTTCTTCTTATTGGCACTGACATTAGTTTTCTTGTTTTTGTTGTTTGGGTTAGTTACTCCGCAAATCAGTCAACAAGTTGTGGCAATGTCAACAGGTATTGTAGTTTTTTACCAAGAATCTTTAATGCCTTTCGTTTTGGGAACAGAAGACTCTAAAGGTGCTTTACAACGATTAGAAAACTGGGGGCAGGAATCAAATTTACAACTTATCCGGGATTTGACGTATTTTTTGAAAAATGAAGGTCAGAAAATGATCACCAAAGTACAAAGTTATTTGAGTACTAATGTTGGGAGTATTGCGGAAAGTGGAGGCGGACTATTCAACCGGATTTTCAAGGGGATGTCAGCTCTAGCTATCGGTTTTGGTGGGTTTTTGACCACTGTTTTTTTAGCTTTGATTATTTTTATCTATGCCAGTCACTCGTTAAAAGCTTACGTTCAGAAATTTGTTAATCTGTTTCCAGTTACCCAAAGAGATTCGGTTTGGCTATATTTGCAAGAAATTCATGATAATATGGAATCCTTCCTACGAGGACAGGTAATAGTCATTACTCTTGTTAGCTCACTTTCGATGGCTATTTATTCGATTATTGGGGTTCCTTTTGCCCTAATAGTAGGAGCTTTAGCAGGACTCTGCAATGCAGTTCCGACTTTTGGACCTTTTATTGGTGGAATTTTCGCCCTAGTTGCGCTTCTGATTGGTTTCGCTACTGGTGATTTTTCCATGATTGGTCTGCTATTTCGTATTTTGGCTATTCTAGGTGCTATTGTAGGTATTCAGACTATCGATAATTCCATAATTTCACCTAAAATCATGAGTAACGCCATAGATATAGACCCTTTAACTATCATGTTTAGTGTCATTATTGGTGCAACTTTACTTGGTCTTTGGGGCGCAATCTTGGCTATTCCAGTTTTGGTTATTATCAAATCCATCATCAATGTAAAGCAAAAACTGATGACCTTTCCAACAAATGACCAATGACTAAAGTATTGGTCGTTGCCGGTGAACCTTCGGGGGATCTGCATGCAGCAGAAGTAATTAAGCATCTCGTTTGCCAATGCCCAGAAATTAATTTTTTCGGAATGGGTGGAGATTTAATGCAGCAAGCTGGGGTTAGGCTAATTTATCATATTCGGGATTCTGCTGTTATGGGTTTCACTGAGGTGGTATCTGCCATTCCTAAATTCGCATTGAAACAAGCAAATCTGAAAAAGTTTCTTCGTCAGGAACGACCATCGATGACCATTTTAGTGGATTTTAGTGGATTTAACCTCGGTCTGGCTAAGTATGCGAATCGACTAAGTCTTCCTGTTATTTATTATATTCCACCCAAAGCATGGGCTTGGCGAGCCAGTAGAGCAAGAGCGGTAGCTCGGTCGACTTCCGCCGTGGCTTCTATATTTCCTTTTGAAGCTAATTTTTATAAACAGGCTGGAGCGAATACCTATTTTGTTGGACACCCACTGCTAGATATTGCCAAATCAAAACACTCTGTCTCATCAGCCAGAAAAGAGCTGGGAATAAACTCAAACGGACAAACTATTGGATTAATGCCCGGTAGCAGACAATCAGAAGTTAACACTCTTTTGCCCTTAATGACAGCTGTTGCTAACCGTTTGCGCCAACGCTTCCCTGAAAGCCAATTCATATTGCCGCTAGCTGCAGGAATTAAGCTAGAAGCCCCCCCGTACATTACAATCGTCAGTTCCAGTCAAGCTTACACAGTGATGCGTGCTGCAGATTTAATGCTGATTGCATCGGGTACTGCGACCTTAGAGTCAGCCTTAATAGGGACCCCGATGATAATAGTCTATCAATTATCAACTTTGACTTGGTGGTTATCAAAACGGTTAGTTCAGCTTGCACATAGCGGTTTACCCAATATAATTGCTGGATACGAAATAGTACCAGAGTTACTACAAAAACAGGCAAATTTGGATAGAGTTTTCACAACAGCAGAAAATCATCTATCAAACCCTGAATTGTTAACAGCACAAAGACAAAGATTATCAGAAATTCGGAAAGCCTTAGGAGACGCGGGTGCCGCAGGACGCGTAGCAGATCTTGTTCGTCATTACCTGCCTTAATTCTAGATATCTTCTTGACTAATATAGAAGGCGACGAATGTCTATCCGTTTATTTTTGGAACAATCCATCACGCGAAGCTATCCCTTTTCAAGTTGGTGGAAAAATGGGATATCAGTAGTAATTTGCATCCTATTTACCCCGTTTAGCTGGCTCTATTCATTGGTCGTTTCTAGTCGTAATACTTTATATGATCTAGGATGGTTAAAACCGAAAATATTACCAAGTCAAGTGATTAGCGTCGGCAATATAACCGTTGGTGGAACAGGAAAAACTCCACATGTGGTTTATCTCGCAAAATTTCTAGACCAAAAAGGATTTCGGGTTGCAGTCTTAGCAGCTGGGTATCGTTCCAAATCCAACAAACAAGTTGTGGTCGTCTCAGATGACACTCCTGTTTCTGTCTGTGGGGACGAAGCTTTGATGATTTACCGACAATTAACTGCCGATCAATCACAAAAGTCAAGAAATGTACCAGTTTTGAGCTGCCGAAACCGTTACAAGTCAGGACTTCAGGCGGTAAGTCAATTCGGATCCGAAGTTTTGATCGTCGACGATGGATTTCAGCACCGTCAATTGGAAAGAATGATAGATATTGTTTTAATCAAAAGTGAGAATCAGCTGGCCCCGAAGCTACTACCAGCCGGAGCTTTTCGAGAACCGCTGAGCAGTCTTGGACGAGCAGACATCATTATTCAATCATCACCTACTAAATTAGAAAGCGCTGATAATTTGGACATAAATCAGCCTGTATTCAACAGCTATTATCGTGCAACTCGATTATACCCAATCCACGAACCCAATAGACAAATAGGCATAGATGAAATCAGCGGGGCTCGAGTTTTTGCTTTTTGTGGTATTGGAAATCCNTCCGGGTTCAGTAAACTTTTGCAGAGCCTCGATCCTGCCGATCTTAAACTGATGATTTTCTCTGACCATCATCAGTATGATATGACGGATCTACAGAAGATTCATCAGGCTTCCGTATCTTTGGGTGCAGATCTAATTGTGACAACTGAAAAAGACCAACCGAAGATCACAAGTTGGAGCAATCAACCGAACATTTATGTTATCTCTGTTGAACCGGTTATTCCTGAGGCATTCGGCCTATTAGTTGATACAATATTGAGGCGANAAATCGATGAAATTAAAACTTCTATGGAGTAGTTTCGGGATCTAAAGAAGTAGGAGTAGCAGAAACTCCACTCAAGCCACCACTGACCCGCCAAACTTCGCCGGTAACCCAACTAGCGCGGCTACTACACAGGAAGGAAACAGCTTGAGCTATATCCTTGGGTTTACCCCATCGACCGAGTGGTATGGACTGTCTGATTTTTTCAATGACTTCGGTTTCAGGNACACCCAAGCTTTTTCCTCTTTCTTTCATCACACGTTTGTTGAAATCAGTGTAGACAGGGCCTGGACAAACAGCGTTGACACGCACACCGTATATGCCCAACTCGGCAGCTAAAGTTTGAGTGAGATTAATGACTCCGGCTTTTGCTACGTTATACGCTCCGACCAATGCCGGTGGATTCAAGCCGTTAATCGAAGACAAATTAACAATGCAACCTGAGGTTTGTCGCTTCATAATAAGGCCCGCTGCCCGACAGCAGTAGAAAGTTCCTGTCAAAGAAACTTGTAACACGTGGTGCCAATCGGCGTCGGACAATTCTATAAGAGGAGTAATCGTTTGGCCAATCGCGGCATTGTTAACTACAATATCCAACCTACNAAACTCTGACTCAACAATAGAGAAACATTCATCAACTGAATGGCTNTCGGCNATATCAANCGGATAAGCTTTTACCTGTTTCCCATTTATACTACTAAGTTCTTCTGCAACTTGTTCGGCTTTTTGAATTTGTAAGTCTGCTAAGATGACATCTGCCCCATCATGGGACAATTGTTTGGCTATGGCTAGGCCCAACCCCTGAGCTGACCCAGTTATCANGGCGATTGAGCCTTCTAANGACTCCAACGGTTACTTCGCCCCCCAAGAACCNGGACCTCCAGCTGTCCGATTTTTTAGCAAGACACGTGCCCCGTTTTGAAGACCACTCAAGACAATAGCATCAACTTCGTTTTGGAGTCCAATTTTGACAGATGTTCGGGTAGGATTGTCGCCATCAACCATTACATACTTATCCCGCTTGATGGCGACAGTGGTAGAAATACCATCCGCAACCTGTTTCCCATTAGACAAAATCGCAAAAGTCTGAGGGCCTGGCCGTAATCCTCTCTGACCAGCATCCATATTAATCGACAATTGACTACTTTGGNCTGAGGATATTTTACCGTTGAAACTTTTTCCGCTAAGACTCTTTAGCTGAATTTCCTGGTCAATTTTGAACTGGTTATTACTACTTCCAATTTGAGCNGACGCCGTAATACTTGTTTCAGATTGTACTGCTTCAATCGGTATTAGCAATACATTTTTTTCTTCATAGGTAATAATATCGATGTCAGTACTCATACCTGGTTTCAATTCGGGTGGAGAGTCAATCACTTCGATCATAACTTCAAAACTAATAATGTTGTCTCGTTCAACACCGATCGGTGAGATTTCCATTACCCGTCCTTGATATATTTTCCCTTTGTAAGTATCACTGGTAATCTCCACCACTTGGTCGACCTTTAATTGTTCCATGTCGACTTCGTTTATATATGTTTTGACCACCATTTGAGAAAGATCAGAAATGGTCATTAAAGGGGGGCTTTGAGAAAAGGCCGACCGACCTGAAGTTACAATTTCACCTACTTCCAATTCCATTAGCGTAATAGTTCCAGAAATAGGAGCACGAATCGTTGTCCATTCAAGGCGTTCTTTCACCGACTCTAAGCTACTCTCATTTCGCAGATGCTGTGCCTCAGCAATAATCTTTGATTGATCCGCTACTACTTGCTCTTGGTCGATCGTTATCGTAACTTCTTCCATTTGCCTTTTCGCTATTTCTAATTGAAGTTGGGAGCGTTTCTCTTGAGCAGCTCTCATCTCTCTTAGTTTTTCTAGNTTCAGTTCCTGATACTTCAATGTTGTCTTCCGCGTTTCAATGATACTTTGTTTAGCTTTAACGGCTTTCTTTTGAGATTCAATTGATTCCTTCTGGGCTGCTACGCGTTGCTTTGCGCTATTATATTGAGATTCAGCGCTAGCTAGCCGATTTTCGGTTTCTTCTAATGTCCTTTTGGCGACGTATTTTTTCTCAAACAGATCTTTATTTCTATCCCTTTCTGATAGTGCGTTTTCTTGGCTTACCTGAGCTGATTTGAGGGCTGTCTCATTGTCGATCAAAGTTAGTTTGGCTTGACTTAAGGCTANNCCAGTTTGTTCTAAAGATAGGTTGTCTTGTTCTAAAGCATTTTTGGTTGTCTGAATATCCGTTTCCGCTGCAGTAAGTCTGGAAGACGATTCTGCTTTGAGTGCATCCAAATTTGATTCAGCAATTTTGTAATCAGCTTCTGCNTTACTCAACCTTGTGGAAAGTTGAGCACGTTTCAGTTCAGTATTAAGCTCAGCTTGTGTTACCGAAGCCTTAGCCGCATCAACATTGGCTTCCGCTTGTCTCCTTTCCTCAATAATNCGTTTAGGATCAAGTTTAAGTAAGATATCATCGGCTGCAACGTAGTCTCCTTCATCTACTGCGAGTGTTACGATTTCTCCTTCGACTTGAGATTTTACTTCTACTTCTACAAGAGCTTCCAAATTACCTGTTGCGCTAATTCGTTCTTGAAAACTTCCTCGTTTTACAACGCCAACTCGCTTNTCTGTTTTGGCTCCTNNCTTATTGNCTGNTGCCNCCTCTNTTTTCACCACAGGATGTANTCAAGNNGGCCANTAAAACCATCGATANTATTGCTNNNAANCCATTTTTNTTCAATTTATTTTGCCTCATTCTGTCTTTTTTCAGAGTTTTTGGAAGTTGATCATTTTATCTTCTAGCTTTTTATTCAAGACTTAATCAGATCTTAGTGCTTCAATAGGTTGAAGTATGGATGCTTTATTGGCTGGATAAAGTCCAAAAAAGAGACCAACCCCGACAGAAACTGACAAGGCTAAAAAAACGGCCTGCAACGAAATTACGGCGGGCCAATTACTACCTGGCCAAACGAATTCGTTGATTACCCATGCAAATCCCTTACCCGCAAAAATACCAATTGCTGCACCTAAAGCGCCACCAGATAGAGTCAAAACGATAGACTCAATTAAAAATTGAATCAGAATGTCTTTTCTTTTGGCTCCTATAGCTTTTCTTAAACCAATTTCTTGTGTTCGTTCGGTTACAGACACTAACATTATATTCATTACACCAATACCAGCTACTACCAGTGCTATTCCGGCTAATGCTCCCATGCTTAATTTCATAATTTCTCCAACTTTTTCTGCCTGGGATAGTTCTTCTTTGGCTGTCCAGTACTGGTATTCTTCCCCAGTGTTATTGTGTTGACGGCCCAAAATGAATTTTGCGTCATTTGTAGCTTGTTCGACTAAATCTAAGTCGCTAACNTGTACTCGAATTCGTTCAATATCTTTACGACCTTTAAACCTCTGTTGTAGGGTTGTAATTGGTATGATGAAGCGATCATCCCAACCTTCCTCAACATTGGTTGTTCCGCCACGTTCATNCATGACACCAATTACTGTCAANCGNACATTCATNCNATTGCCNCGNGTAGCCTTAATTTCTTGTCCAATNGGATNCATAGGACCAAAAAGCTCATCTTTGACTTTTGAACCAATGACAGTAACAGTCCGAGCAGCTTCGTCATCAGCCGCTGATAAAAATCGACCTGACTTGACATACCAATTGTGTAGAATATCGTANCCACTGGCAGTTGCTACCACACGAGAAGTTTTACTCTGGCCATCAAAGTTCAAGTTGACACCAGGAAAATCATCCTCTGGTACGGCTAAATTTACGTTTGCCACATTGGCCAATATCTCATCTACATCTGGTGTTTCTAGCGACTCAGCTCGATTTCTTTGCCAACGTCTTCTGACTTGGTTAGCGGCATTACTCAATGTGCTNCCTGACTGCCGGTCCCAAGAATCTTTATAAATTTCTATTATATTCATNCCGCCACTCTGTTCGATTTCCCCTAGTACCATTTTCCTAGAACCATCTCCAACAGAAATCACGCCAACTACAGCACAAACACCTATCACTATTCCTAGGATAGTTAACGCCGTCCGCAACAGATTACGACGTAAACTAGAAAATGCTAATCCAATGTATAACCAAATACTCATAATTTTCCTGTACTATTCGGTTCTAAGTGCTTCGACCGGTTGCAGGCTAGCAGCGCGAAAAGCAGGGTAGATTCCGAAACCNATTCCTATAACTGCAGAAAAAATTAGCGAAATCGCTACCCATCCTGGCGCAAAAACAAATGGCCATTGATCGACAATCGTAACAAATCGGGAAGCCAAACGAGAAACACCATACCCGATNCCGAGCCCCAAAACTACGCCTANTGCACCACCAACGCTGCACATAGCAGTTGACTCAGCTAAAAATTGTAACAGAATGTCAATCTGCTTAGCACCGATAGCCTTACGCAAACCAATTTCTCTTGTGCGTTCATTCACTGCAACCAACATCATATTCATAATACCGATCCCACCAACAACTAGCGAAACAAAGGCGATTACACTAAGAGTTAATTGTAAAACTTTACTGATTCGATCCAGAACATCAACGCTCTCGACAGTGAATCGAGTACGAAAAAACTCATCTTCTCCATTATGATATCGACGCAATACAGATTTGACTTCTTCTGCCGCNTGGTAGACTGAATCCACGTCATAGGCTTGAATTGAAAGCATATGAATTTCGTCGCTACCAGTAAATCTCTCTTGCATGGTGGTCAGAGGCATAAAAACATGGTTGTCCATATCCCAACCATAACGTATGCTAGTTCCGCGGGGGGTCATAACACCAACGACTGTCAGTCGCTCCGATCGGCGAATATTAGCCTCAGATCTTTTTCTGCCCGGACGGTAACCAGTACCGTAAACAATTTTGATTTCTTTGCCAATTGGGTCTTGTCCCATAAATAATTCGTTGATCAATTTGAATCCGATAGCACAGACGCGAGCTTTGTTTTGTACATCTTCATCGGTAATGAATCGACCAGAATGAAGATCCCAATCCATACTGGTTTTTAGAGAAGGCGTAATACCGTGGTAACCAGCTCGGACTTCATTACCGCCTTTAGCTTGAATAGTAGCCCCACCCCAGACTGGAATTCTTGGCACAACTGTTTCAACCGAAGGAGCTTCAGCTTCTATAGCCAAAACATCATCGTAAGTAAAATACTCCTTACTCCGATTGGTTACCCAATTACGACCTTTACGGATTCTNCTACTTCGATAAATAGAAAATTGATCAGCTCCACCAAATCGATTAGCTTCTTCCATCACAATTGCTTTGGCACCGTCCCCGACCGAAATCATCGCTAGTACAGAGCCCACACCGATGATAATTCCAAGCATAGTAAGCAAAGAGCGGAGTTTGTTTGCACCAAGAGCAAAAATGCCCGCTATCATACCTTCAAATATATTCATCCAAAACCCCAACCGTATTGATAAAGAGACGCAAAAAGTACCGATTTGGTTTAAGAGTCAGAGTAGTCTTTACTCGTGGCTCATGTTGCTTTAATTTGCCAGAATTTAGCTCAGACATGTACAATAGNGGGNAAATGCAAGNTTAGTTTANTGGTTATTCTGTTGTGCTCAAGCCTAATATGCCTAACTCGGAATTGTACNCAAAGGGTCTTATTGCTGATGTGGTCTTTTCGCCCGATTTACTTCCGTTTAGTGATCTGGACGGGAAGATTGTCGTNGTAATCGACATTCTACGTGCCAGTTCGACAATCACAACCGCTTTAGCTAACGGCGCGGTTAGTATTCATCCTGTTTTGACTCCTGAGGATGCTTTCCGTGTGGCAGCTGAAGATCCCGAGGTTCTTTGCTGTGGCGAACGAAAAGGTTTGAAAGTTNAAGGCTTTGATTTAGGCAATTCTCCTAGGAAATTTACGCCTGAATTGGTTTCAGGAAAACAAATTGTGATAACCACGACAAACGGTACTCGAACCATTAATGCTTGTGTGTCGGCCCAAAATTTATTGGTAGGCTCATTTCTCAATTTGTCTTCAATAGTAGACTTTCTGCACAAAGCTAAGGCCAGTGTAGTATTCGTTTGTGCTGGACGAATNGGACAATTTTGTACTGAGGACAGNACATTCGCCGGTGCTTGCTTGAATCGAATGTCTGGTTGGGAACTATCTGATTCTGCTCGAACTGCTTTATTAATTTACAAACACCATCAAAATGATTTGTTAACTATGCTGAAAGAATGTGATCACGGACGTTACTTGGAGCAAATCGGACTGACCCAAGACCTCAATTTTTGTGCTCAGGTCGATTACTATCCAATTGTACCACGCCTGCAGCAACAGTTAATCTCCATCGATTCATAAATAAAAATGCGAATATCAAGCAAGTAAAGTAAACATGTATCCTCGTATCATTGATTTTGGTGTCTTTGAGCTATTTGGGCGGTCAATTCCGGTTGCTATCAACAGTTATGGTGTTATGATTGGGCTGGGATTCCTCGCAGTTTTATACGGTCTAAACCGAGAGCTACCTCGAAAAGGGCATGGAGAACTCTTAGCTACAGCCATTATCTATTCAGCGTTTGGGGGTGGTCTACTCGGAGCCAAACTATACTATTGGATAGAGTTTGGGCGTTTTGACTTTTTTAGTGGATTTGTATTCTACGGTGGTTTAATTGGTGGTTCAGCGGCAGTTTTAATTATTGTTATATCCTACCGCAGGCCGGTCTGGTCAGTGATTGATTCAGTTGGTTGTTTGTTATTGATAGGGTACGGTATTGGTCGGATCGGTTGTTTCTTGGCTGGAGATGGTTGTTATGGGATGCCGGGGGATACGCCTTGGTGTGTTACTTTTCCTGACCCNTTAGTACCTTCGTTTGTTGATCCNAACGGCCAAAGGTATTATGTTACTTCTAATCTACCGACAGGTCTTCCAGAAGGCGCGATCTTAACTGCCGTTCATCCAACCCCAATTTACGAAACTATTATTTCTTGTATCAGCTTCTGCTTTCTGTGGAGCATTCGGCTCAAGGTAGAACAAAAATCTGGTGTTCTATTCGGCCTGTCTATTCTAGCCATGGGAATTGAACGCTTTACTATCGAGTTTTGGCGAATAAATGAAAAATACTTTTGGGGTCAGTTTTCTGGTGCGCAAGCAATTAGCTTAGCGTTAATGACGATTGGTATCATAATTGTTATTTATCGTTGGTCAAGATCGTCTCAACTTACATTAGACCAGTGAATAATCCGCCAATCGAATTCATTGAAAAATCTATTCGAAAGGTTCAGCGTCGCTGTTATCTGAATCGACTTTCACAACGTTGTATTTTATCAACTTTCGTCGGGTTAACAATAGCTAGCCTTCTCTTTATATTAAACCATTGGGTTTGGTTGCCTGTCTGGATACTAGCTACTTCTTTACTTACACTGAGTTGCCTAGTTTCTTTTTTAACTCTCCGTCCAGATACACCAATTAACATTGCACAGCAAATCGATCAAAGATTAGGGTTAAAATCGAGAATTAGTTCGGCTTGGCAATACCGACTAAACACCGACACAGCCGCAATAGCACAACGCCAAGACGCGGTCGATAAACTGATTGATCCTTTGGTGTTCTTTCCATATCAGTTGCCAAAGACGATTATATTTTTATTCTTGCCTGTGTCAATAATTTTGGCTTCGTTTTTCTTCCCTTATTCTTATAGTCGCCCCACTATACTAGAAAAACTAGCCATAGAATCAGCTGGANATCAATTGAGTCAAATTGCTAATGTTTCGCTTCAAGCAGAAATCGACAAAACTCGCAAGGATATTAGTCGAGGTCGAGTNACCACTGAACANGTGGAGGAATCTTTGGGCAAGTTACAGCAACAGGTCCAGAAACAACTGCAAATNGAAACCGATAACCGTTCATTGTCTGTCGAGAATTTAATAAATGGCCTCAATCAAACATCTGAAATGTCAGATAGTAAACTGAGGCGTATGACTCAGTCAGTTCTCAATCAGCACGACTTAGAACCTGAACTCATCAGTTTATTACAGAAATTAGATGTAACCAATCGGCAAANAGTGAGAAAAGNAATCCAAAAATTACAACAAATTCAACAGACAAANCAGTCGAAAATACAGCAGCTCATGGATATGGAAGAGAGNGTGATGCGAAGTCGGCGTGAGGTGGCATTTGCTCGTGCTGANTCGATAAAGANTCAAGGATCTAAAAAACAGGCCAACTCAAGCGGCAGTCGAGGAACTTCTGGGAAGAAGACATTGGGTCATAGTGAGGAAAGTTTGGNCTCAGACTGGGANACAAGGCATACAGACAGNGAGAGTAACCTGAATGCTGAGCCNCGAACGATCAATCGTTTNGTCAGTAATAAACCAAAACTTCGCCAACTCGAGCCNACGAACGAGCTNACNCTACAAAGCCAAACGGGAGAATTATCTAATGAGGTAGACTCGTTCGCTGACCAATATTCGAGTGTTTACTTAGGGGAATCTGAGTCTAAAACTAGTGTTTCTTTCGAGCAATCATACCAACAAGCACAGAAGCAGTATGCATCCGCTATTGAAAAAAAACAAATCCCTCTCCGTTATCGTCAACAAATTAAAGACTATCTAACAGAACTAGCTAAACAGGATAATTAATCACGTTATTTTTCAATAGAGACCAATCGCCCGCTTTGAGCTGACTGATTAGCTGCTAGCGAAACAGCTAGACTTTTAACAGCATCGGAGTAGGGGCTCAGGATTTTAGAGGCATCTTGGTTTCTTACGGCCTCCACGAATANTTGGTCAATGGATGGACTAGGCGCGGTCTGCTCTACCAAGCCATCGGTTTGCTTGACTAACAATCGGCTCGGGTTCCAATTAATGAGTTGATCTTGGTACAGAATGTCGATCACATTAGCATGAGACCAGTCACCGTTATCAAATGCCCAGTAAGTGGTCAGTGTTCCAGTTGTACCGTTAGCAAATTTAAGTGTCACCGAGTAACTATCTGGGCAGTCTATTTGGTGTAAAACTCGGTTGGTTTGTATACTAAAAACGTCAGTTACCTCACCGATTAGATAACGCATCATATCAATAGTATGCGTAGCTTGCTCAACCAATTGCCCACCAGATTTATTCATTTGACGAAGCCAAGTATTAGGATCCCCTCGACCTGTTCCACACCAGTATTTACCAACGGCAAGGCTAATAGTCTGGCTAGCTAGTAGTTGCTTGGCAAGCTGAGTTGATCCTAAGTAACGTAACTGATAACCTGCACAGGT
Source organism: Candidatus Poribacteria bacterium (assembly GCA_002714785.1). Classification (GTDB taxonomy): domain Bacteria; phylum Poribacteria; class WGA-4E; order WGA-4E; family UBA9662; genus TMED15. The sequence goes on along the minus strand of PAYP01000089.1, from coordinate 14,007 downwards.
AATTAAATTAGCACTTTCTACGGCTTCCGCCACTTGATGAGCGATTTCCAAATTTATGGCTACTGGTTTTTCAACTAAGAAGGGTAAACCTCGTTCAATGACGTCTAATTCAGGCTGGCCATGTGCAAAAACGGGCAAACTGAGGTAAATAGCATCTANGTCTTCTCGTTCCAACATGATCCGATATTCTGTGTAAGCAGTAGCTTGATATTGTTCTGCAACTGACTTNGCTCGATCTTCCTGTAGGTCACAAACCGAGATAATACGGACACCATCCAAATTTGATAATGTACTCATATGCCCTCTAGCATTACCCCCGCAACCAATGAAGCCAATTTTTACTTCCTGCATCAATTAAACCTCCTGTTCATCTGGTACTACAACACCTTTTTTCAAAATTAGATTAGCATAGAATGCCGTTTCGCCGGTTGCAACGATGGCATATGCTGATTTGGCGCGATTGTAAAATGAAAAACGTTCAATTGGGGTTAGGTTCACCCAATCGCCTTCTGATTTTGATAAAATCTGTATAAACTGCTCCCATATGGATGGTTTGGCCTGTTTGGAATCAACTACTTGCATTACNACTGCATGATCTTCGACGAAAGTATCAATCGGGAAAAAATTCATTACAGCAGGCAAGAGCGTGGATAANTCCAAACCGTCGGCCCGAATGAGTCGTTGAGCGTGGCTGCTAGCAGGGAAATGAGCATCGGCTAATACAAGCTCATCCCCATGCCCCATGCTCATTAACGCATGCATCAAATCAGGTGAAACTGAATTGGGAATACCTTTTAGCATTCTGATAGCCTCCAANGTCAACTAGTTTCAAGAATATACATCCAAGCCTTTATCTTTAAATTCTTGGCTCTTTTGTTCCATACCAACAGTAATAGCTTCTTGCTCTGCTATCCCTTGATTCTCAGCGAATCGACGTATATCTTCCGTAATTTTCATAGAACAAAAGTGCGGACCGCACATTGAGCAGAAATGAACAGTTTTTGCCGATTCTTGTGGCAACGTCTCGTCGTGGTATTCTCTTGCAGTATCGGGATCCAGACTCAGATTGAATTGATCTTCCCATCGGAATTCAAAGCGAGCCTTGGAAAGGACATTATCTCGCTCTTGTGCCCCCGGATGACCCTTGGCTAAGTCTGCTGCGTGTGCCGCAATTTTATAAGCGATGACACCATCTTTGACATCTTTTCGATTAGGCAATCCAAGATGCTCTTTTGGTGTTACGTAACACAACATAGCACACCCAAACCAACCAATCATGGCTGCACCAATCCCACTAGTAATATGATCATAACCAGGAGCAATATCNGTAGTTAGAGGTCCAAGTGTATAGAATGGGGCCTCGTCACAGGATTCCAATTGCTTATCCATATTTTCTTTTATCATATGCATTGGAACATGTCCTGGACCTTCAATCATTACTTGACAGTCTTGATCCCAAGCGATTTTAGTCAATTCACCGAGTGTTTCCAGCTCAGCAAACTGAGCGGCATCATTGGCATCGGCGAGTGATCCTGGGCGTAAACCATCTCCCAGAGAAAAAGAGACATCATAAGTTCGCATGATTTCACAAATATCAGCAAAATGGGTATAGAGAAAGCTTTCTTTATGATGCGCTAAGCACCATTTGGCCATTATGCTACCCCCTCGGGAGACAATACCACACATTCGCCTACTAGTNAGGGGGATATATTGCAAACGCACACCAGCATGAATTGTAAAGTAGTCTACACCTTGTTCTGCTTGTTCAATCAAAGTATCTCGGTAGATTTCCCAACTCAACTCTTCGGCTTTTCCTCCAACTTTCTCCAAGGCTTGGTATATGGGGACTGTACCGATGGGAACAGGAGAATTACGGATAATCCATTCTCGTGTTTCGTGAATGTTTTTACCAGTAGANAAATCCATCACTGTATCGGCTCCCCANTTGGTAGCCCAACGCATTTTTTCTACTTCCTCTTCAATCGAAGAGGCTACAGCTGAATTTCCGATATTAGCATTAATCTTGACAAGAAAGTTACGACCAATGATCATCGGCTCACTTTCTGGGTGATTAATGTTAGCCGGAATAATAGCTCGCCCCCTGGCAACCTCATCGCGTACAAATTCTGGTGTAATATAATCTGGGATTTTGGCTCCTAGGGGATCTCCTGGGTGCTGAAAATTCGTAACATCTCGTGTTNGAGGATCATTTTCGGCTGCTTCATAAGCTTGTTCCCGTCCCAAATTTTCTCTGATAGCGATAAATTCCATTTCTGGTGTGACGATTCCACGTCTAGCGTAATGCATTTGTGTCACATTATGCCCAGATTTAGCACGTAAAGGCTGCCTACTTATGCCTTCAAATCTCTCTAGATTCCCATTTTTTCGGTTACTTTCCATCTGTCTTTCAGTTCGATAGCCATTGTCTTGTGGCTTTGTTGTTCGACCATGGTAAGTTTCCACATCATTTCTTTTTTGAATCCAGCCCAATCGCAAAGGTTCTAATCCTTTTCGTACATCACTGGTTACCTGCTGATCTCCCCAAGGNCCACTAGTATCATAAACTCTTATTTTGGGCTTTGGTGGCTCAATAGTTGGCNTNTCTCCATTAGCCGATCCATTTCCGTTTGTCATGCTTTTATGGTTACTGACTGACAAACTGATCTCACGTAGCGGAACCCGGAGATCAGGGTGCTGATGTCCAGAAATGTAAACCTTTTCACTATTAGGAAAGAATGGTTTATCTGAAGATGTAATGTCTTTTTCTAATTTATCTGACATATTTGGTTCCCTCCGCCCAAGGCGGTCTTGATTGAGTTAATTTTTAGTCAGGATTCGATACCAGCTAACTGTAAGTTAGGTTGTAGTGAGATAGGATTATTCAAAGCGTGATCAACTATATTGAGGCCAGCAGATACTGACTCGACAAGTGGCAGTCCTGCAGCTAATTTANCGGTGATAGCCGCGGACAGCATGCAGCCAGTCCCATGCGTGTTAATGTCTTTTATTCGGCAAAATCCCCATTGATGCAAGTCATTTCCATCCCACAAGAAGTTGATTGGATCACCTTCTAAGTGCCCTCCCTTTAGCAAAACGGGACAGTCAAACTTATCTCCCAGAGATCGAGTTGCATCAGCTTGATTTTTTCGATCAATCGTACCAGAATCTAGCAGTACTTCTGCTTCATCGATATTTGGTGTGGCTAAGTAGCATTGTGGAAGTAGCTCTGATTTATAGGCCTCTATAGCTTCATTTGAAACTAACTTATCCCCACTGGTCGAGACCATTACCGGATCAACCACAGCCCTTAATTGGTTGACTCCAATCCACTTGGCGACTACGTTCACAGTTTCAGTTGACCACAGCATTCCGGTCTTAAGAGCTGAAATTGGCAATGCCCTTTTCAAAGTTTCTAGCTGCGCTTTAACAAATTCTTCTGTTACACCCATTATTGCCGAAACCTCGTCGAAATTTTGTGCGGTTAAAGCTGTGATCACAGTGAACCCNTAGACGTCCTGAGCNGAAAACANCCTCAGATCTGCTTGAATTCCAGCACCACCACTAGGATCCGAGCCTGCAATCGTCAATGCCACCTTTCGATTCGACTTTTTGATNATTAGATCATCCTTGCCAGATAGCAGCTGGCGCAATTATGGCATCAACCATTCCGTGCAAAATCTTTTTATCTTCTGGGCAGACGACAGCCTGAATACCAGATAAGCAAACTTCATCATTTTGAGTTACAAAATAATATGGACGAAGTAATGGCCGACCTCTCATCATAATTATTTCTTTTTTATCAAAATCGTAGTAAGGCATNCGTACTTGCTTAGCCTTATGAAATTTCTGAAGAACATGAGGACTTTTTTCAAAACTATTCAGAGCTCTTTCAATGGCTTCTTTCCAGTCTTCCGTTGGCATATCATGTCCGATTGATACACCACGCGCACCCCAAGCTTGGTCAGAGAAACCNGATGGTTTTATGACCAATTGCCGCTGTTTTTGTGAGATGGAATTCAGCTGTTTGAAGTCTGTAATAGGTTGGTTTTGCATTGAAAGGTTAGGGATAGTTGCGTGTGGGGGAAGTGGCCGATTATCGATCACCCAAGTCTCCGGAATAGTGTTTTCTAAAAGCTTAATACTTTCTTTACCCAATTCTTTTTTCCAGAAATGCTTGAGGGATGGATGATGAAACAAGGCAAACGTTAACTTTTCTTCCAGATAAGCTTTCAGGGGTGGAGTCATGGACACTTGTCTTTTCTTCGCCGAGTAAAGCATCAACTCTGACTTCGGGATGTTCTTCAAATCAAACAATTCAAAAAAGCGATAAATAACATCAATCTGCACTCGCTCCTTTTCGGCGTTGTTTGACTCATTTTCCAAAAACAAGCCTGTTTGATCATCGTTAGATTCTTGAAAAATAATCTCCCTAGGATGAATTACGTGTGCAGCAAAACCCGATTTTCGCAATTGATTAGCTANCCAGATCATTTCTTGACGATAGCTATCTGATTCATCAGATACTACAATAGCTAGTGTCGGGTCTTGGTTGTCTGACACAGTCCGAATCATTTCTGCAAAACCNAGAACCATTCCGCTTCCACCACCAATAACATCAACATCTTGGGAGGTGTACTGACTGGCCAGGCTACCGGTAAAACCGATACCACCAGGTACTGAATCTAGTTCGCTAATTACCATACCATTTTCAGTAGGTAAAATATCTGGCCGAATCACCGATGGGACAAAACTTTTGAAACGACGCATCCGACCGTATTCAACTACGCTTGCTGGTTTGCCACGATCTAAATATTCTGCGACCCAATCAGGTTGTATCCCACGCACACTTTGNGAATAAAGCAGGTTACAGGCTTTATAAAATTTCAGTAGATGGGTACCTAACCCATTAAGCCAAGCATAATCATCAGCAGAAATAAAAAATGGGGTCGGCGAAATTCGCCAAGGAGCATTNCTTTCGCTGTGGATATGTCTTTGCTGACTGCTGTAAAGTCCACTGGCTGGAAGGCCAGCGTTAATCTGCAAGCACTGATTTTTCCAATTCTCGCTTTTGTCCAAAAGAAGTTCCTTCTCGCNTTTGATTATTATTGCCTACTCAAGTGGCTAANCCTAGAATTNTACCTGTTTAACNAACATAATGGTCGGTAATGATTTTATTTTTTCTANTACATGACGCGGGACCTTGCTGTCCACGTTAATTAACATTAAAGCATGATCTGCTTCGTCTTTCCGGCCTACAGCCATATCAGCAATATTAATCCCGTAATCACCCAGCATAGTACCAATCATACCAATCATACCGGGTTGATCTCGNTTNTAGATGACGATCATGTGNCCTTCTGGCTCAGCATGCAAGTGAATATCATCAATACTNACCAATCGGATATCATCTGAAGTCAGGACAGTACCTTCAATTATTCGCTCACCTTGGTTTGTGACCACTGTNACCGCTAAGGAATTAGTAAACTGATTAGGAGTACTGTGCTTAGTTTCAGAAATACTAATACCTCGTTGCTTAATTTCCAAGGGAGCACTAACGTAATTAACGTTGCCTTGCAGGATTGGCCTTAGAAGGCCAGCTTGTANTGCTACACTAACTAAAGTTACGTCCTGATTAAAAATCTCACCATTGTAGCGAATCCGAATCCCTGAAATTTGCCCTTCCACAATTTGTGATTGAAAACTTCCGATNCNTTCCGCAAGCCTCAGATATGGTTGCAAAACATCGAACTTTTCCATATTTGGTTGGTTAACTGCATTTTCGATTGGTAGCTGATGAAGTGAATCTACTACTTTCTGTGCTACTTCAATAGCNACCATATTCTGAGCTTCCGTGGTAGAAGCTCCCAAATGCGGAGTTGAGAGAAAATTATCTAACTCCATAAGCCGATGATCAGCTGGGGGCTCATGCTCAAACACATCTAGTGCAGCACCAGCGATTTGTTGGTCTTTCAATGCTATATAGAGTGCAGATTCGTCAATAATACCGCCTCTAGCACAATTAACCAGTCGGCAATTTGATTTCATCAAAGCAAATTCATCGGTACTGATACTATGGTGAGTTTCGGGTGTCAGCGGAACATGAATCGAAATATAGTCGGCAGTTTGAATGAGAGTGTTTCGATCGACTAACTTGATACCTAATCGGTCTGCAGCTTGAACCGAAATGTAAGGATCGTAGGCTAATAATTTCATGTCGAACGCTTGCAATCGACGAATTACTTCCGAACCAATTCGCCCAACACCTATTACGCCAAAGGCCTTTCCATACAACTCACTGCCCATGAATTTACCACGGGACCATTCCTGATTTCGCAGGGAAATACCTGCCGGCAGGATGTGCCGCGACAAAGATAGCATCAAAGCAATAGTATGTTCAGCTGCTGCTATAGTGTTGCCAGCTGGCGTGTTAAAAACTAGGATACCTTTTTGGGTTGCCGAAGAAACATCAATATTGTCTACACCCACCCCAGCTCGCCCGATCACTTTCAGATTGTTTGCGGCTTCGATAACCGCTTTGGTAACTTGCGTTCTACTTCTGATTATTAAGGCATCATAATCACCAATCAGAGTAATTAATTCGTCAGGACTTAGCTCAGGTTTCAGATCGGTGATTATGTTGGGCTGATTGCAAAGCAGATCCAGACCGGACTGAGAAAGTGAATCGCTGACCAATACTTTCATCTTTGTCCCTTTATTGAACTTTCTAATGCTATTGAGGCAGGCGGAGAAAAAATAATTCTATCACTGATCCATACTAAATTCAAGCATCTTTGCTTGCTTACATTTCAACAATACCTGCCAATAATTCAATTTTTTGCTAGACATATATTCTCTTAAAACACGATTGAATCTCACAACTAAAAAATACGATTTTCGTTTTGGTAGGTCGTTTTTTATTGATCTGTATACTGGTATGGATTTTGAACTAGATTGAGCTATAGATTTTTCAGCTTTCTATTTGCAAGAATGAAAAAAATTACAAATTGTTGTGTGCAATATTAAATTTTCTCACACAAATAAAAGGAAAATTACGACTCAGAGGCCGAGGTAAGCCAGTATTCAAAACCGGAGCCTATTGGAAATATCTTACGATAAAAAACGGTTGGATGCATAGGAGCCGGCATCACAAACTAAAGATCATATTATCAAATTAAGGAAAGTGTCTAAACGGAATAGCAGGTGTGAAATGATCCCAAACGATAAGATATGTGCTGTCTCAAATATACCAAATCATCACGTCAGGTATATTTGATTTCATGCAGTCCGAAATCAAAACAGGGAAGAATCAATATTTATTTCTGCATCGATAGAAAACCACTAACATACCAGTTCGAAATAAGTGGATTTTGTCAAGTGAAAGATACGACTTAGAGTTTGTAGCTTTCTACATGTTCCATTGGGAACAACTAATACAGACTTTGTTATACCCAAGAATTAATAAATTAGCATTTATACATTTACGGTCTTCTTAAAATCATGATTTAAACCGATAACCAACGCCATGAACAGTTTGTATATGATCGCCACAGGTGCCTAATTTTCTACGTAATCGACTCATGTGAGTGTCCACGGTACGATCAACACCGTAGTAATCTTGCCCCCAAACTTGGTCCATCAGAATATTACGACTGAAAACACGGCCCGGTGATTTAGCCAACATCAACAGTAGATCAAATTCGGTGGCGGTTAGCTCAACCTCTGGATTGGAATCATCATCAGACAAACACTTAACTTTTCGCCTTTCAATATCAATGTGGACATCATGAACCTTGAACCAGTTACCCTCAACTTGGGATAAATCTTTTGGGATATGGTTTCGTCTCAATACTGCTTGTACTCTAAGGATTACTTCTCGAATACTGAATGGCTTAGCAATATAATCGTCAGCACCTAATTCAAGGCCAACGATTCGATCAATTTCTTCAGCTTTAGCAGTTAGCATAATGATGGGAATATTTTTGGTGCGGTTATTGTGACGAACTGATCGATATACCTCTAACCCATCAATTTTGGGAAGCATCAAGTCCAACAAAATGAGGTCAGGTGTTTGTTTTGATATGAAATCGATAGCAGCTTCTCCATCATGGACAGCTGCCACTGTAAAATTCGCCTGTTCTAATGGCACCCTTAGCATATTGACTATTTCAATATCATCTTCAACTAGCAAAATTTTCGGGTTCATAACCTTTCTGTTTGTATAAATAAAAGTACGTAAAAATGGGTCAGTTAGATTGTACTTGGAAAATCACAGGTAAAATCAGACTGAGCTCATTGTTGTTATAATCATCGGGCAATTTTGAAAAAGGCGCGGCCGACTGAACTACAGCTAACGCCAGCTGATCTAAGGTTTTAGAGCCAGAGCTTTGGTCGACTGTTAGCAAAACCAGACTTCCCTTTTGGTCAATCACGAATTGCACGTCTATAATTCCTCCCTTAGTAACATTAGCACTCCGGGCAAATCTCTGAGCACGTTTAATTTTTTCACTAACTTTCTTTATGTAAGCGTCTATGGATTCAGATGAGTTACTAAAATTTACAGCGCCCATCGTTATTGAATCTGGTTCAAAGTTGGAGATACTGGAATCTAAAACCCCCATATCCATCGACGTCATCATAGTTAAGGAAGTCGATTGGCTGTTCGCGGTAACTGGAACTGATGTCGCAACTCTTACTGGTTGGAAATCACTCATTAAACTTTTCATCGAATCGCCCAATGAACTTGCAGATAACCCACCAGAAGGAAGTTGTGATGGAGGTAGAGTGAAACCCGAATTATTACTGACTGGCAGATTAACCGCTGTTGTCAGAGGTTTCTGAGTTTTGATGGCAGTGGGCTTTGTCATCCTCGGCTGTTTCAACTGTCGCATCTGGGCCCTAGGTTTTGTTAATCTTCTCATACCTGGGGGGCGTGTGTGGGTAATAGATGCGAAATTTTCCTGCCTCTGCTCGACGACTTCTTTTATGGCATAAAAGGTGATGTAGACAGCCAATAATACGTGGAGTAAGATGGAGATGGTAAAAGCTGTACTGTTCTTTTTTGTAGCTGATTTTTTTTGATACATTTGATTGTCGTGCATTTATCCCATGTCAATAGCAAAAGGATAATTAACTAAAAAGAAAGAATTGAACAAAAGAAAATACGACACATGACTAATCTTTATAACTAAGTAATTTATATTCGCCAGATTTTTCGATGACAGACCCAAGAATGTCAAGTCTAAGTACCTGTCCTCTATCATCTTTTACTGACAATATTGTTCCTCGTAATAACCTAAATCCTTCGTATGGTATTGGCTCTTGTTCAAAATCAAGGGACACGAACTCTAGCTTTTGGTTTTGGAATTGTTTAGCCCATTTTTGTACTCCAACTATACACTTTTTATTTAGGTTATCCCAAACAAATTCCTGCGGAAAATGCGTTTCAGGAAAGGCCGGTAGAACCCAGCCAAGATATTCAGTCTTGGAGACTCGATGTTTATGCAGATCTTCTGTCTGATATCTCAGATTCTCATTAACGTTGTTTTCTGAATGATTCGAAATTGACTTAACGATAGCCTGTCCTAAGTCAGATGTGGAACGATGAGCATGAGACCAATTTCGCTTATCACCACAACCAATAAAACAAAGAAAGCCAAAAAAAACCGGAACTAGCAAAAAAATCTGCCAGTTCCGTTTTTTTGTAAGGAGAAAGGCAGTACTGAAATACTGCCTATATAACAAAAACCTATTAGTTTTGTGCAAAGTTAGTCCAACCTGCGATCCAATTATCTCCTGCTCCCATGGCTCCGACAAAATTGGTCTTATCAAAGAACCCATCAGAAGGTGGAGTGGCAGCACCAGTTAGAGCCGGTGATCCGGCGGCAGGGGTGAAATTTGGCGCCGTTAAATCGTACGGTGCACCCAATTCAGGATCAACTACTCGATTACTATTAGCTGCATCAAGTGCCATATTTTTCTCAAAATCGCTATGGAATTGCTTTTCAGCACCTTCAGACGTATTACCGAAAAAGATACAGTTTTGTATAATGGTTTTACCTTCTGCAGCCATTCGTTGAGATACATCTCCGTCAATCCTGAGACCAGTTTTACGAAAATCCATTGCAATTATATTTTTGTACGTTCCCGCGGCGCCTTCCCGAACTAGCATGCCAATATCACTTTCTTTACCTTTGGGATCACCAACCAAGGTTACATTGTAAATCTGAGCATCTGATCGAGGCGTAGCTTCATTATTCTTGCTATTGTTATCAATTTCAAATCCTTGGTCAGCATCGTCTCCTCTCTGCTGAGCAATCCAATACTGGCCTTTACCAGTCCAGCCATAAGTCCAGTCAAAAGAATCATCCCGAATTCCACTACATACGAGGTGCTTGGCGTTAACCGTCCCACCGAAGAATTCAATACCATCATCTTGATTGAAATGTACTTGAACATAGTCCACGACGGTGCCAGATCCAACACCTTGGAAAGCAATTCCATTCAACTCATTATCCGGACTAAATTCAATACCTGCAAATTCGATTCTAACGTATTTCAGAGTACCACTGCTATCAGCTGGATTTGTTCCACCGTAAGATCCGGTATCCCCTTCGCCAAACGCTTCTGCCCCAACATTAATAGGTGCTGAACCGTTAACAATTAGTCCACCCCACTGTCCACGAGCACGTGAGCCTGGTGCTTGGTCACATGTCATTATAATTGGCTTAGAAGCTGTACCATTAGCTTCTATTTTTCCGCCCTTGGAGATGATAAGTGTACCATTGCTAGCACCTTCACCATAGATAGTGGTTCCTGCTTCAATATCGAGAGTGGCACCCAGTTCGACGAATACACCGCCGCGTAAGAGATACTTATAGTTGGCTGTTAGCTTTGTATCTTCTGTAATTTTCCCACTAAGGACAACGACATCACCTAATGCACCGACAGATGTTAAATCACCAGCCAATTCATCACCATCCTCATCATCATCCTCCGAACAGCCCATAAAAACGACTGTTACTACCATTAATATAAGAAATAAAATGCGTAGATCGTGGAACTTCATGAAAACCTTCCTCTTCTATTTTTTCTAATTTATTTAATTACTAAAGTGAATAACCAAGACTGATAGAAAATGAGCGACCTAAGTTATAAATTAGGTAATTTTCGCCACCTTGGCTATAAATGACATCTCGATTGAGCAGGTTCTTGGCAGAGAACCCAATTTTAATGTTAGAACCTAGCCTCCGGCTAAATGATAGATCTAACTGTGATTTTGGCATCTCGTAAACATCCGGAATGCCGTTATTACCGACTTCTGATATTCTTTCTCCTGATTGATGAAAAGTTAGCATAGAAGTGATTCCACTATTTTCGCTATCATAAGCCAAAGTTAAGTTTATTACGTATGGCGATTGGCCTTGCAGCGCTCGCTCTGAACTGGTCTGCGAACCACGGTCGGGTAATTTAACTTTCGAGTTTATCCATGCCAAATTAGAGTTAATTGAATAATTTTTCAATGCAGGATGAATGAAAGAGAAATTACGTCGAAACTCACACTCTATTCCGTAGTTATTAGCACGTTCAGCATTGGCATATGTGATGCGCACTTCTGCAGCTGGTACTACGATTTGTTCAATTGGATTCGTAAATTGCTTGTAGAAAGTACTAACAGAGACTACACCACCTGACTGTGGGAAGAATTCCCAACGAAGGTCATAGTTATCCACGGTTGTTTGTTTCAGGTCTGGGTCCCCTAGCTCTGTCCTTCCTCCAACAAAATCGGTAAATTCGAAGGGAGCCATTTCCCTCAGGTCTGGACGGGTTAAAGTTCGGGACACAGCGGTCCGTAAATTGGCTTGATCTGTGAGTTGGTATATTAGGTTGATGCCGGGTAGAAAGTCGGCTTTGTCAATCTCTGCCACAATGGGAACCAACTCAGCAGCAAAGGGATCGAAGGTTGTCACACTTTGGCGAGAATCCTCCATTCTGATACCGGTAGAAAGTTGAATTTTTTTACTGATGGGCAAGCTGAGCATAGTATAAGCAGATCCAACTCTGTGGGCAGCGGTATAATTATCAGTTGCCAGTGTCGATTCACGGAGCTCAAAAATTCGCGGCGCAATATTCTCTTTGGCAAACAACTTTTCACCCGGCCAAGTTAAGTCAATACCGCGATCGTCGATACCGTCCGCCGGTAGAAATCGAAAACGTCGAGCATCAAAGTCACGATTCCGATCTCGATATAGTCCGCCCACTTTTAACTCTGTATCTGAATTAAACCACCATCTCCAATCAACCCGGCCACTGATTTCTACGTCTTCTAAATCGAAGAAAAAATGACAACCACTCTGCGTAATATCTCTAAAATACCAAAGATCAAGGTCCCCCCTTTCGTAAACCATTTCTCGGGTATCTGGCTGATCCCTTTTGGCGCGAGATAGAGCTAGACGCCATGTTAGTTGGGATCTTTGTTTTATTTCTGTGTCTGAGGCTCCAAGATTTAATTGTCCAAATTTGTGGTTTCCTGATAATTGACTAGAGACCAGTTGGCGTTCAACGAACATCAGCCTAGCACTCTTCATATCGGTAGCCCGATCCATGTTATACCCTTCCCATGTTCGTGCTTGATTATCTCCATTGTGACTGAAGATGGTTTTTAGACTAGTTATATGACTTTCATTGAAGCGTAAACTTGCATTCAAGACACCACCCCACATGACATCATTAATACTCCGTTCAACTTTGTACTCAGTGTAAGGCGCCAATAACGCGCTTCCTTGCTGATCAACACCCTTAAGAGTAAAGGTGTTACGGACTTCTTGGCGATTACTGTAGCTATTGGAATATGAAAGGATGGCTAGATATCCAATTTGTTTGCCCCAGACAGTAGATGTGTCACCATAGGTGAACTTGTATCCCTGATTGGCTGGCGCAACCGATTGGTATGGTGTCCATTCGTTATTGAATGTCTTTCCCAAAACGGCAATGTCGGCAGCACTAAATCCCTGTTTAGAGAATAGGCCTCTTTCTCTAATTGGAATTTGACTAGCATACTTGCTAACTAATCTTGGGATTTCACGACTACCATCGTCAAATCCCAGAAAATCGAATTTGCCTCCATCATATCTAAGGGTATCTTTCCCAGTTACACCGCTATTTAGACCGGTTGAAGCCGAAAATGATAATGTTCGTTTGTCAGGAAAATCTTTTGTATGAACCTGTACCGATCCTCCGGCAAAACTACCCGGCTGATCAGGGGAAAATGTCTTCATCACTTGTAGGCTCTGAATTAAGTTGGCGGGAAAAATGTCCATTGGTACCACTCGTCTTGTAGGTTCCGGACTTGGTACTTCTACCTCATTCAGCAGCGTATTACTGTAACGCTCGCCTAGGCCTCTAACATAAACATATTTACCACCCACAACACTAATACCTGTAACCCTCTTTAGCGCATCTCCAGCATCTGAAACCGGCATCTTACTCATTAACTCAGTACTGATATTATCCTCGAATACCTTACTTTTTTGCCGTTGCTTCAGTAACCCGATTTCGGTAGCCCTACTGGGCCGTAGATATAGGCGAATTGGATTCATTCGAATAGATTTATATCTCGCGGGTACATTTGAAATGCCAGTAATAACTTCTTTTTCTTGTGCAACTAATCTTGAATTAAAAGCAAAACCAATTAGGCTAAAAAAAGCCAGCATAGAAACTAATTGGTAAGAAAAAGGACGTAATGAGATAGCTGTTATAGTCGACTTCATCCAGGTATATTTGATCTTTTCTCCGCTAATAATAATTTAGAAGCGAAATAATACCTGCTGGTTGTTACGTCTTTTTGCCATCCGTTTGTGGCTTGTTACGAAGTCTTGTCACTAGCGAATAGTCAACTGTCAAAATCTAACTAAGAGTCGACCGAAAAGTTGAAGTAACCGCTTTTTTTACTTTTTCTCTCTAACTGGGCGAATATTATCTTGTTCATGTCGACTAAATATTACAAAATCA
>PAYP01000088.1 GCA_002714785.1 Candidatus Poribacteria bacterium | reverse complement strand
AGTACAGATAACACATGTTCAAAATTCAGTTAGCTCGATGGATAAAAAATAATCTACAAACGCAACAATCATCTCAAGACAAAGTGTATCATGAAGCAATTTAAACACTTATAACTTCACCAAAAATCATTTCACTTTTTAAGACAAGGTTGAAGAAGGAGACAAAATATTTATTTAGAACAATAACTTTTTGAAAAGAAAAATTCTAATTTAGTCGAAATATGCAGCAGATTTTGTACCAAGAGCAAAAATCAGAATATTCATTTTGAAAACCTATCAATTAGCATTAATTATTTTTTTAATAAGTTATTGCCTAAATTTTAAATGTTAATTTGATTAAATGTTAAATAAACCATACCAAATTAATGAAACTATTCGGCCTTTACGACAAAATCAAAATAAATTGACAATTTATAAAGAATTCTTGACCGTTCGATCTTGTGTATCGGTCTAACAAAAATCCTGAGATATCGACTAAGCAAACAATTTTGTATAATAGAAAAGTATGCCCTCGTAATGTAATTCTACAAGACTCTATTTTTTACTATCACTTCTTGGATAAATAGCTCAAAGATCTCTGGCAAACAGCAAGTTATTACTTCCAAAGAAAATCGCGGGGCGGCCAGAAATAAGAATTATGACATCTTTGGCAACATCAACTCCGGTGTCATGTAGTGTCTATTTACTTCATTCGGCCAGGAATCTTTCGATGCTAAAATTAGTATTGCGGACGGTAAATGGCAATTACATTAATGCTACCTACAGTGGTTCCAATAGAGATTTCAAGCTTTGCGTTGATGAAGTCATTGATCACTAAGTGAAGCCAGATGAAGTACCAGACAAAAGCGGAGAATGAGTTGTATTATTGGGGGTTGTGATATCGATGATTAATGGATGAGCAGTACGTTGGATTACATTGTAGCCTTCAACTGCTCGCTATCTGAGGAGGGAGTCAATCAGTTGATGAAAAACATGTTAAAAACGAATTTACTGATCGAAGCCAAAGAAAGATTAGTTATGACCTGGTCCAGACTGAAAATAATTGACCATCCCTAACTATCTTTCTTAACTCTTTGTAATTAAGCAGAATTCAAATGTTAATAGTATTCTGACTCAAACTTTAGCGGGTGGGAAACAGTAATAAAAAAAGTCTGTCTTGAATAGCCTAATTTACACATTGAAAATGGATCAAAGTAACTTCTGGAGATCGACTTTGGGGGCGTTCTCGGTATTATTCCGTTTGCTCTGTTTAGGTATATACAAGCATAAAAAACCGAGGCAAACTCGGTAGGATTGAGCTGTGGCCTTATTTTTGTAAAGCTAACAACCGTTCTTTAGTAATTCCCCCAACCTGTCAGGATAGAAATCTATTTTTTCGTCTCTGATTCTCTTCCATCCAATTTTTAAATTTCTGGCAACTAATTATCCGATCGTTTCGAATTTTCTCTTTGTTGATCGAACATCCAATCGTACAAATCGGAGGTCGAAAAAACTACCCGCCCGGCAGCATGACCTTGACTGGAATAAATTTTGAGTTTTGCCTTCTTTCCTCCAGCTTCTCGAATGGCTAGAATCATTCTCTCTGATCGTTCGGCTGGTACCACTTTATCTTTGGCTCCAGCAAAGGCATAAACCGGAACTGTAGTTAGTTTAGCTGCCCATTTGGCTAGATCTGGTGTTACATCTTTCGGCCCTTTTGGGCCAATTCCGCCAACAACGGGTGCAATAGCCGCAAAGTGTTCTGGACTATGAGCTGCCCACGCCCAAGTCCCGTAGCCTCCCATACTGTTACCTGTCAGATAAATTCTACGGCTATCGATCGGAAAATTGGCTTTCAAATTTTGTAGGAATAAGTTGAGATCTTGAACCACCCATCTTTTTCTGCACTGTGGTGCAACGACTATACATGTTCCCTTATTAAATTTTTGTAGTCCCTTCCAGACCCTCATAGCTTGACCCTTGATTTTTTCTATCTGGTCTCCAACTCCACCAGCCCCATGGAGATAAATCAGTAAAGGCACCTTCTCGCTGGATCCTTGGGGGGACGAAAATACCAAGTACTCCGGGTTCAAAGAAGGGGTCTTGGATTCAAGGTTTTGGTTGAAAGTATATACGATCGGTAGATCTTTCCGAGCAAAGGCTGAAGAAGCTAAAACAAACAAAAATAATGCCAAATTCTGGATGATAATTCCCTTTCTACCTTAACTGGTATTATTCAATCTTGTGGCTTAATACTAACACATTCGATCTTTTTTCCGAACCTTTCAATTGACTTGATGTCTTACCTAACGCAGACCAAGTAAAGAGCAATAAACCATTATGAGGTATTCAATCATGCTACGTAAACTCAACTTGTTCCTATCTTTGTTAACAGTGATTATAACCATTTCGCCTTTAGTTCAAGCCAAAGGTCGAGATGGACACCCTCGCGGTCAGAAAACCAGAACCGAACGTCATCAAGTTAAAATATCTAAAGATAAACAACACTTCCAACTGACAGCTGAACAGCGGGAAACTATTAAAAGTAAAGTCAGTCAAATGAAAGAAGCAGAATCCACGCCCAAGGCAATCAAACAGACGGTCGACCAAATGATGCAGAATTTCGGTGTTGAGCCTACTCAACGAAAAGGTAAAGGAAGAGCCAAAAGACAGAATCCATTGGATCAGTTGACTGAAGAACAAAAATCTCACATAGATACTAAGATCAAGGAGATGCGTGAAGCCGGTGCTAACCGAGATGAAATCCGAAAGCAAATGGGTACCATGTTAGAAGGATTTGGCGTTGATCTTTCACAACGAAAAGGNAAANGAANAGNCANAAGATCANAATCCATTGGATCAGTTGACAGAAGAGCAAAAATCTCAAGTAGATGCTAAGGTTAAAGAGATGCGCGAAGCGGGTACCGATCGTCGAGAGGTCCGAAATCAGGTCCATAGCATGTTAGAAGGCTTTGGCCTGAAAAAACCCCAAAAGAAGAAGGGNGGACGACGAGGCTTCAGAGGAAGAGGGAAGAGACGTTACACCACACNAGGTCAAANGTCAACAACTGAAATAGAAACNAACCAATAATCCAGCCATAGCCACTGTTCATTAGAATAGTGGCTTTTTTATAGTTTAGCAGATGAATCAAATTTCGNATCAGTAATTATCTGTGGTTAAGGNTGTGGTTTATATTTTCCATCCGGCAACTTAGTCGGAAATGCGTACTGAGNGTCTGTCAACAGTTGGTAAAGTGTTGGATCTCCTGTCTTAACCTTAGCGGCAGTGTTTAATCTCCATTCTTGAGAGATATTATCCAATCGCCCCGGAAAATCCTGCGCCCCAAGGATCGAGGTAATCCCCCAATAGATGTATTCGGTGATTTGACAGCCATAATCACAACTTCTTTCATTGTAAGTATACCAAGCTCGGTCCGGATATTTCTTCGGTGCCCGCCGAAAGTAACCGCCTCTAGCTTGGTCCATGGCTAAGGCAATAGCGGTACCCCGTTTTTCACCGAAAATATCCGGATAGGCCTTGGCGTATCCGGCTGAGGTAATCAAGTGTAGGATCTCTTCGTAAGCCGTATCAAACACAGAACGACTAGCACCTTGGGGGTGTGTATCCTCAGCATGGAGTCCCAAGATGGTCATGTTATCCCAGATCTTTTCCGGAATATATCGATGGACATCAATTTCATCTGCTTCTTGCCTAGTNGCTGACATTACGACTGCCCCTTTACTCCGTTGAATGGCTTGGATCACTAATTGATTATCAGGTTGACCATNGTTGTCATTATCTAGGTATTGAGCCAGAAGTCCCCCCGCATGTANTAACTTANAATCAGGTGTTTTGGCTGTAGCAAAGATAGAGATACCAAAAATTTCAACCTGTTTGGTGAACACGCGCTCAAATCCCTGGGGGGCATTATTAGTAGGTTGGATCTCAAAAAAGGGTTGAGCTGTGAGGCTATATAAACCAAAGAATAGAAGTAGACCAATGTGTAATAATGATTTCATGTTGTAATTGATTAATCTCAGAGAGAACTGAGTCATCTTAGCAAATGTTGTAAACCAAGTCCACAAAGATATAAGAATTGGAAATCATCGAGTTGTAGGTTGATAACTCCAAGTATGAAAATAGCTAAATTTTTCCAATCTAATGTTACGTTACCTTATAGTTAATCGAGTGAGTATTATCAATAGTTGATACCTTTTCCTTACTATAACTTTTAAGTTCTGTTCAATTAATCTAAGGCTTCAAACTTATTCTCTTAACTCTCATCCGTTTTTCATATCAGTCATTTACACGATCCATTCTTAATCNCTTACTCAAAATTACCAATAAATTAGTTCNTATTCTGTTCTGGATAATACCGATGGAAGTAAATTCTTGCCTAGAATCTCTAACTCGTCAAGACGTCAATTTCACACCCGAAAACTTGAAAAACAATTGAGTTGATGTTATGATGATTTTCACAGAGTAGAAATATTGAAGTCTAAAAAGGNTACACATCGGATTTGTTTCCTGCCCATCTAAAATTGTTGCGGCGCTTGCTATGTCGCGTAAAAAAGAAGAGTTTAAATTGGTTAAAAAGTTGTAGATAAACCATGATAGAAATCACACCGGATCTATTGATAGATCCCAAATGTATAGAATTTTCATTTATTCGTTCTTCCGGACCTGGTGGGCAAAATATCAATAAGGTTTCCACCGCTGTTCATCTTCGATTCGATGCCGCAAAATGTTCTACGATAGACAAGATTGTATTCAAACGGTTACAAGAAATCGCTGGAAGTAAAATGAGCCAATCAGGGATTCTATCCATTGATGCTAGAAGGTTTTCTAGTCAACTAAGAAATAGGACTGATGCCATGGAAAGGTTAGTTAAACTTCTAAAAAAGTCATTGGAAAAACCGAAGTATCGCCGAAAAACTAAACCGACACAAGCCGCTCAGTTACGGAGACTAGAATCGAAAAAGCATAGGAGCCATATCAAAAAACAACGTCGGTCAATAGATACCAAGGGATTATGAGAATTCAAGGAATTGGATTATTAGTTTTTTTTGTAATATTGATGCATGGCTGTTCTACTGGCAAACAGTCGTCTTCATTAAATCAAATAGTGGAGCGAGTTAATTCGGGTCAGGCTATTTTATTGGATGTTAGAACGAAAGGAGAATATGAGAAAATCAGAGCCACAGGTGCTCGACATATCCCACTTAGTGATTTACAAAGTGGCAAGATACCAGATATTGATTTAAAAGATCAGATTTATACTTATTGCCGGTCGGGTGCTAGGTCTGAAAAAGCACGCAAAATATTGTTAAAAATCGGTTACAGGTATGTTCAAAATCTAGGAGGGATAGAAACTTGGAAAAAAGCTGGTGGGCAAGTAGAATCAGGTGATAGCTAAATAGTCAGAATGTGTTGAATAGGACAAATTTTAATAGAACCTTTGCTCAACCTCTTTCAGAAAAAGAAGTGTAGACATCTCTGAATTATCTTTCAAA
The DNA here is from genome assembly GCA_002714785.1 of Candidatus Poribacteria bacterium. Lineage (GTDB taxonomy): Bacteria > Poribacteria > WGA-4E > WGA-4E > UBA9662 > TMED15. The sequence goes on along the minus strand of PAYP01000088.1, from coordinate 17,812 downwards.
TTGAAATGAATTTAGGAAAAAACAAAGAAAATTTACGGTTAGTGTCATAGTTTGGTTGATTTCCTTCTCAATACTCTAACTTTTATTCTATTAGGTCTTACTGAATATGAAAATTGAAGTCACCTCCACAGAGATTGATAATCGTCAACTTACCGCTGAACATTTATCACAAACTCTTCAGTCTATTCAGAAGGACGGGTTCGTTATTCTAGGCCAGGTGGTCCCAATCCACCTACTAGATATGCTATTTGAGCGAATGATGGTTGATTTGGATACTTTACTCAATTCTTCTGACAGAGTTCTACCGGTTAACTTTGTGCCTGGACACTTACAACAAGATGCGCCTCCGTTTGCCCCATATATTTTTCCTGAGTTAGTTGCTAACCCTTTGGTAGTTCAAGTTACCCAATCAATTTTGGGATTGGGTGTCAAAAACACATACTTCAGTGGTAATACTAATCTGCCCGGAAGTGGAATACAACCTGTCCATACTGATGGTCAGCAACTGTGGGTTAAACAACAATCAGCTCATCCACCAGCAGCGCTTATTATTAATGTATCTCCAGTGAAAGTAACTGAAGAAAATGGAAGTATTGAACTTTGGCCCGGTTCTCATGGTGAAATGGTTATTACACCTGAAAGCTCGAGTATTAAAATCAACAAATCTGATTTAGATAGACGAGAAAAAATAGCACCTCCAATTAGGGCAAATACAGAAAAAGGCGATGTTTTAATTAGAGATGATCGGTTGTGGCATCGTGGTTTGCCAAACAATTCAGATTTACCAAGGCCAATGATTGCAATGATTCATCGAACAGCTTGGTATAACTCGGGAGCTAAGTTGAAATTTCAGAAAGGATGTGAGTTAGCCTTCGAGAACTCGGACTTAGATGCCAATGCTCAGTTTATAGATGAGCCGATAGATTATATCTTCCGCAATCAACCATATGATTACCAACAGCCAAGCTGAACAATTTGTTTAACCTAAAATTATAAGCCTGAAAAATAAAAATGAGTAACTGGAATATCGAAGAGCTTTTTTCTCCAGTCCAACATAAGATTATCAGTACTGATGGTTCCATCCAATCAATATTGTTCAAGAATGAAACCTATCTAGGTCAACCAACCGAGGTTTTTGCCTACCTTGGAGTTCCAACTTTTCCACAAGGACACTCAATACCTGGTATGGTTTGTGTACATGGCGGAGGTGGAACCGCCTTCAAGGAATGGGTTGAAATTTGGGTTAGTCGAGGTTACGCAGCTATTGCTATGGATTTAAGTGGGCGAGATGAAAGTGGAAATCGGTTGTCAACCGGGGGGCCCGATCAGGATCACGGCGCCAAGTTTAGTACTACATCTGATTGGCAAGATATGTGGACTTATCAATCTATAGCAGCGGTAGTTCGGTCAAATAGTTTGTTGCGTAGCATACCAACTGTTGACCCTTTACGTGTTGGGATCACTGGCATTAGTTGGGGAGGATACCTGACCTGTATTGCATCTGGCATAGACTCAAGATTCGCTTGTGCTATTCCTGTTTACGGATGCGGTTTTTTACAACAAAATAGTGCAGATGACTGGATGAAAATTTTCGCTGCTATGTCACCCGAGCAAAGACAAGAGTGGCATGATAAGTGTGACCCTTCTGTCTACTTAACATCAGCATCAATGCCGATGTTATTTGTATCTGGTACCAATGACTTTGCTTACCCTCTTGATAGTCTAGAAAAGAGTTGTAAATTGCCGGTAGGCGAAGTAACTCGTTGTATCAGGTTGGACATGCCACATAGCCATGAGGATGGTTGGAATCCAATAGAAATAAGTATTTTCGCCGATCAACATCTATCTGAAGGGGTACCACTACCAACTATCAAAAATATTGAGACAAGAGGCAACGTCATCAAAGCAGATATTACCGGACTCAGTAGCATTCAGGATGGTTATCTACTTTTTACAGAGGATACAAACCCATGGATGAATCGACAATGGGAACAAGCCTCAGCTAAGTTGATTAATAGTGATGGTATTGAGGCCCCAATACCAGATAGAGCAACAGTATGTTTTCTAGCAATAGAAGACCAAAGGGGTGCTTATGTAAGTACTCCTTACACGGAGATAATTGTTGATTAAGCATTCGTTTCAAAATTCAGTGAATTTTCCAATACAGTACCATTCATCAATCCTTAAAATAGAATAAAAATCTTGACAAGAAAAAGCTAGAAGGAAAACGTATTAGTTATGTCTCAATTTAATGGGTTAGGACTTCATCTCGGTAACATTTCACGCTTATCGACTGCTAAAACTAGATCAATCAGTCCGGAAAACTTTACTGGAGAAAAAGGTAAAGGAGGTATGGCGACTTCAGGCACAGGTGAAGGTTGCGCTCGAGAGTTAGGACAAGGTTGGAAAATTTCACCTTCAATTCAGATTAAGTCAGGAGAAACTATTGAGTTGGCCAGCATTGAAGGGCCTGGTGCAATTCAGCAAATTTGGATGACGCCGACCGGACACTGGCGACATAGCATTTTACGCATTTACTGGGATGATGCTGAAATTCCATCAGTTGAATGTCCTGTTGGTGATTTCTTTGCTTGTGGTTGGAATAAATATGCACAAATCAGTTCATTAGCAGTTTGTGTCAATCCTGGTAGTGCGTTCAATTGTTACTGGGAGATGCCATTTCGACAACGTTGTCGAATGACAATGACAAATATTGCCAATGATGACATGACGCTCTACTACCAAATCAACTACACGTTAACCGACATACCATCAGATGCAGCATACTTTCATGCTCAGTTCAGAAGAACTAATCCACTTCCTTACAAGNAAGNTTATACTATTCTGGATGGNGTAAAAGGNTGGGGGCAATATGTGGGAACCTATATGGCNTGGGGAGTAAACAATACTGGTTGGTGGGGAGAAGGCGAAATTAAGTTCTATATTGATGGNGATGATGAATTTCCAACTATTTGTGGAACAGGAACAGAAGACTATTTTTGTGGTTCTTATAACTTTGATGTCGATGGTTATCGCGAATTCACTACTCCTTACGCCGGTCTACCTCAGGTAATCAAACCGGATGGTGTCTATCAATCCCAACAACGATTTGGAATGTATAGATGGCATATTACTGATCCAATTCGTTTTGAAGAAGATTTACGTATAACTATTCAGGCATTAGGTTGGCGTAGCGGCCGACGATATCTTCCTTTACAAGACGATATCGCATCAGTGGCGTATTGGTATCAAACCTTACCTACAGTTCCATTTCCACCTCATCCTGATCGAGATTACTTGGAAGTGATCTAGAAAATCATCTAACTGCTCAATATCGCGTACTTTTTAGCANCTATNCAGGCTATATTTCTGATTAAAAAGGGTCTTGAGATTTAGTTTATCTGAATTCGCAAGCGCTTCGGATAAGCTGATATGTTTTTTAATAAATTTCGGTAATAAACATNTACTATATTCTATAGGAATTAATATGAGNTCAGTCAAATTTATGAGAAAGGTTAACGACTTATATAAATTTTCTGCTCTACTTGGTCATTTGGGGTGGGACCAAAAAACTTTTATGCCTACTAAAGGGGCAGAATCACGTGGAGAAATGATGGCTTGGTTAGCTGCAGAAAGACATTCAAGGTTGTGCGATCCTGAATTTGCAGAATTACTATCCAAATTGGAACAAGAAGAACTAGATAGAGATTTATCCATCAATGTAAAAGAGATGAGGAGAGAATATGATAAAGCAATTAAGTTACCAGAAGAGTTTGTTGCNCGATTTACCAAAGCGCGTAGTGTAGCCTTAGTAAAATGGGAACACGCTCGTGCAGAATCAGACTTTTCTTTATTTTCTCCTCATTTGGAGACACTAATTTCCTTGACTCGACAAAAGATAAACTACTTGGGAGTTCAAACTACCCCCTACGATGTTTTGTTAGATGATTACGAAATGGGTATGACGGTGGATGATTATGATCCACTATTTCTTGGATTGAAATCCAGGCTTGTACCTCTCTTAAACGAGATTACCAATTCTAAAGTTGATTTGCCAAAACTACCACCCGAAATCGTATTTAGTACTGACAAGCAAGAAAAATTTTGTTCCAAGGTATCAAGTAAAATGGGATTCGATTTTGAGGCGGGAAGAATGGACCAGTCGACACACCCTTTCTGCGCAGGCCTTTGGCCGAACGACACACGTTTCACCACTAGATTTGACGAAACAGATCCTTTCTCGTGCCTGTATGCCGTGATGCATGAGTCTGGGCATGGGCTTTATGAGCAAGGTCTACCCAAGGAACATTCATTTTCTCCCAGAGGAGAGTCAGTCTCCCTTGGTATTCACGAGTCGCAAAGTAGATTATGGGAGAACCAGATAGGTCGGACTACATCATTTTGGAAAGTAGCGTTGCCTTGGCTAAAAAGTGAGTTTCCTAACTTCCCAGACTGGAAGGCCGAAACAGTCGATCTGCTGGTCAATGAAGTTAAACCTGATTATATTCGTGTGGAGTCTGATGAAGTTACGTACAATCTTCACATTATGCTCAGATATGAAATGGAAAAACTTATTTTTAATCAGGAATTACCCGTCGAAAATATTCCAGAAACTTGGAACGAAATGTTCAAAGATTGGTTTGGAATTGAAGTCAATAATGATGCCAATGGTTGCTTACAAGATATTCATTGGTCGATGGCAGCTTTCGGTTATTTCCCGACCTATACATTAGGAAATCTGTATGCTGCTCAGTTACTAAAAACAATGTCTGAACAATTAGGTGATATTGACGTGTTGATTGAATCAGCGGACTGGTCTCAAATTCAATCATGGTTAAGAGAAAACATCCACCAAAAGGGGTCTCTATCACCAGCTGCGGAGTTGATAGAAGAAATAACAGGATCTCCACCTTCACCTGATCCATTTCTCAACTACATTGAGAATAAATACAGACGCCTCTATTTGTTGTAGACAACCAACTTACTGCTTACGGCTTTGCCTGTTACTGTAGCGAGCATTTGGGGGTTCCAGAATGTCTTTTTGCTTATTACTCAAGTTGTTGAACAAAGTTTCATCATAGTAACTAGCAGCCCATGACACAGGATGTGGGCTGTATTTATAAAAAAGCGTTCGCCTTTCATTAGAACCTGTCCACGGTAGTGTACCGTGAGTTAGTGCCTCAGTAAAAATAACCGCAGTTCCAGCTGGTCCGACAACATGAGTAATAATCGGATGGCAATTTTCTAATTGTCTCCAATTCATCAGGAAAATCATAATTGCTCTTATGGCTACCAGGAACACAACCGAATCCACCATCTCCAGGATTAACTCCTGTAAATTGTAGGCTACAACTGTTAGACCATTGTACATTCGTCCATCGGCAAAATGGTAATACATGCTTGGATTAAAGGGAGTACCTCCGCCATGCAAAGTCGTACCGATGGGTCCTTTATCCGAACGAATAATATCCGCGTAATCATGGTCGAGCCGGAAATTTGTCCCCAGAAGTTCCTCTAAGTAGTCATATACTTTGGGATTATCAATTAGTTCTCTATAAGCATAGCCCCAATCTAATAGACCGACAAATCGGTGCGTTTTCATATTTGGCACACAAGATTCCGAGATTTTTGCATCCATCAATTGATTAAGCAGGCTAACTGTTTCCGATCTTAGAGCGTTTGGTATTACTAAAAAGCCTTGCAAATCGAAAAGGTAACGTTCTTGTTCTGTCATATTTTTCTCCTTGGTTAATAGGGTATAAGGCTTATTTCGTTCCGCAGAAATGATTGACAAACGTTAATCGATTGATAGGCATGCCAATTTGATTTTCAAAGTAACAAATCTGGTCTTTTTTATTACTCTAGAAATTCCATACACACTGAATAAAAATCCAAACCATATGTGTATTAAATTACAGATGCTAGAAATATGAACAGGTAACATTGGAGTTGTCCTTGACGGGAAATAGTGAATTTGTTACAGATCGAGTAGTAGGATCAACATTAATTCTTATTGATTATAATGAATATAACACTGAGACTGTAAAGAATGGTGTTCAAAATCTAGAAACCAATTCTTAATATCGGAGGAGAGAAGAAATTTTCCTCCTGATCACAGACGCCAATATATTAAGTGAGTCTCATTTACTTATAACCGATGAATACAAAAGTGAGGGTGATTTTACAGGTGTTTACCTCGTAAACGAATTTAGAATAGGAGCATAAAATGAATCAAAAAGCGATCTGGGTTTACCCTTGGGATCTAGTAGATACCAACATAGACGGTGTCGTTTCACACCTAGCTGAAGAAATTGGTATCAATACTATCTCGCTAGCTACGGCTTACCACAGTGTTGAACATCTTCGACCACGCGCAGTTCGTGAAAAAATATTTCGCTCAGCTAACGCGAGCTTGTACTTTCAACCAACCGTTGATTTTTGTCAGAGAAGCCCACTATCACCTAATATTCATTCGATGGCCCAAGATGACTGTATTCTAGATAAATTTATCGATAGTTGCCAGCGAAAAGGTATTGCACCTAAGTCTTGGACGGTTTATCTACACAATAGCTTTCTTGGCATCAACCACCCTGATTGCGCTCAGCAGAACGTTTATGGTGATTACTATAGCTATGGCTTATGCCCAGCCAATCCTCAGGTAAGATCCTACGTCATCAACTTATCTAAAGAACTAGAAAATCGTGGAATAGATATTATTGAAATCGAATCTTTGAGCTATATGGGATTTGGGCACAACCATTATCACAGCAAGTTTGGCGTTGATTTTGGGACTGCCAAGAGTTTGATAGATCTGTGTTTCTGTTATTCTTGTCAGCAACATGGAGTAGAAGCAAATATCGACATTAGTTTGCTTACTGAGCAAGTAAAATCGGACCTCAATGTCGTTTTAAGTCAAGGCAAAACAAACTTGAGCTGGCAGGATTATTTGCACCGAATTCCTGACTTAGCTAACTACATGCAGATGCAGGAACAGGTCGTTGAAAGCCTACTGGGTGAAATCAAGCAGGCTACTAGTTGTGAGTTAGACTTTATTATGATGGGTGGTGGGCTAAATACTGATTCCATTGCTGACATTTGTGACAAAGTAGAAATTCTGGCTTATACGGCTGATCCTAAACAAGTAAAAAAAACTATAGAATCGACCGTTCAGCGAATCGGATCTGCTGACCAAATTCTGACTGGCTACTCAGTTTACGGTAGTGCTACGCCAGACGTCGATACTCTCAAACAAACCGTTGGAATTGCTGTAGAAGCCGGAGTTAGGAACGTTTCTTTTTACAATTATGGCATTATGCCACCAACGCACTTGGACTGGGTCAGGCAAGCCATACAAAAAATGGATGAAATAATTGGTTGATGTATCTGGCCCATTGTTTATCTTTCTTAATTTTCAAAAACGAAATTGAAGAAAGATTTGAGCGCCTNTTATCAAACAATTCATCCAATACTGATTACACGATCACATGACTTCACCAAAATTAGATTAGTTTGATAATAACGGGTGTTTAGTAAGTAAAATATACTACTATCTGAGATAGTANCATTAGGTTATTACCCACATAGAATATAGAAAAGGTACAACAAAAATTGTTAAAAAAATCGAGGTCAGCTCAAGGTGCCCTTTTGATGGAATACTAGATTAGCCTACATTTTTTCGTTGGCTTAAGGAATTCGGCTTTATAATCTGGTCAGCTTGAAAGTGGGGCTAGTCTTCCTTGTTAGATATGAAGGCATGCAATTTACTGGTTGACTTGAATTTAACCGATAAGAATGTGGTAAATTTATGTGCCATAGTAAATGTTTTGATTTAATCTAATTCTAGAATGTTGTCTGCACATAATTTAAGTAGTTCAAAATCAGTCAGAAAACCTATTTTTTGTCCGTGGGTACTAATATACGGACCTTCGTTTGATATGAGAAAAGAAATAAAATACGAACCAATTCGATTTTAGTTATAGATGACGGGGGTAACATAAAGAACTGTTGACAACCAATAAAAGTTGATACTCTATCAAGAACTTAGATTAGAAAAGGTTGAGACCACGATTTTTCTATTTGAAGTAAGGTTTAGTCAATGAATCTATCGATANCTCCATCTACTGAATTTTCTTTACAATCGAAAAATCNTTTCTTTCGCNTATTGTTGATCAGTCCTTANTCTCAGTTTGCAACCGAAGATAAATAAACTGGTACCCCGAAAAAGGTAAGTGAGGACATATCAAAAACCTAGGGTGAACAAAATGACAAGTCAAAAGTTACGTGCGGGTGTAATTGGCTGCGGTTTGGGTGCTTCGCATGGTTATGCCTACAGCCAAGCCGACAAATTTGAGTTGGTGGCTATTTGCGATATAAAGTCTGAGGTCATTGAGGCTTTCTTTGAGCGTTCGAAAATTNAACGAGGTAGTNTCCGTGAATACATGGACTATCAAAAAATGTTGGAAATCGAAAAGTTAGATGTAGTCAGTGTTGCCACACCTGATGACCATCATACCAACCCTGTCTGTGATGCTTCAGACGCGGGAGTCAAAGGAATTTTCTGCGAAAAGCCTTTGACTACGAGCCTAAAAGATGCTGATCGAATAATAGAAACAATTGAGCGTAATGGAACAAAAATGTCAGTAGACCACACTCGGAGTTGGGTACCTGTATACCAAAGCGTGCGTCAAGCTATCAGAGAAGGCCAAATTGGCAATCTGACAAGAGTCGTAGCTCATATGGGTGGTAGCAGGTCTATGCTTTTTCGGAATGGGACTCATCTAATTGATGGTATTTGTTACTTCGCTGATTCTGATCCTGTATGGGTTATTGCCGCCCACGAAAAAGGTTTTGAAGATTATGGTACCGAATACAAGGGGGAAGGCGGTAAGGACCCTAGTCTAGACCCAGCCTCAACACTAATTATCGAGTTTGAAAATGGTATTCGTGGTATCGTCAACAGTGCAAAGATGACTCCATCTATCTTTGAATTTGACCTCTTGGGGCCGAATGGACGCTATAAGGTAACAGATACAGGCTGCACTTTTTGGAAGACTGATCGGCCTGAAGGCTCACCGAAAGAAACAACTTTTCCACAATCGGGTGGCTACCCATCAAATTTCGGTGATGCTTTGATCCCTGCTGTTCAGGAATTAGCAATGATGATCTGGAGTGATATCCCTAGTAGTTCACCCGCGAGAAGAGCTAGAAATACACTAGAGATCCTTTCAGCAGCGTTAATTTCCCAATCGCGGAATAGCGCGAAAGTTCATTTGCCAATTCCAAGATAGAAAATTTCTAGTTGACTCGTCTATAGTTTGAAATCTTCAAATTACTAGTTCGATTGCTTAATCGATTCTGAATCAATCTCACTGTTATTATTAGTGTTGCTAAGATATACGGTGGTAAGAGTTTAGTGTAAGAAGTCGATTGGGCTGACTATCTATTCAAAGCTAGTCAACAAAATTGAACGGGAGAATCCAATGAAAAAGTACCGAGCNGGCATAGCTGGCTCCACTCATATTAATTCCCATTTATACTCTCTAAGTGCAGTACCAAGCGTTGATCTAGTTGCTGCTGTAGCTAGCACAGAAGAAGAAAAGAAACACTTTCAAGATCATGGTATTTCTAATATTTATCCAAATTATCACCAGATGTTAGATAACGAAAATTTGGATATTTTTGAAATTGATACTGATCCAAGTCAGCTTTACAAAATGGTTTTAGCTGCCGCCCAAAGAGGCGTACATGTAATCGGAGAGAAACCGATCGCGATCTCATTAGAACAAGCTGATGAGATGGTCGAAACTTGCGATAAAGCTGGCGTACACTTGGCTATACACAATATGCGAAGGTGCGATCCATACCACATAAGAGCTAAGGAGCTAGTAGAAGATGGATTTATTGGTCAGTTGCTATCAATTAGAGCCATATGCCGGGACCCACGACCAGCTGGACACTGTTTGATCAATTTGGGTACACATCTATTTGATACTATTCGTTTACTAGGCGGAGATGCAGATTGGATTTTTGGTCATGTTACTGTNGAAGGTAGAAGTATCGAAGCCGAAGATATTAAATATGCTTCTGGTGGTTTTGGATTAATTGCGGGTGATAAGGTTACTACATCTTTGAGATTAAAAAGTGGAGTAGTTGCCCAAGCAGAATTTTGGATGGCTACCCCAAGCTATTTTGGTATCGAACTAATCGGAACTGATGGCTCCTTGGTTATTAGGCAACCGGAATCACCTGCTCCAATGATGTATCGGTCGGATGCTCTCTGGTCAGCTAACCGAGAAGACAATGAGTGGAAACCGGTTGAACTATCTCCGGACCAGTCAGATGAACTTGGTTCAGATCGTTGGAATTCAGTATACCGAATCGTTGTACAGGAATTCGTTCGATGCATTGAAACAGGAAAAGAGCATCCCACCAGTGGGCGGCAAGCTTTGAAAGCACTCGAGTTAATTGCGGGAACCTATGAATCTCATAGGCTTGGCAAACCAGTTATGGTGCCTTTGACACAAAGGAAGCACCCACTTGAAATATGGTTGCAGAGTTGAGTCAAAGAAATATTGGCGTCCGCAACTATCAATTTCAACCTAATCGTTTATATTTAGGACTATTTATAGACTGAGTTTAGTTGGCCAAGTAGATCGGAATGTTTTATTTGATCAAACCCCCTTTCAATCTCTGGAACTTGTACTAATATGATCTCTAGTTATTAATAACACAACCTAATGGTGAACCAATTTAGACTCAGCTTAGTAAGATAATGGATAGTTTGTGGCCTAAAAACTCATTCTACGATGCAGTAGTCGTCGGTGCTGGTATTGCCGGCTTATACATGCTTTATAAATTAAGGGAAGTTGGCCTGTCTTGCCAGGTAGTTGAAGCTGGAGCTGACCTGGGTGGAACCTGGTATTGGAATCGATATCCCGGTGCTCGCTGTGATACCTATAGTATGGAATATTCTTATAGCTTTTGTTCTAAATTAGAACAGGAATGGGAATGGTCGGAGCGTTACCCTAACCAAAGTGAGATTTTAAAATACCTAAATCATGTAGCTGATCGATTCGAATTACGTTCAAATATCAGATTCAATACACGTTTATTAGCTGCTAACTTCAGCGAAAAAAAAGATCAGTGGAATTTAGATTTGGATACAGGTAATCAACTTATCTGTCGATTCTTATTGATGGCCACTGGTTGTTTGTCTATCCCTAATACCCTCGACATTCCAGGATCCTCTACCTTTAAAGGTCCAATTTATCATACTTCTCGTTGGCCAAAAAATGAAGTGTGTTTGTCTAATCAAACAGTTGGCGTGATTGGTAACGGGTCTTCAGGCGTTCAAATTATTCCCGAGTTAGCCAAGCAAGCCAAAAAGTTGATTATTTTCCAACGTACAGCTCAATATGCTGTTCCTAGTGGTAATTGCTCACTAGACTCAAAAGAAGTAGAACTAATCAAATCTGATTATTCAGGTTTTCGTGATCGAAATCGACAGCAAAGTAGTGCGCAACTGTCCGGTACAAAAACCTCTCAACGATCTGCTTTATCCGTTAGCCCTGATGATCGGAAGCGTTTGTACGAAGGCAACTAGCAGAAAGTTGGATTTGTTTTCTACGATACGTTTAACGATCTGGTGACGAACCGCCAATCGAATCAAACTGCTATTGAATTTATTAGGAATAAAATTAGCCAAGAAGTATAAGATCCAAAACGGGTGAAATTACTGTCTCTTTATCATATGATGGGGTGTAAACGACCAGTATTGGAAAATGGATATTTCCAAGCTTTCAATCGAAAAAATGTCGATTTGGTTGATATTAGTGCCAACCCTATACAATCACTTAGTACTAACGGTATTTGTTTATTTGATCAAGATTATGATTTAGATTTAATTGTTATGGCCACAGGTTTTGATGCTATGACAGGAGCTTTAATGAAAATTGATATTTCTGGGCGCGGTGAGCTTAGCCTAAAAGAAAAATGGTCAACTGGTTCACATAACTATCTAGGTCTTAGCATTAATGGGTTTCCCAATCTATTTACCATTACTGGACCAGGTAGTCCATCAGTCTTGACAAATATGATGGTAGCTATCGAGCATCATGTGGAATGGATTAGCGATTGCCTACAGTACATGGGAGTGAAAGGGTATACGCGAATCGAAGCTTCAGTTCAAGCAGAAGTCGAATGGGTACAACACGTCAACCAAGTAGCAAATGATACGATTTATACCAGTTGTAATTCTTGGTACTTGGGTACAAACATTCTGGGGAAACCTAGGTCTTTTATGCCCCTGATCGGTTTTCCACCTTATGCGGAAAAGTATCAGCAGGTAGCTACTGATGATTACCACGGATTTATGTTATCCTAATCCATCGTTATAATCATGTCGAATAAATTATTGTAATGAAGTACAGCGAAATATTCTATTCTATCCAAGGAGAAGGACAATTAATTGGGTACCCCTCGGTCTTTTTCCGAACTAGTTACTGCAACCTGCGCTGTATTTGGTGCGATACTCCCTACACTAGTTGGGAACCGGAAGATAAAGATATTTCAGTGGAAGATGCAGTCGATGCTATACTGGCTCATAACTGCAAGCAAGTAGTTATCACTGGTGGAGAACCATTCATGCAACCTAAGGATTTGACCATTCTTTGTCATCGCCTAAGGCAGAACGGCAAACATATTACCATCGAGACCAACGGTACTTTGTTCGAAAGAGTTGAAGCTGACCTCTTGTCAATTAGTCCTAAATTGGAAAATTCTAACCCAAGTGAGTTTAACCATCACTTCAAGCAACACCAACGCAATAGAATAAATCAAGAAGTCCTACGTCAATTTTTGGACTATTACAATTGCCAACTCAAGTTTGTTGTGGAAACTGAAAGAGACTTATTTGAGATTCACCAGTTAGAAACAGAGATGCAAATTCCTACTTCAATCATAGTATTGATGCCACAAGGAATCACCAATGACCAGATTCAAGAGAGGCAAAATTGGGTAGTGGAAACTTGTAAAAAGTACGGTTATCGTTATTCGCCACGTCTCCATGTTGACATTTGGGGAGATACTAGAGGTACCTGAATCATCATATGTCAAATAGATTATATTTCGCTTACGGGTCTAATATGGATCGGCGACAAATGGACTACCGTTGCCCCGCAGCCGTTATAGTATCAACCGGTTGGTTAAATAACTACGGCTATAGAATCGAAGGGCGTGGCTTTGCGACAGTTGTACCAGAGAAGAATAGTCGAGTGTGGGGAGTTGTCTGGCAATTGACGGAGGCTTGTGAAGTTTCTTTGGATGGATATGAAGGTGTATCTAAAGGGATTTATTGGAAAGAAATAGTAACCATAGAATCCTGCTCATCTGAAAGATCATGTCTAGTTTATATTGCACCTTATCGTCAGCCNCTAAGTGGCCGTCAAAATTTGCCTTCGCTAAATTATCAAGATAGAATCGTAACCGCAGCTGAGGAGTTCAACTTTCCAACCGAATATCAGATTCAATTGGCCAAATGGCTACCAAGCCCGGTTCAATTTTCGCACGATAAGTGGGTCATCGAATTAGAAAAACAAAGAAAAGCTAATAGCCGTCTAGAAGAGTAGTCATGACCGAAATTGAATAAGTCTCTACCCCATAATGACCAGAAATCATGAGTAAAAAACCTCACCTACCTTCTGTCCCCTTAGACGAACAGAAACTGACTGTAACTTCTATAGAGAGTGTACAGGTCTTAGAATTTTTTCCTGATCTTCTATTGGTTCGAGTTCATACTGATCAAGGAATAGTTGGCCACGGTGAGACTTATTATTGTGCTGAAGCTGTCCAATCCATGTTACATGACTGGATGGCTCGTCGATTATTGGGACAGGACGGCCTTGCTATTGAATCTCACTGGCGTTTTCTTTATGAGCGAGCAGCTAATTTTGGAGTAAGGGGCACTGAGATTCGGGCATTATCAGCTTTAGATTTAGCNCTGTGGGATATTTTAGGCCAAGTTTGCAACCAACCTATTTATCGCTTACTTGGAGGTCCTGTATGTAATAAAATCCCTGTTTACAATAGCTGTGGTAACCCACAATATGGACCAAGTAAAATTGGTCAAAGAGGCTGGCCTGGTTTCGGTACTATTGGCCAACCTGGACCGTTAGGTGATTCGTGGAAGTTGTTTCATGAACCAGTAGCTTTAGCTGAGGAGCTCGTTGAACTAGGTTATCGTGGACTCAAAGTNTGGCCTTTCGATCAGATAGCTATCGAANATGGACCTACTTGGGTACCACAACAGGCTATCGAATCAGCAATACAGCCTTTGCGAGACATACGTGATAAAGTAGGTTCAAAATTAGATATTCTAGTAGATGGACATGCTCATTTTCAGCTACCAGTAGCTTTACGGATNGCNGATNCCNTAAGAGANATACAACCACTNTGGTTAGAAGATATCATCAAAATGGATAATTTGGATACTCTAGTGGACTTTCGACGCCAAAGTCGTATGCCGGTCTCTGTCAGCGAAATGCTTTTAAGTCGTGCCGACTACAATTCAGTACTGATGAAGCAAGCAACNGATTATGTAATGATTGACCCGACTTGGGTTGGAGGTATTTCTGAAACCAAACGTATCGCTCACTTGGCTGAAACTTATAATATTCCTGTTAGTATGCACGACTGTACAGGCCCCCTGACTCTATTTGCAGGNCTNCATGTAGGTGCAGCTGTAGCAAATAATTGCTATCAGGAGACAGTACGGGCACAAATCGAGACCGTTTACAAGGAACTAATAGACATCGAAGTTGAGATTCATAACGGAATGATAGATTTGCCAACCGGACCGGGTCTCGGCGTACGTCTAAATCCTGACCTTTTCAAACCTGACCAGCCAGGATACCGAATTTCATCAATTTGACATAGTCGTTAATGCACCTAAGGTTACAAGTAACNAGAAGAATAAGAGATAAAAAAGTATAGGAACAAATTTGACATTGCAAAACAAATTGTTTCACAACTCATGGAGCTTATTGTGACAAGCAATATAAATGATCCAGTGGCATACGGATCAAGTGAAGANTCNAACTTAAAAATACTGAAAGACGAAGAAATTGGTACCATTAAGGTTTATAGGCAAGATGGGGCTCTACCAATTCTTACCCAAAATGTTCGCAAAGATCACCGTCCTTACTTACATCCCATCATTGCGCCTGATGGGCAAGGAAGCTTAACTGAATACAGTCCTGGGCACCATAAACACCAAACCGGTCTTTATTGGGGGTTTACTAGAGTCAATGGGACGCCTATCCCTAAAGAAAAATTATCAGACTGGTTCTACGTATCTCGACACCAGTCCACGGAAATATCTCAGGCTGTAGGTCGAGACTATTTTCATAATCCAGATGGGGACCACTGGCAACTAAAATCGGCTTCAGTGATTAGTGCAGGCCTTCGACAGGTAGAGTGGCAGACTAGCTATAACATGCTAGACGAAGGCGGAGAAACTATTATGGTGGAAGTCCAGAGTTGGTCTATGTGTGTAGATGACGGGCAATATATATTAGATCTAGAATGGAAAGGAGAAGCTAAAACTGATATTACAATCAATCAATTTCCCTATGGTGGAATGTTCTTGCGCATGCCCTGGCGTAAGGGGATGCTTGCTCAAGTCACCAACTCAGTTGGAGACCAAGATTTGGCAGCCGAAGGTAAACAGGCTACATGGCTTGACCTAGGTATGCAGGTAGAAGGAAGAGAAGATTTTGCACATATTGCTATTTTCGACCATCCGACGAACAACAACTCACCGACAGCTTGGCGAGTAGATGGACAATTTGGAGTAGGACCGTCGAGATCGATAATGGGAGATTGGAAAATTGAACAAGGGAAAAGTGAAATTATTAAGCACCGAGTACTAATCTACACAGGTAACTTGCGCAATCTGGAACAGCCTAGCTGGTAGGGAGAAATCTCATGAGTACTGAAGGTCTCGATATTCCAATGACAGATGAACAACGTTTCATATTTGATATAAAAGGATGGATTTGTATTCCTAGTGTGTTGACTAAAAACGAAACTGAATCCATCCGTCAGCACATAGTTGACTTAAAAAATAATGCTGAATTGATCGATCCACTGGATCGTTATACTCTAGCTGGTCCAGCCCAAATTTTACTTGATCATCCAGTAGTTGTCGGTGTATTGAGGGAAATTTTGGATAATGATCGTAACGATGATTGTTACGGATTTCGTTGCGAAAATAGCTTTTCTATCATTCGAACAAAAGGTCAGACTGGCCTTAGTCCACACGGAGGACATTGGCATGGACCACATGGGTATAGAGTTTATCGTGATCGTATTTATAGCGGCTTAACTCGTGTTGTTTGGGAACTTAACCCAGTCCAACCAGGAGATGGGGCTACTGCTTTTATTTCTGGGACACACAAGATGAATTTTTCTTTGCCGGAAATTCACACTCAACATGACTCACCACTTCTGGAAACTTATTCTTGTCCTGCAGGATCAGTGGTCATCTTCACAGAAAATACAACTCATGCTGGTATGACATGGAACTCTGACACTCACGATCGGGTAGCAATTCTGAATTGCTATAACGCTGGCTTAGTCCAATACCATAAAATGAATCTACCATATTCGGTTGTTGCTAAGATGCCTCCTAAGCGGCAAACCTTGTTCCGTGGTGTTTGGCAGCACGATTTTACAAATCAAAAACCAAATAATTTCTTTAGCCAAGAAAATATGGCCCTCTAAAATTTGGCTCTATGAATTGCAAAAGACCTAACTAAATATATAGATATTACCTATCGTACCTTAAAATAGACAGAAAACCGAAGTCTTGCAGGATGTTTAATGCGAACATTTGGTTTGATGGTAATAGGTACGTAATGTTTTGAAGTCTTTNGCTGTGTGAGTGNANTGGGATGGAGCTATAAACGTTGGATTCAAGATGTTGAATCGTATAGNATGTCAATGCCTAAGNATATGAAAGAGTTTAATCTCTCAGGTTTTTTTCACANCTATGACTNCAATGTGTACAGCTTTTACTTCAAATCCGGATAAATCTTCATTCTACTACTGAACCTTCCATCTACCCCTAGCGGAAATATGTTTAAAAATTATCGAAGACAGATTTTTGCCAANACAGAACAAGGATTATTGATTCTAACTGGTCATAACAATTATGTCTATTCAGCCGTTTATAGGCCGGAGGCGATCGCCCGAATCTATACTACTGACATTGAGGGATTATTGGCAATAGCTTGAAGTCGAACTATTCATAATGGCCAAGGAAAGAGAAAATTATGGTGTTTCAGACTAGTTATACTGACGTGGATTAATATTCGACCTGCACCTTTCCCTGAGTCGGNCGGAAAGTAACGCCTTCATCCGCTGCAGTATTCTTTGTTCTTCTATCTAGATTAATCTGGCCTACTGTTTTTCTACTGTTGCTGATGGTTATTTGCGAGACCGTGTCCNTGTTAAATAAAAATTTCCANCAAGAAAAAAAAATAACTTGTAGGNCTAAACCCTGAGCTTAAAAGAACGACTAAATTGGTGCTTCNATTCTCCTTGAGGCAAANTGCTGGACGCATCTTTTCACCTTTTATGCGTCCAGNTTTTTTATTTTTAGTTCTANCCCAGGGCGCCGATATCGACTANTCTATTCTTCAACTTGTATCGATTTTATGGCTAATATTGTTTCGTGTGTATGTATTTTTTGTCAAGTAATTTTTTTGAAGATCAAAATGTAAGAAAGTAAAAAGAGATTAATTAACTATTTTCA
>PAYP01000087.1 GCA_002714785.1 Candidatus Poribacteria bacterium | reverse complement strand
TTTTTGGATACCTGTTGCATACTCAGGAAGGAGGATATGCAACACCGGATTTGTATACTTTTTTTGTCAATCTATCGGTACTCTCCTGCTCATTCAAACACCAATATTAGTTTTTGCCAGAATGAATATCGTTTTTCGTCTTAATCCGTTAAAAATGGACATTAATAGTGAATAGTAGTTTCGTTCTGCCAGCCGGGCAGAAAACGGCCAATAATCTTTATTATTAGACGTTTTGTCTTGTCCAAACTTACAGTAAAATACTTTATTATTGATTAGTAGTTGAATCGTCAACTGGGAAGTTAACATACAATTGCTCCGTCTGCAGAGCAAGAATACCGCTCTCAGTCAGCATACAGCGGAGGTCGTGGTTAGGATTGGTCCAAAGTAGCAATACCTGCTCTAATTCAGGCCTTATCTGATGTTATTTCTAATAGAGGAGCAGAAAGTCGGAGGTACTAGTCTGGTAAATAGGTTGATCTGTAGAGATTTTATTTTGGATGAGAGAAGGATTTGATGGATGAAATTTCGTTAGGAAATAAATTAGTTTGACCTTTTACTTAAGAAACCATGATATAAAATTCCATGATAATATGGCATCCCATATTCTTTCAAGACGCTCTAGCCATTGTGCTACTCTTCTATTTTCTGTATCTACTCGATTTTTGTCGCGTGGACTATCAACATAATAGCCAGTTTGTTTTTATCTAACAGTAAAAGTTTCCTTATATTTGTTATCAGCTAAACAAAATATGAGTCATAAAAAAAGACGTTTTAAGCTAGAAAAAGATAGGAGATCTCCATTAGACNCACTCCGAANCTTTTTTCTATCCTCCTGTCTGTTTTTATCGCCTATATAACACTATATAAATAAGACCAACTTTCACTAATCAATACAACCAGATGAGATCTTAATGTTACAAGGTATTTATTAATACCTATATGAATGATAATAAAAGTAAAGAAAAAGAATTCTTAGAACAATACTTGTCTGGGAANGAATCTAAACAAACAGAAGTGAACTAGATTCGAAATAAAAATACCAGAAGACTTAAAAAACTTCTTGATAATAATCTATTTAATCATGGCAATTTTATTTGTAGCTATTTTCGTTTACCAAAAGAAGTTATATCACTCTAGGTGAAGATAAATTCAAAATGCCTAGCTTGGGTGGACATAGTTAAAAACCAAGCTAGGCACACCCTATGATTAAAATACTCCATGAAATGTAGAATATTTTAATCGAACAAATCCTAATGTGTAAGTTGTAATCTTGCTTGTCAGGTTTGTATTCAATCTACACGTAATCTTTGCTTTTCACAGACATTATTTTTGCTTTTATAGAGTTTTACAGGAAAAACAGCAGGAGTTCGGGTCAATTAAAGCCTAGTTTGGGGTTCTTCCAAACTAGGCCTTTTACCAACTAAAATAATCCTATCATTGGAGGTTGATAGAACCATTCATAATGTATTGCTGGGTACTAGGTGATTCAAAGGTTTATTTTTTTGCCAATTTTGAATCAAAAAACCTGTAAATGACCGGCATTTATAGGGATATTAACTTGTATATCTTACCTAATGGCTAAAGTTGTTATTTAATCATTACCTTCCGATATTTGAAAAACTTTTTCGTACAACTCGATTATACTGAACTTTTNATTTTCGGAACCCNCTAAATGTTGAAATATTACTTATAACAAGAAGATTGGAAGTTCGTAGATATCAAAGGAACGATTTGGTTATAATCAGTATGCTATGAACTCACAAATTATATTAAGTTAATTTGAGCAACATAATTCTATCATTNAAAANCAATAAGACATCAAAATATGGGTTACCCAAATNNAAAGAAACACCTTGTACCTCTTGNTTTACATTATCATGTTTTCAGTATTAGGTATTCAGTCATCCAAATCTGAAAAAAATATCAGTTGATCCTCTTTCGCCTTCTCATAATGAAGGGATCAAAAGTAAAGCATCATCTGGCCCTGAAGAAGTTGCGGTTTGTCTTGTTTTAGAAGAAGTATATGATATCAATATTAGCAAAGGCGATTTTAATATTGTTGCCGAGANCACACTTAAATGGCATGAACACGAGCACATAATTGAATCTGATAAACCCGTCATTTTTACCGGATCTGATATCGATAAAANATTATCCAAAATTTGGCATCCCACATTTACTATTTACAATGCTGAAAGTCCGAGACAAACACAGAATAGATCTTTGAGCCACTTTCCGGATGGGCACTTTGAATTATATGAAAAATTCAATGCTACCATCGCCATGAATACCGATATAAGGACTTACCCCTTTGGAACACTAGATTTGAATATTGAGTTTTCCGCTTTTATCCACACTTCTGAAGAAATGGTTTTGAAACCCATACTGTTTGAAATTGGGCACGGACATGGAAACCATGATAAGTACGAAGTGATTAAAGGTAACTGGACAATCGAAAGCCATCATAGCAAATCGACCAGCGTCTCAGGGCTTAACTTTGGCGGAAAACCTTTTTCTCACAACGAATTTCACTTTGAGATAAAGCACGACTTTGTGGATGTTATGCAGAAGATATTTATTTCAATCTTTTCTCTCATGATAATTTCAATTATTATCAATGTTTTTGGCCCATTTGCCAGAGATAACGAAGAAATAAGTGCCTATGCAGATATGCGAATAGGAGGACAGCTTACCCTACTTCTGACAGTTTTNGCCCTAAAGTTTTCGCTTGGGGAGGACATACCGACAACTCATTANTTGAATCTAATNGACCTTATCATCTTCATCACAAGTATGTTNCTAATCACCTTTAACTTATTGACTAGCATTATTATTCTTTATTGGTTTAATACTGGTAAATATGAGCAGGCTAAGAAATGGGATGATTTTTTGAATTTTGGGTCCCCAGCTTTTCTTGTCCTTGGACTCATACTTTGTGTTTTGATTTCGTTTAATTAGTACGACAGCTGCTAGATGGATAGCCATAGTAGTATGTATGAGTAATTGACTGAAAATCCATTTAATTTGCAAAAAATCTATTTGGGGATTATNATCACACTNATGTTCTNTTATTCTATTTCAATCAATCAGTATCGGAAAAACATATATTTCGTGTTTTTGCTAGCTTGTAGTGAAGACAAACGNAGAATTGGCAGCCACGACCTTAACAGAAAATAATATGAGGAGCATATGGTATGGCTTATGATAATACATTAATTCTAGACCACATCGAACAAACACATAACACAGAATTTTTAAGTGAAAGAGAAAAGCACCTAATCGGTTTAGCTGTGACAATGACTCGTGGTTGTCAGATTTGTACTCGTAACCGCGTAAAAAAAGCCAAAACTATAGGTCTTACAGACGATGAAATAAACGCACTNATTGCTGTTACNTCGGCTGTTAACAGCGGTGTAACAGCCGCTACAGCCCGCGCTGCATTCAGGATGATTGATGAAGAGGAAGCCGAGGAATGTAATGATGTTTGCTCACCAATTCCTCGGTAANTAAGGAAAAGTANTTGCTCTTAGACNTTTATGTCTTACGGTNTTTACTAAGAATTTAGGCGAAGAAAACAAAAGATTCAAGAACTACTTGATAATAANCACTGAGGTTTGTGTGGTAGGCCTTATCCTATATTGTGTTGTTGTGTNTAGGNGTACTTTGGGTAGGANGAATTGATGATAGTGGATTTNCTCCTGCTNCANGTTCATCTGGTTATCGTGTAGNTATANCTATTTACTCACTTAACTTACTATGTACTAATTTAAAGTCGACCATACCCACTTTTTGACTGTTCGACTTAACTCCGACGTTTAGCAAGTCACAAAAGGATTATCTTTAATTTCGGGAGGCTTTNNTATGGAGTTCCGAAACGATTTATTGCAATTNTGTGAGGTTTGTTGCAAGCAGACAAGTAAAACNGCCGAATCCTGACCNAATTGTCTTCACATTACCAGTTTGAGTAATGAAAAAGAGTTCGAAAAACTAAAGCAAAAACGACAAGCTTGGAAGGTTATGGGCATAATCTTTTTGTGTGTAGTTGTTTTCTTTGTTGCAGATGCCTGTGGGATTTTAAAGGGATCAGTTCAAAATACAATCTGTATCCATATCCCCACTCATATTCATTAGCTATTCACTTTAACTTACTCAGCGAAATCTCAAAAATCTTCTTTGATTTAGGATAAAAGACCAAGATCGGAAAACNATNCAATCGAGGTATGATTAACCGATTGTATCAACAGTCCGAAATGGTNTTGACAAAAGANTCAACCAAAATGCAATGAAAGAAGAAAGCAATAAGAATAATAATCAGCATAAAACTTGAAAAAAGCTTTCAAAAACTAATCTATAGGCAATAAATGTAAATACCGCACCTGATAGAGCAGAAAGAAGTAAACAAATTAATAAGGTCATACCTATGTATTCTAGGCAGGTTAAATCCCNATGATTATTATCAAGTAGTCTTTAAATCTTTTGTTTTTTCCCATAAANTATAAAAAAACTTTTCAAAGGTATGATTGAAGTNCCCTATAGGAATTAACAGTGTGATGATAATCCCCAAATAGAGATTTTGTAAATTAAATAGATTATCAACTAATTCACTCCATATANTGTGAACTATCATATAACTNATTAATCTTTTATTGCGGGAGGAGAAAGTTATGAATGTTGATGTTCATCCACCGTTGCTTTTTGTCTTGGTATCTTTAAAANTGTAAATATAGAAAGAAATAACGAAAATTGTATTGACCATAAATTCTGGTATTTTCCTCTCTTCAGTACTTTCTACCATCATCCTTTTTGAGGAAAGAGAAAACGTAAAACAAAGAAGTGAAGTAAAAAAACTATAACTGCAATAAAAACCCATAAAAAACAACCAACAATTCTATCAAGTCGCTTTTGTTTCTTTTCTTCTTGATCCAACATTGTTTCCTCATTTGTTAGATGGGGGTCAGGTTCTCCGCAATGAGGACAATTCTGTTGAACATTCTTACTAGAATTTTGACCACAAGCTCGACAATCATCAACCAAATCTGGGTTCATATTATCCTCTGGTACTACCTACTGACTGGGTTCATATCACCTTCACCCTGAAGACTGTCACAAACACCTAACCATAGTGAGAGTGGTCGATTTTGCACAAGTAATCAGAGATAACTTTTCATAATTCAAGACAAATACATCATAGGATGCAAACAACGGTACTACCGAACCATATAAATATAGTTTCAGTTGCTTCTTGTCATGTTCAATTTCCAACCCAGGCGTAGAAAGAAAGAACAGTTTGTTACGGAAGCAACTGACTTTAGTACTGAGTTGCTGCTAATCCCGTCCAACTCAAAAACCAACAAGCCACCAGACAAATTGCAAGTCAAGCTAGAGATTATTTGTATGGCCCTAATTCAATTCGCAGCCAAAGTTGCCCCCGAGCATTGAAGAATCTTCGTCAACGAAACCGTCCGGCACCTGGGCTGATAAGGAAGAATATAATTGAGTACCTTCTTTCTGGGTCAAAGTCAAAATTTATTCCCATTAGCAATGGCCAGTAAAGTATAAAGAGACTAACTATTTAATACTACTATCTGAGTCTTAACTTTCTGATCTAGAACAAAGACAGCTAATACCAACAGAAATCTATCCAAGAAAAATACCGGTCCTTATCCGGTTAACTCGGTAAATCCTGTGATTCTTATTTACAAAGAAGTTCCGCTAACAACACGGGACATTTACGGAATTTTTTCTGTTTCCATACAAAACAAATTAAAGAAGTTGTAACAAACCTGTAAAGATAGAAATATACAATCGTTCCGTTATTCCTTGAAGAAAATTATATCGAGTGCTTAGTTATTTTCACCTTTTTAACTAGATACTTTTTTTGTCAATAATGAGGTCATTGAATGATCAGTTTTATGATTCTTTCGATTCTAGTTTTTAGCATAATGATTAGTTATATTAAAGTTACTAGATAATAAAAACCTTTTTTCAAATTTTCAGCTAATTTACTCAATGTGCTTAGTTATATCCTGTAAGATTCCTACCACTATGTATATGCTTTACAAAATGCAGCTTTCATCGCACGGCACACCGAAATTGAAACTATGACTCTATTGATGTTGGAAAAGACCTAGCGTCGTTAATGTGGCATCTTGTATATCGAACTGATGATTGATCAAGTAAAAGGCCCTTTTTCAAAAAAGATTTACTGATGGTTCTTGAGAGTTGTAGTGCTGAATACAATCTAGTTCGATATTAGGTGATTCAAAGGTTTATTTTTTGCCATTTTTGAAGCAAAAAACCTATAAACACCCAGAATTACCAGGTTTTATTTTGTAAGAAGGGAAATGTTGACAAAGTTTTTTCAGTCATTTACGATGATTGAGCCGAGAAATCTTTGGACTTAGGGGGGCATCCTTTAAAGGCGCCAAAATCTATCAGTCACCTACTGTTTGAATGGCCAAGTTCCGTTCGCATTACCGATGGTCATCTTTCGGCCGGAGTCCGTTAAACGAATCAATTTCACTAATCAGTTGATTATCTAACTTATTACTACTATCAGGAATTTCATTCCTATCAACTCTTATCACCCATTTGTGGTTTTGCTTATAACAGTTGACCTTTTTTTCCCTGATTCTGATCCTTACAGTTTTTTCAGAGACAGAAAAGACTCTTGCATATTCTTTAACGTCTAATCCTACAATAACACTATCAATAAGTTGATTATCAGTTACNTGTATGTTCATAATCAAACCTCAANATGTTCTTTTGACAATCAGATACAACGCTATTGATTGCCACAAGATTCCAAAAAATAGAATTTACTCAAGGTTACCCGATAGTAGCCAAGTTTAGGTCTAATTCCGCTTGGATAGTTGTGGCGGACAAGAGTCTGGGCCAATTTTAATGGTAAAAAGATTATAATAGGNGAATGTTGGTCGAATAATAAGAACACTCGAATCAAGAATCAAACTGAAACTATCAAATGTGATTAATTAAATTAAGGTCAGGCAAAAACAGGATCCGCTTAAGCACTTTGACCAATTAATCGCCCCTAGAAGATAGACTTTTTTCTTCTTTCTCGATCTTCTTTCTATTAATATTTTGTTCCGTACTGGTTAATAACTCTTTCTTTATTTTCGTATATGACACTTTTCTATTTAGAAATCCCACGTATTTTGTAGTTCTATTTTTCGTCCCAATATTCGAAGTGATTCCTATATTGGTTAATTCGAACTTCCGTCAAATGGTAAAATTTATCCAATCACCTGTGTCATACTCAATGTACTTTGGCACTTCATCAATTAGTCTTGGGTGCTAAATGAAAAATTCGAATTATAGTGTTATGCTGACATTATTTTTTATAGGGATATGAAAATAATACCGAGCTAAGAGATAAATTAACCAAGGATAAAAATAGAAGACCATTATTCTATTTTTCGTTTGGTATGTTATCTTAAGGGTCGAAAAACTGGGTAGATGAAGACCAAAACAACTACCCAGTACCCAGTTGCATAGGTAATCCGTATGCAACCCTANTTTGTAACTTTTCAATGTAATTATAAATTCATAAAAACAAACCNTTTAATCATTTTACGGTTAAGAAATAGTTAAGGGGTGTAAAAAGTGCCTAGAAAGAAAGAAAACTAGGCACTTTTGCCTTCTGGGAGTAAAAAGGCTGTAGCTGGGTAGATGGCGAGAGGACCTACCATGATTGACCCAGCATGGTTTTATTAGTTGCATAGNCAAGGAGTAAAATATGCAACGCCAATTTTCTACCTTTTGAATGTAAATCTATAAACATAAATCAAGATCGTTTAATTGGTTTATGGTTAAGAAACGATTAANAAATGGCGGTGCAGGGTCAGTCAGGTCATGTTTTAACTGTAACCTCCAATATTTCATCGAGTGGGAGTTATTATCAAGTCTTCTACTATGGGTTCTGTACTGAAGGCCGTCGTTTTTTGTACAAGGTTTGACTATTCAATAATTAANCTCTTGATGGTATTAAGATCTCTGTTGTTTGTCTTGTTCTACCCGTTGTAGTGTAGCTTCCAAATTACCTGTGGATTGGGTCGGTTCAATCCCTGAAACTACTTCAGTTCCAATTTTAGTTTTGTTCTTGGATTGGTATTCGTTCCTTAAAAGGTTGAATCAATCATCTGTTGTTCCATCGTAAGCCCGATTGTCTTTCTCCAACCAAGTGGTGTGTTAAATATATGCACTGTCAGGATGTAGCATATTCCGGTTGTGTAATCCTTATACCAAAGCTTGCTAAAAAACTGATAAAACATATTACGAAAGTGTTTCATACGGGAAGTAAACTAAAAATCTAAATTGGCTATGCGGCCAAGCAATTGGTTTAGGCATTTATTAATCTTAACCCGAACATAGCCAATTAGAACACGTGAGCAAACAGTGGAGCGTGTGAACTAGATTTTTTACAGATTTTAGTGAAGTATTCTTAGCATCTTATGCTTAGTTTAGTTTCACTATCAGTTAATAGTTGTTAATCTTGAGGCTACCCCAAACAATAGTCAGTTTGTTCCTAGATTCTACGCTCCAGATTTTGTCTAGACCTTCATCAATCAATGTTCCAACGTCTTTCTCTTCTAAAACGGTATTGAAAATGGCGAACTCGTCCATTTCTCCTTCATAATCTCGGCCACCTCCATCCCATGAACCGATTCGGGCTGGACCTAATGTGGCTGGTCCTGCAGCCGTGTATTTTCCTTCGCTTTCCAATTTTCCGTCGATATAAAACTTGACGTTTTTTTGAGGCGCACTGTAAGCGATAGCAATGTGAACCCATTTATCTTTATTTTTATCGTCTATCCGGGTTTTTTCGGCCTTTACATCTGTTGGTGTATTGGTATGAATAGACCAACCAATGTCGTTACCGGGGTATAGCTGGTGGTGAACTGCGCCCTTTTGCCAACCATCAACATTAATCCAGACTCTCCAGGCACCGACTCGCCCTGTACACTTGGACCAATGGGCAACTGTAACTTCATCCATTTCAGGCAACTCCGGAGTGACTACTCCGTCGCCTTTACCTGACAAGCTGATTGCTTTACCAAATTTTCCATCTACAAATTTGGGTTTTCCCATCATTTTACCATTATGCCCATTCGCGCTCATATCTTTAAAATTTCCATCAAAAGACCAAGCAGCAACAGCAGAATCCTTCAACCCTTTGGCATAAGCAGTATCGACAATTTCGGTAGACAGGAACACCAGATATAGAGACGAAACGAAGATAAAAATTAATCGATTAAACATAATCAAACTTCCTTTTCCTTATTTCGGAGATTCTACTAATAGGTCAATCGGATTTTAGCCCAAATAGATGTGGCCTTACTACTAGCGTTTACACTGGTATCACCACTTAGTAGTGTAGCTATACTGTTAGTGGCCAAAGATTTGATAACAGTTGGCCCTAGAGCTGTATTGAAAATGGCGAACTCGTCCATTTCTCCTTCATAGTCTCGGCCACCTCCATCCCATGAGCCAATTCGAGCTGGACCTAATATGGCTGGACCAGCTTGTGTATATTTTCCTTCTTGGTTCAATTCACCATCGATATAGAACTTAACATTTTTTTGAAGCGCACTATAAACAATAGCAATATGATGCCACTTTCCTTTCCTTTTATCATCGATCAGCAATTTAGCCTTTGCGTCTGTTGGTGTATTGGTGTGAATAGACCAACCAATTTCGTTACTAGGATATAGCTGGTGGTGAACTGCGCCCTTTTGCCAACCATCAACATTAATCCAGACTCTCCAGGCACCGAATCGACCTGTACACTTGGACCAATGGGCAACCGTAACNTCATCCATCGCCTCTAATTTGGGAGTGATGACACCATCTCCCTTTCCCGACANGGCAATAGACTGGCCAAATTTTCCGGTGCCAAATTTGGTTTTACCGAGTAATTTTCCTTGGTATCCATTACCGGAAATATCATTGAAATNCCCTTCAAACGGCCACGCAACGACAACAGAATCGTTCAGGTTTTTCACCTTAGCCCAGCTAAAAGATTGACAGTAGAGGGNCAGCATACAAAGAAGGAAAAAAGTTGACAGTCTTGGGTTTTTCTCACAATACATACTCCTGTAAAAGATTAGTTGATTTTACGAGAAGCCACAAGAAAACACAAGGGAAAGGATACGAAGAAGTCAGACACTATAAGTCCAACCACTCTGAGAAAAGTAGAATGTATCCCATTTGTAAAAATAATGAAGCTAGTAAGAAAGTCAACAGAATCTTTCACTTCTGAGAAGAATGGATAATAATTTTAAATTCTCATCCTACAATTACCAAAATGGATGATGGAGGGTAAACCTACTAGAATATGCAGAAGAAAATCATGGCAATTACCGAAGAAAAATGAGCCAAAGAATAAAGTATTGAAGTTGATCGATTNATTTCTTCTGTAAGGAATATACATCGAAAACCAATTAAACAATTAGAAAAAATTGAGAAACGAAGAGAAGAATCTACAGCAAAATAGAGCAATTAACGGTAGAGAAGAAAAGAATTCGAAAGTAGAATTGGTATCAGTTTAAAATTACTAGTAAGTAGAAGGAATACCCTATAAAAATACCATCATTAAAAAATAAGAAAGTGGAGAGAAGTATTTATAGGGCCTATCGTGTGNGTCTTGTCAGATGTAAGGATAATCGCTAGTGCAGGCTTTTTCTACTCTGGCCTTTTATTGACCAGAATAGAAAAGGCTGAATTTGAAAAACTAAGATTTTCTGTGTTTATGCATGGATTGTACGCATGGATACCTACACATGGGTAAATACAACATGGATAACACTACAATCACTAACGGCAATAGAAGTAAAACCGTTACCGAAAATAACGGGACCAGATCTATCATTGGAAGTTCAGAAACAAATAAAAAGTGAATACAGAGGAATAAAATTTGCCAAAGGTCACTCATCTCAGACACTCGAAATTAAATTGTTGGCTACTATGACTAAGAGGAGAATTCAATGAAGGTATTATTATCAAGGATTATTAAATAGCGGGACCTTCTTGTTCAGATTTTCTCTTTTTTTCTGTTCTAATGCGTTGTTCGTGGTTGAGATTTTTTTTGCGAATTCGAAGTGCAATAGGAGTAACTTCCAGAATTTCATCAAAGCTTAGATATTCCACTGCATCATCTAGAGACAAAATCCTCGCAGGTGCCAGTGCCTTGACAGTGGCTTTGGGCGTAGATCGATGGCCAGTCTGATTTTTAGTTTTACAAACGTTGATCACTAAATCCTCATAGCGAATATTCTGACCTACTACTTGTCCTGAGTAGACTTCATCACCGGGGCTTACAAAGAATGTACCTCTTTGTTGTAAGTGTTCCAAAGCATAAGCTTTAACAGTTCCTGTTTCCAACGCAATCAGAGAACCAAATTCACGATCCAGGATTTCTCCTACTTTTGGTGCATATTGGTGAAATAAACTATGGAACGTACCGGTTCCTCGGGTAATTGTCAAAAAAGGTTGGCGAAACCCCAATATTCCTCGGGTTGGTACATGGTACTCAGCCAATACAGAGTTATCTTCATTGTAACGTAAGTCAACTAATCTCCCTTGCCGCTGGTTTATTAATTCACTAACCGCTCCGAGATAATCGTTTCCGACTTCAATAAAAACGTGTTCTACTGGTTCCTCAAGCCCTTTTGTGCTTTGCCTGTATATCACTTCAGGTTTACTAACCGTGAATTCATATAATTCTCTTCTCATCGTCTCGATTAAGATGGCTAGATGAAGTTCACCTCTTCCTGCAACCACAAATTCATTGGCGATCGATGTCTCTTCAACCCTCAGAGAAACATTACTTTCTAACTCACGCCACAATCGTTCCCGAATTTGACGACTGGTTAAAAATTTTCCTGATCTACCGGAGAAAGGGCTGTCATTAACACCAAATGTCATACGTACAGTTGGTTCTTCGACTTTGATAGGTGGAAGCGGTTGCGGATTTTCTGGATCTGTTAATGTGTCTCCAATACCTACGGATTCAATACCCGAAACGGCTACAATATTACCAGCAGTGACTACTTCTTGTTCTTCCCTTTTCAAATTGCGAAATATGTAGGTTTGACCAATAGTAGCCAGATCAGACTCACCATCCGCTTTAGCATGGAGTATGTTTTGGCCAGAAAACATCCGTCCGCTATTCAAACGACCAACGGCAATTTTACCCACAAAATTGCTGTATTCTATTGTCGTGACCAACATTTGCGGCGAACCTTCTGGGTTCACTTCTGGTGCAGGTAAGTGATCAATAATTTGTGTGAATAATGGTTGTAAGTCATCTTCCAGTTCATCTGGTGACAAACCCGATTTACCCTCTAGTGCAATAGTATAAACGACCGGAAAATCTATCTGATGATCATCTGCCCCTAAATCTATGAACAAGTCGTAGGTTTCTTCTACTACAATTGCCGGACGTGAAGCGGGACGATCAACTTTATTAACCACAACAATTGCTTTTAGCTTACGTTGTAGGGCTTGACGTAATACAAATCGTGTCTGGGGCATAGGCCCCTCGACAGCATCAATCAGCAAAACTACACCATCCACCATGTTTAGTGCACGTTCTACTTCACCACCAAAATCAGCATGACCTGGAGTATCCACAATATTGATTGTAGTATTTTTATAAACAATACCAGTGTTCTTGGACAAAATGGTAATTCCACGTTCTTTTTCTAAATCATTAGAATCGAGAATTCGGTCGTCGACCTTTTGATTCTGTCGAAAAACGTTAGTCTGCCGAAGCATCGCGTCAACCAAAGTGGTTTTACCATGATCCACATGAGCAATAATGGCAATGTTACGGATTTGCGTGAATTCGTTTTGGTTGACGGGTGGTTCTTCAATAGGCGTTGGTGTTGACAACTATTCCTCCAAATTAACAGCGATAATTTTGAAATTCTTTATTGATCTGCAGCACAACCTTACAGTTCCTAAGAGATCTAACTGTCAATTGTATATTTTTATTTTTGCACTTAAGCTTGTCAGTGGTTGTGTCAGACAGCCGACAATTCTACCTCCCAATGATCCCAAAGGCAAGATATCATTATCTTTTCATCGCAAATAATAACAGAATTTATTTAATTTGGAGGAATTGAGCAAAAATAACCGATTAACAGAGTAAGAACGAAAAACTATGAATACGAGACTCAAACCGAACGATTGAATTGATGGTACAAGAAAAGTTAAATATGCTTTCGTCTATTCAGATCTAGTTCTAATCTGGGATATTAAAAAGAGCTTGATAGTATTATCAAAATCCTGATTCAGGTGAAACAACAAAAAATAAATACACCAAATATTTCTGAACCCGATTCATAGTTATCATATGATAATACAACGTTTTACTTGTCTTAAACCTGACATAAGAATTTAAAATCAGCATTCTAACTGGATTATGAATAGTTGGCCTGAAATTTCCGTTCTGATAGCCGTATTGACAATATTGAGAATATTAAATTTATTCTGTTGAGCTAGTTTTCGAATATAATTTTCAGAATGCGCATAACGTCCCTGAGTTGTTAAGGAGTAGTCTACTTCTTGCACTAACTCGGTTGAAAAGACAAAAATTCCCTTTTGATTTGAAGCCTTTGATATATTTGAAAACAACATTTTTAGGTCGCCAATATAAATGAGTAAGTCTGTCGCTATAAAAAGATCATATTTTTCTGAACTCTGTTCTAGGTAAATGTTAATTTCACTATTTTCAACTGTGTCGTATATATTTTTCCCTTTAGCTATTTCAAGCATTTTAGTAGAAAGGTCAATACCTACTAACTGTTTACAAATCGGTCTAAACACTTGACCCGATAAGCCTGTTCCACAACCAAGATCAATCCCAACATCAAAAATTAAGTCATGTCCCAACTGACTGGTCAATGTCTCTTTGAGAGACTGAGGAACTTTGTAATCCAAAATCTCTACTAAGTGATAATCAAACCTATTGGCGTATTCATCAAATAGGCCTTGAACGTAATGCGGTGGTGCCGTTTTTGTAGTAATCCTTACTTGACTATTCAGCAAATGAGCTGTACTTTGACGAAGTCTATATACTTTTTCATCATTTGGTTCTAGCGCCAAAGCATCATCACACAAATCAAGAGTTACTTGATACGAATTGATAGCTTTCTCTCGCTGACCGATCGATTGATACAAGTGCCCCAAATTGTAGTGTGCTTTCATATATTTAGAATCAATTTGGATTGCACTCCGATAACAAGTAATAGCTTTCTCTGAATCACCTAATTCTTGATATAATTTTCCTAATTCATTATGAACTTCGACTTGGTTGGGATCAATTCTAGTAACGTTACTATAAAAAAAAATTGACTGCTGATACTCACCAACTGCTCGATATAAATGACCTAATTCGTAGTGGGCATCGATATCATCGGCATTGATGCGGATTGCATTTTCATAGCAGGTGATTGCGGCTTCAAAATTGCCCGACTCTTGATACAATTTCCCTTGCTTGGTATACAGATTTGGGTCTTCTAGGTCATCCGGTAAAATTTTCTGATAGCTCATAAAAGAATTTTGAAACTTATTTCTGACTAAAGGCTTCTAGATATACGGATGTGTATTTCATCAGTCAAATTTGATCTAATAAGATTGGCGGAGACTAACGTTATAAGATTTTTTGACAGTTTCTGCTTCCAGTCTTCGTTAGCTGATATTTTGAGTTAGTTTTTCGAACTAATTGTACAACAATCGATTTGTAAATTTAAACAACCCAAAACAAATTACTAGTGTTATTAATCTGAATTCATCAAAAAGAGAATTTGTACTTTACTTTTCTGATGAAAATAGTCCATCCTTGATAATTAAACTTATTGAGAGTATTTTTAGGAAACAAACAACTGAAATGCTGGCAAATGATCTGAAAGTCCAAAAACACCTAACTTTACTAGGTTTGGGATTCAGTCAGATTAGTTTTTATTTTCTAATTTACGAAGTTTTTGATCCAGTCGTAATAAATCAGATGAGGCAAAAATCATGGAAATAACTGTAACAGAAAAAGAGCAAGGAAAATTATCTGAAAAAAATCTTGATTTAGCTTGCCAGAAGCTCTCAGAAATAGGTTACGTCATTTTTGAGAATCTGTTACCACTTGAATTTGTGGAAAAAGTGCGAAAAGAATTTGAAAACAACGAATCTCTTCCCGAGGGAGAGATTCAAAGAAATCATTTCTTTCGTGGACTTTTTCTTGACTCATACATCATTGATAATCCGATTGCGTTGCAGATCATTGAAGCCATGCTAGGAACGAAATTCTTTTCGTTTTTACCCTATGGATGTAATACGACCCGTCGTGAATCTCGATACTGGAATGATGCTGAAAAACAATGGATTCACCGAGACAGTGGTCATCTATTCCCTGAATTAGGTATGGCATTGCCTGTGACTAAGATTGTGGTTAATATTCCGTTAGTCGATTTTACGTTAGAAAATGGGGCTACTGAAATCTGGCCTGGTTCTCACCTAATTGTAGACCCAGTGACCGAGCCGAAAACAGAAAATGAAGCCTTGTTCAAAGACTACCATGTTTGTAGCGAAGAAAGGGGATCAACCTTTCCCTCCGTTCGAATGGTTATGCCTGCAGGTTCACTTGTTCTTCGAGACATGCGCTGTTGGCATCGAGCTATGCCCAATTACACTGACCAAGTTCGTCCTATGACCGCTATGGTATATTTTCATCGCTTGCACAATATGACTGGTATACAAGGAGAAAATGAAAGAAGAAACTCTGGGATTCCTGACTCAGTTTGGCAGAGCTTATCCGATAAATCTCAGCAGATCTATCGTTTTTACCCAATGAGTTAGCATAGGATATTCGTCGTGATGGAATTTTTTCAGATATGGAGTATCTAAAAACTCAAGTTGAAACTGCATTGCAGCAGCACTACAGAAAAATATTGGAAACGGCACATCCCGAAGAGGAGATTTTAAAGTCTAATGCATTGGTACAAGCAGACACATTGTACACAACACATTTTCAGGAAGTATTGATGATGTTGCGTGAAACGTTACGGCGTAAAAACTCAAATGTAAATAAATTTACTGATGTTGAACTACGCGATATTATTTACAACTCAAATGAAAGCGTGCGTGTAATTATTGCTCGTCAAATTGCATGTCGTATAAATCTTTCTTCAGATTTACATCCAAACAGATATTTCCTTACGGTACGATATCCAAGATTGCGTGCTGAAAGTACACTTCTGCTTCGCATGATGGGAAGA
>PAYP01000086.1 GCA_002714785.1 Candidatus Poribacteria bacterium | reverse complement strand
TGAAGTTATAAGTGTTTAAATTGCTTCATGACACACTTTGTCTTGAGATGATTGTTGCGTTTGGAGATTATTTTTTATCCATCGAGCTAATTGAATTTTGAACATGTGTTATCTGTACTGAATAAGCCTGTAAGTCATTACTATGAGAACAACAAGATTAATGATCCTTCCTGATATATATCAAAAATTTCATGATACAGGCGTTAAAAAAACATTTTTTACCGAACAAATATGGTTGGTGGTTTGTCCAAACCAACATATGCAAACGTAGTATATTTTTAATTTAAAAAAACTAGAAATCAAAAGGCATAATTCCATAATGCAACATACAAAAAGAATTCTTAAATTAGTAGTTTGCTTAGCATCAACGCTACTGATTACCTCATCAGCTATTAACCAAGAAGTTCCACACCAAATAAAATGGTTTGCTGAAGTTCATGCCGATAGCTCCAATGCCTCCTTTCCTGCTCCTGAATTATCGGTTGAATACGACTCAGATAATATCATTATTAAGAGTAATGGCATTCCGACCTTTGAATTCATTGAAAAAACTCCTAATGCACTTCAAGTACAATCGCACAATTGGTTTATTCCAAGAAGCCCTGTACCAGCAGACACATTTACTCAGATTCCACTTTTGGGTACTGTTGCTTTCACCACAACTGGATTGCCTATTTATGGACCTAATGAAGCCGAGCGCCCTGACCCTTACGGAGATCCATATGTCAACCAAATCCTAGATTTTTGCCATGGCCACACTGGTGGGCAGGGTGATTATCACTTTCATGCTGCTCCGGAATGCCTAATCCAACACCCGGATGGTAGTGAAGAGCACTATAATATTGTAGGCTTTGCTTTAGACGGTTATCCGCTTGTTGCACATTATAAGTCGGTACTGGATGCATCAGGCAACCCAGTACTAGATGCTAATGGAAAGACTCAGTTTGACTGGTTAGAAACAAGTGGATACGAGCCAACTCCAGACTATAAAAGACAGGTAATCGAAAATGGTGGTATTTCTACCTATGCATGGGATAATTACAACTATGATATCAATCGAGCCAATCGGACACTAGATGAAGGAAACGGTCGCCTGTTAAGTGACAAAATAATTGTCGGTGGTTTAAGTGAAAAAGAGTTTTTCAATTTTGACTATGCTTATTTTGTAGCAGGTGAATTTCCGTACTTCATAGCTAAATATAGAGGGCAAACAAATATTCGAGGTGTGAGTGATGCCGGTCCTTCGAGACCTGATGGTACCAAGCCACCGGCAGATAAAGAAGACGGTACTAAGCCTCCGAAGGATGAAGAAAGTAGTAGTCAGATAATTTTTTCTAATACAGAAGCGGTTAATCTTAACTCTTCTTTTGATCTCCATCTTTCGTTAAGTGGCGATTTTCGTATAGCTGGATGGCAAACAGATATCACCTATAACCCTGAAGTTTTACAACTTTTATCGGTGGCAGGAGGTGAAATTCTAGCCGATGCTTTCTTTCAAGAAGGTACAATTGATAACGAAGCTGGTCGACTGGAGGGACTTAGCTCTGCTCTGCTGGGGCAGGGGACAATCAGCACCCCAGGTGTATTGTTATCTCTAACTTTTGAATCATTAAAAGAAGGAGAAAGTGTAATACGACTGGAAAATACTATATTCTCAGATGATATGAGCGAAGAACAAAAAATTTCGCTCCCTGATAAATTAATTCGTGTAGTTAGTTCAATTCCGTGCGATGTTAATGCGGATGGGATTACTAATATATTTGATCTCATATTAGTAGCTCAAAAATTCGGTCAAAAAAATGTTTCTGGTCGAGCCGATACTAATAATGATGGCTAGATAAATATATTTGATCTTATCATTGTGGCTCAATGCTTCGGCCAAAGTGCTGCACCCACAACATTAAAAGAGCCGATTTCAATGTTTTCAATGGTCAATAATTGGGTTCAGCTAGCTGAACAAGAAAGCGATGGCTCAGCCGAGTTTAAGAAGGGAACTACTATCTTAAGAGGGATTCTAGAGTCATTAAAACCCAAGAAAACCGCTTTGATGGCAAANTATCCTAATCCATTTAATCCAGAAACATGGATTCCATATCATCTNNGTCAAGATTCAGAAGTNNTAATTAANATNTATGACACNACAGGAAAAANAATCAGGTCTTTGGATATGGGATTCCAATCGTTTGGTTATTATGCTAGTCGAGATAATTCAGCTTATTGGGATGGAAGAACTGAAAACGGAGAACAAGTATCTTCAGGAACATATTTCTACCAAATTAATGCGGGTGGTTATACAGAAACACGAAAGATGGTGATTTTGAAGTAAAATCTATGGAATAAATAAAAATACTAACCGAAAATAAAGGGCGGAGGAAGCGTTTCCGCATTCTAGCCTAACTACTGAGCCGTTAATGGAGAATATTTAAGGCGAGTTGACAAAAAGCTCGCCTTAAATGTCTCTCGGTTCAATTAATAGTTAGATGAATCTATAATAGAGGCGTCTGGCCCAGCCTCTTTGTTGCCTAAAGTTTTCATTTCTCTATTTATGAACTACCTGTANGANGGTTGCAAAGTAGACATTTAGACTCTGGTAGAACGTGGCCATGATCCTTCCTTTTCTTCTTTAATAGACTCGAAATCGACCAACGGTCAAATAGCCTACCTGTATTTTTCAACTAAGATTCAATAGTAATTGTTTAAATTGTNAAGAAATAGACTTGAANCTCCAGCGTAGCTTCGACTCATNCAATTCTACTAGCTTAATTATCATAGATGAAACTGTACAAGTCAATATTGAAGAATATGAGAAGGCGTCCAAATTCAACCTCTAACCTCTTTAAAAATGAATCCCTCAGTTTTGAATAATAGTTTTTGTGTGCTTTTAAGCGTGGATTTGGTTTAAGAAAATGGCTACGAGATTACTNCATCACGCATTATTCACGTCATGAGTTTCTATCACTTAACCAAGGGCTTACCTCTACATCGTTTCCAAAGCTGAGGGCTCTATTCTGCTTATTTTTCGGTCATCATCGTTTAACNCTTGAAGCAATTTAGGAGTTGTCTCTGATCCCTGAGTCAGGTTCGAAACAATTTGCATACGAATATCCTGATCGTTATCCGATAAGGCATTTGTTGATATAGGCACTGTGGAGACTACCCACTTGACCTGAGGAAGTTGACTACATGGAAACGAATACCTCTGTTTTCGTCAATCAAATCTTGGTTGAAAATGGGTACACGAGTTATTTTTCGCGTACGTTTTAGTAAACCGGACTGGTTTCCCTCATTTGTGATATCTTCCATATAACAAGTGGTTTGCTAATTGATGCATTTTAGAACACCATGAGCGTTCCCTTATGAATCTTCAACTTATAGCTCATCTTGGTAAGCTGATTTGATCCCTCCCCAAGTAGTAGCTATTTTTTCTTTAGATGAAACGGATAGAAATGCCTCTGTTCCGTTGTTCATCAGTTGGTTTATTTCTTCTGTTGATAAAGCCTNATCTTTATAGATAACAACTTCATCTAAGACGGCATTCATAAACCGACTCGCGTGAGTCATCATGTGTAAGTCCCCATCGTGGGTTCCAACATCAAAATTTGCACCTTTCTTTTCACTTTTAACGACCCCATCCAGATATAAATACATAGTTCCTTTAGCTCTGGTTCCCACGACGTGATGCCATTTTTCATCGTTAATTTTTTGTCCTGCGGCAATATGGAAACTTTGTCCTCCAGCATCTCGACAAAAAAAGCTGACATCCCCATCTGATTGTTTCCCTTGGTTAGCATAATAGAGAGCATACCAGGGCTGTTTTTGCCCTTGGGGACCGTAACTTTTTGCAACAAGCATTGGAGGTTGACCATGGTCAGCAGTGATTTTGATCCAACAAGCCAATGTGAAATCTGTTCCTTTAGGGAAGTGGAAATCCTTATGGTTTTTGACCTCTATCCAACCATCCTTGCCTTCAAAGGCCAGTGCACTATCAAATCTGCCGTCTTTAATCCATTCAACTTTTCCGTGAATTTTACCATCGTGTCCATTACCAGAAATATCCTTAACCATATTACCTTTTTTGTTAAAGAGCCAAGCNGCAACAGGATCTTTAGCAGCTGAAGCCATAACAGTTGATATTAACATTAATAGGATAAGGGAAAGAAAGGTCTCACGTTTTAATGAAACAGACCTAATTACTAATTTGTACATTGAAT
Source organism: Candidatus Poribacteria bacterium (assembly GCA_002714785.1). Taxonomy (GTDB): domain Bacteria; phylum Poribacteria; class WGA-4E; order WGA-4E; family UBA9662; genus TMED15. The sequence continues at coordinate 12,834 of PAYP01000086.1, read as the reverse complement.
AGAGCCTCGGTTAAATTGTTTCATAATACTAGCAAGTTATTTAAAAGAAGGCAACCATCTGAAACGGATAACATTCAGGGGATTAGACGATTACAATTAAGTGAATTACAGTTCANTTGGTTCGTAAAATGAGTATAAATTCCAAAGTTCAGAAAGAACCATTACTAACAACTCAAACTTCAAACCNTTTAACTCTGGCAAGATCAACACCAACANTTGGATAATCTTCTGGTCTCCAACGCTAATCTTTATTAGATCATGCGCTATGGGCACCCCTGCGGAATTGATACTTTTGTCTCTCAAGTTTTCCACCTCAGCTCTCATATCTGCCCAAANGCCCTTCATCTACATCAAGACTATATTCAAATCATGCCCAAAACTGGNGGACGCTCCGGTTGTTTTCAACTCTCTATTTCTGATTCTTTCTTCAAGCGGGCTTAGGTCAACACCTTCTATTTTTTANCTCTGTACTAGCAGCAGTATCAGAAGACGGNCGCTCANCCTTGTTCTCTCAAACTCAATAATCGGCCCCTAATCGGACTGTAAAACCCGTTCTTTTCACTTTTAAGACCTAATGTTTGTCTATTNAAACTAATGACTAAAACTATTTTATAATTGTTTAAAACTCCTTTTAATTGGTCCAATAATTTCAGTTTATAGCACTAAAATCTTAATCTAGGTGGCTGGTTAGGATCACAATTGCCTTAACAATACCGGTGATTTATAGGTTTTTTATTTCAAAAATGGCAAAAAAATAAACCTTTAAACAACCTAAAATATCGAACTGGATATTAATTTTTCCTCCATCATTTNTCATTGTTAGGAATCCTTCCTTTATTGTATTAGATGCGTAGTTCGGATAGTTTCACTAAACTAGGCATNTAATTGTCCATAAAAAACTGTTATTTTCTCCGTAATTTACTAATTAGCAGGTAGTTTTCCTGTAAAAATCTAAAAAAACCTGTAGGATAGTGATTTGGNACATTTTTTGTATTTATTGACATCTATCTAACCAGTGAAGTATTAATATGCAAACTGATAATTCNTCCGTTGTTTTGAATATGAAAAAAGTATGTGAAGATTCAATATAAATCTGATACATAATATTATATTTTACGCCTTATTATCCGGATGCCCTTATTCCTTGAGGGTAATTTTCTTATAGTGCCTAGTTGGATTCGGCAGCTCCAACTAGGCATTTTTAATACCTCGGGGATAATCAAGCCGTTTGTTGCAGTCTTAGGTGTAAATACTCATAAGGTAAAAGTGAAAAGATTGGTTCGTCGGAGGTTTGTTCTATGCTGATAGATCGGCTGAGGCTTATAATGTTAATACTAGTTCTGCCATTTGTATTAACATTGTTTTTGTATGTAAAAGGGTATTTGTCCCTTAAGCTGTTCAGGGTGTTTCTCGCGGCATTGGGTGTACTTTATGTTATAGTACGAGTACGCTTGATACTCACAAAATCTGCTAAAGAGTCGGATGGAGNTAAGGATATATAGGTAAGANGNTGTTCTTCAATCACCACTAGAAGTCGACTTTATTTTTTTCTCGACTAGCTTCTGGTAGCAATTCTCGGTTTTTTNACTCATTGTACGGTCTCAAGAAGTTAAAAACTAGGTAGATGAGATCCGAAACAACTATCCCGCACCCAGTTGCATAGGTGATCCATATGCNACGTCANTTTNTATCTTTTTGATGTGAGTCTAAATTNATAAAAATAAGCTTATAGCTAAGAAATAGTCAAGAAANCACGAGTGCCTAGTTAATCAGCAGACTAGGTACCCTAGTCTTTTAAGCCGGGGAATACAGGCATGGAAAATGCCGGATTCGGCTNTTACATATTCAAATCAATTAGTTGTTGATCAGAAGTTTTTGGTGTCTTCTGGTCTTCTCATAAGCCTTGAAGTTGATTCGCCTTTTGCTTGCGGACTAAATCTGTAATTGCAAAAGCTGAACTGGTNGTAAGACAAGTAGGGATAATGACTATTTTTTATCCCNGGAACTAATTTGTCTCAATGCTACTTCGGCCGAGTCTCGAATAGCCGAAAACTTATCTTCTAAGGCTTGAGTCAGCATTGGAACGGCCTGCTTAGCCTCAGCTCCTATATCTCCTAATGCCTCAATTTCATTAACACGAACAACCAGAGACTCATCATCCAACAGTTGAATCAGAGATGGCACAGCCTGCCTAGCTACAGGTCCGATCTCTCTCAGTGTTGATATGGCATTTCTACGAATATCACTATTCTGATCCTTCAAGGCTTGAATTAGTGCTGGAACTGCTTGTTTAGCTTCAGATCCTATCGCTGCTAATGCTTGAAATGCACTGTCCCGAATTTCTTTCTCTACATCTCTTAATATTTGAGTCAACTCTGGGACTGCATCTTTAGCCTCAGGTCCGATCAGGCCTAAAGATTTTATCGCCCGCCTACGAATAACAGAATTTTGATCTGCCAGCAGTCGGACTAACACAGGAACTGACTGTCGGAAATTTGTCTGATCCTTGAGTTGTTGTTCGGCTTGTTGAGGAAGTGCATATAAGGGCAAAAATACAGTCATAAAGAAACCGTCTCGAAAGATAACCACGCCTTCAAGCCCCATCGGCCATTCGGGGTTAGATTGAGANTGATAAGTATCAAATGTCAATTCCCTAATTTTTTTGTCGTGGCATAAAATAGCATAAATGAATTTTGTGTGCTGTTCGAATACTTCGCTCTCGTGGGTATAGTCGGTATAGACCNCAGTCTCCATTTCAATAATTTTGGCTTTCAAATATTGGGGGCCAAACTTGATCTTCTCTATGGCATCTTCAATTGATTCTCGGACCCATTGATCAGTTTCATCACTCAAGGCTTGAGATAAATCACCTAGAGCCTGACGGGCCAGAACACCAAACTCACCCAATGCCGAGATCGCATTGGCCCGAGCCTGCCAAGACGAATCACCGATTAATAGACTCAGGGCCGAGACGACTTCCGGGCCAGCATAACCAATCTGCCCTAGAGCTTTAGCTGAATTGCTACGAACTTCTGGGATTTCATCATCCAAAGCGTCTATCAATCTATGGATGGCGGGCTTGGCTTCGGCTCCGATCTGTCCCAGAGCGGATGGAGCTTGGATTCGAATCTCCGACTCTTCAGCCTCCAACAATTGCGTCAGATCATCAATCAAATTTGTACTAATCTGCTGGATCGCCTGTTGAACGGAAGTTGTCACATGTTGATCTTTTAACAAAAGAACCAGAGCCGGAAGAGCTAGCTTGGCCAATGGGCCAATTTGTCCTAATTNCCTAACCACCTGGTTACGTAAGCGCTGGCTTTTTCTCTTCAACAGCTGCGCTAGGTCGACGATCATCTCTTGGGTAGTAATTTGTTGCAATGATTGGTCGGCCTGCATCCGAACTTGAGGGTCTGAATCATCTGACAACTGGATGAGGGTAGGAATAATCAGTTTAGCCTCCGACTCTATCAGCCCTAATTGCTGGGCCAGTTTGGCTTTATTGATGGGGTCGATTCGATCTAGATATCTGGGCCCCATACCGGCTAGAGTTTTGGCCGATTGATGAATTAGTTTAGAGTCGGCCTGAGGATGATTTAAGTGTTGAATTAATCGGCGTTGGGGTAGAAAGTCCTGGGTCAGGAAGACGAAAATAAAGAACAGGGTAGTGATCAGAGTCAGAGAGATACGAATCCAAAGATCGTTGAGTGGACCTAGACTGAAAGGTCCAGACAATTCCCAGATCACAGCAATGACCAGAAAACCGAACAAGCTACCGAAGGCTTGATCAATACGTTTAGCCCAATAAAGTGGGAAGCCAAAACGAAGAACCAAGAATTGAACCAGAAAAATAACAGCTTGTCGGGCCAGCAAGCCAAAAATGGGAATAATGAGAGGATTCATTGAAGTTTGATGAATAGATTCAGAGTATTAGAGATAAGATTAAGAATTAGAAAGAAAAGATAGAAAAAAAGAAATTGAGGGTGTATTTGGATGCAAGAAAGGTCAGAAAGAGTACAATACGCTGAAATACGAGTATCATTTCGGCTTTAACCAAGTATCAAAATTTGAATATCGTCGATTGATATTTTCATTAGCTGCTGATGTGCTACTTCGTATTTCTTCTCGGTCCTCGCCTGGTGATTCTTGTAATTTTCCAATTTGTTCGTCTTTTTTAGCTAATTGATCAATTATGATGCCAATAATTTGAGCCAGGTCGTTTAGAATTCGTTGGATAGATATTATGATCTTATATTCTATTTAACTGATTGAATTTGCGTTTGTTGATCAACCAAAATCACTGTTCATTGACCACACATCGAAACCCATTGTCTTCGAATCTCCTAATTGGCAGACAGCGACCGAGAACTCGATTACTTACGGGCAAGTAAAATATGCTTAGTTGGTAGGAACCTCCGCGTACAACCTTCCAGTATCCTATGGCATATTGGTGAATTCCCTGATCACTTTCGTACCAATCTTGGCACCATTCCCATACATTTCCAGCCATATCGTGCAACCCGTATCCATTAGGCTTTAAACTGGCTACAGGTGCAATTTGCCTATCCCACTTATCTTTGCCTCCAACCCCCTTAAAGTTCGAATAATCACGGGCCAAACTTTCATCATTGCCCCAAGGATAGATTTTTCCTAATAAGCCACCTCGAGCAGCAAACTCCCATTCGTTTTCGTATGGCAATCGTTTTCCTGCCCATACTGCATAGGCGACAGCATCATGCCAACTTACATAAACCATTGGGTGTTTATCTGTAGGCGAGCACTCGTCTATCAAGTCCCAATCGATTGGTTTCGTATTTTTGTGTCCCGCAGATTGCAGAAATTGCTTAAACTGACCCACCGTAACCTCAGTGGTATCCATCCAAAAAGACTTAGTGGATTCCGAAGAAGGAATGTAAGACATTGTAGACCCGTCTCTCTGCCAAATAATTTTATTAGAATCAACTTTTTTTAGTTCTCGTGCATTTGCGACGATCGGTAATTCTTTGTCATCTCCTCTAACCAAAGAAACAAAAATAAGAAATAAAACACACTGAAATCTTCGAATCATAAAACTCTCATCTTTTCATATTGTATCCAGGATTAAAAGACAAATAGAAAATAGATACTTTATTGAAAGATTGATTATATCTATGTTGCGGCCCGTTACGTTTAAAAGTCCGTAGTAACCTTCTTATCTGTGTAAATTTACCATCTTGTAGGCCTAGAGATTGATCTCAATCTCTTATATTAGGTGAGTGAATGAGATCCTTATCACCTAAGAGCCTACAAATGATTTCTGGCGTCTTTGTAACTTAGCACTCGTCCAGTAGACCGAGGCCCATTTCATCCTACCTGTCCGCAATCTGTCAAGTGGGATAAACTGAGATGTGGTGAAAAATTAGCGTCTTTCGTACAATTAGAAACAAATGTTAAGTCAAAATAGGGACAGATAGGTGCTGATATGGTGTTTGCTTAAAGCGAATCCAGCAATTGCATCTGCTCAGTAGTAAATTCAAAATCCAAAATATCGATATTTTGTCGCAAGTGAACTTCAGAACCTGACTTAGGAATAATAATAGCACCTTGATTCATTGCCCACTTGAGAGCGATCTGAGCACTCGTTTTACCTTGCTGATTTGCAATACCAGCCAAAATAGGACTTTGCAGTAAGCTACCCTTTCCTGGACACCAGCCTGAGCCTAGTGGACAATAAGCCATGACGGCAACATTAGATTTCTGACAAGTATCCAATAAAGAGGTCGAGACATTTTCTGTACAGATTGAATCTGGTAGATGGAAGTGAACTTGATTGACAGAAATTGGAACCTTTGATAGCGTTTGCGCCTGATGAAGTAAATCTTGGTCATAATTACTAACTCCAAGGTGACGAACTTTTCCCTGACGGTAAACTTCGTTGAATGCACTCAGAGTTTCTTCTAGTGGCGTGATATTGGTCGGTTCATGCCTAGCTCGGATATGCGCGTCACTTGGCCAATGAGTTAGTAGTAAATCGACGTAATCTACCTGTAACTGATTGAGAATTTGCCCGCATTGTTCAATCACTCCGTCATAGTTCAGGTTGTCACGCCATATTTTAGTGGAGATAAAGATCTCTGACCTCGGTATACTACTTTTTCGTAATGCGCGCCCAATAGACGATTGGTTTTTATAAGCCCATGCTGTATCGATTAACCGATAGCCAATATCTAGCGCCCACCGCACTGCCTGCTCACAATTGTCCTCCAATAATCCAGCTGTACCTAAGCCAATAGCTGGACAGAACTCCCCTCCTGCTAACTTCACATACCTCATTTTATCTTTCCGAATCTTTACAGCCTCAATCAGGTAATCATCAAAAACGAAACTACTTTTACATTTTGAAATGGAACTTCTGCAAAATTGTTTTCTTCTAACTAGAAGAGAACAATTTTTGGTTCAAACTGGCTACAAGTCCCGATATCACCAATCGAGATAGTTTCTTTGCTGGAATGAATCAGGACATCATTGTTCATTATCTCAATCATTCACAACGAACACGAAATTATATTGGAGTTTCAATGAGAAAGCAAAAACTAAATTTATAAATTCAGATCTAAGTAAACCATAATTGGTAGAGACAAATGAAATGGGTACGAAACAACACAAAAATAGTTGGCTATAGAAGTTTGCCTTATGCTTTCTTAGCGGTTATTCTCAGTAAAGTGGCAAAGAAGTGAACATTCTTGTCCGTCCTTGACAGGATACATAGGTTGTGGGATAATCCNTCCGTTTCCGGCTAGAAAATAAAGTGACTACTTTCCTTGAGCCACGTCGCTTGGCTTTTCACACCCCGAAAAAAATTATATATACAAATTTACGCTGGGATTAGTTCCTACATCCTTCGTGGGTGCCGAATGAAATTTACTGTGTAACACTGGTGTACTTGGACTTTTAATTTTCGTTAAGTTACTACAAGATTTGGCTTGATTATTTATACATAATTCTGAATACAATTTTTGATCAATAAATGAATATCGTTAAAAAAATTGCGAAAAATTACACTGATACCCAGGAATTGGGTCAGGTTTTTAGGATTGCCTTACCAATTTTACTCTCTAATGGATCGTTGACTGTTATGCACGTCACAGATCGGCTTTTCTTGTCTAAAGTGGGTCAAGTTGAAATCGCTGCCCAAATGAGTGGTGGCATGACAAGCCACGTTTTAGTTTCTTTTTTTGTCGGTTTAATTGGATATGCTTCTGCGCTGGTGGCTCAATATTATGGAGCCAATCAGTTTCAGAATTGCACTAGATCCATTATTCAGGCACTTTACGTTGCTTTAGTTAGTTATCCATTACTTATTCTATTCATTCCGCTTATAAAATATGTCTATATTTGGACGAATCAAGAAAAAGAACTATCGACATTAGCATTANTCTACGCAAGAATGATGTTGATGGGGTGTATTTTTTTTCTCATTAAAACTGCAATAGCAAGTTTCTTTATTGGTATCGGAAAAACTACAATTATTTTAATTGCTCACGTAGCTAGTACTGTTTTAAATATCCCTTTGAATTTCGTTCTTATTTTTGGGAAATTGGGCTTTCCTCCATTAGGTATTCAGGGAGCTGCATTAGCTACAATTTTTGCAAGTTGTGTCAGTCTTATCATTTTGTTATTCTTTTTTTGGAATGAAATTTCCCAAGGAGAATTCAAGGTAAGAAGATTATTAAAGATCGATAGAGAAATTATAGGAAAGCTAGTTTTGTTCGGGATTCCTGCTGGAATTGGGCCATTTCTTAATTGGTTTGCCTTCAATATTTTTTTGCAAATGATGCACTCTTATAGTGTCGACACAGCAAGCGGGGCAACAATTGCATTTACGTGGGATAGCGTTGTCTTTTTACCGTTTGTTGCTTTTGGTATGACCGCTAGAACCATGGTTGGTCAAAAATTAGGTGCAAAAAATAANGATGATGCAGAAAGAATGACTTATTTAATAATGGGAATCAGTATTTTATACGGTTTGGTGATGATTCTAGTTTTTAATGTTTTTACTAATTTTCTTTCTTCAATTTTTGTTTCTGGTTTTCAAGATTCTAACGGAAATTCACAANATATATCTAATGTTATGCTTAGAATGATTTCTTTATATACTATTGCCAACTCGTGTAAACTTATACTCGGTAATTCGCTACAGGTAGCAGGAGATACTTTTTGGGTAATGTGGGTTTCAATAATCATTCANTGGGGAATGGCTATCNCAGTCATTTTATTAGTGAAATTTTTCCACGCCAATCAATATGTTGCATTCTCGACCTTGATCGTGATGAATAACCTAGATTTCCTTACTCGACTATACAGATACAAAAGTGGTAAGTGGCGCGACATCAATTTGATAGATTGATTTTTTCTACACATAAAGATCCATCCTGAGACAAACANTCCATTCTAAACGAGCAATTTCATTGATCAATAAATGGTTGTATTTCCTTCTGACTAAAAAACACTCATTTATTGATTAATCGATGATCTTCAGGTAGGGTTTCGATTTCTGTATAGGGGAAGTTTCTCTATTAGTAGCAAATGCGTCGCATATGTAGGATAAGTTGTCGATAAAATCCGCCCACGGATCTTCGCTGTTTCGGGATTTTTCTCTAGCCCATATGAGCGCTTGTTCATATAAATTGTTATTTGGTCGATNTACTTCAATTACTTTTTTACTTTTCATTTAATGAGTGATATTTCCTATTTTGATCCAGTGTGGGTAGGTATGATAAGATTGGCTTATTCATATCTCAGGATAGATGATTACTTCTCCAAAGTTCTAAAGATTTATGACATACTCAGTGTGAATAACTTAGTTCAATGCAAGATTTAATGTTTTACTGTTATTGAATTTGTTGTACGANAACCAAATCTTGNGAGCTCTAGGNGCTCATTGAGCATTAATTGTGCCTAATAAAATTAGGAGGTAGACTAATCAGTTATTTGTAATAATATCTGTAAGTGATGAATAACGTGCCGAATCGAGTCAATTGTTCATCACTTGTTTGCTAGAATAATCAGCATCGTGGGGGCAAACGGTCTTACATTTTGAACAACTTTGAGTTGTGTGAATAAGTGGCAACAACCATAGATAAAGTAGGTTTTGTAAAGCTTATTTGGTTGTCCAATGATCGACTTATATCCCGTTTTTTTGATTCGGTTGTTTTCTCTAGATCGCTTATAAATTCGACCGCCAAGAAACTCATNTACATGAAATTTGTTAGAAAGATTCTTTTTATCATTTTCATTTCATTTGTGATCNTTAGGNACCATCGACTCATTAGAAGTCTCAGTGTCNCATCTGCAAAACATGAATAACGAAGGAAAACTGATCCAACATGGAAGAAAACCCTTACGCGAATTATAAACTTTGTCCCAATTGTGACTTTTCAGGTATTACATTTGGGTATTCACCCATNTGANTCTCTANTTACTAGATGGGAAGTCATTAAGTTTTAAGTGTAAGATACAATGGATTTGTCAAGGCAAGATCCATAATAATACAGATGCATTTAGTTGCGTCCCTAGTAAATATGATGGTATGTATGAGTGATTGTCAATCCTGTCAACTTTTTAGGTTTAGTCTTGGGACTAATTTACGGCCGTACCATGAATTTAACATTGGTTCTACCATTTAGATATGTCTAATCATGAATGTCCAATAATACGATTTGTTTCTATCGAAGGATATTTCTTCGATAAAAGACACCCCAGATAATAATGCAATTCCATTTTAAATGGTAACAATAGCTAACTATTACGGTGTTAGNTATTCAATCATCTAAGTGAGAAATACGATGCTGCCTCAGTTTTTCAGAATGTGCGTTGTCTTGATTTCTCTAGTCTGTGTATCAGGCTCAATCAGTGATAATGTCTTAGAGAAGAATGTACAAGCTGTAGATATTCTACTTCTATCGTTTGGAACCCTGATTACTCTAGTTATGTCTGCTTTCTATTCTGGGTCTGAAACTGCATTAGTTTCGGTCGATAAAGGGTTTATCGACAAAAAATCGGATGAAGGAAACGAACGGGCTAAGATAATCAAGACACTAACAGATTCGAGTGATCGTATGTTAGGTATGACCTTAGTTGGTACGAATATCGCCAACGTTGCCACAGCCCAATTGGGTTTAATTTTGGTCTTAGCTTTGATTGGNTATTCNGAGACAATTGCTACTTTACTTGATCGATGGGAAATTTCTCCTGTTTCGGTTGCTACCCCTATTACCACGTGTTTCGTTTTACTATTTGGTGAGGTTATACCCAAAATTCTCTTTCGAAATCAGGCAAACAAACTAGTTTTGAGGTACGCCCACTATCTACGAATTTCAGACCTCATCTTCCGACCAGTTGTGATAGTGATTACTCAATTCCCACGCTTATTAACTCGACACATTAGTCAAAGCCGACAGAATGCTAATATCAGAAGGGAAGAACTCAGGTTGGTAGCAAAGATAAGTGAAAAGTCGGGGACTATTGACAGCGAACAGCGGCGGATGATTCATGATGCTCTCGATTTTCAACACCAACAGGTAGGACAAATAATGGTTCCGTTAGTAGAAATGGTAGCTGTCGAAACAGGAACTACGATCGAAAGCTTTTTGTCTATTGCCTCAAAATCTGGTTACTCAAGAATACCAATATATAAAGATAGAATCTTTAATATTGTTGGGATCGCCCACATTTTAGATGTGATCTACTCTACAAGACCAGATTCAACAGATTCATATCAGATCGTCGATGATCTGATGAATACTGATCTTAAATATGTACCAGAATCTCAACCAATTCACTCGTTACTACAAGATTTAAAAGCAAGTCCGAATATGATGGCTTTCGTGGTTAATGAATATGGTGGGATTGTTGGTTTTGTCACGGTGGAAGATTTAGTTGAAGAAATTGTCGGTGAATTTACGGATGAGCGGGACAGTAATCACCAAATCCNCAAAATNNACGAAGACGTGATTGAGTGTGATGGTCGCACCACTATTGATAACCTGAACGATTCATTNGATTTAGGTATTCCAACTGGAGATTACGAAACCNTATCCGGTTATATCTTAGATAGAGTAAAAAGATTACCTGCAGTTGGTACCCAGATCGATACTGAATCTATCATCATCACGGTTACTGAGGCGAACGACCGTGCCATTAAACAAATCAGAATTCGAAAAAATCATGTCTGATTATACTCTAGCTGGGAGAATGATGTAGAACCGTTCAATTACTCCCGGCTAGAGTGCCGTCTNCCGTCAAAATCCCTTTGGTTTCATATTCTTAAGACTAGTGAGACCTTATCTGGAAATACCAATACNTCACCGATTCGTCGGTTTTCGATTACTTATATGTATTGATTGGACAGCCAAATCTCGACCCAATATTACGAAGTCAGCAATTTTTCCGATCTCGATACTACCCAACTGGTTTTCATAACCAATGATTCGGGCTGGAGTTAAGCTCGCCATTTTAATTACTGTCTCTAGGGGNAGTCCAGTCAACTGGTAGAATGTCTTAACATGATGATCCATGCCGGTGGAACTAGAAGCCAAGNTCTTACCATCTAGTGTTAAACCAACCTGGTCTCGGTGTAGAAAAGATTGTCCATTTTGTTTGGGGCCAAAGATGTACTCTCCGTCTGGCATATCAAGAGCTCGATTGCAGTCAGTCACGATGGCCAATCGATTTTCTCCCTTGATTTTGTAGGCTAGTTGAAGCANGCTAGCAGACAGATGTTTCCCATCAGCGATCACTTCTGTTGTTAATTGATCAAAGAATAGTGCTGCTTCAAGGACCCCACCCTGCATNGGGTATGTTTGGGTTTGGCGGAGTTTTGACTTGTCCGACATAGCACAAAAGAGATGATCAACATGCTGAATTCCCCATCCTAAAGANAACTCAAACTGCTCAAAAGTCGCTAATGAATGGCCGACACAAAGTATAATATTTCGATCCTTAGCAGCCTCAGCAAAAGTTTTGCTCTGAGGCAATTCAGGTGCAATCGAAGCTTTTATAATCACGTCAGAGAAGGCTAAATAATCATTCAAGGTNCCCGTGTCTGGAATTTGGTGTAGAGCAACTGGGTGACAGCCAACAGCTTGCTTATGAAAATATGGGCCGTAGAGATGTGCGCCTAGNACTTGAGATGACNATTCCTCTAATTTGCTTGAAGGCTTGTTTCTAAATTTGTCTACTAGTGATAAAAATGTGCAGACTTGATCTGGATGAGCTACCGTCGAGGTGCAAACCAGACGAGTCGTTCCATGTTTGCCGTGAGTCTTGAGAACAGTCTCAAAAGCGTCACTAGTTCCGTCCATGAAGTCTGCTCCGCCTCCACCATGAACATGCAAATCAATGAAACCTGGAGAAAGATAACTTCCGTCCAAGTCAATGATTGTTAACAGGTTTGATTCGACTTTCTTATTTGGATTGAGAAATTCTGAGCTAGTTGTAGTTCCAATTTCGTGGATTAACCCATCTCTTACTACAACGGAAGCATTAGGTATAATCTTATCTGGTAGAACAACTTTCCCATTGACAAATATGGTGTCTCTATTTGTTTGCATATCGATTTATAGATGTGGGTTAACGTCTTTTAAATATTCTGTTAGCATACAATAAATTCTTTGTTAATGGCTAAATAATTTAAGAGAGAAGAAACCCTAACCACCTTGTTAAACTGAAGAATTTACTGCTTCCGTTCAGCCAGATAATTTTATCTCCTACATTAAATGTTACATAGAAACCTATTCAGATCTGGATTATTCTTCTTAGTGACAATTTACCCAGTTTGGTTAGAATAAATATCTT
>PAYP01000085.1 GCA_002714785.1 Candidatus Poribacteria bacterium | reverse complement strand
CTTCTATTAGTAATTGGTTCTGCTCAGTTAAGCGATCCAAGTTCTTCTGTTGCATAGCAATAATTTGTTGGGATTGGTCCTGTTGCTTGAGCAGCTCATCGATTTGTTTGTCTTTTTCGCTTAATTGCGTTTTCCATCCTTTTATGATGTGGGTGGACAATTGGTCAGATGGATGGAAGTAGGATTTCGAGAGGCGGGCGTTTATAGTAGTCGGGAGAATGCCGTTTACTGGGATGGAAAGAGCCAAGATGGGGAGGCGGTCTCAAGTGGAGTCTACTTCTACAGTCTGGAGTTGGGTGCAGAGAGTCACACTAGACGAATGGTGATATTGAGGTAGACTGGGCTAAAAACGGCTGATAAGGCTCATTATAGGTCGTCCTACGAATCTTTTTTGCTATTTTTATCAACTATATAACTCAGACTGGCACTACTTAATACAACCAGATAAAATCTTAATTTTACAAACGATTTATTGAACCTATATGAATGGTAATAAAAGTAGAGAAAATATAGCTTCTGAGAACTAATCGGTAAAGTAATGGCATCTCTTTTAGCATTAATATCAAGCGGACTGCTTACTTTCAGTGTTTTCCAAATAATAAAAGAAAACTATCCTGCCCCTAATCTTTTAGCCATTTTTCTTTTTTCTTTAATGGTTTTTTGTTTTTCTTTTGTAGCCATGTTAACTGTTTTCGTTATCATACTGGATCGAATAAAAAGTTTATAAAAAACGGAAAATCCTTATTCATAATTGGTAGATTACGCTTTTTTTATGCCACTTGGAGAAGATTTTTGAATGAATGATGAAATTATAAGATAAGATGGATATTATCTAGCTGGAACAAAAGATAATTGAAACTTTTGGGTTTGAATTGGATACATTTTCTCGTCAGAGTGGAATTAACGAAATAGTTATCTTCTCACTAAAAAATTCCCATTTTTATAAATGTATCTCCATTTACCATCTACTTTAATACCAGCAACTCCCTCTAAAAAATAGCTAGCTTCATCAAACTGGGGCCTGATGATATATTTTCCATTTTTATAAATATATCCCCATTTACCATCTACTTTGACATTGGCAACCCCTTCTGAAAAGTGACCAGCTTNATCAAACTGAGGATGAGCAACATACTTACCTGTTCTATNNATATANCCCCATTTNCCATCTACTTTGACACCNGCAATACCTTCTGAAAAGTGACCANNTTNATCAAACTNAGGATGAGNAANATACTTACCNGTTCTATCNATATATCCCCATTTNCCATCTACTTTGACACCNGCAATACCTTCACTAAACAAAAATATGNCATCAAACTGGAGNATCTGAGAGTNAGCGAGATTTACAATGAATAACAAACTAAAAGTAAAATATCTAGAAAAATAAAAATTCTTCATTTCACTTGCTATTTTTCTTANTTAACAATTATAACTCAAAAAATAAACACGACTAATCTTCTTTAGTAACTTCCTCTCCACAACCCAGAAAGACTAACAACATCAAAAACAATAAAAAATATTTTAGTATCACATATTTCCTAAATAAACAAAATCTCACCATTTTAAATTACTACATTTAGCCTTCAAACTTGTTAAATATTAAAGTAAATTATTGAATTATCAAATTTCTTACGTNAAATTGATTCTGAATGAGCATNGAGGAGGTCAATTGTGGACGTACCGATGTCAGAAATAGAGATTCTGAAGAAGAAATTAAGACAACATCAAGAAGACCTTAAGCAAGCTAACAGGCAAATTAAAAGTCATAANTCGGAAATTAAGGATCTTAAGAGAGTCNAAAAACAACGTATAAGAACCATGAAGGAAGGNNACAAAAGAAAAATAGANCAACGAGAAACAACAATAGANGATTTAAAGGCTAAACTGAAGGAATATCAACACATGAAAGGTTGAAAAAATGTTGTCAGTCCATNTTATAGAATTGTTTTTTTAATATGAATGCGTAAAGACCCCTCCTGCGGAGAGGAAAAGGGTAATTAAGGCGATCCTGNCACACAAACCATAGCGATAAGTCGTAATATCCGGATGGTAGGAGGTAGGATTAGCCAGCCATAGGTACTAGGTATTATAGAACCAAGAACCTCCCAGCAACACTTTTTGATCTTGACTACTATCACACCAATCTTGACACCATACCCAGACATTGCCCGCCATGTCGTACAACCCATACCCATTTGGTTTAAAACTACCTGCCGGTGCCGTATACTGCCATTTATNTTTGCCATCAGTTCCTTGATAGTTGGCATAATCACGAGCTAAGCCTTATCGTCNCCCCAACTATACTTTTTGCCTACCAAGCCACCACGAGCCGCAAATTCCCATTCTGTTTCAGTTGGCAAACGTTTACCAGCCCATTTAGCGTAAGCTGTGGCATCGTGCCAAGAGAGATAAATCATCGGATGATCATCAGTCGGCGAAACCTCGTAAATATCCTTCCATAAATCACCACTAAATGGGTGATCTGATTCGGCTAAAAACTTCTTAAACTGGCCAACGGTAACTTCGGTAATATCCATCCAAACATGCCTAACTAAGACTACCCCAAACCAAAAGCTTCTTTTCACGTCTAACCGAAATGTGGCTTTTTTTCATCAAGCCTTTAAGGATGGTGGAACGGTCAAGAGCATAGTCGATTTACGCACTCTGCTTGACAGGCTACACATAAATATAAAGTTTATTTCTAGAGGGAATGTGGATATCGAATTTTGTTGATAGATTCTTTTTGTCAGATTTGTTTGAACATGGCGTTTTCTCTTTGGATAAAGTAGGAGAAAACGTACTTGAAAACCTTTTCACAACTCAATCTAATTGAGCCTCTTTTGCAAGCTGTATCGGCTCAGAATTACCAAACAACGACCCCAATTCAGGAAGCAACCATACCGCCGCTTTTAGCTGGCAAAGATGTCTTAGGCTGTGCCCAGACCGGCACAGGCAAAACTGCAGCTTTTACCCTTCCTATATTACAAAAAATTGCACAACAGTCAAGTTTGACGAAGCATGCGAACATTCGAGCTCTTGTGCTGGCACCTACCCGGGAATTGGCGTCCCAGATTGGAACTTCTTTCGAAGACTACGGTCAGTTTTTGGATATTCGTCACTCAGTCATTTTCGGCGGTGTCAACTCCAATAGACAAATCCAATCACTCAAACGTGGCATCCATGTTCTGATTGCTACTCCAGGCCGCTTACTTGACTTGCAACAACAAGGATTCATTGATTTAAGCCGCTTAGATTTTTTTGTTTTGGATGAAGCTGATCGCATGTTGGACATGGGCTTCATTAAAGATATTCAACGCATCATTTCTTTATTACCGACGCGTCGTCAGAATTTACTGTTTTCTGCTACTATGCCAGATGCTATTACTAAATTGGCAGACTCTATTTTGGTGAAACCATTTCGATTCCAGATTTCGCCCCAAAAATCCGTGGTACAGGAAATTCAACAAGAAGTGATGTTTGTCCAACAATCTGATAAACGGCACTTGTTACTCCAAATTATTCAGCAGAGTTATATCCAGCAAGCTATAGTTTTCATGAGAACAAAGCATCGTGCTAATCGCTTGACACATCAACTTAACCGCGCCAAAGTAAATGCGGTCACTATTCACGGTGACAAGTCCCAGGCTGCACGCCAACGTGCCCTGCGCAGTTTTCGAGAAGGGAAAAGTCATATTCTTGTTGCGACTGATCTAGCAGCCAGGGGCTTAGATATTGATGGTGTTAGCCACGTATTCAATTTCGACTTGCCAAATGAAACAGAAAGTTATGTGCATCGAATTGGTCGAACTGGTCGAGCAGGGCGGTCAGGAATGGCAATTGCCTTTTGTGCCCCCGAAGAATATGACTATCTCACTAATATCGAAAAAACAATAGGGGTCCAAATCCCAGTTTCTAAGGGGGATCCCGGTTGGGATCGTCAACCGATCAGGATAGAAGGTGAGACTGAAAATGAAAGTAAGACGGAACTGAAAAAATTTGGTGGTCGACGCCGAACTAGAAAGACCAAACAAAATAACTACAAGCGTAAGCAAACCCGATTTCGACGGAAACATCCATCAGCCGATCAATCCAAATCTCAAGTGTCGGGCCAGTAACCTATAAATAAAACTAATCTGTACCTGTAAAATGTTGCCTAGATGGTTAGGTGAAATCTTCCATCGATCATCTGGGCTATAATAGATCCGTTGTTCAATTTAGACGGTACGTACTCATTTATACAGAGTATTAAAGATTTAGTTTTGTACACGATCGGCGAAATGATGACGGATCCAACTTTGAACAAATTCACAAAAACTCGCTAAGTACAGCTCATCTCTATACGATGATTCGATCCCCCATACCTTTAGTCTATATAGACTAATCTAGTATTGATAAAAACTAAGACGATTATTTGTTGTTAACATCGTATTTTCGCTTCCCATGGACTAGTCTGAGGATAATTCGTTGGCACAGTTATGTCCTAAGGTCATAATCATATGAATTCCATCAGTCTGGTTAAAACGCGAAGTGTGGCCATCGCAAAACAAACGGTATTACAACTCTGGTTGTTCTGATAGATACCAGTTTGATTAGAATATTTCCTACGAGAGGCGCACGGATGGGCGATACAATTAGCAGATTTAAAAAGCTAAATAGTTCTTAGTAAAAATGACATTAGTTAAGGAGTAAAAAAATGAACAAAACTTGGTTTATTGACATAGATGGGACTTTGGTTAGACACCTTGAAGATGATGATATTGATAGAGGCGTAGAGGAAGAACTTCTACCTTTTACCTTAGAATTTCTGAGAGAAATCCGAGATCAAGGTGATTACATCGTAATTACAACAGCAAGGCTAGAAAGACACAGAAAAGTCACGGAGCAAATGTTAGGTGAATTTGGTATTATATACGATCACATAATCTTTGGTCTCGGATCACAAGAAAGAGTACTAATTAATGATATCAAACCCACAGGATCATATGATGGAGGAGCAGAAGAACATCCTTTGCCTACCGCATATGCAATTAATATGGATAGGAACGAGGGATTTGGTAATTTACTAAGTAAAGAATTATGGCAGACACCCAGTAATGCCAAAAACAAGGTGAGGGACCTAATGCCTAATGCAACCCTTGAGACTACTAAAAATTAACCTTTATGAACGAATATAAAAAAGAAACGGCTAACCAAAACAAGCCAAGCAGTTGAGTTTCTTTTTTTCAGCTTCTAAATTTTGCTATTACATAGGGGCTGCTATGGGTAAGGTCAGCTTTCAGTTTTGAATGAGATATGAGCATTAAAAAATTAAATATTTACAAAATACACCAATAGAAGGAAGTTTAAAATGACAATTAGAAATCTATATCTGGTATTCATTATGCTGAATTTTCTTTGGCCCGGAATCTCATGGTCCGTGACAATTAAGGATGCCAAAAATGAGGTTAATATCTCTAGTGATCAATACAAATTAACTTGGAAGAAAGCTGAGACGATGGGTTACAGCACCGCTATTCCGTCAGGTTCTAAAAAAAGTCTTATCCAAAACCTTAAAGATCCTTTTTACCATGGTGGTGATTATGCGAATTGGGAGTTTTGGGGGGCAACAGGAAAAGTTAAAATTTTGGAGCAGAATGTGGGTAAATCTGTAGTCGAGTACCAATCTAAAGGTACAGAAATTATGGCTTACTCAATTACTGCAACTTATTGGGATGCTGTGCCTTATTTCATGCATGAAGTTAGAGGAACTAACTTACACAAAGAACCTCAAGCTTTTCCCGTTTCAGGCTATGACCCAATGTTTAATCCTGGGTATGAATTTAAAGAGGAAGAATTCAAAATTTGGAAAGAGCCGATCCCACATGTTGCTATCTGGCAACCCAACGGATATTTTATTGCACTTTACAGTAAAAATCCAAGAGCTCGGGCTCGTAAAGGCGACTGGCAAGGCAAGGGCAGTGTAGTTCAGTTAAACCACGATTGGCAACTAGATATGATTGACAGAAAGAAACAATCGGAGCCAGTTACTTATTGCGTTGCATTAGCCAAAGGTGGAGAGGACGAAGCTCATCAACTGGCAGCTGAAATCAAAACTATGTTCGAGGGAAAAGAGCCAAAATCCGTCAACCATAATGGAAAAATTCCGGTATTTTGGGCTTCAATTAAAGATAAGCATTAAATAACTGTTTCGGAACTTACTTTTCAGTAGTTGTCCATTTTGATTTAGAGAGGTTTTTTCAAAAGTTTTGCTTATGGGATCGGGAGCTACTTCAAGTACCTAAAATGCCAAGGGATTTCGCACAACATTTGACTGAATTCGAACAAAAAGGACTGACTTGTTTCCCGAACCAATTAGACAAATCTACGATAGAACAATGGCAGTCCATTTTTCAAAATGAGGCTCTTGACCCAAAACCTGACCGTAAGCGTTATGATACCTACCAACTGATTGATAAATATCCACAGACAACGATTCCTTTTGTCTCAAACGCTGAAGTTCTTGATTTCCTCGAAATGTTGATGGGTCCTTTTGTCAGTTTAGAGGCTCTAGCCATGGCTGCTACTTTTCCCACTCAAACAGATCCAAATGAAGTCGATTATGGGATACACTGGCACCGAGATATGTGGGCAACAGTTGGGTGGACTAGCGATTATCTGCCACCTAACGCAGTCAACGTCTTAAACTACTTTCCCAACCTTAACCAAGATAATGGAGCGTTTCGATACATTCCTGGGTCGCATCGAAAGCATTTTTTCATCACAGGAAATCAGGCTCAGGAAGCTCACTCTGAGGAGAAGTTACTATATCCCAAAATGGGTGATACTCTTTTGGTTCATAGCGGATTATTGCATTCCGGGTCAGGTAATTTCAGCTGCCAAATGCGTTACTTTGTTTCGCGCTTTTACGCTAAATGTTGGTA
Source organism: Candidatus Poribacteria bacterium (assembly GCA_002714785.1). Taxonomy (GTDB): domain Bacteria; phylum Poribacteria; class WGA-4E; order WGA-4E; family UBA9662; genus TMED15. The sequence continues at coordinate 44,086 of PAYP01000085.1, read as the reverse complement.
TCCTCGCCGAGAACAAACCAATATTTCACCGATCCAATCCTTTATTGCCAATGCTGAATCAAAAAGAGATCGGCGACTCATGCGTCTGTTTGGCAAAGATGATCTCTTGCTATCACGAGCTGGTCAAAGTGGAAGCTTACCTGAATCGGAAATTTGGCAACAGTGGATTTTAGAGGACCAGCAGTATAAATTAGCTGAGAAAACGACATGAATTGTTTACTTTTTCTAACAAGATAAACCCCAGTAACCATATGTTCAACTTATCTGATTTGAATAAGCCTGATTGTTGTAACATCCTTTTTCGCTCATTGTTAGATAAAATTCGGCGTCTTTTATTATTTATCTGTTATTAGTTCTTCAGGGGAATTTTCTAACCAGACGTACTTAAGATAACTAACTTGTTGAATAATATTATATTTCAGCTTACATAATCTTTCGGCGAACTCAATGAAGTTAATTGAAAGAAATTACTTCAAAATCACCATTTTGCGAATTTGAGAGTAATCACCAGCCCGAATCCGATAGAAATAAACGCCACTAGTGACTGGCTCGCCTTGCTGGTTTTTTCCATCCCAATACATAGCCAGTGTCTTATCTCGATAGCTGCCCGCAGGCTTTAGCCCTAAATTTATATCTCGGATTAACAAGCCTTCGCTATTGTAGATATTCAAACTCACATCAGCCTCTTCAGCCAAATCAAATGGTATCCAAGTTTCTGGGTTAAAGGGATTAGGGTAATTTTGGCGCAAAGTAGTAGTGATTGGCAAATCTCGCTTTAGACTCAAGGATACACGCCTATCAGCTAAGTGAAACTGCTGACCTATAGTAAAAGCTTTTCCTTGTAACAAAAATTTATATCCGGTAGGGATATGGCCCGTTTCTATGGTCAAATATGATTCAGAACTAGTGATTAACTGCCAGCGAGCATCTTCTAAATTTGGCCGAATATCAGTTTGTAANCTGATGCNACTGTTAGGTTGTAGTAGGTAAGCACTTGGCTGATTGGCGATTGGTNAATTTGGTGGTATTACCCGATCATATACATCTAAATCTGGGCTAGCTAGCTCGCCCCATCCTATAGCCAACTGAGTTGGTTGACCTTCTACTGTCACAGTTAGCGGTAATTGAAAATTTGGCTGCGGTGTGGAAATGGAGAATAAAGGCGCAGCTGAAGACGATTTTTCGATTGTATTAGCATTAACCTGAAGTTGACATTCGCCCATACTCAACACCCAGTAACCTTTCCCAGGTTCCAGCCAGCTAGAAAGGTCGTAGGCGTACACATCAGGTTGCCAGTTATAAAGCGAATTGCGCAGAATTGATGGAATCGTAGAATCAGCTACGCTACTTCCATCGGATACATTGGTCATATTTGTGAAATCAACTGATTGGTTAGGTGCTCCAACCAGATTCCAACCGGTGGAAATGCTTCGCTGGTAGGACTCGGTTTCGATCAATGGTATTTCTAGCTGGATTGTATTGGGGTCAGTCGATAGAATCCAATAGCCTTGCCCAACCACCAGCTCTGTCGTTGGTCGGTAATTGTATTGAGCACTATCCCAACCGTAGAATGGAGGTACTAAGCTAGAATGCTGAGCGAAAACAGCCGAAATCTCAGCAGTTTTGGGAATGCCCGGAATTGAGATTAGATTCCAACCCGACAATAGATCTAAGGTGAAAATGTGGTAAGTACCAACAGTTATTTCGAATACATAATCTTGGTCAGTTTCTGGCTTTAAGNTGAATTCTTGTCTTTGACGCATATCGTANACNATAGATGATGGTGGTGAAATGACCTGTATTGACACACAATCAAATTCAGCTGGAATAGCCGAAATNTTNCATTTCATCCGAAAGTTCTGCCCATAGNTCTGTACCCTGATTCTGTAGGTANNTGTGTCAAAAGGTGATCGGAAATCAGCNACCAATGGATCTGTATCGGATTGGTTACCAATTAGATAGCTATTCCAGAGCGATTGTGTCTTTGGTGGAATTTCCAGTTGATCGATACCTGAGTCGAAACCATCGGTAGCTTCCTCGGAAACACCAAAAAATAATTGCCTAGAGTTCATGGTGGCAGACAAACTTTCAACTGTGATCTCCGCTTGCCAGATCGGTATTTTTTTTGGGTTCTGAACCAAATCTTTTAGCTTTTGTGTGGTCATACCAGATTTGATTTGATTATCATATAAGACTGATATTACCTGCTGATCAATTGGAGTTAGCTCCGCTACACTATTTTCACCTTGGTAGAAGATGCTATCGGGGTAACTTTGGCCATCCATTATCAAACCCAATCCTTGCACTACCCGCTTTCGAATCAAATAGTTACGTTGTGTTTGACTGTTACCAAAACTGTCGATTAGGACTTTACTTTCGATGATTTGATCTTTTTGCCAACGGATACTTAGAAAGCTAGGACTACCGATTTTATAGCTCGATTCCAGAAAGCCAAGCATTATAGATGGGTAAAAATAGATATTAAAGTTTGGTGCTTGATCTGTAATCTGAATTTGTACTGTATCCATTAGAGAATTAAGTAAGTCAATAGTCTCGTTCAAAACAGACAGGTCACCATTTCTAATAAATCCATGGGGTTGGATACGAATTTCTGATGACCACTTTTTCAATCTATTTTCAGTTGATTCTGATAAAGTGAGCTCAATCAAGTAATCAATTACCGAAGAGTTAAGGTTGTCTTGATCGTTCGAGGGAAGAATTGTGAAGGCAAAATGCTTGGTCTGACTCCAGTAACCAAGTGGATCATAGGCCCTAACATGTAACCACCATTTTCCAGGTTCCAACCCGTAGAACCTGAGTTGATGATTAAATACCTGTAGATCGGCTTCCGTGTCAGGAATAGTATTGGGTTGTCGGTCAAGCAAATAGCTATACACACTTTTTGAGTCATCAGTCGTATCAATTGGAAAAATGGAAAGGTTAAATATCGGCGAGTTATTAGCTACCCCAAGTTGAGACTCTGGGTGAGTAGGAGAAGTTACTTCCGGTAGTAGCATAGGCGTTTGATCAATAATTACTACTGACTGAGAGGAAACTTCAACCGATTCACCTTTGCTATCAGTAACAATAGCCAGTAAGTAGTATCTTCCACTAGTAATATCTGCTATATTCCACAAATAATTATTATCTTTTACTTGCTTTGAAATGAGTTTGGGTTGCCTAGAGTAATTTTGACCGCTGGGATAATAGTAGAGGTCGACCTGGTAATCGTCCCCGTCTGGGTCATTGGCGGTCCAGTTAATTTGGTAAGTTTGATCAGTCACAACATCGGCTTCTAGTGGGTTAGCAAAAATAAAAGTTGGTGCTTGATTTAATTGGGATAGAGTCCGGTGGCTAGCATAGATATCTTGTAGTGCCTCCCAGTCAGGATATTCCTTCTCACGCCATACTTGGGCTATTTCCACAATCGTCTTTGGGCGTTGATCTCGAAGGATCGACCACAATAAGTCAAACCTGTTTTCGATCTGGTCATCATCGAGATTAGGAGTCAGATCGATAGAATTAGCGGTATCGAAAATATCCCATAGAATGCTGGCTACTGCTCCTTCAACTAATGCTCCGTTAGAATTAGACCCACTGCCATCATGTGCACCAGACCACCATCGGTTATTTTCTAGATTAGGGTCTCGACCATTCAGAAAGCCGGTCACATTGAGAGCTCGGTCATCAACGGCAGCTTCTAAGAATTCGGCCCAACCTTCACTGAGAGCAAACTCGGGATCAGTTACCATTTCTAGGCGATGAAATTCTCGGGACTCACCACGTGGTATATCATTGAAATCATAGTTATAAACTGCTGACATTAGAGCGTGCCCGTACTCATGGTACATCACATTTTTCCGCCATTGGTCTCCTCCGGCAGCAATATGAATCGATTCGCTACTGATTCGGCCGAAAAATTGTGTTGTGTAGTAGTAGGATCCATCAGCTGACTCTGGCCAGATTACAGGAATAGATTTTGTGCGTCGAGTATCGACTTGATCTAGTAGAAAGTCGTGTGCTTTCTGGATAGTTTCGAAAATATATCCCACTCCACGGTTGGGATTAGTCTCATCCAAAATTAGATCTCGTTGAATATGTCCAGCCTCAACATTCTGAATCAGGTCGGATTTAAAAGTGTAGACTTCTCGACTCGGACTAGCAATAATCAAAATATCATTTTCCATTTCGATTGAGACTTGAAGAATATTGGTTACTTGTGGTTGAAGACTTACTTCCTCAAATAGATATTGGCCATCTAAGTCAGAGAACGTCTGGTCGAGTAATACATTTGATTGAAATAACCTCACCTTAGCTCGAACAAGTGGTCGTATTTGACGGAAGTTGTCGTTGTAATAGTTAATGGTTCCGCCTAGACTGAGGCCACCAAACGCCGCCAAGTTTACAAGCCCACCTACTTGTAGTTGTTGATTCTGCTGTTGATTTACTAAAGGATGCTTTGCTGTCTCGGCTTGGCTAGGTGTGGTTTGAAGATATAAGTAAAAATGTTCAGACTTCTGGCCATCAGTTTCGGTGAAATGGAAGGAAGCTTGAAGTGGATAGTGGCCAACACGGCCAACACGGATGGCAATCTGATATTGTTGTTGCCCGTAGGCAGGAAGATAAGTCTGGTCAAAATTCGCCTGTGACAGAGCCTCAATTCCCTTTGGTAATCGAAACTTGATTTGTCCTCGTAATGCTACATTGGATCTAGAAAAACAGTACAATGTCAAGGTACCACTTTGACCGACACGCAGAGATGAGCTCAATTTCAACTGTCCTTCTACCAAGGATTGGACAGACCTATTTCTGTGTGAATCCGCAGGCATTACCCATGTAAGCAAACAAAAAAGTGATAGCCAATACCCAGACAGACCACCTAAAATTAGCTTAGGCGTTTTACTAAATTGGGTTGATTGTCGATGAGGTTTCGTAAAATAAGTATGGCTAATAGATTCCATCTTTTTACTTCCTAGTCTCTTTTCATAATTTGAGCAACGGAATTAAACGAATTAGTTTTTCCTTTGGCTAGAATCCGATTAGCTCGCTGAATTCGGTTATGAGATAACAGCGGACAGTGTATAATCAATTTAGTCTTAAGTATTAATGGCGTTGCAGTTGAAACTTTAGAGTTAGCCCTACTATGCTGGGCACGCACAACGACCTCCGTTAGTTAACTGTTTCTCAGTAGATAGTATTACCGTTACCTAATAGTTATAAGTTTACTGATATGATTCGAATTGACAAATTACTTTTGTTATCGATCTGTTGATTAGGCGCTGTTATAAATCGAGGAAGAGTTGCCTTTTCAATGTTCATTATAGAGTGTGTTCTGAAGGTTGGACCCAAAAACCATTTGAGTTAGTCTGAATTATCAATTAGAATGAACAGGCTTGCTCTTTTTGAATCAACCTGATTGCCACTTTTTTTCAGAAATCAAGATTTTTTGATCTGAAAAATTAGTTAGAGCTAACCTAGATCAAAAATAGGAATAGATTGGTGTCCCAGTCAGAAAGTATTAAATCAATTATTAACTTAGGCGTTGAGCAGTATAATTCTGGGGATTTTCCTACAGCTATTGAAACTTACCAAAGTGGGTTAGTTCTGGAAGAGAATAATCCTTTATTGCACTATAATTTAGGCCTTGTTTTTCAAAAGATAGGACGGTCGAAGCAAGCCATATCCGCCTATCAAACAAGCTTGGAATTAAAAGCTGATAACGCCCAAGCTTACAATAATATTGGTGTTATTTGGGTACAAGAAGGAAAGTTTGATCTAGCCTTATCAGCCTTTAGGCAAGCGGTACTGATCGATAACAATTACATTGAAGTCTATAGCAGTATAGGTCAGGTTCTGGAGAAGACAGCACGTATAGAACAGGCTATTATCATATATAAAAGAGCTTTGGACATCAATATAGGACACGCTCCTACTCATAACCATCTTGGTCTAGCTTATCACAAGACAGGTCAGTTTGATCTTGCCATTGACAGTTTTCGTCAAGCCATAATTATTTGGCCCGAATATGCCGGGGCATATTCGAATTTGGGTGTTTCTCTGAAGGAACAAGAAAACTTGGAAGAAGCTCTCGAATGTTATGAAAAAGCACTTCAACTTGAGCCGAATCAACCAGAAGCAAATAGCAATAAAGGTAAGTTATTACTAGAAATCGGGGAAACAGATTCTGCTTTATACTTTTATGATAAGGCTACCCATTTTGCGCCGAATGATCATACTATTCGTAGTAATATGCTATTTGCTAGTCTTCATTCATCAGAAATTACTCCCCAAACCTTAGCTGAACGCCACCAAAAATGGGGAAAAACCTACCCACCAAGTTCTACGAAAGATAGGACTCGACTTATGGACCAAGACACATTGAATATCGGTTATGTCTCACCCGATTTTCGTCAGCATGCCTGGGCTAGTTTCATTGAGCCTATACTCGCCAACCATAACCTGGATAATCGTAACAACTTCGATGTTTTTTGTTATTCACAAGTCAACGATAAAGACAATATTACAAGTCGTTTCAAGTCTATGGCTGATCATTGGAGGGATATCTCGCATTTATCAGATCAACAGGCTGCAGATATGATCGTGGAAGACAAAATTGATATTCTGGTTGACTTAAGCGGACATACTGCTGACAATCGACTGCGAATGTTCAATTTGAAACCCGCGCCTATTCAGGCGATCTTGGGACACTACCAGTCTACCACGGGCCTAAAAACTATGGACTATAGACTTACTGATTGTTGGGTTGACCCGCCAGATACTGCAAATTTATACGATGAGAAACTTATATATCTAGATTATGGTACACTTTGCTACGACCCACCCAATTTGGCTCCTCCTATCCAACCTCCACCATCAGAACAGAATGGATATATCACCTTCTGCTCTTTCAATCGATTGACCAAGATCAATTGTCAAGTGATTGCATTGTGGGCTCAAGTTCTAAAAGCTGTACCTGATTCGATACTTATGATGAAAGATCGCTGGTTTTCCCAGAAATTTGTACGAAATAAATTTTATGATTCTTTTTTATCACATGGAATTGAACCTAATAGGCTTAATTTAATCTCGACCGTCGAAAGCTATCAGGATCATCTTAATTTATACAATCAGGCTGACATTGCACTCGATCCATTTCCTTGCAATGGTCAGACAACTAGCTGTGAAGGGCTTTGGATGGGATTACCAGTTTTAACCTGGTCGGGTAATCGATGTTCGCAAAGGTTTGGCAATTCTTTATTATCTAGACTAGAACTTAGGGAACTAATCGCTACGGATAAAAGTGAATACGTAGTCAAGGCCATAAGTGTCGCTAAAAATCGAGAGATGCGAAAATCTTTAAGGGTTGATCTAAGACAACAAATGAGGCAGAAGATTTGTGATGGATCGACTTTTGTTCAACAACTGGAAAATAGCTACCGGAAGATGGTCTCTGTCCATCTCCAAAGCAATTAAATCTTGAAACATCAAAACGAGGTCAAAATGAAAGCGGCGCTTTTTTATGGTGGTAATGATATTCGTTTAAAGACCGTGCCAATCCCTGAGCCCGAAAGAGGCCATGTTCAAGTTCGTGTTCAAGCAACCGGTATCTGCGGCGGTGACATTTCTGGCTATAAGGCCCAGCCAGTGCGACCTCATTCTGCACGTATGGCAGGACATGAACCAACTGGTATCATTTCTGCATTGGGGGAAGGAGTTAGTAAATTTGAGATAGGTGACCGAGTTGCAATTGAACCAACGGTACCCTGTAATGAATGCCCGCAATGCATGAATGGTAATTACAACATATGTCCAAAATTGCAACATGTTGGTGGAATGAAAAGAGGAGGAGGTTTTGCGGAGTATATGACCACACCAGTAGATAACGCTTACTTTCTCCCTCCCAACGTTTCGTTTGAGGCCGGTGCACTAGTTGAGGTATATGCAGTTGCAGTCCACGCTCTGGCCCGAACTCCGGTTCAACCTGGAGACAAAGTCGTGGTGATCGGTAGCGGACCAGTTGGTATGACCATTGCTCAGATGGCGGACGTAGCTGGGGCTCAGTCAGTAATTATACTAGGCAAACCAGATCAACCGCTCAAAATTGCCCAAGAGATGATGTCTTGTCAAACAATTAATGTTGACCAAGAAGATCCTGCGGGAACTGTTAAAAAAATAACTGGTGGAACTGGAGCAACCGTCGTATTTGAGGCTGTTGGTGGGCGAGCGAACACCCTCGAGCAAGCGACAGAAATTGCAGCTAAACGGGGGCGTATTTGCATGGTAGGAGGGCATTCAGCACCGCTGTCATTCCACGAAGGTTACGCCCGCAGTAAAGAACTAACCATTTCTTGGTCGTTCTGCTATGGTCGTCGTGATGGAGAAAAAGAGTTCCAATTGGCTATTGACTTACTAGCGACTGGAAAATTGAACCCAGATCCTCTTATTACTCATCAATACCCATTGGATAATGTTCTACAGGCATTCGAAGCTGCTGCTGGTCGAGAAGTGTATGGCTCTATTAAGGTATTAGTATTACCTTAGTACATCAAAATTAACAGCTGGATAAAAATATTGATGTGAAATTTTAACGACACTTAGCATCAACTTGAATTAGATGTATTGGAAGGATTTTAATCACCTTATTTCTACAAATAGTTGTATGGCAACACTTTCACTTATTCATGAACTTTGATGGAAATGGAAATTGCTTCCTCGGCTTATGAGAATTTGGACAGGATTCTAACCTTTGTCTAGTTGGCAGCTCACTATGTCCTTCCAATATGTGTTTAACTTAATGTACTATCTTGTGGTAGATATTGTATTGTCGCGCGCTGGTTCGTTTGAATCTAACTAATTAAAGTATTATCGATCTGATAATAAAAAAACTTAATCAAAATCGAAAAAATGCTAAAAAAGCTAAGCAACCAAATCTCTATAGATGACCGATTAGTCGAATTCACAGAAGGCGAGACACTTTATCAAATCGCCCAAAGATGTCCAACGAATGACCCATGTAGCCATCCAATTCCGACATTGTGTTACGACGATCGCTTAGACCCAGTCGGTAGTTGTCGGCTGTGTGTGGTGGAAGTCGATGGTTTTCGAAACCCAGTTGCTTCCTGCACAACAAAAGCCTCACCAGGTATGGTAGTTCAAACTCAGACTGATCAGATAGAAAAATATCGCCAAACTCTTCTGGAAATGGTGGCTTCTGAAAATCGACAGATTGAAGTTGATCCCCTACGAGGCTACGCTTCACAGGAATTGAGCTCACTTATAGAGCAATATGAAGTGAGAACCGATCGATTTTCTGGTCACCAATCAGGAAGTAGTCATCAGACTGATGACAACCCATTCATTCTACGAGATTATGACCTGTGTATTTCTTGTTATCGATGTGTCCGTGTCTGCGCTGAGCAAGAAGGTGATTATGCCATTAACATTATGAATCGCGGGTTTGAGTCACAAATCACTACTGAATTTAATACAATTCTAAAAGACTCAGCATGCACCTTCTGCGGTCAATGTGTACAAACTTGCCCGACCGGTGCTTTAGCCGACAAAAAAGCATTGAGAGCTGTCAACGATGATAGTGAATTGGAAAAGACCCGGTCCGTTTGTTCATATTGTGGAGTTGGTTGTTCAGTAGACTTAGTCACCAAATCAGATAGAGTTGTTGCTATCCAGCCAGCTATGGACGGTCCAGCCAATCAGGGGGCTTTGTGTGTTAAGGGGCAATTTGCGTTTGATTTCGTTCATCACCCAGACCGACTTAAGGTGCCATTGGTTCGTAATGAAAATGGTCGTTTAGAAGAGAGTAGTTGGGAGGTGGCTTTGGATCGAGCAGCAGAAGGTTTCCAAAAAGCCAAAGACACTTACGGACGACATAGTGTCTATGGTGTAGCTTCGGGACGAGCACCAATAGAAGCCGCCTACATGATGCAAAAATTTATTCGCGCGGGCTTCGGAACGAACTACATTGATAATTGTAGCCGTGCCTGACACGCACCTACTGTCGCCGGTCTGGCGGCAACAATTGGTCGTGGTGCCATGTCAAACCCTCTGGCTGACATGCAAAAACCAGAAGTCATTTTTTGTATCGGAACCAACATGACTGAATGTCATCCAGTTGCAGCCACAGGGATTAAAAAAGCTATTGCAAAAGGTAGTAAAATGATCGTTGCAGATCCACGGCGAATCGGGTTAGCCGATTTATCACATCTGTATTTGCCGCTTCGTGTTGGTTCAGATGTAGCACTATTACTGGCGATGGCACATGTTATTCAAAGGGAAGGTTTAGCTAATAATGACTTTATTGAAACACGGACCGAGGGAATCCAAGATTTTTTAAATCATATCGAGGCTTTCACACCAGAATGGGCTGCGACTATTACTGGTTTGAATCCAAAAGATATCGAAACTGCCGCCATTTTATATGCTTCTGCTAATCGATCTGCAATCTACTATACACTCGGTATTACTGAACATATCTGTGGAGTTGATAATGTCCAGAGTTTGTCAAATTTGGCTCTGATGACTGGACATATAGGAAAGGAAGGGACTGGACTTAATCCAATGCGTGGCCAAAACAATATTCAGGGTGCTGGTGATAGTGGTGCTTTACCCAATAATTATCCCGGTTTTCAATCTGTTTTGGTTCCCGAGCATCAAGCTAAATTCGAAAAACAGTATGGACGCAAGGTAGATCTGGAAAAGGGCATCACAAAGGTGGCTGCCTTGAATCAGTGCGGAAACCAAATTCGAGCCATGCTGATCAATGGCGAAAACACACTGATATCGGATCCTGATCGGCATCATTGCCAACAGGCTTTGGAAAGTTTGGACCATTTGGTAGTAATCGATATATTTTTGACTGAGACGGCTGAATTAGCAGATGTGGTTCTTCCTGCTACTGCTTTCGCTGAAACTGATGGGACAGCTACCAACACGGAACGTCGTGTCCAACGTTTGCGCGCGGCGGTTTCTCCACCTGGTAAGGCAAAACCAGATTGGTGGATTATAGCCCAGATGGCCCAAAGGCTGGGTTTGTCTAATTTCGACTATCAACACCCGAAAGCTATTTTCAACGAACTGTGTCGTTTGTCGCCAGTCTACGCTGGGCTGAATTGGGAGCGTATTGAGGATGGCCAATATCAATGGCCAGTTCCTGAGGTCGGCCATCCAGGGACACCGGTCTTGCATCAAGACGAGTTTGTAAATGGACGTGGTGTTTTTAAAATCACCAGTTATCGGGATCCTCACGAGACTATCAGCAACGAATATCCTATTTGGTTAACAACTGGTCGTCGCCTGACCTCCTATCACACACGTACTCAAACTGGCCGTTCTGCCGGAATTGATTATTTGTTAGCCGAAGAGGCTCTCGAAGTCAATCCCAATGATATGCAAGAGTGGGGGTTAACCGAAGGCGAATGGTATTACCTTTCCAGCTCAAAAGGTAGGGTTAAAATCCGAGTTCGTGCAACGAAAAAATCACCACCAGGTACTGTATTTGCGAGTTTTAGTTTTAGTGATGTGCCAATTAATGTCCTGACCGGGGGAGGCTACGACCCAATTACCGAAACAGCAGAGCTGAAAGTTTGCCCAGTTAAAATTGAACCTGTTTATAATAGGTAAATCGAGAATTGCTGAGATCTAAATTCGAAAAATATCTATCTTTATTAGTTTTAGATATTGTTTGTGGGTTTAGAAGCTCGATCTCGGTAAATTTGTGGCGTACTGTTACATGAAGTAAACCATCGAAATACTAAAGCTCTAGATCGTGGTGTATTTTCGCGTGGTCAGCTAATACGATCTTTTTTGATTCTAATTTTGGGTTTTGGTTCAACCTTGAACCGTATGCTGCCTTTTCGATATTATACTCGCATCTTTTTAAGGTTAAGGTTATAGGCAATGCGTCAGGCCAATCAAATCAAGCGAAAAATCTGGTCAATTAGATCTGAAGGTGAATTTTATAAATCAGAAACTAGACTAGATTCGATTGCCATTGAAGAACCATTAGAAATTCGATTAAAATCGGGAAATGAAGTCCGAACTGTTGCGATTACGATGCGGACACCAGGCCATGACTACGAACTGACAACGGGTTTTTTACTGAGTGAAGGTATTCTTCGGCATCGCCAAGACTTTTCCGATATGCGCTATTGCTTGGATCAAGCTGATACTGTTACGCAGGAATACAACCAACTAATGATTACCCTCCGTAATGGTGACCTTAGCAAACTACCACAATTGGAAAGGCATTTTTTTACTAATAGTGCTTGTGGCGTTTGTGGCCGTACAATGATCGAAGATTTACAACATCGGGCTGAGCCCTTGCCCAATGATGTTGCATCCACATTAGCCATTTCGTCTGATACTATACGATCCCTACCGGTTTCATTACGATCATCTCAAAAAATCTTCGACCGCACAGGAGGGCTGCATGCTGCAGCCCTGTTTTCTGCCAATGGTGAAGTCTTAACTGTTCGGGAAGACATAGGCAGGCACAATGCTCTAGATAAATTACTTGGTTGGGGGCTTCTGAACGATCAACTTCCTTTCAATAATCATATCTTGTTAGTTAGCGGTCGAGCTAGCTTTGAATTATTACAAAAATGTGCCGTTGCCAAAATTCCGATTTTTTGTGCTATTTCTGCTCCTAGCAGTTTAGCTGTTTCACTGGCTCAACAATTTGGGATTACCTTGATTGGTTTTCTGAGAAACGAAAGATATAACATTTATACCTATCCTGAACGCATCACCAATACTAAGTCATAAAATCAGAGGAAAAATATGGCAACAACAACCCAACCAGTGCGAGTGCGTTTCGCTCCTTCTCCGACTGGCTATCTACACATTGGAGGTGCACGTACTGCACTATTTAATTGGCTTTTTGCTAAGCGCCACAATGGCACCTTCATTTTACGCATTGATGATACTGATGAACAAAGATCAACCGAATCATCCATGAAACAGATTTATGAATCTTTAAATTGGCTTGGATTCAACTGGGATGAGGGAGAAAAAGTCGGTGGCCCCTATGGTCCTTATATTCAATCTGAACGCCGTTCTATTTATCAAGAGTATATTGAGAAATTAATCGAAAGTGGTCATGCCTATTATTGTTATTGTAATTCCGATGAGTTAGCCCAAATGCGTCAACTAGCGAAAGATGAGAATCGGCCAGTTCACTATAACCGAAAATGCCTTCATCTAACAAAAAAGAGCCAAAAGCTGATGGTTGAACAAGGTCGTAAGCCAGTAATTCGATTTAAAGTGCCAGATCAAACTGTGTCTTTCGACGATCTCATTTTAGGGCGAATCTCTACTGAATCTGACACATTACAAGATGAAGTAATCGTCAAATCTAACGGTTCTCCGCTCTATAACTTGACCTCGATCATAGACGATCACGAAATGAAAATCAGCCACGTTATCCGTGGTGCGGATCACCTCTCTAATACACCTAAACAGGTTTTACTTGCACAGGCCCTAGAATTGGATATGCCCCAATTTGCCCATTTACCAATGGTTTTGGGTAGTAGTAAAGGTGAAAAATTGAGTAAACGACACGGAGCTACATCGATCGAACAATATCGTAATGAAGGTTACCTTCCACAGGCCATGATCAATTTTTTGGTTAGGCTGGGTTGGTCTCTCGATGATACCACAGAAATTTTTTCAGTGAGCGAATTGACTCAAAATTTCGACATTGGACGAGTCGGAAAAAGTGGTAGCGTGTTTGACATTAAAAAACTACGATGGCTAAATGGTCACTATATAAATCAATTAAATCTTCCTGAACGGACATCAGCAGTTATTCCCTTCTTACAACCTTTGTGCTCGACTGATTCAACGGGGTTGGAAGTAAATCGATTAGAAGCAATTGTTTCAGTCATCGATGACCGATTAATTACTCTGGCTGATATAAAAGAACATGCTTACCATTTTTTCAAGGACGATTTTGCCTATGACCCAAAGGGAATTAAAAAGTGGTTGAGCAAAGATGGATCGATTAGCTTATTACAAATGCTTCACGATGCAATGGAAAAAATCAATACTTTTGATGAAAAGTCAGTTGAAACCGCAATTTGGTCAATAGTAGACAGTTTGGGTATTAAAAAAGTTGAGGGCCTACAACCAATAAGAATAGCGATTTCAGGTATGACAAGTGGCCCTAGTTTATTTGAAATGGTGATCTTAGTTGGTCAATCTGAAACACTTAAGCGAATCAAGCGGCTAATTACTTATTTGAGCAAAGGAGAAAATTAATTTGGAGACTACACTCAGCTTAATTCTTTCACTTTTCGCATCAGTAGGACACGGTGAACCATCTTGGATCCATCAAATTTTTGGAGAGTGGCCTACGCTTCTACTCTTGTCTATTATTGCTCTTACGCTCTATGTCTTAGGAACAGGTGCAGATATTCTGGTTGAGGAAGCAGTTAGTCTATCTACTCGCTGGGGCGTCCCAAAAGTAATGATTGGAGCTACCATTGTTAGTCTAGGTACAACTACACCGGAAGCCGCAGTCTCAGTTTTAGCGGCTTTTAAAGGTAGCCCTGACTTAGCCCTAGGTAATGCCGTGGGATCTATCATATGCGATACAGGTTTAATTTTAGGGTTAGCAACGTTAATTGCACCTTTGCCTTTAGACCGAAAAATCGTCAACCGCCAAGGCTGGATTCAAATTGGTGCTGGTTTTGTTCTGATTTTGGGTTGTGTACCTTATAGCAATATTAGCGGTTTACTAGAAAGTGGAGGTAGATTTCCACAGTGGGTAGGGTTTGTGTTTTTACTTTTGTTGGCAATCTATCTTTGGTTATCAGTTAAGTGGTCGACGGGTAGTGAAAGTCAATCAGAAGATGAAGATACTGGTACTGAAAGTACTTTTGTCGCATTGCTAAAACTCATTGGTGGCATAGTAATGGTGGTTGGCTCGGCTCATTTTCTAATTCCAGCAGTCGAAATTATTGCCCTTCGTTTACATATCCCACAGAGTATAATTGCTGCGACACTAGTTGCATTTGGTACTTCCCTTCCAGAGTTGGTTACTGCAATAACTGCAGCCAGGAAAGGACAAGGAGAGTTAGCAGTTGGCAACATCATCGGTGCAGACATTCTGAATGTATTGTTTGTCGCTGGTGCAGCAGCGGCTGTTACGCCTGAAGGCTTACCAGCCGACAAACAGTTTTTTATTCTACAGTTTCCGGCGATGATACTAGTTTTAGTCGTTTTTCGTTTGGGTATTAGTTTATCCAAAGACAAATTAAAACGGCCTTTTGGTTTGGTTCTATTAGCAACCTATCTTGTTGTTACCATTCTAAGCTACATCTTTGGCTCACAGGGTTAAAATTTGGAACTGACCTCTTCATCTCAGCGTATTATGAGACCGAAGTAGATGAAAAAGGAAAGTACAAATGCGTGGGAAATATACCTTTACAGTTTCTTCCTTAAAAGTAGCTGATGATCTCTGGGGTTTGGAATTTTTATCTTTAGGTGGTCCGATACCAAGTGATGTTGTTCAATTTGATGACCTTGTTGAACCTTTATCCGATAAGCCTGTTTTTTTTCAAGATGTTGATCCGATTGCCTATTTTCGACGTTTAACACAAGACGTTCCAACGTTTCTGCATGGTTATCATGCTCGTCTTTTAAATCAGATACGATCACGTCTAGCTAGTCTAGAGGTTGGAAGTTGTCTTCATGCAAAAGTCTGTTACCTAAATAGTAGTGCAGGAATTAATTCTTATAATTACGAAATTGTCTTAGCAAAACAGATAGAAAATCAAAAATTACCTGGTGTTGCGCCTAGTATTGTGGAGTCCTCTCAGATCTTCCCTCCAGTCAGTAGTGAAAAAGAAATAAGTGTATCCGCTGAGTCAATTGATCAAATGGAGGATAGCCAAGCATTGCAACAGGTAGCACAACTAAGGCTTGAGATAAACAGTTTGCATGCTGAATTGCACCGATTAAAAAAACAAATACGGGAAATGGAAAACAAGCAACACTTACCTGTATCAAAATCGGACTGGTCAACCTATAGCCTACCGTTTCGATCCCAAAAATCTACCAATCCAGATTCTATAAACCAGAAAGTTATCGTTAAAAATGAAAAGCTCAATCTTAATGACGATAATTTAGTTAAACTATCGTCACATGAAAATGAAGCACTCGGTTTAGTTATGGATCGTGGGATAGTCACTGAATCTCAATTGCGCGGGCTTTTTGATAACCCTGTAGCAATAATGGAAAGCCTAATTTCTAAAATGATCGATACCAATACTCACTGGATTCACTCGGAACGTAGCGAAAATGGAGAGTGGGTTTATGTTTGGCAAAACCAGTAGTACAAAAGGGTAAACACAATATGAAAAATATAATCGCTTGTAATTTAGGCAGTTACCGTGATCATTTTACCCAAGAGGAAATGTATAGTCATTTAGGCAAAATTGGATTAACCAATGTCGAGATTTCCACCCCTAAACCAGAAGAAATTCAAAGAGTAAAAAATGAGTTGTCTGAGTATAGCTTAACAGCCACAACGCTTTTGGCAAATCACGATGTGAAGAGCGACAGCTTTGTATCTGAATTTGAAACGACCCTGAAAACAGCTCAAATGATGGGAGTTAGCCGGATTTTCTTGAGCGCTCATTCGGGAGATGTAGAAAAAAACGTTATTTATGATCGACTTAGAGAACTTGGACAAAAAGCCCAGGCTATGTCTGTGACTATTTGCTTAGAAACGCATCCCGATTTAGCTAACAATGGTGATGTAGCCTTAAGCACAATGCAAGCAATTAACCACCCAAACATTGGAATTAACTTCGATACTGCTAATGTCCATTACCATACTGATAGGTCTGTTGATACCGTCGAAGAAGCCAAAAAGATTCTGAATTATGTTAAGGCTGTCCATCTAAAAGATACAGTTGGGGGTTACCATAACTGGAATTTCCCAATTCTAGGTCAGGGTTTAGTTGATTTCAAAGGTATTTTTGATCTGTTTAGTAGTATTGATTTTAGTGGCCCTTATACCATGGAATTGGAAGGTGTCGAAGGAGAAACCTTAGACCGAGATGGTATTTTGGCTCATGTTGAAGACTCCTATAAATATTTGAAAGATATTGGAGTTGCCAAATAAAATGGGACTCTTAACCCGTAAACTAGGCCGGACTAATTTGGAAGTCACAGCTTTGGGGATGGGAGGAGCTGGAATTGGTCGATCGAATGTCACCGACGCAGAAGCAATATCAGCTATTCATAAAGCTATTGATCTTGGTATTAACTATCTGGATACAGCACCACTGTATGGCGAAAGCGAAAGGCGCGTTGGGCTAGCTTTACAGGGTGGTAAAAGACATCAACTCCATTTAGCAACAAAAACTGGGACTCATCCCAAATGGAAAGGTGATTATTCATCCCAAGGTACCCGCCGATCAGTTGAAAATAGTCTGAAATTGTTGAAGACCGACTACTTAGACATTTGTTTGGTACATGATCCTGATGATATGGGCACTGTTGTGTCTAAAGAGGGAGCTTTTGACGAACTAAAAAGAATGCGAGAGGAAGGGCTAATTCGTTACATCGGACTCGGTGTTCGAGAACATCAATTTCATCGCTTAGCCATCCAACGAAACGATGTAGATGTAATCCTAACTTACTTGGATTATACATTAATTCAACAGACAGCCACCTCGCTGATTAAAGTGGCCACAGAAAAAAATGTGGGTGTTATTAATGGCAGTCCTATTGCTATGGGATTGTTGTCCGGAATCAAACCTAGTAGAACCAATACGTTAACTGATCATATAAAGCAATCCGAAAACGAAAAGGCTTTCCAACTATGGCGATTAGCGGATGATTTGGGAGTGAAACTGCTTGATGTTGCGATACAGTTCTCAGTGCGCCAACCGATGATAGGCTGCACACTTACTGGTGCTAAAAACGCAACAGAAGTAGAACAAAATTACAAGTCGGCTATAACCAATTTGTCTGATTCAGTGTGGCAGAAATTTTCCGATCTTATCTATACTCAACCATCAAACTAAGATTCCTAATCCTCGACTTCCCACTCGTTTAGTCCGATAGGGAGAGGAGCCGGTCGCTCAACGGAACTTTCGATATTCACATGTCGGCCGGTTTGGGATGATTGGTCAAATGCCAACATAACTTCTAGGGCGTGGTAAGCTAGTTCTCCACTAACTCTGTGAGGTCGATTATTTCGAATAGCACGGACCATATCAATAACCCCGATAATCCGAGCATTATTAGGAAAGCCTAATGGGATAGTTTCCCAGTCGCTTGTTGGCTTGCTAACTCTTACGGATCCACCAAATCCGTTTGGATCAGGGACCTGCATTGATCCATCTGTTCCATAAATCTCGATGCAAGGTAAGCTGTGACGCCACATATCAAAACTCATTATCATCGTAACAACGGCACCGTTACAAAATTCGATACTACCTGTCAAGTGAGTACTAGTTTTAACCGGGATTTTGAGCCCTCGAATAGTCTCGCTGGAAGCAATACGTTCTTCAAAGGTCTTGGCCGTTACGCCAGCTACCCGCTTAACTGGTCCCAAAATATTAATGAGAGCCGTAATATAATAGGGGCCCATATCCAACATAGGACCACCACCAATATCATAGTAAAACGCAGGGTTCGGGTGCCAGCTTTCGTGCCCATGTCCACACATGAAGGCTGTGCCCGCAACAGCTGCACCGATAGCACCAGCATCCATCTGTTGTCGAGCGGTCTGGGTCCCGGCACCCAAAAAGGTATCAGGAGCGCAACCTACTCGCAAACCGCTTTCGTGTCCAATTTTTCTTAATTGCTTGGCACTTTNCAGATCAATAGCAAACGGCTTTTCACTATAAACATGTTTACCTGCGGAGACCACTTGTAAACCGACGTCAACATGTGCTCGAGGAACCGTTAAGTTAATAACTAGCTCAATCTCAGGTNTTGCNAATAATTCTTTAACCGACATAGCACGACAATCGAATTCGTCGGCCCGCTTTTTGGCAATTTCTTGTTGCAAGTCCGCGCAGGCCAAGATTTTCAGAACATCTGTGTTCTTGGCCCCATTAAAGTATGCCCCACTAATGTTGCCACAACCGATAATACCGATTTTCATTTTGTCAGTCACAGTTNAAGCCATACAGTATTTAGAATTCCATTATACGGTTGTATATAACGTCTAGAGAAAAAGCTTTCTGTGTAGATCTTCGTTCTAAATGCTCAGCCGCAGTNTGAATCCGCCTAGGCAGTTCCATAATCGTGTCTTGTGCTTTATGGCCAAGATCGTTTAAATTCTTCATGACTTCGATTTGCCAGTACGAGATTGCTTCCTCCACAATGTCTTTATACTCCCATAACCCGTAAATTCTTGTACGTCGAATCAACTCGGCCATCGGTCGAAAACCAGGCATCCGAATACCTGGCATATTGAGTGAAGGCATTACTTTTAAGATGGCTTCCAAGGCAAGATTTGGATCACAGGCCAAAACCTCTCTGAATGCCCTACGATAGAAGTTATAGTGNAANGCTTCTTCAGAGGCAATTCGGGCCAGGATTTTATTGAGCAAAGGTTCTCGATCTCCCACTTGTTTACCAGTATTTCGGTGAGCAACTTGAGTAGCTCGTTCTTGCAAGGAAGTATAAACTAAGGTCTGGTAAGGAGAACGTGTATCAAAGGGGTCAAATCCCGCTTCAATGAAATCGTATTGTAATTGCTCGACTTTTCGAAAATCGAACAAACGTGTGTCACGAATGTAGTCCCGTAAAACATTTCCGTGTCGATCTTCCTCTGCCGTCCACATAAAATTCCAGCGTCGCCACACTGGCTCATCTCCAAGGTGAAAGGCAATAAACCGATGGAAGTGTGGTAATCCTTCTTCTGTAATTGTATTCATGACTAATGATGCCCTCACAGAATCCGGGATTGTTTGGGCATGTTTCCGTGCTTCAGTCAGAATACGGTCGTCTTCTGGGCTTGACTTTTCGTTTGATGGCAAGAAATCAGAAGAAAACCAGAGTTTTCTCTTTTCCACGTGCCTATTCATCATTTTTTCAACGGTCGGTGTTATAAGACGTAAAACTTCTACCTGCCGTTCTAATTTGTGGTCGGTTCCTTTCATGTTCACTTTTATAATTCCTACTTTTGCAAGAAAAGGGCAGTCCTAGCCCTCATTATACCATGCCCACCACAATTATATCATGATCAGTAAAAAAGGTGTAGGAACTTTACCCAAAAGTAGCACCAGATACGGCTAACTTGTTTGGTAAAAGTATTGACTGTTCGGACAGATAGAATTCCGTCAAACATCATAAATACATGATTTATTACCTATTTTTCAGTTTATTGAAATGAGGAAGAATACAACCTTAATTTACAAGCTCAGATTCATATAGAAAGCGCCGACTACTTGTGTTGACACTACTGATTGGGTTTGCTAAACTACTCCCGTTATTTTGAGCCATAAACGAAAACCCAGCCAGTAAGTTCGAGCGCGAATAGGAAAAAGCATTGTCCAAAAAGTTAGCTACAGTCGGAATTATTCCGGCTCGTTATGCCTCTAGTAGGTTTGAGGGTAAAGCCTTGGTGGACATATTAGGAAAACCAATGATTCAACATGTCTACGAAAGGGCTTGCCAATCTAACCTATTGGATAGAGTCGTTGTGGCTACTGATGATCAAAGGATCTCTGATGCCGTATCCGGATTCGGTGGAGAGGCCATTCTTACGGGGCCCGCAGAAACTGGCACTGACCGGGTAGCAAAAGTCGCTGAGTCTCTTTCTGATGATATAATCGCCAATATTCAGGGTGATGAGCCATTACTTGATCCCAAGGCAGTAGATCAACTGTTACAACCGTTTCTTGATGACTCGACTACTCAAGTAACCACTTTAATGCAGCAAATTGAAAATCCTGATGACTATTATGACTCTAATGTTGTCAAGGTCGTGGTTACTCAGTCAGGCCAGGCAATGTATTTTTCACGTTCTTGCTTGCCTGGCAATTTGGAGCAAGAATGGTCGGCCTCAGCACCGAATTTCCGTCATGTTGGCTTGTACGCCTTCAAAAGATCCCATTTACTAGATTTTACCCGTTGGGAACGTACTCCGTACGAAACATCCGAGGGACTAGAGCAGTTGCGCTTTTTAGAAAACGGCGTTTCCATTCGTGTGTTGGAGACTAAATCTAGCTCCATTGGTATTGACACTCCAGATGATCTAAAACGTTTAATGCAATTTCTGAAGGCTTAACCAAATAAAAGATAATAATAGATGACCAAATATATTTTTGTGACTGGTGGTGTAATTTCTGGAATTGGTAAAGGGATCACCTCCGCGGCTCTAGGTCGCCTGCTGATCGATCGAGGATTTGGGGTTATGGTAGTCAAAATCGATCCCTACCTCAATTCTGATGCTGGTACGATGGATCCCTTTCAGCATGGGGAGGTGTTTGTTACGGGTGATGGGGCTGAGACCGATCTCGACTTGGGTAACTATGAACGCTTTCTAGGTATTGATCTAGACTCCAGATCTAATTTTACCACTGGTTCAATTTATGGAGAAGTGTTAGCAAAAGAACGAAAGGGTGATTATTTGGGAGAAACCGTTCAGCTTATCCCACATATTACCGATGCCATAAAACAGAGAATTTATCAACTTGGAGACGAGCCCGATGTAGATATTGTAATCATAGAATTAGGTGGTACCATCGGTGATTTTGAAATGTTTCCATTTGCTGAAGCGGTTCGTCAAATGGCAATGGAACAAAATCGGCAAAATACTATGTTTATTCATGTAGCTTTGATTTATACATTACCCAGTGGTGAAAATAAAAGTAAGCCGATCCAACATAGCATCCGAAAATTGCAAGAACTAGGTATTCAACCTGATTTATTGATTTGCCGTGCCAACCGTGCTATTTCGGATGGATTTCGCCGAAAAATCGGCTTGCTCTGTGGTATCTCTTCGGATTGCATAATTGAAGGGAGAGACACGAAATTGGTAGATGAAATCCCACTTCGTTTTGAAAAACAGGGATTTGCCAGTCAAGTAGTACAAAGACTTGAGTTGCCAGATCAGCCTCCTGGAAATAGCCAGTGGACAGAAATGGTGCAGGTCCTTCGCAAACCAGAAGGTCAAGTCGAAATTGCTATTGTTGGTAAATATGTCAAAGGAACAGATGCATACTTGAGTGTTGTGGAAGCATTAAAGCACGGAGGTATTGCCAATCGTGTCGCTGTAAAAATTCATTGGGTTGATTCGGGTAGCCTGGAAACTAGTAACCCTGAGATGTTATCTGACAGAGACGGCTATCTAGAGCATATTTTTAATGATATTGATGGAATTCTGGTACCAGGAGGGTTTGGGGTAAGAGGTATTGAAGGAATGGTAGCAGCAGTTAGCCATGCTCGTCGGAATAAAATTCCCTATTTGGGGTTGTGTCTAGGTATGCAGTGCTTGGTGATTGAGTTTGCGCGCCACGTATGTGGTTTAATGGAAGCTAACAGTTCTGAATTTGACCCCCATACGCCTGATCCAGTCGTTGCCCTAATGGAGGAGCAGAAAGGTATAGAAGACAAAGGTGGAACAATGCGACTGGGTCATTATCCGTGTCAAATCCGAACTGGTACAAAAACCCATCAATCTTATCAAGCATCTGAAGTGTTGGAAAGGCATCGTCATCGATACGAGTTTAATAATTGTTATCGCGACTTGTTTGAAAGAAATGGCTTAATCTTAAGTGGTCTGTCGCCTGATAACAATCTGGTTGAAATCACCGAAGTTGCCGATCATCCTTGGATGGTTGGTTCCCAATTCCATCCAGAATTCCAATCTAAACCATTGGATCCTCACCCATTATTCCGAACCTTCATACAGAAGGCTTGGGTGCAATAAAATTTTTTAGGTTCATCAGAAATGATTACAGCTAGGCCAGAAATCGAAACCATTTCACCTTATCAAGGTGGAAAACCGATCGAGGAAGTCCAACGAGAATTCAAATTAGACGACATTATCAAGCTTGCTTCCAACGAAAACCCCCTTGGCCCTTCCCCCAAAGCCGTGGCGGCCATGAAAAAAGTAGTTGATCAGGTGAACCTCTATCCTGATGGGAATGCATACCATCTGAGAAGAGATTTAGCTGATCATCTAGGGGTTGGTACAGATCAAATAATTTTGGGCAATGGTTCTAATGAGATTCTACACATTATTGGAGAAACTTTCGTTAAACCGAATGATGAAATTATCTATTCAGAAAGTGCATTTGTTGTCTATAAGTTAGTCGCGGCTATTTGCGGCGCCAAATCGGTGGTGACACCGATGGATGGGTATCACCAAGATATCTCAGCAATTATCTCTGCGATTACTAGTAAAACTAAGATAATTTTTATCGCAAACCCTAACAATCCAACTGGTACTATGGTCAATGTAGAACAAACGGAAAAGTTATTAGCAAGTGTTCCGGAACACGTGTTGGTGGTTTTCGATGAAGCATACGGTGAATACATCGACCGAGAAGATTACCCGAGAACTCTACCTTACATACAACAGGGACACAATGTGCTTGTTAGTCGAACATTTTCTAAAATTCATGGCTTAGCTGGTTTGCGGATCGGTTATGGTGTTGCTGATAACCGATTGATTGGGTTAATGAATCGAGTGAGACAACCTTTCAACTGTAACCTGCTAGCGCAGGTATCGGCTCGCGCAGCTTTAGCTGATACAGATTATGTTCTAAGAAGCAAACAAACCAATAATGAAGAAAAGCACTATCTATACAAATCTTTAGCTAAATTGAAAGTTGATTACGTACCATCCGAAGGTAACTTTATCATGTTGAATTTAAGCTGCTCAGGCGAGGTGATCGCTCAAAAGCTACTTGAAAGAGGCATTATTGTTCGACCGATCACAGGCTACGGATTTCCTAATTCAGTCCGACTTACAATTGGAACTAACGAGCAGAACAGACGTTTTATCGAGACTTTATCCGACATTTTAGAAATCTCTTAAAAGGACAATCTGAGGAGAAAATTAATGAAAACCCGACGATTGACAATGGGCCAAGCCATTGTTGAATACCTAAAACAACAATACGTTGAGCGAGATGGTATAGAACAATCCTTCTTTGCAGGCATGTTTGGTATTTTTGGACATGGTAATGTGGCTGGGATCGGACAAGCGTTACACCAGTATGCTGATTCATTTCGATATTATCAGACTCGAAATGAACAAGCTATGGTACACACAGCTGCCGCTTTTGCTAAGATGAATAATCGAATGCGTACACTAGCTTGTACTACATCGATTGGACCTGGAGCTACTAATATGTTGACGGCAGCGGCTGGAGCTACGATTAATCGTTTGCCAGTCTTACTTCTACCTGGTGATATTTTTGCAAATCGACTGGTGTCTCCAGTTTTACAGCAACTAGAATCTCAAACCTCACAAGACCTTTCCGTTAACGACTGTTTTAAGCCGATTTCGAAATATTGGGATCGAATCAATCGGCCAGAACAGATCATTACCTCACTACCTGAAGCCATGCGGGTATTGACTTCACAGGCAGAAACCGGCACCGTGACACTGTCCTTGCCACAGGATGTTCAATCAGAAGCCTACGACTACCCGGTTAGCTTGTTCGAAAAGCGTACCCACGTGATTGCACGATCTCAAGCTGACGCTGGGTTGCTTAAAAAAGCTGTCCAGTGGATTCAGTCCAGTCGGAAGCCTTTGATAATCTCGGGTGGTGGTACTATCTATGCCGATGCAACAACTGAATTAAGATCTTTAGTCGAAAAAACTTGGATTCCAGTGGCTGAAACATTTGCGGGGAAAGGCTCACTGAATTATAATCACCCCCAGTGCTTAGGTGCTATGGGTGTCACTGGCACACCTGGGGCAAATATAATCGCACGCGATGCGGACTTAGTAATCGTGATTGGCTCACGCTTGAGCGATTTTACAACAGCCTCTAAAACAGCTTTCCAAAATCCGAATGTTAGGTTTATCAATATAAATGTCGCTGAGTTCGATGCAGCTAAACACGCAGCGCTACCCTTGGTAGGAGACGCAAGAGCTACTCTGTCCTTCTTGGTTGAGGCCCTGAATGGTTTTCAGATTGATACTGATTACGCTCAGGAAATTGAAAATCACAACAAATTCTGGCTTGATGAGGTCAATCGAATTTACGACTTAGGACATTCTCCACAACCAAGTCAAGGTGAAGTGATCGGAGCCGTTAACCGTTTTTCCGATGACAAGGATGTGGTTGTTTGTGCCGCTGGAAGTATGCCTGGAGATTTACATAAGCTGTGGCAAACTAGTGATCCTAAAGGCTTCCACCTCGAATATGGTTATTCATGTATGGGGTACGAGATCGCGGGAGGATTAGGCTGTAAAATGGCTTCTCCCGATCGCGAAATTTACGTTTTGGTTGGTGATGGTTCCTACCTAATGATGGCACAAGAAATTGTCACATCAATTCAGGAGGGATACAAGTTGACTATTATCTTAATTAACAACAATGGCTATGCTTCGATAAATGGCTTGTCCAATAGTGTGGGAGTACAAGGGTACGGTACCAAGTATAGGTACAGAGGAAACGATTCTGGCCAGTTGGATGGACAAAATCTACCAGTTGACTTAGCCAAAAATGCGGAAAGTTTAGGTGCGAATGTAATTCCGGCGGAATCGCTGGATGACTTCAGATTGGCTCTAGAAAAAGCTAAGCTGTCTGATATTACCACAGTCGTTTCAATTAATATCGAATTTGAGCCTCGTGTGCCGGGATATGAGTCATGGTGGGATGTTCCAGTAGCGGAAGTTTCTGAAGTCAAAACAGCTCAAGCTGCTTATCGTGAATATGAAGACCAAAAAGTGAAGGAAAGATACTTTTTGACATGAAAGCTATCGAAATTTTCGACATCAATAAACTATGAGAAGCCTGTTACTTGTGATACCTGCCAGAGGAAAATTCCAGTTAAAGACGTCGTAGAATTCAATTTTAAATTAGGTGAGCTAGCACCTCATATTGAGAAACTTTGTATAGGTTCGGTCGTTTGTGTGGAATGTCAGAAACGAGATGGACTAATACAGATAGAACCACGAGGTCCTGATATCAAGTTTGTTCGGGGATAGAACAACTAATCGTGAGTTTCTATACTACGGATTAGTTATCGCTTTTTTGAGTTTTGTTCTGGTTAGTTGTGAGACTTGGGTGCACCCTATCGCTGAACATTTGGGATCTTACTCCGAAGGGTTAGCTCGAGTCGAAATTAAGGAGAAATGGGGTTATGTCGACTTACAAGGTCGCTTGGTCATTGCACCTAAATTTGACTATGCGTGGGATTTTAGCGAAGGGTTTGCCGCGGTTCGACTTGGTAATCACTGGGGTTATATTACCCCTGGCGGCAAATTTGTTATTCAACCAAAATTTGATTGGGCCTACGAGTTTTCAGAAGGATTAGCTGCTGTTCGCTCTGAATGGAAATGGGGATATATTGATTCCCGTGGCGAATATATAATTCCGCCACAGTTTGAGGTTGCACATCCTTTCGTCAATGGAATTGCTGAAGTGAAGCAAGATGGTCTTTGGGAACTGATAAATAGAGAAGGTCAACTAAAGCCAACCAGTACTAACTAAACTAGTACTGATAGGAAGAATTTTCTGAGTTTTTCATCAGCTTAAAGCATAACCAACTACGTTCATTCCTTGCTCAAAAGCCCACTGGCGTTGTTCTTCTCCACCGGGAGAACATGGCCGACCTTCCCACGCACAGTTAAGATCGCTAGGACAAAAATAGATGCCGATACGATCGTCAAAGGTTATAGCTTCGTCATAGCACCCGTAGGGTTTGACTAGTTTATCTCCCCCCAGATATTCGTTGTGGTCATAAATCGAATGGTAGATTGGGTGAGATAGGTCAAGGCGTTCAACCTTTTTTTCAGGAAATAGTTCTTTGATCAATAAGCGAACAGCTTCACGCATAAAGCCGCGTCCACCATTTAATCGAACGTCACAATCCTCAATGTGNAAGAATCCACCCCTTTCTAAATANTCTTTCAATCGCCATTTTTGCTCTCGGGAAAATCTGAAACCGACGTGCCCCGTAACGAATANGTAAGGGTAANCAAACAAGTAATCATCATCAATTGACACAAACTGTGGATTACTATAAAGTGCCACATCAATATTTGTCTGCCGGTCAAGCATCTGAGTAAACCTTAGATCAGATGGCCAACGGTAGTAATCAACAAGATTAGTGTACCAATCTCCACCGGGGTACTTAAGCCGAATAAAAACAAACTTCTCACCTGTTGGCTCTTTATCTGGCCAATGTTGATCAATAGTACCGTACCGAGAACCCTGATAGGTATTTGTTTCATTTTCAGAAGGAATTTCAGTAAGNTTGTTATCGTCAGCAAAGATTGGANGTTGGGNAAGTAGCAAACCTGTTGCAGCTAATTTTACGGATTTTTTGAGAAAAGTCCGACGGTGAGTCGTCATTCCTATCAGCTGTCCAAAATTTCGATTTAGGTTTTAGGTATAAGTGAGCCTGTGTGTAGCTAGCTATGGACCTGAACTTAGATTTAGTACGGACAAAATTTTGATAGTCAGGTTGAAGATGTACTTTGCCACAGGCGTTTGCGCGTCCTCAAACACCATCATAACACATTTTTTGGGTAGTCTCAAGTTGAACCTGAACCCTAGATGTGGTGTAAATTATAGAAAGTTGACTTAGGGTATCGGCAGTATCGGGCTNATTTCAGTTATCAGTTAAGCTGAAAGGTANGCGCAGTTGAACACCAGTTGGAGATGTGATAGCTTATAGAAAAACAGGTGATACATGTCAGAATGGACATCTTGTGGTTACTCGTTTGAGTTGAGTCCGTCCAAATTTGGTGAATTACGTTCTTCTAATGAGATCTTAGGTAATCGGTACAAGTTGCAAAAGCGAATGCAGGAAGATGGGTATCTATTACTCAGGCAAATTTTGGATCTAGATCTGGTAGAAAATTGCCGACTAGAGTTAGCCGAGAAATTAGATTCTATTGGTGATATTGACCAACGCTATCCATTAATTGATGCCATACAGAACCCAGAGACTCAGAACGCTCAAATGTCAGCCACAGGATTTGCTAAAAAGTTGGGAGCAGGGCCAGCAGTTCGCAAATTAGTACATGAAGGTAAAATGATCGATTTTTACACACACTTTTTTGGTCAGTCAGTTCGTCCTTTGGACTTTGTTTGGGTAAGATCCATGAGAGTAGGACATTCTGCACCTTGCCATTATGACTGGGTCTACATGGGGCGTGGTTCTAACCGACTATTAACTAGCTGGACGCCAATTGGAAGTGTACCAAAAATCGAGGGAGCGCTAGCAGTTTTGGAAGGCTCGAACCACTTCGATGAACTGATTCAAGGTTATGGCTCAATCGATGTTGATGATCAGAGCTCAAACCCACATAAATTCAAAGGTTCCTACACAAAAAACCCAGTTGAGGTGCAAAGGCAGTTTGGAGGGCGTTGGCTAACAACAGATTTTCAGGCAGGTGATTTACTAATCTTCACCATGCATACTATGCATTGTTCATTGGATAATCAGTCTCCCGATAACAGAATTCGACTAAGCATTGATACTCGTTACCAACCGGCTATCGATCAGGTTGACGAACGTTGGGTCGGGGACCATCCGATTGCTCATTCTGATGCTGCTAAGCGTTAAAGTAAGAAATTGGATTGGCTCCAAAGAGTTTTACGCTCTGCTATTCTCAAAAATTACTCTTGTGATCTGATAGAACTAAATGTTACGTTTAATAATACGAGTGTTACTAAACCAGCAGAACAAACAGGTTCAGATTAAAGATTAGTAAGGGATATGAGGATGTCAATTGCTGAACTCATTAAACGCCGCAGATTAGAACTTAAGATGACACAGACCCAACTAGCTAGCAATGCTAACCTGACACCAGCTGCTATCTCCCAATTTGAATCTGGAACACGGAAGCCTTCCTTTAACACACTCTTCAGTTTGGCTGATGCCCTAAAAGTGACTACCGATTATTTGCTGGGTAAGCGAAAGCAAAATTATGATGACCTGTTAGCTGATCCGCAGGTTGCCCTAATGTTCAAAGGTTTGATAGAATTACCGGAGCGTGACAAAGAAACGATGTTGGAATTTTATCAATTTTTGAAGGATAAAAACGAGAAAAATAAGTAGATACTATTCCAGTAGGCAACGTCATCAAAGCGCTAGCTTGTGATTTTTTTAGCAGGGTTTAGGTCATTTGCATAATAATTNAGTCTGGCCTTNCGTTTCNCAGTCAACCATAGTAANAGTANAAANCTGGCATNGAAGANCTGANNCAACTTCTGTTGTTTTATAAACTATATACCANCTTTTTNNATTCAGTCTCTATCTGTTGTNCAATCAATCAAATATAGGNTCTTTCAGGAANGCTGGNGCTAGTACTCTATTGCCCGTTTACCTAGGTCAGATTGTGCTAAATTAGTAACATCTGATGTTGAAAAGAACTCGAGTTGAATTGGTACACACAGAAATATTACACTAAAAAGTCCTAAGGACGATCTGTATTTTAGGCATTCTTGTTAGCAGTATTCACTCATTTGGTAATTATCCTCCAACAGGAACGCTGCCGGGATCAATATTTGGGGTACGAAGTTGGATTGGAGATAACATTTGTTCTTCTACGCACCAAGGGAAATCGTATTGTGGTGAATTAACAAATCGATCAGTTTTAATCTCGAGTGTAATACCACAACGAGGCTGCAAGTCAACTTGTANCCATTTAGAGTCAATAGAGATAGTCCTCTTACCNGCNGTGANACTTTTGAACTGATGCTCACCGAAAGCTCCTGCAAGGCTGACTACAGAACGAGAANAAATAGGATTCAAATTAATTAGCTGAAGGCGAAATCGGCACTCGGAAATTTGATCAACTAATGCTGATACGTCCTCAGGCAAACCCGCTCTCTTCTTCATTAAGTCGAAGTGTCGAATTCGACAATTCAACATTCCACCATGGTAAATGGCGGTTGGGCCGCCGGTGGTCAATTGTAATAGGCCCTGTGGCCAAACCGGATTACGTGTTTGCCAGTGGTGAACATCCCAAGTTTCTGGTTCAGTATCATCGTTTTCGATCATCTCTAGGCGTTGATTCATATAATCAATATTTGCTGCTAAAACNTGTTCTGGGAATTCCGGAAATTCACCACGAACGAAGCGAAACCAACCACCATTATCATCCCGACCGCCAATCTGTTTTGACCATTTTTCAGAATCGGTTAAGCGATTAACTCGTTCCAAGTCGACCTTCGATTCGGAGACATTCCATAGTTGGATGGGGAAATTGGAAGGCATGAGTCTGTAGCTACCCCAACCGTTATCCGTATGCTTGAACGGGACAACCCTATGCCCATCCTGCTTTTTGCCTAAAGACCATAGTAGATCTTGCTGAGAACGGGCTAAGTTTAGACAGTCAGTATTGCCTGTTAGCATNAGGGCATTACAGCCTGAAATTAATGTTGATTCCAACAAATTGGTAGCTCCATGGGGCCAGTACCAACCATAATAACCTCCCCACCACTTACCATTCATATTTTCACCAATTTNCCCATTTAGACCGATATTATCCGGAATGATACCATGGTTCTCTTCTGCNCGCTTTTGCCAAGCNGTCAAGTAATCCAAAATCCATTTTTTATACTTGTTATCATTNTCGTAGGAAAATGCGTGTAAGATCAGGCTAGTCGCAGTCAGATTGAGAGGGACGTCCCCTTTTGCCATACGCTGATTGAGTAATTCCAGAATGACAGTAAAAGTTTCATCGTCGTTCCAGTTTGCCTTTTCAGTTTCGACACCGGGAATATCTTCNTAAGGCGCAGGGTAGTTGGATAGAACATCCCTATGAGTAGACCAGTCTTCTCGGGACATTTCCAGTCTGGGCCCCCGACTACCATTTAGTGGTGAACGGATTAACTTTCGGTCCGGATCGTAGTTTTTTGCCTCCGGGTCCTCACCAATGTAAAAACTAGCAAACCTTCTTGCTCGTTGTCTATCCTTGAAGACAAAAGGATCACAAAGACCAAGGTAGTAAAGGTAGCTGTAACTTTCGCCATGATGCATCCAATCATAATATGCATCAAACTCTCGATAAATCTGACCNTATTCGGTAAACTGCCAAGTGATACTATCCCACAGTTGCCTTGACATTTGGTGAATTTGCTCGCTTCCACCAACNAAATAGAATAAAGGAAAGGTCCAAAAACTTTCGTAGGCNTCATCGGAGCCATCCATACCCGGCCAACTATCTTTCCAGATCAGGGTATTATCGGAACGAACGTACTTACTAGCATAGAAGACGCCGGCCTGATTCATCAGGTCGATTAGNCGCCTCTGTTGAATCGCCCAATTCGGTGGAGTAACATATTGGTCAGCACAAATAGACGGAATTCGGTCGGGCATATTATTCAATCCTTAATGCGTAAAAAATTGAGAACGGAAACAACACAAGCTATCATAAATCGTCTGCTAGATCAATAAGGTAATACAAATGGNAAGTTGAGNNNTTCGGGCTTCTACCTTGACATTNCTTGACAATNTCATATAATAAAANAGNTNTAGCCTNAAGTAGNATTGAANAGTTTTGGCTTGAGACNATNNCNGGTTAGACAATCTGATTTTATGGTTAATGCTTGAACCAAATGCAACATCGATATACTGTACCATTAGTAGAAAAAACACGTGGGGAATTGGTGGAAACAGTTCATCGTGGTGTGATTACTATTGTTTCGTCAGATGGTGAAATTCGGTATTCAGTTGGTAATCCTGACTTTAAAACATTCTTGCGCTCTTCGGCCAAACCATTCCAGTTGTTGCCAACTATCGAATCTGGAGCTATAAAAGCCTACGACTTACAAGATAACGAAATTGCAGTTATGTGCTCTTCTCACGGTGGCGAAGAGTATCATTTGCGCTCTGTACGTCAGATTTTGTCCAAAATTGGCCTAGACGAATCGGCGTTAGATTCAGGGATACACCCACCGAGCGACTTATCTAGCCACGAGGCTATGATAAGGAAAGGCCAAAAGCCAACTGCTATCCATTCGAATTGTTCTGGCAAGCATGCTGGTATTTTAGCTTTATGTCAGCTGAAAGGTTTTTCAACCATAGGCTATACGGATCAGTCTCATCCAGCACAACAGTTAATCAAGCAAACATTGTCAGAATTAGCAGAAGCCGAGTTGTCTGATGCTGATATTGCAATTGATGGTTGCGGAGTACCAACATTTGCTCTTCCCGTTTGGCGAATTGGGCTACTATTTGCTAAATTTGCCACAGCATCTACAGGTGGGACTAATCGCCAGAAGGCTTTGGCACGAATTCGTGATTCTATGATTAAAAAACCCACTTATGTGTCAGGAAGCAATCGTTTCTGTGCTAAACTGACAAGACATTACCCTAACCAACTCGTAATGAAATCAGGAGCCGAGGGAGTTTATGGCCTCGGCCTAGCAGAAACTGGTTTGGGGCTGGGCATGAAAATAGAAACTGGTGCCAGCGAACCAAGAGAAATCTCGATTTTAGAAACATTACGGCAATTATCGCAATTCGATTCAATTTCGATGTCTAGTTATTTGCGCCAAAGCTTTGGTTGCCTTAGTGGCCAAAAGCCAATATATAATTTTCACAAACAGAATGTTGGACGAACCTATCCCGTTTTCCAACTTCGATCAACCACACCAAAAATTAAATCTCATCCTTTCTGATCAGTATGTACTGATCAACGGAGTTAAAAAATGTCAGATGTAAAAGTTGGTTTTGTTGGTACGGGCGGGATGGCAAACGCTCATATCAGTCAAGTTGAGACCATTGAAGAAGCAACTATTATTGCTTTTTGTGATATAGAGGAAGAAAGGGCGAAAGTCGCCGCTGACCGTTACGGAGGCCAGTATTATACTGATGCTCGGCGACTGATTGACGAAACGGAAGTAGACGCGATTTATTTTTGTCTGCCACCATTTGCCCATACAGATATTGAACGATTAGCTGCAGAAAGTGGTCGTCACATTTTTGTTGAAAAACCTGTATCTATGACAGTAGATCACGGATTATCAGTTCTAGAAGCGGTGAATAAAAATTCAGTTATAAGTGGCGTTGGTTATCAGGGACGTTACCAAAACGCAGAGATAGCCCTACGAGATTATTTGAAGGATAAAGCAATCGGAATGGTTATTAGCCACCGTTGGGGTGGAATTGCCGGAGGTGCAGATCATTGGTGGCGGGTAATGGAAAAGTCAGGAGGTATGCTACACGAACAAGCTACACATCAGGTCGATATGATTCGCTATTTGGCAGGCGAGATAACGGAAGTCTATAAATTATCAGCCATGAAAATTAACACCGACCAACCTAACCAGACTATTCCCGATGCAGAAGTCGTGAGTCTCAAATTTGCTAGTGGTGCAGTAGGCCAAATCACTACTACCTGTGCACTGACCGGTGGTGGCGGGAGTATGCGAACTGATTTCATTCTCGAGGACCATCAAATTGTTCAACTCGGTTGGGGTAATTTCGAGATTCAGCCTGAAAATTTCGATACTGTTGAAATATCGACTGATCCGCAACTTGGAATTGACCAAGCCTTCATACAAGCGATCCAAACAAACAATCAGTCGCTAATCAAGTCGTCTTACGCAGATGGACTGCAATCAGCTCTCGTCTCAATTTGTGCCAACCAATCAGCAGAAGAAGGAAAACCAGTTGCTGTCCCCCAAGTTGTTTCTTAAAACCAAATTAAATGGACGTCTAAATTCAAGTTTGTTTTGAATACCATTAAACTACCCAAAATTGGTGTTGCTAAAATAGATATCACACCTGACTATCCTATTCGTTTATCGGGTTATGGTGCTAGGAAAACAGAAACAACAAGCGTTGTACAGCCCATCTGGGCTAGATGTTTAGTTATTATTCCACCCAATCAGCAACCATTCATTCTTTTGTGCGTAGAAAATTGTGGTATTCCAGAACACATTACTGAAACAGTNGCTCAGCGCTTAAAAGTTGAAGAAAATATACCGCGTCGCCANTTTACGCTGAGCGTNACTCATACTCACTCNGCGCCTTTCGTATCAGGTGCACTNGAGACGCTTTTTGGTCAATCAATCCCTGTAGACCATCAAGCCCGAATTGATCGGTATACTGTCGAGTTAACTGATAAATTGGTCTTGGTTGTTCAATTAGCCTTGTCTAAGGTTGAAATTGGCCAACTTTCTTGGGGTTTAAGTTCGGTTGATTTTGCTAGAAACCGGCGCGACAAAAGAGGACCAGTGGATCACGATTTGCCTGTCATGTTGGCTTCACGAAAGAATGGTGAACCGATAGCGATTTGGTGTAGTTATGCTTGTCATACCACGACAGTGGCTTTTAATACGATTAACGGAGATTGGGCAGGCTATGCGATGTCTGAACTTGAAGCTGAGCATCCAACGGCTATGGCCTTTGTTTCTATTGGTTGTGCCGGCGACGCAAACCCATACCCACGCGGCGAATATGAGCACGCGAAGCAACATGGNCACTCAGTAGCCGAAGAAGTTAGTAGACTAATGAAGACTAAACTGAAACCGCTGAATTTAGATACGACGAGAGGTGAAATAAGCTGGGTTAAATTGCCTTTTGATGAAATTCCTACACGAACGGAGTGGGAAAAACGGGTCAAAGAAGGTGGCGCTGTCGGTTATCATGCGGAGGTTCAGTTAGCAAAAATCGATAGTGGTCAGACTTTACCGTCGTACCTCTCTTACGCAGTTCAGGTATGGCAATTCGGGCAGGACCTATCAATCGTATTTTTAGCGGGTGAAGTTGTAGTTGATTTTGCACTTCGATTGAAAAATGAGTTAGGCAAAGATACACTTTGGATCAGTGCATATTGTAACGATCTACCGGCTTACATACCTTCCGTTCGTATTCTCAAGGAGGGTGGGTATGAAGGGAAAACTGCAATGATTTATTTCAACCGCCCGACACATTTCAAACCAGATGTTGAAGAACTGGTTATTTCTGCGGTCCATGGCTTATTGTCTTAACATACTATGATTTTATTGTTAGTATTTTTTCTGATTCTGGTCTATTGGCCACATCCTTTACTAGAACCAGATGTTATTCCGTCCACAATTTCGCAAGAAGAGGCTTTTTTTAAACAAATCATTGCTAACCAGAATCTGGACCGGCCGTTTCCACCTATCAAAACCCGATCTGACAACCCACTTACAAAAGGAAAAGTTGAGCTAGGCCGACTGCTGTATTTTGACCCTATATTATCAGGTGAAAATGACACTTCTTGTGCTCATTGCCATCATCCAGATCTTGGGTTTTCGGATAACCGCGCTTTGTCAATGGGTATTGGCGGCTTAGGTGTCGGACGGGAGCGGAAGAACGGTAGAATCTTGACTCGATCTTCGCCGACTATATGGAACACGGCTTACAACCATTTACAATATTGGGACGGTAGGTCTGTAGATTTAGAAGATCAAGCCACAAAACCGATCCAGCATCCTGACGAAATGGGCCAAGACCCAGACCAATTGGTGGAAGAATTACAAAGTATACCAGAGTATGTTCGTCAATTCGCTGCTAATTTCAATGACGGAGTGACTTTCCAAAATATCACTTATGCTATAGCTAGCTTTGAGCGCAGTCTTGTAACATATGAATCACCTTTTGATAAATTTGCTAAAGGTGATTCATCAGCATTAACGCCCTCAGCTCAACGAGGTTTGAACATTTTTCGTTCTATGAAAACTCGTTGTTTTGAATGCCATAATTTTCCGACCTTTGCGAATCCTGATTTTAAAGTGATTGGTGTACCTGATTCTCATTTAGAAGAGCCTGATTTAGGACGGGGAGGAATTACAGGTAACTCGAATGACAACTTTGCCTTCAAGGTTCCATCGTTACGAAATATAGCCTTGACAGCCCCTTACATGCACAACGGTAGTCTTGATACACTGTCAGATGTAATTGACTTTTATGCTAAAGGTGGTGGAAACAGCAAAGGNTTATCCAACATCGATGACAAAATCCGACCATTTACTTTGACAAAACAAGAGAAGATAGACTTGATCGCCTTTCTTCACAGTTTAACTGATGAATCGAACAAGCCATCTATTCCTAGTGTTTTACCGTCTGGTCTGCCAACCGTTTCGAACCTAGAAAATCAGTCTATTGAGTTACGGCGAGCCTCAAGGTTAGCCCCTGAGTTACTTTCTTCGGTCAGTAAACGTGATAATATCATTACAGTCCAATCAGGACAAAAGATACAGGACGGTATCAATCTCGCAGTAGCAGGAGATACAATCCGCATTATGCCTGGGTTGTACCATGAAACGCTCAGTGTTGATATATCAGGCGTGGTGATCGAAGGTGTATTAAAAGACGGGAGTCGCCCAATTTTAGANGGTAAAGGAAAATTAGCTGATGGAGTTATAGGTTCCGGAAGTAATATTACCCTTCGAAATTTGATAATCAGAAACTACACAGCTAACGGGGTCATGATCAATAGAGCTCACAATATAACTTTTGAAAAACTGTATTGTCACAATACTGGATTGTATGGAGTTTATCCTGTTGAGTGTGTTGGTGTTCACGTTGAGAGCTGCGAAGTCACAGGAGTTAGGGATGCAGGGATATACGTTGGACAGTCCAAAGATATCGTGGTCGAAGATTGCCGAGTTTATAGCAACGTAACAGGTATTGAAATAGAAAACTCTGTTAACGCAGTAGTACAAAGAAATATAACTTATGATAACGCAGGTGGAATTTTAGTTTTTCTCCTACCTAATAATCCGTCTAAATTTTCTCGCAACTGTCGGGTTATAAATAATCAAGTATTTGATAATAATCATGTCAATTTTGCGGACCCTAATTCCGCAGTTAGTGGTGTACCGTCCGGTAGTGGTATTATGATTATGGCTGCGGACGAAGTCGAGGTTGCTTATAACCAGATCACCGGTAACAACTCCTATGGTGTTGGTCTTATTGCACTTAGTAATCAGCCAAAAGGAAAAAAACTGGATGTCGACCCTATTGCTTCTGGCTGCTGGATTCACGATAATATTCTGGAAAATAATGGGAAACAGCCAGATTCCAAACTTCTTGAATTGGGGCTNCCGGGCGCCGATTTNTTGTGGGACGTAACAGGATANGATAATAGTTGGNAACAGCCAGGGGCAACTTCTATGCCTTGGATTTTGCCTGGAAAATCTTGGCCAGAAATCCTTCGTAGAGCCAATTGGCGATTTTGGAAAACACTTTCGAACTGAACTTTTACTAATAAATCAAGGAGAATTAATAACTCTCATATAAAAAGAGTAAAATCGTGATGTCAGAAATAAAGAGTAGTGCAACACATCGAGAAATGGCGGCCGAAGCCATTGAATCAGTTGCTATTGGTCTAGTGACCGTTAGNGACTCTAGGACTCCCGAAACAGATACTAATGCCATTTTTTTGCGAGGTGAATTGGAACAAGAAGGGCATACCATAACGTCTTATCAAATAGTGCCAGATGAACCAGAGCAAATAGAAATTGTTTTGGAAGAAATGATCGAAAGTTCNGCTCGTATCATAATTTTCAATGGTGGGACAGGCATAACACCGAGGGATCGGACCTTTGATGTTATTGACCGGAAGTTGGAAAAACGGTTAACAGGATTTGGTGAGATCTTCCGTATGTTGAGTTATGATCAAGTTGGAGCTGCAGCAATGCTCTCTCGCGCGACTGCTGGTACTTATAAGGGNAAACTCATCATTTCAACACCAGGGTCCCCCCAAGCAGTTAAGTTGGCTTGGGACAAATTAATTAAACCGGAATTGCAACATTTAGCTTGGGAAATAATTCGGTAAATAAACATTGGAAANCTAAGTGCCAGTAAAAACCGGAGTGATAGAAACNGTTCGCCTCATATCACTACACACGCCCTTCGAACGAGCGGCCAAAAACTTGTTTGAAGGGGGGCATTTTAGGGGCATCAGTGACCGAACAGTCCTTCCATGAACTGGCCCGCATGTAGTGNACAGCGTAACCNCTTCTCCTCTGATTCGACAAATTAGCTTCACTCATATGTAACGTCAAGCTATGATGGAAACTGACACTTCCTGGGCGGAGTTCTACTGGTACTATTGGCCAAGGGGAATGCCCAAAGTCAGGAACNAAATTGGCCAATTGCTCGCCTCGTAACATTCCCCAACGATGTGTGCCTGGAATAAAATGTAAACATCCATTTTCTATAGATGATTGGTCTATTGCGGTCCAAGCAGTCACCAGATCCATAGGGAAAATATCTCGCCATGAGGCGGAGTCTTGGTGCCAAGCTTGAGCACTGCCANTATCTGGGGCTTTCATAAACAGCTGGTCACCATACATTTTAATGTCTGCCACACCAAGTAGATCAGTTATCACTGCCACAATTTTAGGGTGCTTAACGTGCTGCCACATACGGTCATCGTAAACAGCGATATCATANAATTTTCGAACCGACAAAACCTGGTCAACTATGGTGTTTTCTCCAGAACGAAAAATAGGTTCTAGCTGAACGCTAGTTTGGGGGATATGTGGCAATTTGCCAGCAGCAATACTGTCGGTCCTTTGTCCTAATGTTTTTAGTTCTTCTTGGTGTAATAAATCTTCAATGACCAAAAATCCGTTTCTTTGAAATTGATCAACTTGTTCCGTTGTGAGATAATTTAAGGAAGTAATACTCATCAGTCGACTCCTTGAAAAGTCCAAAAATTTTCCATAATTTGCTCCAATAGTCAAGGGAGCTTAACAATCAATAATTCTCAGACACTAATATGTGAATTTTTGATTTNTCTGAATGCAGGTATCCAATTTTGACCCGATTAATAAATCTTCAACAACCAGATTATCTAGAAGAAAGAGGCCTACAACATCAACAGTTGAATGATCCTGATTCATTTCAAGATATTCTGAATAAATATTGGCCTTGGCACTACGACCCAAGCCAAATGACATCAATAAAACATTTATTGTTAGCTGATCTAAAGTGGAAATCCGTTACTCCATTTACAAAAACGATATCATCAGTAACATCACAACAACTGATTTCACCTCTTGGATTAGCTCTCTCAAATTTTGATACAGACTTAGCTCGTGCATCCTTAGAAATTCTCGACAGCACAGTTGAAATTGTAGCAGGTGATGTTCTGCTGGATACGGATCTGGATCCAATATTTGTTGACCGCTTTCGAATGGGAAGATATCCGGTAACTAATGCTCAATACGAACGCTTCGTTAAGGATACAAACCATCCCCCCCCAGCTGATTGGAGAAATGAGGATCCAAAGCTAGACGGACGATTCTCACCCAATTTCGGTGACCACCCTGTATCTAATGTCACCTGCACGGACGCAGAAGCTTATGCAGATTGGATTGGAGGGCGGTTGCCTAGTTTTGAGGAGTGGGAACGAGCAGCACGTGGGGACGATGCCCGGACCTTTCCGTGGGGAAATGAGATTGATAAGCCACGTTGTAACACGGCCGAGGCGGGGGTTGGAAATACAACTCCTGTTGGTACTTTCCCCGATGGTATCAGTCCCTTTGGTTGTTACGATTTACTTGGTAATGTTTGGGANTGGAGNTCAACATGGTATGACGAAAATCAAACTTTTCGTATTGTGAGAGGTGGGGCTTGGTATTACAATCACGATCATGCCAGCTGTAGTAGCTACGATTTTTTTAGTCGTGATTATTCTGAATTTGTGATAGGTTTTCGAGTTGCTTTTGATTAGTTTTTTGTTAAAAAAGATAGACAGATGAATATACATATGTTGGATACCCCTTCACTTTGGGTTGATCTAAATCAACTAGAAGCGAATATAGCGACTTTGGCGGATTTCTTTCGTCGCTCAAAAGTAGATTGGCGNCCACATGTTAAAGGAATTAAAATNCCTGCAATTCTTCATAAAGCTCTAAAAGCCGGAGCCATCGGGGGNACTTGTGCCAAAATCAGTGAAGCNGAAGTGATGGTTAACGGTGGGATNTGTGACATTTTAATTGCTAATCAAATTGTCGGCCAACGGAAAATTGAGAAACTTGCTCGGCTNTGTCAGAAAGCAGACGTGAAGGTGGCCGTTGATCACCCAAATAATGTGAAACAAATGGGAGTCATCGCCACCCAAAATAGAACTGAGATTGGTGTTCTTATTGAGATAAATACCGGAATGAATCGTGCAGGCGTACAATCTGGGCAGCCTGCTGTTGATTTAGCTTTATTAGTCGATGAAACGCCTGGCCTAAATTTTCGAGGTCTTATGGCTTGGGAGGGACATGCTGTTAGCATCGAAAACGAATGTAAAAAGCGAGAAACAATCAGTAAATCAGTTAAAGAATTACATCAAACCATAGAAATGGTTAAGGCTGCCAATTTGACTATGAATATTGTTAGTGGCGGAGGAAGTGGCACTTACAACATAATCACATCAATGGCTATACTAACTGAAGTTCAGGCCGGTGGGGCAATGTTTGGTGATGCTTCTTATTGTCATTGGGGAGCAAAGACTCAACCATCGCTTTTTGTTCGAAGTATGGTTACTAGTCGACCAGACCCATATCGGATCATTTTTGATGCAGGTTTTAAGGCTTTACCTGCTTGGGCCGGCCAACCTCCGATTGCTGTTAATTTGCCTGGATTTGAAACATTTCACCCTTCGGCAGAGCACGGCACTGTAAAGCTTACTTGCCCAAATTACGAGATTCAACCTGGTCAGATTTTCAATTTCATTGTTGGCTATGGCGACTCAACTGTTTTTCTTCACGATACGTTATATGGTATCCGAGGTGAAAGTATTGAAATCGCCTGGCCTATTTCGGGTAGAGGCAAAATTCATTAATCTTAAGCTTTTTAAAAAGAATATCACTAAATAATTAAGGCGTTAAACCTATACTACCACTAGGTTTAAACCTCATATCAATGAATTGATATGAGAAGATGTAATAAAAACTTCGTTTTCTCTTGACACTATATATGTCTAGTGTTATACTTCCCCCCGCTTCGCAAGGAAGACATTGATCAGCATGTAGTGCTGATCAGGTAGTGTCCAATTGCGTTGTGGACTGATCTTTGAAAACTGAATACATATTAAGTGAACGCTATGCGATGTAATGGCCATTTGGTCATTCATCGTCTGATAAGGTAGTATACAAAATTCTTGTCAAAACCTGCTCGAGAGAGTAGGCTTGAGAAAACGACTCTTTTGGAGAGTATGATACCGGCTCAGGACGAACGCTGGCGGCGTGGATTAGGCATGCAAGTCGAACGAGAATCATGGCTTCGGCTGTGAGGATAGTGGCGAAAGGGTGAGTAACGCGTAGGTAATTTGCCTTTGAGTTAAGAATAACATACCGAAAGGGATGCTAATACTGAATACGATCGGGGAGTCTTCGGCCCCCTCGATGAAAGGTGCAAACCGCTCAAAGATAAGCCTGCGTCCTATTAGCTTGTTGGTGAGGTAACGGCTCACCAAGGCGACGATGGGTAGCTGGTCTGAGAGGATGGTCAGCCACATTGGGACTGAGACACTGCCCAAACTCCTACGGGAGGCTGCAGTCGAGAATATTTCGCAATGGGGGAAACCCTGACGATGCGACGCCGCGTGGAGGATGAATGCCTTCGGGTTGTAAACTCCTTTTCTAAGAGACGAAGATCTGACTGTATCTTAGGAATAAGCCCCAGCTAACTACGTGCCAGCAGCTGCGGTAAGACGTAGGGGGCAAGCGTTGTCCGGAATTACTGGGCGTAAAGCGTGCGCAGGCGGCCATGTAAGTCAAGTATGAAATCGATTGGCTCAACCAATCAACTGTGCTCGAAACTACATGGCTTGAGTACGAGAGGGGAAAGCGGAATGTACAGTGTAGCGGTGAAATGCGTAGAGATTGTACAGAACACCCACGGCGAAGGCAGCTTTCTGGCTCGATACTGACGCTCAGGCACGAAAGTTAGGGGAGCGAAAGGGATTAGATACCCCTGTAGTCCTAACCGTAAACGATGGGTACTAAGTATAGGAGGGATTACCCTTCTGTGCTGTAGCTAACGCA
The DNA here is from genome assembly GCA_002714785.1 of Candidatus Poribacteria bacterium. GTDB lineage: Bacteria > Poribacteria > WGA-4E > WGA-4E > UBA9662 > TMED15. Next base: position 1,934 of record PAYP01000085.1, on the reverse strand, counting down.
TTAAGTACCCCGCCTGAGGATTACGGCCGCAAGGTTAAAACTCAAGGTAATTGACGGGAGGCCGCACAAGCGGTGGAGCATGTCGCTTATATTCGAAGCAACGCGAAGAACCTTACCAGGGCTTGACATCCTTTGACCGCCATAGAAATATGGTTTTCCCTTCGGGGACAAAGTGACAGGTGCTGCATGGCTGTCGTCAGCTCGTGTCGTGAGATGTTGGGTTAAGTCCCGCAACGAGCGCAACCCTTGTTGTTAGTTGCCAGCACGTAATGGTGGGGACTCTAACGAGACTGCTGGTTAAAAGCCAGAGGAAGGTGGGGATGACGTCAAGTCCGCATGGCCCTTATGCCCTGGGCTGCACACGTGCTACAATGGCTGGTACAGAGGGTCGCCAACCCGCGAGGGGGAGCCAATCCTTTAAAGCCAGCCCCAGTTCGGATTGGAGTCTGCAACTCGACTCCATGAATGTTGGAATCGCTAGTAATCGCGGATCAGCATGCCGCGGTGAATACGTTCCCGGCCTTTGTACACACCGCCCGTCACGCCATGAAAGTTGGTAGCATTCTAAGCCGGTGGCCTAACCTTTTGGAGGGAGCCGTCCAAAGTGAGATCAGCGATTGGGGCGAAGTCGTAACAAGGTAGCCGTAGGGGAACCTGCGGCTGGATCACCTCCTTTTTAAGGAGCACTCGGGCATTTAGCCAACCTTAATGGTTGGTGTCCGTAGTACTGTTCCAGTTCTGCTGGATACAGGCGCTCATAAAATATTAATACCGACAGCGACATTTAATGTGTAATTCAGTTTTTGGAGATGAAGTCTTATTGCGCTGGGGCAACTGGTGCATGGGTGAGATTCCCTAGAGCTTCGCGGGGTTTCCTGCGGAGAGGTTGCTACGGGTGTATAGCTCAGTTGGTTAGAGCGCGCGCCTGATAAGCGCGAGGTCCCAAGTTCAACTCTTGGTACGCCCACTTTGTGGGGGCGTAGCTCAGTTGGGAGAGCATCTGCTTTGCACGCAGAAGGTCAGCGGTTCAATTCCGCTCGTCTCCACTTTTCTTGGGATTCTTGATAACTGCCAGTAGTAATTGGAAGTTATTGAAGCCCGTTTGTTCTTTGAAATTTTGAAAACTGTGCTAACTGATAGAAATTAGTTAGCAAGAGTACCTTGAGGAAGATGACAGTATTCAATATACTGTTTTTTTTAATTTGACTTTTAATATGTCAAAGCTACTAAGGGCTCACGGTGGATGCCTTGGTGCTAGGCGGCGACGAAGGGCGTGACAGACTGCGATAAGCTTCGGGTAGTTGTTTATATGCTTTGATCCGAAGATCCCCGAATCGGGCAACCGGGTAAGTATTATTACTTACCGTCTGTACGGTAACAGTACAGACGCCAACCAGGAGAAGTGAAACATCTCAGTACCCTGAGGAAGAGAAAGAAAAATCGATTTCCTGAGTAGCGGCGAGCGAAACGGAAACAGCCTAAACCAGATGTACACGTATGTCTGGGGTTGTGGGACCCTCACAAAAGATAACAGTTTTTTAACTTAACGTCCCTGGGATAGGGCGACCAGAGAAGGTTACAGTCCTGTGAGTAAAAAGAAACTTGTGTCTTGAGGGGATCCCGAGTACCACGCGGATAGACTAAACCTGTGGGAATCCAGGAGGACCACCTCCTAAGGCTAAATACGTCCTAGCAACCGATAGTGAACAAGTACTGTGAAGGAAAGGTGAAAAGTTCCCCTGTTAGGGAAGTGAAATAGAACCTGAAACCGTGAGCTTACAAGCTGTGGAAGTGCGAGATCGGGCAACCGATGTGCATGACCGCGTGCCTTTTGCATAATGAGCCGGTGACTTACTTTGCGTAGCAAGATTAAGCTTTTTTGAAGCGTAGTCGTAGCGAAAGCGAGTCTGAATAGGGCGATAAGTTGCGTTGAG
>PAYP01000084.1 GCA_002714785.1 Candidatus Poribacteria bacterium | reverse complement strand
CTCCGAAATCTGGTTGGATGCCAAACCGAGTGTCGTCAGGTTAGTCATTTGCCCTATTTCAGGGGGAATCTCCGAAATCTGGTTTCCCCAAAGGTCGAGTTGAGTCAGATTGTTCAGTTGACACAGTTTAGGGGGAATCTCCGAAATCTGGTTATTTCCCAAACCGAGTTGAGTTAGATTAGTCAGTTGAAAAATATCATCGGGAATTTTGATCAAATTTTGATCACTTAAGTCCAGAAACTGAACCTGATTTGGTTGTATTAATGCTTCCGATAAATCAGTATAAATTTGCATTGTTTAATTCTTCCAAAACCGAACTGAGAGAATTGGGAAATCTAAATACCTAAGGTGAATTCGTGTTTGGTTGATAATATATTGCACCTAATCAAAAAACANNCAGTGTGCAGAGACATCCTTCNTTTNCCCCATAGGTACAAACCAGGATTAGTCTACCAAAATAATGAATCCAATCTAGGGCTAAAGAGACGGGGTGGTTTCGGGTAGAATCTGCGNATTACCAGACAAAAAAACAGGACGTTCACTCAGTCCAAAGTGTACGTCCTGTCAATCGTTATGTTAAAAGGAGTGTTTATCAAGGAGAAATTGATGAACACTCTGACTATGAGCATTAGGTGTGCCAAAAATATTTATACTGATGGGGACTGATGTTTTCTTAATAATTCGCTTCTTCATCCAACCAAATGCTGCAATTGCCAGCAGGCAGAGTGCCATCTTTTTGAGCACGAAGCTTTATGGTTATCTTCAGCCAGATAGATTCACCCAAAATCTGGAGCAAATACACTTAACTCGAGGGAAGCAACCAGAAAGCCGAAGCGATTCATACTCAGTGTTCAATCCAAAATTAATCTCAACGACTTTAAATTCTATCTGTTGTATTTGGCCAGACAAATAGCCCCGATATAAACATCACCAATCATTTATTTATTATTACTGTGGATGCCAATCCGGAAAAATTAGAACTGACAATCGTCTTGTGGGCTTTTCCGCTTTTAACTGGAATCTATCAGATATCGGCCAACTAATCTGAGCGCGAAACTATCAGCTTTTTATTTGCTCTTGGCCGGTATAACTTGTTCTAAGGTGCCCTGCTGAAAATCCAGCAGGGCGACTGATTAGTCGCTCGATTTACAAGCTGCATTTTACGCTAGTTTTAATCGGGATTGAGGTGAAGACTACACGTTGAAAAAATAGTCGTGCAATCACCCCATGGATCAAGCACTATCGAATTTATTGCTGCTTCAATTTAGCCCAATTTGTAGTCAATTTATGCCTACTCGAATCCACTGCTAGCGGAGGATTGCATTCAGTTAGCTCATATGTTTGTTGATCCATAAACATAATTTTGATCGGTCCAACTTTGGCCGCGTACCAGATGGATTTTATTGCATTTTCCAGCTCTAGGTTTTGCGGCCCACAATTGAGAAAGTTATTTTCTTCTGCTATTTTTAAAGATCTAAATTTACCGGCTTTGACTCGAACTGTTTCAACCGATTTTACTGACCATTTTGTCTCTAGATTACATCTTTTTATTCCCTGGCTTATTGCAGACCACTTTTTCCCAGGAGCAAGATTCGATGGTAAAAATGGTTGATTCAAACCGAAAATAAAATTCCCACTTTTTGACCGCAACAAGACCTGATTCAAACTGTCAGAATCGATATAGATGCCACGAGATGTGATTAATTCTTGGTTTAAACGTATCTCTAATAATAGAGTCTTTGGAGGCAAGACCACTTTTTGAACTTTTTTCGGAATATTAGGGCGTTGAACTTGATTAGGTAGATTCGGTCTGGGTCTTTGGTTAACGTTATTAGGAGGTTGTCCAAGGTTGGGCAAATTTGGTCTTTGTCCCTGAATAGGGTTGTTCGGCTGCTGATCAAAATCTAGGGGCCTGATTAGGCTTAATTCTATCTTTTGGCCTGTTTTTGGGTTTCTATAGAGCCATTGGTTACCGACTGAGAAAGGAAAATACTGGTGTGCCTGAAGATTAGAATGGATGAAGGTAACGAATACGACCACTAATAGATATTGAATATGCAGTTTCAGTAGATTCATTCAGAACAAGACTTTATTTGATTTACCTACATCAGCAGACGATCAGAATCTCAAAAGGTTGACTTTGATATCTGCAAATCTCAGCGCAATTATTTTCTGTTGGTCATTGAGTTTAGCAAGAAAAAGCTATAGATGAGTCCAAGAATAGTAGATACTCAGGCTGATTGTTCAGACCCAGCCAATTTTTTTATAAATGATATATCTTTGCCAGATGAATTTGATGTTTGGGAATCTCATACATTAATTCCCGTTTTTTAATTCAGATTCATGAGGAAATAATTGATCTAAATATCTTTTCGCACCATCCTGTAACAAATCTCTTTGTAATCGGAATTTGTCGTTAAAAAATGCCTCTGCGGCCTTTTGGTCGATAATGTGTCGCGCTAGTAAATCTATGACTGAGTCTTGGTCAAATTTGTTTTCTGCATAGATGATTCGGTCCTCACCTACTGCACCTACTTTTGCTTTTTCGTTTAATAACCGACGAAAATATTGCGTAGTTACGTGCCCATGCCTTGGTTGGTGAGGACCGCAAATTAATATTTTTACATTTCTCCAATCTGAATCTTTTATTTGATTTCTCCACTTTGTGACTATTTCATGCAGGTTCTTTAGCTCAAGTTGAGCGGCGACTGCAGCTCCTTCTAATAGGTATGGACTGACAACAGAGGTAAATGAATTAAGATGGCTAGTTGATATATTTTCTTCTTCTATTATTTGATCTAGGAATTTGATAGATTCGTCAATGATTTTTTTCTGATCCGTTATAATATCTGGAGGGATTGATACAATTTGCAAATTACTCAACGCCTCGGTTATCAGATCTTTTTCCTTTGTCAGCTGATCAATTTCTACAGAACTTAAGCCCTCAGATTGATAGTTGAGGCTGGCTGTATAAAGCCCCAAAGCCAAATGTCCAATTGATTTCAGACTATGGTATTGTGCCGGAAGCACACGAGATGTCTTCTCCTGCCCCTTATATAATAGCTTTATATTGTTTCCAAACGCGATTAACACAGGCATCTGCCCTTGTAGTATTTGTTTTTTTGTCTTTTGCACCAATTGATTATAGTGCAGGTGAAAATTCACATTAATTTCATCAGTTAGTTCAAATTCTTTCTCTAATTTTAGAAATTGTGGACGCGGTGCTTTTAGGTTTCCCGCCAAGATATTTTCACGTACTTCTTCTATTTTCGTTCTAGTTTTGACTGGTATTTGCGAAATTATTCTTGGATTATATACCAATTTAATCTCGTCTTTAGGTCCCATCCCAATCATCATTACTTTTGGTTCGAATTTCCCTTCTTTTACCTGTTGAGCGATCCGTACGAAAACAGATGGATCAATTACTGCGCTGGCTAGTACAGAATTTTGGGCTAGTTCGTTTTGGTTCTGATTGGAACCTAAGGCATATACCGATTTCCCCTCTTTTCGAGACTCAGATACCGCATTAATGACACCAATCCCGGCGGCATTAGCATTATGAAAAATAATATCTACCCCTTGATTTACTTGACTCAGAGCTAATTTTTTAGCTTTCTCTTGGTTTTCAAAATCTCCGATATAATCGACCATGATTTCGATTGTGGGGTTCGTGGCTTTAGCTCCCTCTGAAAAAGCATGAAAAGTACTCTCAATAGATGGTATTTTCCGCCCACCAATCAGACCGACCTTTCCACTTTGTGAAAATTCCCCTGATAACATCCCTAACAAATAAACAGCTTCCTCAAGTTCAAAAACAATAGAGGTAACATTCATTCCCACAGTGTCGCCTGAGGTGAGGATAAATGTGGTATCTGGATACTCAACGGCTATTTTTTTGGCGGCATCTTGGTACTCAAATCCATGGCCAAAAATTAGGTTATAACCTTTCTTCGCATAGTATTTGAAATCTTCTTCATATTGAGATGAAGTCTTACTTACAGTATAGGCAGTTTTTGCTGGTAGCTCTTTTTCAATTGACTTCAATCCGGAATATGCTAGGGAATTCCAGCTTCCATCATTAACTTCTCCTGGTATTAAAAGAGCCACCTTAAAGCTATCTGCTCCTGATTCAAAAGTTAAGACTGATCCCAAGAATAACTTGATTATTACTATCAGTGTTATAGAATGTCTAAATTTGGATTTATTGGACACCATTGTGTGAATTTCCTCTCGAAAAGTATGATATGGGCTTGCTACCAATCCACCATGGGCCAGAAATGACCTTTCTCAATAGTTATCAAAAGAATATTAGGCTCTTGATCAAATCATATCCGATTCAAAAGATATAGTTGATTGATGGCTTGAAACAGCCAGTAAACTTAAATTTTCTGACCGTTATTAGTATCTGATTTTGTAAAATAGCCAATTTTCATTTAAATTTCAATAGCAAATTTATCCTATCGATTTCGCTTTCGAAGCGGTAGCGGGTAGACGAAAACCAAGGATTATTTGGTTTGTTTTGAGCTATTTTTTTGTGTACTGGATTTACAATTAGCTTGTCAACATGAATTTTTCTAAAGGAATTATTATATGCAAGTTTTAATTACCGGGATTACTGGCCGTGTTGGTGCATACCTAGCTCAAACTTTAACCGATGATGGACATCAGGTACGTGGATTAGTATGGGCCGGCGACCCTAATACTGAGAGATTAGAGGAACTACCGATTGATCTGGTAGAAGGAGACCTAACCAATGTGGAAGATGTACGCCATGCTATGAAAGGGATTGAAATTGTGTGCCACTTAGGAGCGGCCTTTCAGGCGGGTGGTCCTTTTACCCATGACGATTATTTTCAGATCAATGTGGGCGGAACTTTTAATATGCTGGAAGCTGCTTCCGAACAAAAAGTTCAGCATTTTTTCTTTGCCAGTACTGATGCTATTTACAAAAAGTACCCAGTAGATGGATTGAATCAGCCAATTCGTGAAGACCTAATGCCTAGAAAAGAAACCGGATGGTATGCATTGTCCAAAGTCTTGGGTGAAGAGATGTGTATCAGCTATTTCCGCAGCCAGCGTGTACCAGTTACTATTTTTCGATTTGCTTTGGTATTTGCGACAGACGAAATCTTGAACTTTCGGCAGTTTTACCTTAACTATTGGCAAAATCTGTATGCCCAACGAACCACAGGAACAGCTGCTGAAACCCGAAAAGATCTTTTCAATCATCAAACAGAAAAATTAGTTGTCGCCAGAGATAAAAACGGTAGATCTTACCAGAAACACGTTCTTGACGTTCGGGATTTAGTACGCGCTTTTCAATCATCCATCGGTAAAAAACAGGCCATGGGAGAAGTCTTCCAATTAGCAGCTCCGGAACCGTTTGCTTGGGAAACAACAATACCTTATTTGGCCCAATCATTGGAACTTGAATACATTGACTTGTGTCTTTTCGACCAAACACCAACTTTTTATCAATTTGATCTCAGAAAAAGTAAAGAAAAAATTGGTTTTCAACCCAAGTATGATGTCTTCAATACGATTGATTATGCGCTAAATTACAGGTCAAAAACATAATATAAATTCGGTACTATTCTATCTATTATAGTACCGAGAAAGATACAAAAAACAGCAACTGAGTCTGGTGTTCACTCGATGTCCTGTAGCCGATTTTGCTTCAGATAGTCTTGACTCCCTATTGGGTGGAAATCAAACCAGACAAAATTCAATTTTTCTATCTACATCGTAATACTAATCTGCAGCATCATTGGTCTTTCTTAGGTACGTTAGTACATCAATTGGTCCATTAAAAAAATTAAATCTTTGCCAAGAATACCATTCATCAAAATAACTCCCAAGTCATTCCTAGTTCTAGACAGACTGAATGAAGGAGCTGCTACAGTTTCTGGTAAAATTGATGGAGGACGATGACATCAACTAACTTGACTGTTTTTATTTACAAGAGCAACAACCAAAATGACAGATGTTAACTCGAACAGGATTAGGCCAGGAAAAGACAAGGCCAACAACCAAGGTTTTGCCCCCCAAACGATGTAAGTCATTGGAAAAACAAAATGACCAATACATCCATACGCACCCAGGTAGTTTCTCTGATTATTGGAAAAGTAGTAATTTACCACGGGCCATTTCGATTCAACTAGTTTCCTTTTCCAATGGCCATACGGCTGGACAAAAGAGGCGTACAGAATTGCTACTACGGCAGACCACTCAATGGTAACAAATAAAAGACTAAACCGGATATCAGAAAGAAACCAAATAACTGTTGATGTCGAGATATCGATTATGAGATCTAGAACAAGTCCATAGACAGTTTGGTGCTTGTAACGACGTGCTAGGTAACCATCTACTAAGTCCAGTAAAACACTTGTGGTAAGTAGAATAGCAACCTGATAAATTCCTAGAAAGTACAATGATTCAGGGATCACGATCGCACTACAAACTAACAAAATCCTAATATAGCAGAGGATATTACAGGGAAACAGAACGACTGCCAAATTTGTTTTCTTAGACTTTCTCCTGGAATTAACCAAGTTCATTTCCTGAATCACAACCGTAGACACCAAGGTTATGATTAAGAATGTTAGAGTAATTAGGAAGAATCCAACATTTTGGTGAGGCACTGGATTCTAAATGTATCCTCATATGGGAGGGGCAATCAAATATAAATATGACTAAGAAACAATAACCTGGGTCAGGGCGACGTATGAAGTAAATGAAAATTTTGGCAGGAAAAGATGACTGCTATTGCTGATACGGAGTTGTAAATGTTACAGTTGGTGTGATTTTCGATGGTGATAGAGGTCTGATTTTTTGTCGTCACACCCCCTATATCTAATAGTAAGGAAACGTTATTGATTGTATTATGGACGATTATATTATCCTAGAAGTTAGTTATGATGATACNCCAGCTGATTCGGGGGTGATCGAATGGATTAAACGAGACGAGATCGTCAGAGTTCGGTATTTTCCAACTCATAATGTCTCATTGAATCGAATTACTCACAACTGTTGGGTATATTATCGAGGTTTTAGTGAACCTGCATGGACACTGGAAGGTGAATCAGCGTTGAACTTCTTAGATAAGTGGGATTCTAAATACTCCGAAATAATTAGAGAAGAAACACCATTTGAAAATGAAGATTAGTTGTTTAATCCCGCACCTTAGCAAAAAATAGAAACTAGCTGAGGCCTACCCCTTCTTTTTCACGACAGATTAAAGGTCGGATTCAATATAGAAAAGAGTAGCCTTTCTTCCAAGTACTAATGTCCATTTTTTCATTTATTTCCCTCCGATTTTGATTNACATCTTAGCCGAGATGGTATTCAAAAATCTTGTGGCTAAAAGTGATTCGCCATTTTTGCTCAAATCTAGCATACATCCTTGATCAGATTGTAATTCTCTCTCTTGTTGGGTAAGACGACCACTATGGTGATTTTATTGATCAATATCTCAACATTTGTTCTTGTTTTTTGACTTAATGATCAATCTAATGACATAATCAATTGGTCAATCAATGAAAAACAAATCGGGAATATTATCATATTGTTAATTTCAGTAAAAAGAAAACTCAGTGTGGGATACTGTAGCATGGATGACTAATCAACATAAACCTGAATAGTCCGATGAATTATCTCAAGTGCACCTTTTGAGTGCCTAAAAGGATTGTAATAATGACAGAAGAAACGCATCGACCAGAATTATGGAAGGATACTGGGGCTGTCTCAATCAGTTTCGATGATGGTTCAGATTCTCAATTAGAGATCGCTGTTCCAATTCTTGATCAATTCGATCTTCCAGCCACGTTTTACATTAATCCTCGAGTCAGAAGTGATTTAGAACCATGGAGAAAGGTAGGCCTATCCGGACACGAAATTGGGAATCATACTGTTAGTCATATTTGTTCACGCAATTTCGGTTGGTCAGGAAAGAAATCATTGGAAACATCGTCGCTGTCGGATATTGAAGACGATATTCTTCTGGCTGAAGAGCGATTGAGAAATCTATTGCCAGAGCAAACAGAACGAACATTCTGTTACCCTTGCTATCAGAACCATGTTGGAGAAGGAATAGATCGTCAAAGTTACGTTCCTGTTATCGCTAAATATTTTCCTGCGGCTCGGGGAACGGGGGAAGCCGCCAATCATCCAGAATTAACTGATTTGCATTATCTAACTTCTTGGATTGTCAGTGGATGGATGTCGGGCAGCGACCTAATAAAAGCAACCCAAGCTGCCATGGCGCAAAAGAGATGGATTATATTCGTATTTCACGGCATGTCATCACAAAAACCGTCGAGGTGGGACCCAACCAGTTATTATCACGGGGGTGGTTTCTCAGGACAAGAATTCAACATTTTTTGTCAATACTTATCTCAAAACAGGGTAAACATACCGACCAATACGGTCCTGCAGATTGCGAAACAAATACGACGATGGCGTGCAACAGAATAAAATAGCTTTAGTAGACCAAATTTACCCTGCAGTTGTCTAACAAGCAACATAACTCATCTTTTTCACGGACGATAATTGGCAAACGAGTCGCTAATGCCTCTGTTCCGGCCTATCCTTTTATCGAGGATTTTCAGTTATTTTTCTCATTTAACTAGTAAACGCGGGATTACAGTACTGGAGTTCTGTACAAACGTTTTCCACTTATCGTTATTTCTACATCAATTAGGTAGCTTGCTATTGCTTCTAAGTCTGGTGAAATACCAAGGCCAGGTTTATCTGACAAGCATATTTTTCCATTATCATCGGGTAAAAGATGGTCATGTGTCATTTCTGTTCCTAATAGCTGTGGCTCGACTGGGTATTCACAGAGATCGTAATGCTCAATCCCTGCGTACGGTTGCAGTGAGGCACTGAGTGCCAAATGAGATGTGAACGTATGATTAACGTAGATTGTCCCCTTAGATAAGGCATAATCGGCTACTTTTTTGGCTATGCTGATACCACCGATTCGACCGGCATCGATTTGGACAAATCCGATATCTGCGTAGTCAATCATGTGCTGAGCCAGGTGGTAGTTATGGGCACCTTCACCGCCAGCAAGGAGAACAGGATAAGATAATTTAGCAAGTTGATGATATGAGTTAAATCCACCGGAAATAAAAGGTTCCTCTAACCAAGTTACACGGCAGTCTTTTAGCGCATTAACCCTTAGTTTAGCTGGTTCTATATCGTCTACCCATACTGTTCCTGCATCAATTAATAAAATACCATCTGCTCCCAATCCTTCTCGAGCTGCATGGATTTGCTCAACATCGGACGCAACAGTTCCATGGCCGAAATTTCCCCATCCAAATTTTCCTGCTAGGTACCCTTGTTGCCGTATCTGACGCCCCTTTTGGAGGGTTTGTTCTGGTGTGTCTCCAAACAGAACCGAGGCATAAGGAGTTTTGGGATACGAACACTGGTAACCAAGGAGTTGATAGACCGGGGTTTGCAGTTTTTGCCCAAGAAGGTCCCACATTGCGATATCGATACCGGAGAGCGTATGATCCGTTTGGAGTAAATCCAGGCTGTTTTGTCGTACCAGATTGCCGATTCGGGCAATATCATCAGCACTTTCTAGCCTTTGACCTAGAACTGAATCTTGAACAGGCTTACACGCACTATGAGACATCGGACATATCAGGCTAGCGATCGACACCAGAGGTGCGGCTTCACATTCTCCCCAACCGACATAACCACCTGCCTGTAGCCTGACCAAGAGCGCGTCCTGACTACCATCTCCAATGTCAAGAACTTCTGGCATAGAAAGGTAAAAAAAATCAATGGATTCTATTTTCATCCTGCTACTTCAGATACAATAATCAACCCCTAAAAAATTGATCAACCTCTCTAATCTTTCAATCTTCTGCAATCAAATAACGGTTTTTTCTTATTCATGATAACATCGAAGGCAAATTTCTGGATCAAGTAAAAATAATTCGGTGATAGCCAGATATTAGTACAACCCTTATTCTGACTAGCCATGAGTAACAAACAGGAACACCAGTAGTAAAACCCCCAATTAAGTCTTTTTATAATGACAGACGATCTGTTAGTTTGTCAGATTCTGATGTTGAGTCTTCTTNGTTTATTCTATGAAATCNGTTAGTTTAAGTCAATCCAGCCCAGTTTTTTGAGGAATTCATCTGTTAACTTCAGTGTTTGATAATAATCATCGTTTTGATCTTCTCTATGGTTAAAATTAAAAAACCCGTGATCTCTACCTTCAAATGNATATAGCTTGCAATCATTGCCTGCTTGATTCATTAATTGACAGAACTTTTGTGCAGTGGCAAAAGTCACCGTCTTATCCTTGGTTCCATGAAAAATTATACATGGTGGGTTACCAGATTTTACATGATGTGCCGGAGATAATTCTTCGGGCGGCAAACCGGTTTTTTGCTCCATTTTTTCCAAATTCCATGAGCTTAACTCGANACCTTCAACTGGGACTAGAACACAGACTGGATTAAAAAGAATCATCGCATTTGGTATTGAGGATACCTCTTCCAAATGATCTGTGATAACACCTAAGCAAGCAGCTAAGTGCCCCCCCGCTGACCCCCCGCTTGACGCTACCCGACTAGGATTAATTCCTAAATGATTGGCATTAATCCGGACATAACGCATGACATCTCTGGCATCTTCTAAACAGTGTTTAATTTTGATTTTATTCCGCGAAGCAACGCGATAATCAGCTAGGATAGTGACTAGCCCTAGCTCAGAATAATGTTGTGCCTGCGATAAAAAATGGCTAGGACTACCACCAACCCAACCGCCACCAAAATAGAACACAATAGCTGGTCTATTGTCCTGAGAAGTCCACCCTTCAGGTTTGTAAATATATAAATGTAATCTTGTATCGGAAGCCTCTTTATAGAGATGCTGCTCAGAATCCGGTAGTTGAGGAGGATAGAATTGTCTAGTTTTCAAGTCAGANCCCAAAACATATCGTCAAACGTTGTTGTAATTGATTGCTGAATCATTCTATAAGTTTATGACCTTCAGGATATGACGTTGGTAACCAAGTAACGAATCGCAGACCTCACTTTCATCTTGCCACCAAAATCTCATCTGCTTACATCGCTTTCTATTATTGAACCAAAGTTCACGAAATAAAGGGGCTACTTCGTTCCAAACCTGATTATGTAATAGTTCTAGTTGATCTATGATATGAGAGTTACTCATAATAGTTAACTTATACTATTGTTGCTTTCTTAACCTGTGGTTGTCCTATTTTTGGTTTATCTTTAGTAGTGCTAGTTCCTTCACTACCATTAGACGCTTTATCTAATTTTTCTCTATACTTACTTGACTTTACATCAAGAATTAACGCATTGAGATTCATCCGATACTCAACTGCTTTATCTTGATATTGATAATTCCAGATACTGTCTATACCTTCATATTCATTTGGGTCTATCAATTCTTTCATGCTAAAAGAGAATGACCCCTTGGATGTTCGCTCAAGTGGTAATTTACCTTTACCATTCCCATTTTCTACAAACTGAATTGCTAGTTTCCTTGAGATTACTTGAGTTCGGGTTATGGGATTGCCCATCTCATCTTTAAATGGTTCACCCTTTTTATTTTTCTCAATTTTCTCTGTTTGGTTCATCCACCCAATAGAGACAGAATGAGTTGGCTCTTTTTGTTCTACTACTTCTTCTTGCCCCGACTTATTTTTTCTTTTGACCGTTTTTAGAACGCAACCTTCTTCTAATTTAAATTTGTCTATAATCTCTTCACCCAGCGAGACTTGATAAGTCTTGGTTAGTTTCAATGAATATTGCTTGGGTGCTCCAATAGCATTACCTGTTTCTATTACTTCTTCAAAACCTAATTCTTTTAAATCCATCAAGTTACCTCCTGATTGAGGTGAATCTTCTAAATCACCACCATTTGTAGTACCTACTAACTTGAACCCATCCTTTGCTAATCTACTATATGCCAATTCTTGTTCGTATAAATCACGGCTAAACCGAGAACTACAATTAGGCTGGCCAAGAATATTGTGGAACTGTAAGTAGCTCACCATCTTTCAGCGCTGACTGATGAGCGATAATACCAGG
>PAYP01000083.1 GCA_002714785.1 Candidatus Poribacteria bacterium | reverse complement strand
TTTCCCTTCTGATTAACGAATCCGTATTTCCCATTTTGTTCAATACGACTCATTCCATCATGAAAGTCATCTATGTGTTCATAAACAGTAGGTAGGACCTCTTCGCCTAGTGAGTTGACCATTCCCCATTTATCTCTTCTTTTAATAGCCCACAGATCCTGACCTAGATTTTCTATTCTGTTATAGAGGATAGGTACTACTTCTTGTCCAGTTTTATCGATTAAACCATATCTGTCATCCATCTCGACTTGACATAACCCGTAGTCAAAGTGTCCAACATCATCATAATTTAGATTGACGGGAACGATGATTTTTCCCTTCTGATTAACGAATCCGTATTTCCCATTTTGTTCAATACGACTCATTCCATCATGAAAGTCATCTATGTGTTCATAAACAGGAGGCAGGACCTCTTCGCCTAGTGAGTTGACCATTCCCCATTTGCTATCGTTTTTTATTCCGAGAATTCCATGATTCACATATTTAACTTTGTCATAAATAAGTGAAATAAAAGCTTCTTCATTTTTATCTAATAGGCAAACACCTTTTGAGTTCTCTACCCAGACGTACTCATCGGAGAATCCTCCCACTTTTTCGAATTTAGGTGTGATGATCATTTCACCTTTAAGGTTAATAAAGCCCTACAACTGACCAATTCTAACTGATGAAAGTTCATTTCTAAAACCACCAACCTCATCATATTTTGTGTCAATAACGATATCGCCTGTTTTTTGACTTCTATATCCCCATAAACCCAAGCTTTTATTCTTAAATGGAATTAGGTCTTCAGCGCTAGAAACTAGACAAAATAAGAGTAAATTCAAAAAAAATACACGGGTAAAAATAATCATCTGATCACTCCTCAGATTAGACACCATATAGCCAATATCATACCTGATACAATATACCCAAACATTATCAGCTCAATTGTATTGTACTAATAATGCTACGTAAGAGGTTTTATGTTTGTCAACTCCTTGATTGATGCTGTAAAAAAATCGCGTGTAGAGTTATCAATATTTTTTTGAGTAAACAAGGGTACCAATGACTCATTTCCCATTCTATAGAAATAAAATTCTTAAAAAGGGCTTACACTCAATTAACTAATTTCTTACTCTTCTAATAGAGCTTGGGCGAGTATTCTATCTGCAATTTCCATTGTCTTGATCGCATCAGAGAAATTTGATTCTGGTTGATCACCCGACTTAATACAATCTATAAAGTTTCGATTTTTTGCTTGAAACCCACCGTAGATAAAATTTTGATCACTTCCAGCTATCTCACGTGTATCGTATTCTGCTCCATGATAATCTCCATCAGCGTAGAGATACCCTTTCCCTTCATGTTCTGCCTCGGCACAAATATTCGGAGCATGCATCTCCACTCTAAAAACACGTCGTCCACTTGTCCAGCTATTTTGTAAAATTCCAACAGCCCCATTATCAAAATGGAGAAGTGCCATGATCAGATTGATATCATGATAGAGGACCGATTTTGCAACACTATCAATTTTTTCGATTTCTCCTCCACACATCCACCTAAGAGTATCAATTGCATGTACGCCATCATCCATCATTCTATCTCTCATGCCAAAGCTAGGCCCATCTTTCTTGTAGAACGTACAAATAGCATGTGTGATAGGACCACGTTGAAGACATTTCTCCCGAAGCATTACAACCATGGGGCAAGACCTACGCTGGAAGCTTACTTGCGTGATACAGTTGTTTTTTTCTGCCAATTCTGCCAGCGATCTTGCTTGGTGAATTGAAAGACCCATTGGTTTTTCAATATACACATTTAACCCTTGATTAAGACACCAAGTCCAAATATCGTACATATAGTGTGGAGGCCCGATAACATAAACACCGTCAGGGTCAGTCTCTTCTATCATTTGTACGTAATTTTCGTAACGCTTCTCAATCTCGTATTTATCGGCCGTGGCATTTAAACGTTCTTGATTGAGATCACAAACAGCTATAATCTCCACATCATCAAATGAATCCAGTGATGGGTAGTGAACACCATTAGCCATTCCACCAGCACCAATCATTGCGATCCTAATTTTTGACTTGCTCATTGAAATATTCTCCCCTATATAATTTAAAAAGTGCAATCGAATCATAAATCACTTTGTAATCCGATTGCAAGGGGTCGAATAACCTGAACATTCAACCTATAAAAACATTAATAAGTAATTGACTAGTCTTTGGTCATATGTGCATCGTATCCTCCTTTGAGTTATATTATTACAGCAAGGATATTTAGGAATTAGATGTTTAGATGAATAACAATACAGCTAGTAGAGCAAAAGAAATGAGAATCGTTGAATCATTTGTTGATTGTAATGATATCCTCGGAGATCATGTGAATTTACAGTCCCGTGCGACTGAAAATGGTTATCTGTATTTCCCTGGCTTATTGCCCGCAGAAGAGGTTTTTTCAGTTCGCCGCGAAGTACTACAAGTTGCAGAATATCATGGATTACTCAGGGAAGATATCAATATAGCCGAGGGCATTCGAAAAGAAGGAGTATATGTTGATTTAGAGTACGATAAACCAACTCGACCTGAACTAAAGAAATTTTACAATGATATCCTTAGCCTGAGGTGTTTCAATGCTTTTCCTCACCATCACACATTGACGGGATTGATCGAATCGCTCATCGGACAACCTTCGTTTGTCCACCCGCGTCATATTTGTCATGTTCTGTTTCCAGGTCGATATGATCATACTACAGAACCACACCAAGACTTCCATCCAGTACGTGGTACTAAAAACACTTGGACGGTGTGGATTCCACTAGGTAATATTGACTCAGAACTAGGAGGATTAGCGATTGCTTGTGGATCCAACCAGCTAGGCTATCTCGACAGCAACCTGCTGACCTGTGGGCAATTGTTAGATGACGAAACAGTCTGGCATTGGAACCCCCTTGTATGTGGCGATGTACTTATTTTTCACAGCTTGACTGTTCATCAAGGACGAGATAATGTAACGCCAAATACGATTCGTCTTTCTACTAGTGCCCGATACCAAGCTATCAGTGATCCAGTAGAAGCATCTGCATTGACTCCTCATTGGGGCTGGGCTGACTGGGAACAACTCTACGCTAATTGGGACCAAAATGATCCACTGAAGTATTATTGGCAATCCTTAGACTTAAACATACGTCCACGCAGTTAACACCAACTTGTTCTAGACGGTTTATTAAATTAATTATTTGGTCTAGTTATTTGGAGACGTGCCATTTTGAAAATTAAAAACATAAATTACTCTAGTGATTGTTGCCTTCCATTTTTCCAATCGAAAAATTGGTCCAAGGTCAGAGTATTGATAATATCGGATGGTTCTAACCAACCTCTTCGGGCAACAGTAATACCCCATTTCATTTGTTGCAGATCGGGTAATGAATGCGCATCAGTATTTACTGATAGTTGGACCCCTTTCTGCTTAGCAAGTATCACCGAATCAGGTTCCAAGTCAAGTCGGTTAATTGAGGCATTAATCTCAAGTGCAACTTCACAGTCAGCAGCTACATCTAAGATTGCAGGCAGATCAAAGGCATAACCTGGACGTGAACCAAGTAAACGCCCAGTTGGGTGGCCAATCATCATAGTAAACGGATTCTCAATGGCGCGAATAATCCTTTGAGTCATCTGAGATTCGCTCAATTCAAAGTTTGAATGAATGCTAGCGATCACTATATCTAACTCTGCTAACAATTCGTCATCATAATCGAGATCACCATTTTTCAGAATATCCACTTCCGATCCTGCCAACACGGTAATCCCATCTGTCCTATTATTTACGATTCTTACTTCTTCAATCTGTTTTCGCAATCGGTTGGGATCTAAACCATTTGCTACTACTGAGCTCTTAGAATGATCAGTTATAGAAATATGGCTGTAACCTAAGGATTTTGCTTGATTGACCATTTCTTGAATGGTATTTAATCCATCACTCCAATTTGTGTGCATATGAAGATCTGAACGAATATCAGTTAATTCTACGAGGTGTGGTAATTTATCCTCAATTGGATTAGCGAATTCTGTCGTTCGCCTTAATTCTGGAGCAATATATGGCAAGCCTGAAAGCAAGTAAATTTCCCGCTCAGTTGACAAATCAGATCCAGGTATAGATAGTTGTTGAACATGATCTTCTGGTCCCGTGGTTACTATCCAATCCCAAGCCATAGACGTCAAATTTGTAAAATGGATAACGACCGGGAATTGATTGATTGTGCCTGAAATATTTGTCGCATTAATCACTTGGTCTTTGAGATGATCTTTTAAAACTCGGGCTACATTATCTGGTGAACCAATGAGAAGTAGTTCTAATTGACTGACCATTTCTTCTCCACGTCTAACTTCTCCAGTAATCTCAATCTTTTCAACACCAGGTTGACCCTTCAATTTACTAACAATTCGATCTGCAATGGGTCGGATAATTCCTAGAGGACGTAAGTTCTTTACAATTTCCAAATAATTTAAACTTGTTTCTATTGACTGAATTTTTCTAGTTCCTAGGCCTTTAATTTCTTTCAGGCGATTACTGCTAAGAGCTAATCTCAAATCAGATAGTGAGTGAATCTTAGCGTGTCGATAGAGTTGTGTTGCCATTTTGATTCCGATTCCACGTACCTTCAATAGCTCCAAAACTTCTGTACCAACTTCTAGTTTTAGTTCTTCATATAGGTTACTAGTTCCCTTTTGCAGAAGGTCTGTGATCACACTAATGGCTGAATCACCAATACCTTTTATCGTTCGCAGTTGACCTGTTTCTAACATTTCAGACAGGTAAGATATCTCGTTTTCTGCTTCTATTGAATGAGTGAGTTGTCCAATGATGTCTGCAACTCTCTGGTACGATTGTACTCGGTACGATTTGTCCCCACGTATATAGAGTAATTGACTGATATTTTCAAAAATTTGGCTAATATTCATAATTAATTTATCTCTCTTGATTCAAATCTGCCACGCGTTTATTCTTAGTGAGTTTTGTATTCTGACAAGTGTAAATCTAAACTATGCCCACTGTGCGATTCATAAGAAAAAAGTGTCTAAATAAGAGTTAATTCCCCCAGTATACCGCTATTTCTCTTCCTAATTAAAATCCATCTGGACAAAATCTAGGATCTATAATTCAAGGTTTGTAGTGATTAATCCGTAATACAAATCCTGTATAGAGGCCAAAATTGACTAGATGAGATGGCAAAATTTACAATTTAACTAAAATAGAAAAAATTTTGAGCTAAGGTTATTTAGACGATCAAAAGCCTTCTACAGCTATCTCGCTATCTATATTCAACCAAATATTAAATAATCGTCTCAGAGAATCCTAATCCTTTTCTCTTATCAGAATTAATACAACACCTTCGCTAACCATAGAAGAAAATGAGGATAGAAAATTTGCCACTAAAGCTCTTACACAACTCAGTTGGTAAACCTATTAAGGGGACTAAACACGGAAAAATTTCCAAGAGAAACGAAATTTAACTCGAAAACAGGTTGCACTTGTCACGATTTTAAACTATAAAGAATTTTGCTAATCTTTCTGTTTATCAAATAAATACGCCGGCATTTCAATGAAACAAAAATGAGGAGTGTCTGTATGTACAGAAAACTAAGTCAAACGAGAATTAATTAATGGATACATTACAACACATACTTCTTGCACTGCTAATTGGTTATCTGTTTTGGGTTAGAAGCAAAGATAAGAAGGAAATTGAAACATACAAATCCTACTCCGAAACTATGATGTTAATGGTCAGAGAATTAAAACAAGAAGTTGAAAAAATCAATGAGAAAATCGATCAAAACTAATATAAGAACACTTAGTTGGCATAAGCGAATTCAAACGCCACTATCATTTAGATAAGTTATTCACTTGTCGTTACACAGTAATTCTTATAACTGCACAATTCGGGACGACTGCAGCTTGTCAAATTACTCTGATAATTGTTTGGGTAAAAATATATATTTAGACTGCCGAGAAAGTCAATTGTAGCAAAGAACGGAAAAATTTAAACGGGGTAATAGCTTACAAATTTAGGTCTTATCTGCCTAGAGTAAGCATTGGAAAATCGTCTGTTCTAAATGGTGTCAAAGGTAGCCCTGAACGGCTCATTATGTTACAAACCGGATTAGCGGCCCATGCATACCTGACATGGGTAGGTGATAATACGCTTTTAGCCCAAACTAGTACTTGGCTTTTATCAACTATTTTTGCTTGAGCCCAAACGAACACCCCATCTTCACCACAAATAGAANAACCTCTAGGTTCTCTAGTATCGAAGCTATATAACCCTTGACCAACGTGATTGAAAGTTAGAAGCAACTTATTACGCTGCACCTCCATTCGCTGGAATCGAGGGCTTTGATAGTCAATACTAAATCCATAATCATTGGCTAACGCCCANCGCGCCAAACGTTTAGCCACAGTNAGCTTATTTCTTGGATGAATATCTCTTCCCTCTCCAATATTTANAGTTACCNCTTGNCCGGTATTATCTAATCGATCTAGTGTCATCGTTTGTGCTTCTCTTAATTCGGCCCAACCATGATTTTCTGGTCGTGCATTTTCCTCTTGAAAATCANCCAACTGCACCCAGTAGAATGGGAAAGGACCCTGCCCCCACTCATGACGCCAACTTTCTATCAGTGATGGGAAGAGATCGCGGTAAGCTTTGGCTCGACGTGTATTGCTTTCGCCTTGATACCAGATGACTCNCCTAATTCCATAACCAATGATCGGTTTTAGCACACCGTTATACAGATTAGATGGTCGATGCTGACCAACTAAAGGGTTTCGAGGTTTCCGTGGCCTGCCCGATGAATTCTGATTCTTTCCTCTAGCTAATTTTGATATTTTTTCCCACTCATGTAGTTTTATATTGAATTCTGACAGAACCTCGTCATGGTCATAATTTTTTNAATTCCAGACCATTTNTCCAAATATGGCTCAGCTGCACCAATGCCTTCCAGTACATTTCGAGACATCCAAGCTTCTGCTGCAGAACCTCCCCAAGAATTATCAATTAAACCAANAGGGACATCCAAAGATTGGTGTAAAATTCTACCAAAGAAGAAACCAACAGCTGAAAAATCCATAACGAATTTAGGTGTTGCTTTATTCCACTCTCCNTCGAAGTCAGTTTGTGCTTCTTGAGTGCCANGCTTAGGAACTGAAATTAGTCGGATATATGGGTTCCATGAAATAANTTTTTCTATGTCTGAGTCATATGTAGCTGAAACTGGCCATTCCATATTTGACTGTCCCGAGCACAGCCAGACTTCGCCTACCAATACGTCCTCTATCTCAATCCGGTTCTGTCCCTCAATAGTGAGAGTATATCCTACTTTACTACTAGGCATAGGATTGATTTCTACCTNCCAATTCCCATCTTTGTTTGCTCTAGTANTATGGTTTTGCCGGGCTATTGAAACGGAAATTTTTTCGCCCACTTCTGCAGCCCCCCAAATTCGGTTGATTTGATTCCTTTGAAGCACCATATTGTTGGTAAAGATTGATGGCAGATTAACATCTGCACAGATTCGATCTTTACCAATTCCAAAAAGATAAAAACTGAGCAATACTAATTTGAAAAAAAACGTTTTTTTGTTCATTAGAAAAAATTATACGATTAGTACACTCTTCTTTACCACCAAGTAGGAATTTTATTATATGAAGAAATNCAAAATAAAATGCTGCCTTAACTTTAATCGAGAAGACATAGACTAGATTAGAGATACTTCCCCATTCCGTAGTGGTAGAATTTTGTTTTCAAAAAATGGATAAGCTTATAATCACTTTGGCTCTTAATCTCTTTTCCAACCAACTATCCACTTGCTTTTATCTTTTATCTGTTCCATCGGTATCTGATATATCTTCTTGGTTAATACAGCTTCAATTTGTAGATAGTCAACTAGAATTCCATGCGTATCATTCTTTTTTATTTTTTCAACTACAATAAAATGCTTTTCACGGTTTTTTACATTAACAGCTGTCCACTTTGAATTAATGATCTTTTTATAGTCCATCTTCCCTACCTGTTTCCGAAATATGTGGTCATAAACGTACGATAGCGATAATTAACTTTCTTTTATATCGGTCATTGCAATAGAAAGACGGCTGAATTCTTCGACGTTACATGTAATAAGACTACATTTCAAGAACGACACAGTCGTTTGGATGTACAAAATCAACTAATCCTTTTTTGGTCTAACAAATCTTTGTTAAGTTCAAAACCTAAACCCGGCAAATCAGGTAAAATTAGATGACCATTTTCTATTTTTGTCTCTGGTATGAGCAATTCATTCTCCCAACTATCAATTGCAGCACCTCCGGCGTATTCTTGAAATAATAAATTTGGTATGACAGCACAAGCATGTGAGGCTGCCCGCGTAATTACTGGTCCACACCAATTATGGGTGGCGATTTTTAAATGATATTGGCTGGCCAAATCAGCCATTGCAATGGTAGCTAAGATGCCACCATTGGCCCCTACTTCCGGCTGAAAAAGTCCTAGCGAACCACTTTCAAATAGATCTTTCGATTGTTCAATGGTGCAGGTAAGTTCTCCTGTTGCGAGAGGTATATGCGTAGCATCAGCCACTTCTTTCAGGAGTCTTGTATCATCGACTGTTGGTGCTTCAAAAAAAAGGATATCATAAGATTCCATTGCCTTTGCGGCCATAATAGCCCCTTTCACAGAAAAACGGTTATGAGCATCAATCGCGATTTGATATTCTGAACCAACGGCGCTACGCACCATTTCTATTTTCTTAATTTGATCTTTTAGGCTACACGGTGTAGGTGTCCCTCCACCAGTGAACGGGTCCCATTTAAACATGGTAAATCCATTATCTTTGGCCTTTAAGATACGATCAATACATTCCTCCCAATCGCGAGCTCCACTGAAGATACCATGATCAGCATAAAGTGGTATTTTGTCCCGAACTTTTCCACCCAGTAATTGGTAGATCGGCCGACCTGTAACTTTACCCAAAATGTCCCAAAGCGCAATTTCAACAGCCGAAACTGCTGCACTCCAGTTTCGATTCTCCTCTTTGGTTGGAAACCTATCTCTAAAAGTCTGAATATCAGTTATTCTCGAACCTGAAATTTTTTCCCCTAGTGATTTGATATAATCGGCGATAGATTCAGCCTGACCGGACCAAGTAAATCCTTCCCCAATTCCTTCAATTCCAACATCAGTTTGTATTTGAACAATTACCCAAGCTGGGTATCCCCTCGCCGCCTGCATCGTAATCGGAATAACATTGGTGATTTGGAAATCCCTCTGCCCAATTTTTTCTTTGTCCATAATAGTCAATAGTCTAACTTAAAAAAATAATATACAAAATTAGCGTAATCACTTCCAAAATGGTTGTCAGGAACGAGACAAAAACTTAGCAACAACTAACACATTATGTTTAAGTAACGAAAAATCAATGACAAAATTATTCTGGTATTNCCACACGAATGTGTTCGTTAGTCTGGGCTACACTTTCGGGATTTCCCTNAAATTTTTGGAAACCCNAACTGTTTCTTATCTGGGCTGCTTTATTAGCTTAGATTATCTAAATCTGTGTCTTAGAAGATAACATTAAGTTAATTCAATTATCTTATTCTGTAAGAGTCATATCTGTCGGCCAAGGCTGTTTTTTAACAGGGTTCAANGAGAACTTTTTCCAATAATACTGGTATTGGTTCGATTGCCAATTGGCGTATACTTCTGGCCATTTTAGACGACCTTGGTGTGGTCCCAATACAAGATCCATTACGGGGTCGCAGGCTCTTTGGTAACGATAATCTACCGATAATCGTAATTGGTTACCTGAGAGATTAGCTAATCCTTTGTGTACAGTATGACTATGAAAGAATAGAACGTCTCCACAGTTGAAGGGGCTGTATGCCCATTTCAAGTCGGTATGTTGAGTGTCTGCTCTTAACCCACCTGCCCCTAAAGATTTAGATACTGGTAGGATGCCCAAGTTATGAGAGCCAACCAGCACACTTAGCCCACCCAATCTTTGAGGACAATCTCCCAATGGAATCCAGACCGTCCATACATCTGGTGTCCCTTGAATATGGACATANTCCTGGTGTGGTGGAGTAGTATGCTCTAATTGGCTAGGGAATATAATTCGAGCAATGTTACTAGGTTGTAAAAGAACATCCGACTGCAGTAGGCTTTCTGTAATTTGGAGTAAAGACATATGATGAGCTAAGGAGTGAAAAGATTCTAGACATTGAATCATNTCGTACACTTGGCTAAATTCTGGACTTCCTGTCAGTCGAGCTACGTGACTTGTGATCGCTAACAAAGGATCAGTGTCAATATCAATCCATCCTACTTCTTGTAAAATCGAAGTTATTCCTCTTCTTATCTCCATGATCATGTTAGGATCAATCAAGTCCGAAAAAAATAAATATCCGTTCTGCTCAGCTTGGTTTCTCAGAGCAAACGAATCGTATTGAATGTTGTTAGACTTAATTAGTTTTGCTGTCGACATATCAATTTACTCCTAATCACTGAGGCAGTTTTTTAGCTGATTCTAGTATTACACAAAACGAACACAACCAGTTATCAGTCAAGCAGAAAGAGAAATATAAAAATCGTTTTCAGTTCTTCTTGAGAAAACGACCTTTTGGCAAGTCAGAAACCAGATTCGTAGGCTGTGATCTTGGACTCGAAGTTGACTAAACAGGAGGTCTGATCAGGATCCTTCATCACGAAAGGTCAAAATCTCACTCTTAGTCCGCCGAAATGATGAGGATATATTTTTCTATTTCGGTATTGTCATCCTCAAATTAGGTATCAGTCTTTGNAAACTCAGGTATTGGAACAACAGCTTGATGCTGTAGTAGCAATTGCCTTAATTCTGAAATTTGAATTTGGATTGGTGATTTACCTTGGCTTGCCGATAGGGCGGCGGCNGCACCAGCTGCCTGTCCCATAGCCATTGAAGATGCTTGAACCCTCAGGGCTGAATTAGCCAATCGATCNCTACTGATACTCCTTCCTGCAACCAACAAATTTTTACTTCCTTTTGGAATCAAGGCTCTAATTGGCACAGTGGCNACGACCCCTTCTCTTAAAGGTTGAGGCTTGACTCCNTCTCGATCATGTAAGTCAATTGGGTAGAAAGAATAAGAAACTGCATCATCAAATACCCTACCATTAACATAGTCCTGACAGCTTATTTTTTCCTCACCGATAATACGGTATGTTTCACGTACAGCTGTTTCTGCTTGGGCTTTCACCACAAAAGTATTTTCACATCCTGGTAAGGAACGAACAAACCTTAGGATGCGTAACAAAGACTGACGACCAGAAATATTGGTTTTTGTATGTCGATCCGAGGTAGAAGAATCAGCTTCAAAAACATGTTGTGCGTTTTCACCTCCACTAGCCAGAAAGTTAATAAATCTTCCTTTTGGATTACTCACATCTCCATGTTTCAATCGCCCATCTATCATGGCTTCCAAGAAAACCTCTTGTAAAATTTCTTGATCTAGAGATTCAAGATCGTATCCACCTAGTTTGAAAATCAAGGTTCCAGGTTGAGTTTCTTCTTCTCGAAAACGCGGAAAGCCGATATAACCAACAATATCAGCGCCACCTGTACAATCGATTAATTGCTTTGTAGTAATAGAGCGACTTATACCTTTACCTACGGTTGTTATATGCCAACCAGATTTGGTTTCAAAAACTTCTGTCGGTATCTCATAGTAATGTAAATCAACTCCAGCTTCTAAGCATGCTTCCTCTGCTAGTGCAGCATAAACTGGACCATTAATACGTATTTGATGCCACCAATGACGAGCAGGAGGAATTGAGAAGTCTGGCATTTTCCCTGTATCCAGATCAACAGCCTTCGAAACCAGTTCCCATCCGATACCTGCTATAACTTGTTTTCCCCAAGCATGAAAAAGTCCAGGAAAAGAGACACCACCAGTCGTAGTCACACCACCTAACTGGCTACCAGATTCAATCAAAGCAGTCTGTTGNCCAAGGCGGGCGGACTGTAATGCCGCAATTGTACCCGCAGTACCACCACCAATAATTAGTACATCTACATCGTTTTTAATTTGTTCCATAGTTGTTTTTGTACGTTTTCGGTCNATTGAAAGCGTATTGAAGCTCTAAAAGTTCAATTGGCTAGACTCATCAATTAATGACTAAGTCGGTAAATTTGGATATCTCTCTACTGGATTCCAGTTCAAATTTCTACCTAAATAAATCATAGAGGGAGAATATGTAAAATTGATTAGGATTACACTGGATTAACGGATGAAAACGGACCTATCTGAGGGCCGTGAACTTCAACAATCCCATTACGAGTGTAGTTAAGCCANAAGTTTGCTTGATTTATGTCCATACCTGAACAGTAGTAATCCTGAGCCAGCAGGTCGAGATCGTATTCAACACGATGGTGTTGAATATATCCATTGTCGATTACCATACATTGTGCACGATAATCACCATCGCGAGGTTGACCAATCGTTCCAGGGTTAGCAACTAGCTTACCATCAATTTCTATTTGCATCGCCATGTGAGTATGTCCAGCCAAAATTCGATCTTGTTCAGAATTGTTTAAATTTTTTATATTCTCGATTGTCTCGGCATAGGGGTGTAATTTACCCGTCAAGTGGTTAGCCGGTGAACCATGGACCAGGCCGTAAGAAATTCCGTCCCGGTTCAAAGTTAATAAACTAGGTAAACTGGAGATATAGTCTAAATCACTTATGGCTGTATTGTTTGGGTACCACCCAGTCCATCCATAATTGGATTGGGGAAGGCATTTAGAAAAATACAAATCATGATTTCCAACGACTACTTGCTGACAATTCTGACGGACTAGGTTAATGCAATCGGAAGGCCTCGGACCGTACTCGACAATATCGCCTAAACACCATACTTCGTCAACATTATCAAATGTATCGAGTGTCGCCTTCAAAGCTCTGTAATTAGAATGAATATCAGAAATAACCAAGATTTTCATGAGATGGATAGTTTTAATTGGCAGACACAGTTACTATTTGGCCAGGTTTAATCGCATCAAATAGGGTTGCGTCTCCGATGATGTCACCTAAAATATTGACTGGGCTATACGCCTTGGGTTTGCCTGATGTGCTGACAGGTGTGGGACCCCAAAAAATACAGAAAGCTGATCCTGGTGGCCAATAAGCTAGTGTTCCTACTTCGACCTCAGCTACAGCATTATCAGCTTCACTATGTTGGACTGGAATACTAAAGTAAATCTCATCCCCCCACACGCTAGCTGGTCCGCTGACAGGTAAGATCTCCCAAATCGCTTTAGCTGTCGGGGATTCGTTGATGCGGGCTAACATTTTTAGGCTCCCAGATTGAATCGTGAGTTGTTTCATAATATCAGGTTTCACTCATGATAAAACAAANAAGTGGTTGGTTGTTAATTGCAAGATGGCTAGCAAAGAGATGTCTATCTGTCTAGAAAAGAGCAAACATAACATAGACATAAAACTATGTAAAGTGTCCTGCTTCTTTTTGGAAGCNGGTCTAGCTCTTTTCTATATTTATAACTGAGCCGACGCTACCACCTGTGATTTTCTATTCCTATATTGATAATTACCGAATAAACTCCGCTTTTCTCATTTGCGGAATTGGTTCCACTACTCTTAACTCAATTAAGGTAATGAGCTATTCTTGACAACTGTATTGCCATGTTATAACATTCTNTCAGTACTCTCTTGCTATGTTAAGAGGCATAACACTGATTTTTGATTTAGCCCCATAGTTTGTACAAAACTTTAATTTAAACTAGGAATGCTTCAGACACAAACTTTTGAGCTGAGATTAGATCTGCACATTAGAAGATCAAAAGNATTGTCGCCAGACTGNGCNAGTCTTCCGGCACTAATTTGTCCAGAGAAGTAGACGAAAGAAATTGGGAATACTTTCAAAGGGATAGACGTGGGAATGAANACTAATTCATCTTGACAAAATGACATGTTATAACATAACATTTCGACCCTTTAAATCTTTAAGAGAGTAAGAAAATTGAAATTTNTTGATCGACATTTTGTACCTAACATAGCCAAATACGTTTTCTCCACTTTAATCGTCACGTCCGTTTTCTTTATTTCTGCCTGTGACACAGATGATGANCATGATCATGATCATGCTGAGCACGCTGACGTTGANGGATTTCTTCTACAGACACTAGATAATAAAGAAGTTTATCGTGAGTTCAAAGGTGCGACTTCAGGCAGTATTTTAGTCAAAAGTGGTGAGTCTTTAGAACTGTCTGTCACTTGTTTGGATGACGACGGTAATAAAATCACGGATTTTGATCTAGAAAATCAACCGACCCTTAAGTTATCAGAATATGAAAAATCTATTGTTAGTCTAGAAGTTAAAAAAGATCTTTACCCTTATACTTTTGTAGCTAGTGGGTTGANTAATGGTCAAACTTCGGCTAAATTAGAGCTGATGCACGAGGGACATGCCGATTACACTTCTACTAACAGAATACCANTTACGGTTGAATAGTTTTTACGTTTACCATTCGTGGTCTATAACTATACTCCCGTAAGGAGTCTTTAAATATATTAAACATTTTAGAATATAGGAAAAATAATAGTTAAAAGGTATTCTGCGGACTGACAAGGTAATCACTAGCCTAGCAAAAAGTAGGTAAAAAAGTAGGGGACTGTTAAGCTCGATGCCTAGCATGTCCCCTACTTTTTTACCCGAANTTCCTCTAACTACTTGAAGAAATTTATCAGATTGGNCCAATGGAAAAATGCGGGCGCTCTGATAAAGAGATTACTTCTATACCTGCTGAGTAATTCACAATAGGCTATACGGATTCCATTGTGACTATTAAAAACATGAAAACGAGACGGATGATCAGTTAGATAACAATAACCTTCTTAAAAAATATAAATCGACGACATGTCAAAACCTATAAATACATCCAAAAATAATAAATCTCCAATTGGATATAATGAACCAAACGGAGAGTACGACGCAGATTATAAGCCAACTAAAAAAGACATTGAGACTTTTCCTGACATTCAAAATGGTCGATCTTCTCTTATTCAGGGAACTCCTGTAGCTATACAGCAAGTAGGAATCCATAACTTTAGATTACCCTTAAAGTATCAAAAGAGAGAAGGTGGTAGTATAGAACTAGAAACCAAGGTAACGGGAACAGTGTCACTCGAAGCTCATAAGAAAGGTATTAACATGTCTCGCATTATGACATCATTCTATGAGTTCAAGAACGAGTACGTTTTTGATAAGCTTGATGTCATATTATCCAAATACAGAGATGATTTAAATTCTTTCGATTCTAAAATTCTTCTGAAGTTTTCATACCCTATGATGAAACAATCTTTGCGTTCAGGACTGGAAGGATACCAATATTACGCGTCAGCCTTGGAAGGTCATTTAAACGGTAACGGTAAATTTAAGAAAATACTTCATTTCGATTTCGTGTACTCTTCAGCTTGTCCATGTTCCTATGAATTAGCTGAATTCGCGAGAAATGATAGAAATCAAGCAACAGTGACTCATTCTCAAAGATCGGTCGCCAGAATATCCATCGAATTTGATGAGATAGTTTGGATCGAGGATTTACAGGAAATGTGTGAGAAGGCCCTACACACAGAAACCCAAGTCATTGTTAAAAGAGAAGATGAAATGGCCTTTGCAGAACTAAATGGATCTTATTTAAAATTTGTTGAGGACGCTGCCAGATTATTGTATGAACAACTAATAAAGGACAAAAGAATCAAAGATTTTCGTATAATATGTTCACACCAAGAATCCCTTCATTCACACGACGCTGTTTCTGTCATTTTACCCCCTAACAGTAGTTTTGGTGAAGATATTTCACATGAGTTATGGTCGAGTTTAATTCATACCTCCTAGCCTATTACANGCAAACATATAAAATATTCTTTTCTTTGAATGCCCTGAACTGATTCAGCTAATAGAATTAATAGAATATTTTATGTTCACTTGTTTTATCAAAACCTGTTAAATCTCGAGTTCATACTCATCTAACAGTTGATTAAGTATTCCAATCCATGTATCCGTAGTTAAGAGTCGGTGAAAATGACCTGCTTCAAATAAAAGTTTTGGCAATTGACAAGCGTCAGTATATANGTAATATAACTTGTTAATTTATNAAGGTAAGATTTGAGTAACATCAGTCAAATCTGGCACTCTTGCATGTATAGGAAGCAACTGGATTGTATAATCTGGAATTGCATGTGTCCTAGTGGGTTTCTGAATAAGAAACCTAAACTCATGCTGGGACTATGAACAAGCAACATCTCAATCGTGTGGTTGATAGAGCTAAGGAGATTTTCGTTCGTTCTGAACGGAATTTAACTGAGAAGGGTAGAGGCGTTTTAGAATTTTTGCTAGAGTTTCCGACACACCTTTATCGGACTACGAAACCACTNGTGCTTACAATCAAGGAACCAAAAAAACGATCGCAGCCATGGCCGTGTANCGAATTTTGGGATTTCTCGAAGCAGAAAATCTGGTGCACAAACTGGTTTTAACTAACAATAAATACGTAGCTTGTTACCATATAGGCAGTGAGTATAAGCAGGAAATTCCGCAATCTTTAATTTGTGACGGATGCAAAGACAAGAAAGCAATTATATATTTGGGTTACCATTCGTAACAATATAATTAATGACGAGGAGTGGAACTAACGCGTTACTGCTTCTCAGTTTAACAGTGAAGGATGACTTATGAAACCAGTGCGAATATTGTTCTATTTTAGCTTTTTATTTTTATGTTTGCTCGGATTTTTGTTGGGTTGCCAACCAGAGAATCCTAGTAAAAATCAACAAGACAATTCTGGGGGAACTCATCACCAACACGTAGCACCTCACGGTGGAACCCTAGTAGTTTTGGGCGACGAATTTGCTCATCTTGAACTGGTGTTGAATCAAGATAAAGGGGAGTTAACCATCTATGTCTTGGATGGAGAAGCTCGAAATGGTGTCCGGTTAACACAGCCGACTATTATCCTAAAAACTAAAACCGATTCGGCTGCTGATTTTAATGAGTTAGAACTCCAAGCGGTTGCCAATTCACTCTCAGGTGAAACAATTGGAGATTCTTCAGTTTTTATTGTTCAGTCAGAAACCTTGATCAATCAAGACCGATTTGGCGTTGAAATTGAGCACATTTCAATTAAAGGACAAAAGTTTCAAAACCTTTCGTTTCCCTTTCCTGAAGGCAATGAAACTGATCATGCTGAAGAACATGATCATGATCANGCTCATGATCACTAAGTTTGAGTTTGCCGAAGATGTTATCTCAGGCAACTTCTTGTTATGATATCAGTTATCACAAGATTGCTAATTTAACCGGTGACAATTGTGATTAGAGCGGAGGCCTAGTGGCTTCGAATACTACCTATTATTAATGAGAACTTACTGTTTAGTAATTCTGAGAGTATTGGGAACTATATGAGCAAAGATAGAAAGAAAAGCAATGTCGGTCAAATCAAAATGGTCAGTTGATAAATTGGTAAAAGATAGTAGCTGCCAGATTATTTATTGTTAATGATTTCCCATTTTGTTAGTTAAGTTAGTCTTCAATAAAATTGTATAGATTCTAAAACATAAAGACTAATAATCCAATAGGTGATTTAGCTGGTGAGATGGTATCTACCCAGCATGTTCCAAATAAATATGGAGCTGCAGATAACAAGCAACGACAGTCAAGTTATCTATTACATCAACGCGTCAGTACTAGATCTAGTAGAATTTTCAATCTTTAATTACGGAAACAAAAACCGCAACAAGACGAAAGGATACGTAAAGACGCTTTATACGTACTGATAGAAAACAAAGGGGATTAGTGCCTGTAAATATATCCTATGTAAGCAAAGATTACGCACCCCTCTACGGTAACCTTTTTTGAACCTCGATCTAATATAAGACATACCTATAACCCTATCAGTTCTAATTTAAGCCCCAAAAATTACCTTTACAGATGTAGTTGGGTAAAGAAATGAGGAGNCTTGAAGTTAACAATGAATCTTATTTATATTCCATTACGAATTCAGCATTATTCAATTNACCTACAAATTTGTATATAGACGTGGAATTCTCTGGCAATTCATAATAAAATAATACAGGTAAACCTAAGTGTCGAGGATAAGGATATCGAATCAATAAATGATATAGAGAACAATAATGAATTGGATATATAAATTTATTGCTGAAAATTCACATGAAATTTATTGTTGGTCAATAGCATTGTTAATAGATGGTNTAGCCATCGGATTTGTAATTGCAATTGGTTATTTTTGGGACCAAGCATATCGAGATGGTTATGAAAAAGGATACAAAGATGCAAAGTCAGATGACTAGTAAAAGAGGACTTTGTCCNTTTCACGCATGAAAGAAACAGCGATGAGAAAATAGGAATATTACAAGGATATACAATGCATGCGTACCNACCTATTTTATACAAATTGTTTTTCTAGCCATGTTCCACCGGGAATTTAAAATCAAGAAAATAATAAACATGAAATTTCAGATTAATGGCTCTTTTGCAATTCTNCTTAATAGNTAGGTTTCAAATAAGTGCAATATTTCCCCNCTATCTGTTTTGATTTCATTTACCTTACCTGTATTTTGAAGNCCCTAAATGGGTCGCGGGNAAATTGGGTTCTGCTTTAGATTTCGTTAGTGACAGCTACATGGAGGTCGAGGATAAACCATCTTTGTATTTGATCAATTCGACTATCATAACAGATCAGTTGAAATGATAAAATAACCGGCCAAAGTCGTATGATATCCGAAAGCTACTCTATATTTTNCGTTTTTGACTTTAGAAATAAAGTCTTTTAGACTTTATAGTCAATCCTGATAATCATCTTGTTGAATCCAAAGCTGTAGATTGGACGCAAAGAGGTTGGTATCATTTCCCAGATAGTTTTGCTAAAAGAAAAATAAGCATCTATATCAATGGCCAACCAGAAAAAGAAGGCAGTCAGAATAACCGCTCTTGGATCTGTAGATTANTGCTAATGCATGGCAAATGACAGCCAGTAGCTTCTTCTTCGGCGTAATAGATAAAGTGAGGATCTACAAAAACGGATCTAACCGGGGATCAAATTAATCTATTGATGAACACGTATCGAAGATACTAGATAAACTACCTATAATTTGTTACCAGTTGAAACCTGAACCCTGCATCTTAACCGAACTTTTTCCTAGTACTGATGGTAAGTTTGCGAATATCCACAGAGTTCAATACGGTAACTTTCTTCTGTAGTAAGCGACACTATATTACTTTTTGGTTTACTTCCTTCTAAACGGTCATTCAGATTGCGCAAAAGATACGAAGGCTTGAGTTTCGGAGGTAGTTCTTTCTTTTTTGGTTGTCCTTCAATCAATTGTACTACTCAATTAGTTTTCTCTTCTGTTTCGTTTCCAATACCATTATTCATTGATATGATTGTAGNTTCGTAATTTTCTCGGTTATATTTGTTCCTAGTAAATGTTAGCGGTAGCCGATTACCTCTTAAAACACTCAATAAATAGCCTAATTTATTTTGGTTATTTATTGAGTGTTAAATCATGCTGACCAGCTATCAATAATGGTGCTGACTCGTTTTTTAGGTAATTGTTTGTCTGGACTAATTTTCTTTTACTAAACTTCTATATTTCGTTATTAGACAATCTCGCTCTGGATGTAACAGAAAATAATATCTCTTCTNATTTTGTTGTATTGATCTCAATAACTCCAAAGTTTCATGTTCGGAGCGTGCATAGAAATCAACAAAAGAGACTAGTAATGCCTTGGAAGGACAGACCTTTTCACATTGTAATTGGTGTTACTTTATTATCCTGTTTTCATTTTGGTTCTGGTTAAGTACTAAACCGGCTCACGCCGATGGTTATCTCAATCGGGACGAAGTAGACAAATTTGAATCCATTAAAATGGTTTATTTCGTGAACGCCCCTCTAGGTGGAAAAGAAAAANACCTTGAGTGGGTCAAATAAATTGGACTGAAATTAGTCCCTAAAGAGGCCGCAAGAATCAGGCCCTATGACAACTTTGAATGTGGCCCCCCATCTATTAGTTGAAATAGAATTCAGCAGCACCGAGGATGTGCATGAGCCTCAAAAGAATCCTGAATTGAGGGCGATCATACAGGAATNACACCTCAAGTTCCGAAGAATATACGTTCATTCAAAGAAGTGATTACGTCAAACTTAGCTCTCAATTTAATCTTTGAATTAAATAAATTAATATACTGCTATGTACCTGAAAGTGTCTCGTAATTTGCTGTTGCTAATATAGAGATTGATTGGATGTGAGATAGTTGACCCAGAAAATATAGCTTTGTATATCATACAACGCATTAAAATATGCTTGGCAGTTGCAATTGGGCAGTAAACAACAAGTATAGCAATAGTGTTGGATTTTTCGCCTGGTATAGGAACAATCGGAAATTAAATTGATGACANCCTGACTAAACTAGCCCGATGGTTTAATTTCGATACTTGTCAATTTAACAATTACAATAAGGGGCCTTGTCTTCATCTATTTTAATCAGACACCGAAACTTTTGTACCTGTATGTATCACTACATTTTTCATATATTTTGTGTTGTTCGGTCGATTTTTGATAATAATTAGATAATTAAAAAAAGTAATAAAATTTTGCTATGATGCTTCCAGNTCACCTACTATCTGGTATGGTTTGTATTCATTTAGGACAAATGTCGATCAAGCGTAAGAACGGTATACTAAGATGGTCAAACAACCTTCCTGAATGGACGTGGTTATCAATAGGGTTAGGTTATGCGTTTATATCCCACGCGGTTATCGATACTTTNGCTATTTTTACTTACCACGATTGTAGCCCTTCGGGTTCTTTATTTTCTCGTTCTGTATTTTGGGGTTGGATGCTAGGCGCTATTATCATCCTTGCTTGGGGGCTGAGGNTAGATATACACTACGGTTATGGTATGCTAGTATCCACAAGCTATGATCTCTGGGATCACTATCTTCTACGCTTCGTAGATGGAGTTTTAGATGGATTTCCTGAAGGATTCATGGGTCGTTATACTCATCGTTTCAAATCACTCCAGCTGCACCAATTGGAATGGTTAATATTGGATAACCTATTCAGTGGTGTGGATAGACACTACGGAGACCCAAGATTCTTAGTGGTGGAGCTTATGTTTGTTGCAATCTTAATATTGAGCTTAAGTTATTTACGTCGATCAAGACCTTTAATGTCAAAAAAGTAGTATTAAAAACATATAAAATTTTATAAATAATACTCATCAGGACTTAAGGGGTCAAAGCTGACATTTCAGTAGTCTTTGATCTTTTTCCTTCATACTTATTCTCTTCTTGGTAGTCATCACACCAAGATTTTTTATCGACNAAAAATGTTTTACTCTTGTAATCTTTCCCGATAACAAGACTGTCCTTAAATATGTAATATGATATATTGTTATTTTTTAGANATAACTGTGCTGTGGAAGACTAAATCCATTCGACATCTTGACAACTTGCNAAATAGGCATACATTTCTCTGTTAGTAAAATCTGAATAGCAAAAGACACATTTAACTGCTTTCTATTCAACGATTTATTCAGAATAATCTCGTTTTAATTCAATTAATATCTGATTTTCATATTCAACAAATCNANCTTCCTAGCTAAGTTTCATCTCAATAAGGAAATTATTCACCATTATGCAAAATAATACCTCTGCAGTACGTGTGTCTTTTTTGATATTAGATCGAAATAGGTTTGGACCATGGAAATTGATATTATGGAATGTTGGACTATGTATTTGGCTAACAAGTGGCAGTTCATCAGCTGAGGTACTCTCAAGTAGTAATATCTTTTATAATCCGAATCAGGTTCAGATCATTGACTTACAAATCTCCGATCATCAGTTACAAAAAATGAAGTCAGCACTTCCTCGGCGAATTTACGTTCCAGCGACCTTTCACTGGGCCGGTCAAACTATTGAAAATGTCGGTGTCCGCTACAAAGGTAATAGCTCATCACACCCGCATCAAAAGCATAAACGTGGTTTCCTCATTAAGTTTAATGAATTTGAAAAAGGACAATCTTTTCTTGGATTGAAGCGAATATCACTCGATAATGGAATTCAATTTGGTAGCTTATTTAGTGAACGGTTGATTACGTCAATTCTTCGTCAGCTAGATGTCAAAGCCTCTCGATCTAACTATAGTAAACTATATTTGAATGGAAAATACCAAGGGGTATACGTCAATGTTGAGCGTATTGATAGAGTCTTTATCAAAAATGAATTAGCTGATGGTGGATCTTTATATAAAGTTGATATATTTGACCGATCAAGTCTGTGGTCAGCTAATTTAGGTCCCATGCCACCAACAGTAGGGACGGATGCCAATCCGATAGCTTTTGAGCCGAAATCGAAGGCGGCTAATCAGCAGAATGCTATGGATGTCATTGACTTGATAACTAAGATCAACGAGACGACCGACAATGATTTTGCTCAAGTTATAGAATCGATAATCGATCTGGATGCTTTTCTAAAGACAATGGCTGTCATGTTGTTTTCTGGGGCCTTTGACCAACTAACAGGTACCAATCCACATAATTATTATTTGTACNGNCCCCCCATGAGTAACCGTTGGCATTATATTCCTTGGGATTTGGATGTCGGGTTTGCAGACAAAGCCTTCGGTTATATTCCAGTAATTGACGGTTGGCATGCTGGCTGGCCATTAATCGGTAGCTCACCCTCTCCACTAATCCAGCGAATTGTCAACAATCGAGAACTTCTAGCTCGTTACCGAAAAATAGCTGACACGATCCTAGAAAATTACTTTCATCCTGATAAGCTGCTACCTCAAGTCGACATACTGTATGAGCAAATCTTAACTGATTTAGAAACGGATCCATTTCCAGACCGTCGGGCTACCAACAAACAAGATCAAGGTTACAATTATATTGTTCAATCGATTAAGGATTTTATTTGCTTGAGATACAAAACTGCTCGTAAGCAATTGGATGAACCAGGAAATCGACCACCGCTAGTTCCCATTCGCCCACCCTCTCATCAACGAAGAGGNCCTAAACCAGGACCACCTTCAGCAAATGCACCAAGTAATCTACATTCTGTATCAGTCTCTCGCGCGTCAGTTAGCCTAAAATGGACCGATAACGCTACTAATGAAGGAGCATATATCTTACAAAGAGCAGATGGGAAAGGCAATCATCCATTCCATAATCATATAGGACAATTTTCTGCTGATGTTACCACTGCCCATGACAAGCAAGTTGTTCCTGGTAGTACATACCGTTATCGTGTTTATGCTCTATGCCCGAGTACGTCCGGCCCCAAAGGTACTGGATTATCTAATACTATTACTGTTCAGATACCATCTCGATCTAGCGAATAGAAATTTGTAGTTTATAAGATTTATTTGGTTCCTTTTGCCTCTTGAATCGATCTAAACTTACTTCTCGACATTTTTTTATGTTTGTCTCTGATACGGTTCTAATTCGAATAAGGATAAAATCAAATTTGTAGATGATCTGCTTCTATACGCCGAAAAATCTGCAAATGATTCTCATACTGGTCTCGATTTTGTTATGTTCTTGCAATTACATGATAACGACCGGCCACCCGATATTGGTTTTTTATTGTCTAGGCAACTAACCTCATTGCGGGGATGCTTCCTTGAGAAAAGGAAACACTTCTAGAAGCGGTAGTTCTGTTTTCCAAATTACTATCTAGCTGTTTTGGTGTAGGAGGGCCAAGGTGGAAGGTTCGAAAAGGTTTTAGAAGTCCCATAAGCAAATAGACCGATGGACAATATCAGTAAAATAGTCCGAATTTATAGGTTACGATCGTGAGAAAGTGCGTGGTTTNCTTGTTAATTGATCTGTTCAGTTAGACTAACTTACTTAGTTATGATNGCATTCTCTACATAGAACTGGATAGCACAACGGACANTGATATTGTTTATTTGAAGAACGAAGGACAAATAAAAAGAACGGTCGTAGAGCAAAATCCTCAGCAAGTAAAAATTGAAGTTGATCAGTATANGGGGTAAAAACAAAAATTACTTGGTGGAANCTAGCACAGAAGGAGCNATNTTATCGTTTATTCTGCTGATAGGTTTAAGAAAGTGGAAGTTAGTTCTTCAGAAGAAAATACCATAGCTTTTGGAAAGAAAATTGGAAAATAATCATAGGTTTTGGGTGCGGTTGTGTAGTAGTAAGCGTTCTATACACACCACTTTTTATATGGTGTATGATGTGGATAACACGACAGATTAAGAGGACTTACTCAGCTTTTACTGTAGCANTTCGNTGTTCATGTCCATTACTTGCATTTTTTCCTCATCACGAAGTTGCACTATCTTCTCTTGTTGGTAGACCCTTTTGCAGTGTGCCTGAAATCTCGAACTGAAAAAAAAGATGTCTAAATCTAAGAAAAAGATAGTTAAAAAGACTGAGAGATTGTTACTGCATTACTAACGTCCGATAAAAGACATTATTAGATATTATTACATCAAATTGTGAAACGATTAACTTGGGTCTTTATAATTGTTTTTTTGATGTCGATTGGCCTGGCGCTTGNCCAAGGGGAGAAACCGTCTGAAGAGTCGAAGTCGCTCTTTGGTCTGGATAACGTCATAGATATCCATATTTGGATCGAACAGGATGAATGGACCAAGTTACAGCCACCCAAGGGAACGAAAATGGACTTCGATTTAGCGATCAAAGGCGTGATGGTNGATGCCTGGACCGGNGGTCATTTTCGTAGTGAGAAATCGACAAGGCCTGGGGTAGCCGGATATTTAGGTGTCGATCATCAATACGGTCAAGCGAACCTCACGATCAACGGCCAAACGATTAAAGGTGTCGGCCTGCGTTACAAGGGTAACGGGACATTCTTTGCGTATGTTGAAGATGATGTGACAAGGCGATTGTCGTTCAAGATCGATTTCAACGAATACGATGATGAACTGGAGTTCCACGGCCTAACCAAGATAAATCTCAACAATGCATCCCTGATACGTGAGCCATTGTCCTATGAGTTGTTTCGCGAGGCAGGGATCTACTGCTCTCAGGTCGGATACGCGAAGGTCAGCCTGACTATCCCTGGCAAGATCGATCGTCGACCACATGGGCTCTACACGATAATTGAGCAGGTGGACAAGCGGTTCCTCAAGGACCGTTATAGCTCCGCGAAGGGACTATTGATGAAGCCAAGCACCTTTGGAGCATTCCGGTATTTTGGTGAGGAATGGGATGAGTACCAAATCGGATTTGTCCCTAAAACTAAGCCGACAGAAGAACAAAAACAGCGTGTCATCGAATTCTCGAGGTTAATACATAAATCNNAGGATGATGCTTTTNAAGAAAAGGTAGAGGANTATCTCGATNTTGATCAGTTCCTCAGGTTTATAGCCGTAAATGTNTTACTTACCAACCTCGACAGTTTTCTTGGCGGTTCCCAAAACNACTATATTTATCTTGATCCAGCATCGAACAAGTTTCATTTTTTCCCATGGGACATGGATAGTTCGTTTGGCGTGGCCGAATGGAATGGAACGCCGGAGATGTGTCGGGAAATGAGCATCGATCATCCTGGTGGGAAAGGTCATACAATAATTGAGCGCGTATTGAACATCCCGCGTCATAGACAAACATATCATGATTATCTGGATACCTATCTGAATACCATCTTCGATGAAGAAAAGATGTACCAGCAGATTGAAAGAGTCGGAGCCTTCGTTCGTCCACTAGTCAAGATCAATGGTAGTAGGGCAACTGATGGCTTTGACGCGGTACTGGTCGAAAAGCCGAACGATTTGGAACAGCAACCGTTGAAGTATTTTGTGACCAGGCGGCGTGCGTCGGTACGTCGGCAGCTTGATGGAGAATCAGAAGGTTATATTCTATTTGATAATAATAAGCCACCGGACTGGAGAAAAATAATTGGTTTGGACTGGTGGGAAATAATTGGGCGCCTTATCAAAAAGAATACGGTCTTCCGTTGGGGGCTTGTGATACTGTCGGTCTTGTTGCTTAACTCTTCCGCGTGGATTTGGGGTGTGATAGTCGGCTTTCGTAGTAGCATTTTGTGGGGGATTTTGAATATGTTTTTCTATCCGTTGACTCCTGTCATATATGGTTTTGGAGTTCAGAAAGAACTGGGTCGTCGCTCGGCCATTTGGTCAATATTCTGTTTCGCATGTTTTATGGCGTTGATTTTGACAGCGATCTCTATGGGATCCGACTGATAGAGAGTCGTATCCGTGAGTATATCTCGGAAAATGTCCAACGAACTTGTGTTTATTTTGGTGATACTAAGGAAATGGAAATGATCGGTAAAAAAGTAAACAAAGTATAGGAAATACCGTCTTCCCGAATGTATTTGTGATTAATGTACTTTTTTAGGAAACGATAGAAAAAATAGCTAACCGAAAAACGTCTGATCGGTTTCATTATCAGACGTTTTCTATACGGTCAAAACTGGGTTGATATTTTTTGGTTTAGACTCCCATAGAAGAGGTTTGGGCAATCTTTTTCTCAATAGATTGTCCTATTTACTAAACTAATAGTATCTCGTAGAATTCTTACGCTATATATACACTGTAAAAACTAACTTTCATCACTCCACACACCAAATATGTGTCTGATTACAGACCTTGAAAAATTAGGGACTAGACTTATTACAAATATTTTTCCAGATAAGAAGCAGTATCTCTAATCGTAGTCTCTACTGGGATAGGATCAAAATCTAAAATCTCTCTGGCTTGATAGGTATTCAAAAAATAATCATGGCCTAGCATTGGGATAGTGGGCTTCATACTCGAATCTACTAACGAAATTAGTTTCATCATAAAATTTGGTGCAACTTTATTTGGGGCTTCATAGCCAAGATCTCGTACTTGATTGCAAAAATTTATCATCCAAGCTGGCTCATTGGTAATTAAGAAACGTTTACCTACGGCATCATCGACTTTTAAAGCAGAAACATGCATCTTGGCAACATCTCTAATGTCCACGAATGGTATTTTCATGTTGGGAACGACCGGCATTTCTTTTTTGATGATCATCTTAAAAAAACCAAGTGAGGTCGATTTTAAATGATTGCCTATTCCTGGCCCCCAAACAACTGATGGATTGATCGATGTCAACTTAATTTGTTGATTCTGCTCTGCAAGCTCCCACGCCTTTTTCTCTGCCAGTGTTTTACTTTTTGTATAATCATCGATGTCATTATGGTTTATATTCGACCAGGTAGATTCGTCATAGTGAGTTTCATTAAAATTTCCGAACCATATTGCAGCATTAGATGAAGTCATCACAACTCGGTCAATACCGGACTGAGCTGCAGCATTTAAGACTCTAGTTGTGCCTCCAATCGCAGGGATTAGAATATCGTCGGAATTCTTAGGTGCCTTCGCGGGAAATGGAGAAGCGACATGCATTATGGCGTCACAACCAGAGACGGCCTCATCCCAACCTTCGTCTTGGGTCAAATCAGCTTTTATAAAATCAATATCAATTGTTTTATTGAGGTGCTCTTCCAAGTCAGTCTTTACTTGACTGGATTGGTTTGTGTTTCGCAATGTACCTTTTACTTTATAACCATCTTTAATGAGTTCAGCTATAGTCGCCATAGCTACAAAGCCCGCTGCACCAGTGACACAGATTTTTTTCATAGGTTTTCTCTTTTATTTGTTATTTACCGTTTTATATTTAATTGTTTAATACTTGAAAATATCCCGATCAATGCAGGTAATTAAAAAATTGTTTCGATGTTATTTGATTGTTCTTATATCTAGATTCTTTGATCTTGAGAGTTACTAGTTTCCCACCTATCCAAGTACCCAAAGAGATAGATTTTAAAACTAACAGTATAAAAAAAGAGGTGAGGACATCTAATACAAAAGTAGTCTACCTAGCGGATAGGCCGAGTTAAATATTGATGTCAATGATGTGCTAAGAAAATTTGATCAATAAATTGAAAAGAAACAAGGAACAGAAGAACGAGTACCAACTGATAATGATACCCGTCCCACTATCCCGAACACGGACTATTTTTTGCGCAGTCTTGGCTTCTAAATTAATCTCACGCAATAGGATGACCTAATCCCGTTTGGAAAATTTATTGGAGTTTATTTTATTTGGGCAGTACTTAATCTGAGATATCTGTTGCCCCTGTCTCTGCGGTATAGATTTTTCCATCCTTAAATGTGAAAAATCCTAGAACTGCCTGTTTACTACCATCACTAAATGTAACAAATGAGTGTTCTACCCCTACTTCTTCATTTTCATATAGAGTTCTAACTTTTTCTCTTTTGACATCTCCGCTCATCACCCAACTGATTAATTCGGATTTGGAAATCGTTACACCCGGAGAATAATTAGTGGATTTAAAATCATCATGGAAACACTCATTCATCGTTGATTCATCCAGTGAGTCGACCGTTTGTGAATATTTTTCTAAGAGAGATATAACCCTAACCCTCTG
Organism: Candidatus Poribacteria bacterium; assembly: GCA_002714785.1. Taxonomy (GTDB): domain Bacteria; phylum Poribacteria; class WGA-4E; order WGA-4E; family UBA9662; genus TMED15. The sequence goes on along the minus strand of PAYP01000083.1, from coordinate 4,097 downwards.
TACCATATTGGTCTCAAACTTAACTTTAAACTGTCAAGGAAATATGAATACAAGTTGTTAAGATGTATACTTGGGTATAAATAGACTAAACAATTGTGCAAGGAAAGAAAACAAGAAACGGCGATTGAGTTATCGTTCACAGCAACTCAAATACTCGTTAGAATCAGGACCAGTAGAATTAGCTACTTTGAGACAGTTATTGAAACAAGAGCTACAAGAAAATAAGACTGCACCTAAAGAAGCTTCACATACACTGATAGAAAGGGTTCAGGCTTATAGTGCCCTTCTTGTAATTAGACTATTGAACGTCTTGAGTAGGTAGGATGACTGTGATGGAAATCATTCTTTATCAGATCAATACAACAATGTGATTGCAGAAATTTATATGGTATTAAAAGTTGTAAAACCATTTAATTAGTTTTTCTGTACAAAGTTGGTAGATAAAGTTGGATAAGGTCATTATCAGGCGCTGTTCGGATTTTAAAATATTTAAGAATCTTTATCCAACTGGGATTGGAAGTAATACTGCAATGATGGAAAAAGACAGAAGACGATGTAAACCCATATAAAGTTATTATTGATTGTCCATGCTCGTACCACCTATATTATCGAGCATATCTATCCAGCCTATTGGCGTATCAATAAAACAATCTTAACCGCGAATTAGTAGTAATTCGTTAAGTCTATATTTCATTTTTGGTCTTCAAATCACACAATATTACTTATTCCGCAAGGCTTCAATGGGAGACATTTCCGCCGCCTGACTAGCAGGGTAGTAGCCAAACACAACACCGACGATTATCCCTGCTAACACTGCGATCAGCATCGACTCTAAAGTAATTATCGCAGGCCATTCAAAATCTAATCTGCCATCTAAAATTTCACGCCCTCCCCAGCTACCGACTTGATCATCTCCGTCATTACTTGTCATTAAGTAACTAGCTCCCCAAGATGCCACTCGACCAGCACTTGCCCCAATCATTAGTCCTAATCCACTACCCAGAAGGCAGATCATGACAGCTTCGCTAAGGAACTGCAACCGAATTTGATAGCCTTTGGCTCCCAAAGCCTTACGCAAGCCAATCTCAGGTACACGTTCGTATACCGAAACCATCATAATATTCAAAATACCAATTCCACCTACAATGAGTGCAATTGATGATATCGCCAGCACAAATAACTCGATGATACTAAGAACTTTTTTAAATAAATTGATCTGTTCCTGAACGGACGAAATTTGATAAAATCGTTCTTCTCCATATCGCAATCGGATAATCGTTTTGACCTCTTTGATAGCCTGATCCAAGTGTTCTGGTGTTTGAGCCTGCACCAAAATAGCGTCGATTCGTTTTGATCGTTTTGAGCTCTGGTGATATTGTTTTGCCGTGGCGTGAGGGATGTAGACAATATTATCCCGGTTTCCACTTAATCCCATACCACCGCCCTGTTTTTCTATTACACCAACAATGGTATAACGATTACCGAAGATCTTTAGTTCCCAACCTATGGGATTGAATCCACCAAAGAGGTCTTTCATTATTTCGCTACCGATGACACAAACTTTATCCAGGAAATTTACATCAGTATTGGATAAAAATCGACCATATTGTGTGGATAAGTTTTGCACCAAACCCGTTTCAGCTGAAGATAACCTAATCTGAGCATATTTTTGCTTTCCGTTGACACGTAGGCTCTGATTCCCCCAAGGTTCAGCCGGAACAGCTGCTTTAACTGATGGGCACCGATTTTGGATAAAGTCCATGTCCGCAGTAGTGAAGTATTTATTACTGGTGTTCTTGCGCCATTTACCACTCTCGGCATCTTGAATCCATTCCGACCAACGGAGGTCAAACGTACTACCAGCTTGATTCATTTCAACATCTAGCAATTGTTTGCCTCCGGCAGCTAGAGACATAATTAATACTACGCCAGCCACACCAGCCGTCACACCCAAAACTGTTAGGAAGGTACGAAATTTATTTGCGCTTAAAATCCGCCAACAGATCAGGATGTTCTCACCTAACATTAATCATGCCTTTTTTATTCAAACCGCATGGCCTCGGTAGGTTGCAAACATGCGGCTTGATGCGCTGGATAGAGACCAGAACAGAGTCCAACAATGGTAGAGACTAGGAAGGCAACTAGTGCCGACTGAAAAGAGATGGCAAAGGGCCAAGAGCCGTCCTTGACTATAAAAACACTGATAGCCCAGCTGGAGGCCAAAGAAATTAAACCAGCCAACATCGTGCCTATAATGCCACCAATAATACACAGAGATATCGATTCCAGTAATAACTGAAATCGGATGTCGTTTGATGTAGCACCGACAGCTTTGCGCAACCCAAACTCAGGCGTTCTCTGGGTGACTGAAACCAGCATGATGTTCATGGTGCCAACACCACCGACAAATAGAGAAATACTGGCGGCAAAACCCAACACTAGTTGAATGATCTGGCTGACCGTATCTATTTTATCCTGCTCCCGTACAGCACTATGAACTTCGAAATAGCGCAAGTTTTTGTCGCCAAACAGTCGCCGTAACATAAGTTCGGCTTCCGCTTCCGCTTGTGGTACTTGGCTGATCTCATGAGCATGTGCCATCAGCGTTAAATTCTGAAAGAATCTTTTACCAAAATAAACGGCTAATGTCGTTGCTGGAATTAAAACAAGTTCATCAACTAACCAACCCATCTGCTTGGTATAAGCAGTACCTTTCTCTTCTAGTACACCAACCACTGTAAACCGTATTTGTAAGGGGGCAGAAGCTGCTCCTAACCATTCTGCTGTTTCTGCGTCTTTAAATGAAAATTGGACCTCTTTCCCAATTGGATTCGAATTACCAAACAGGTGGCGACTTGCATCTTTGCCCAAGACACAGACTCTCGTGGCCTGATTCATATCATCGGGGTTAATAAATCGCCCAGATACTAGTTCCCAATTCCAGACTTGACGCAATGAGGGAGTTGTTCCGAGAATACCTCCACCACGAGACCTTCCCTGGTGAGATATCCTTACGCCAAATGAAAATAACAGACCGGACGCATTCTTAATCGAAGGGCAATTTTGCACAATTGCATCCATCTCATCCAACCATAAGTTACCCTGGAATGGGTTTTCCATCCAGTAATTGCCCGATTCATGCTGAACGTGGTTAGGTCGCTCTATTGTAAATATGGTTGCGCCAACGAAACGGTCCAGTTCATGGGAGACGAAAGTGCTAATGCTTCCACCGAGGGAGACGGTGAAAACAACGGCACCAATTCCAATCACAATTCCTAATGTCGTCAGCAAGGATCGGAACTTGTTCCGATTAAGGGCCTCTAGAGCCATCGGTAGGTTAGCAATAAATTTCATTAGTTCTGCGTATGTCTCACCATCAGGTATTCAAATGTCAAGTCAAGGATTGGGAGTGCTGGCTTAATCACCACTTCTGAGACTGAAAGGTTGATTGAATTTATAGGATCGTGAAGACCAACTACTTCGATATCACCATCTTCCATGTTTCTGTATAATCTACAGCTTCAATTTGACAGAAGTAAGTTCCTGAAGATGCATGCTCTTTATTACCATTTTTTCAAAACGTAACTCTCAAAATGCTAATCTCTGCTTCAATCGGTCTTTTCGTCAGGATTTTGTTACATGCGACCAAAATAGAAGGAAGTATCAAGCAGACCACAGGAATAGCAATTCCCAAAATTCCTACTGATCCAGCCATCATGCCCAGCGATGTAATGGGTATACCTACCCAACAGATTGGTGGGTTTCGTCCCTCGAACATTTGTAATCTTTATCATCCTCAATTCCATAACCAAATTTAATACCTCGAATGCAGAGACGTGTTGCTACCAAGTAGCCAAGACTATAACTTACGAAAGACAATTTCTTAATTTTGTCGTTGAAAAAATGGTCATTGAGTGTTTTTTCGACGACAGTTCCCACAGCTACGACGGCTAACCCAACAAAAGTCATCCATAGTGTACCAAATGTGATCTGTCGCTAGTTTGTTACTGAATGTGGGTATAGTCGAGTTTCAGTATTTGATATGTATGTACTATAACAAATAACTAATAATAAAATGCATATCAATCTCTTCACAA